>NZ_JAAKEG010000011.1 GCF_011039075.1 Adlercreutzia sp. ZJ304
TGGTAAACACGTCTGAAATTGGAGGCAAGCAACGATGGGTTATCGCCTAGCCTGTCCGGCCAGACAGGCTAGGCGATTATTTGTCCTTGACAAGAAAACTGGTCATATGAATGTTCTACTCATATTAAAAGACCCGCATAATAAACATGCGGGTCAAAATATTAACTTGATATCTAGCACTATCCGGTATAGCGACGGAAGATCATTCCTTTTTGTACTGAAGCAACCTTCACCACATCTCCACGTTGCGGAGCGTGAATCATTTGACCACCGCCAATGTATAAACCAACATGACCGCTCTTCCAACAAATATCGCCGGGCTGCGGATTTGAAACCTGCGGATACTTCGCCATAGTGCCAGTAGTACCCAATTCACGATTATAATTCCCAGTAAGACAATAACTCACAAAACCAGAACAATCAAAAGAATCTGGTCCACCAGCGCCCCATACATATGGGCACCCTAACTTGCTATATGCACGCCCTACAGCACCACTAACAGATGCAGCCTGTGTAGCATTATTATTCACATTGCTGCCATTGTTGCTATTTCCGCCATAATGACCAGTGACTTGCTGTTGTTGTGCCGCTGCAGCAGCCGCTCTTGCTGCAGCTGCTTCACGCGCAGCTTCTTCTTGACGTATTAACTCTTGTACTTCCGCATTTAGCGAATCGTAGAGTGCTTGATGTTGTGCAACCACCGTTTCAGCCTCAGCCTTTGTGGCAGCCGCCTCTTCAGAAGCTTTCTTCGCAGCTTCTTCTTGCTGCACCAAAATAACTTTTTCTTCCTCGACCTGAGCCTTCAAGTCTTTGGTCTGCTGCACCATTTCGGCATCGTTCTCATTCATGCTATTAAGAACGCCCCAATTAGTGGTAAATGCTTGGAATGTAGTAGCACCCAATAGAAGATCGATAAATGTAGACGAACCGCTGCGGTACATACTGCGAGCACGAACGCCAAGCTGCTCTTGCAACTCGGCTATTTGGGCTGTAGCTTCATCGATACGTTTTTGCGCCTCTTCAACACGTGCCTCAGCTTCCTGCTGAGCCTCAAGCGCAGTGTAGTACGTGTCAGATGCGGCATCCAGCTTGTCCTGCATGGCATTTAAGCTGTCAAGCGCAGCAGCGGCTTCTGCTTTTTTCTCAGCTGACGTTACTGCAAACGCATCTAAAGGATTAGTTGCAATAAAACAAGATGCACCCGCTATGGCAGCGGCACCTATGAAAGTTCGTCTGCTTAGTGCGATAGAATGCTCACTCATAAGTTAGAGTCCTCCTTGATTGAGCATGTAGTATATTCGGCAAACATTCGCAATATAATATCACTATAAACGAGATTAACGGTTAAGTATCTTTTTCTCCACATTTTAGTGCCAATTAATTTACAAACACACAAACGCCGTCTATTCGATAAATTAGTCCTGAATTGCCTGCACGGTAGCCTTTTCTACAGCTATAGATTCCTCTGCAGCACGCTTCTCTAATTCCGGATCGTCGTCCATATAATGATCAAATTCATACAAAACTTCCGCGGGCGGCTCTGGTGAAAGTTTGCTAACTATGTAAATACATAGAAGCGAAACTAAGAATGCCGGCAGCAATTCATATATCCCAAAAATACCACCAAGCGGCGACAAAAGGTTATGCCAGATAAGAACCGTAGCAGTACCACCTATCATTCCAGCAATTGCACCTTGCATGGTAAGACGACGCCAATATAGCGCACATAAAGTTAGCGGACCAAACGATGCGCCAAGACCAGCCCAAGCATAGCTAACAACAAAGAAAATGACAGAATTTTCATCGGATGCAATTAGGATTCCGATGAGGAACACAACAATAAGCGTTATGCGAGCTACTATCATTACCTGCGCATCGGTAGCGTCTTTCTTTATAACCCCGCGGAAAATATTTTCCGCAACACTGGAGCCAGCGATAAGCAGATAGGACGAGCTGCTAGACATGCTGGCAGCCAAAATGCCCGACACAACAATGCCGCACATAAACGACGGAAGCATTATCTGAGATAAAACAATAAACACGTTTTCAGCCGCAGAATTTGTTGCAAACATTGTAGGTAGCGCTGCGCGCCCCACAAGACCGATGCATATAGCACAGAAAAGCGACACCACAACCCATGTAACCGCTATAACACGACTGCGCTTTATTTCGTCAGCTGAGCGAATACCCAGAAAACGCACAAGCACCTGCGGCATACCAAAATAGCCAAGTCCCCATGCCATCATAGATATGATGGAAAGCAAACCGTATTCGGCAGGCATGCCGAATACAGGCGAATCGTTATTCACTACCTGAAGCCCATTAGCATCTGTAACAGGCACCGCTATTTCCACACCAGACAGAAAACCGGGAATGCTTTGCAAAAACGCTACTACATTCTCTACTCCACCCGCCATAGTAACAGAGCCAATTAGCACAACTAACAAAGCAAAAAACATTAGGCAGCCCTGAACAAAATCGGTCGCCACAACCGAGAGATAGCCTCCAACCAGCGTATAGAGAAATACGATTATGGCACCAAGGCACATCATGGGCAGATAATCCAACCCAAATAGCGTATTAAATAGCTTTCCGCACGTAACAAAGCAGCTGCCCACATAAACACAGAAAAACACAAGGATAATAAGCGCCGCTATAGTAGACACTATGTTCTTTTCGTCGTGGAAACGATTACTATAAAAGCCCGGTAACGTTATAGCATTGCCAGCCACAACGGAATAGCGGCGAAGACGACGCGCGACCAATTTCCAATTTAGATAAGTGCCAATAGCTAAGCCAACAGCTGTCCAGCCAGCATCGGATGCACCGGTAAAATATGCCAAACCCGGCAAACCCATAAGCAGATAGCCCGACATGTCGGAAGCCTCCGCAGAAAGCGCCGTTAGCCACGGTCCCACTTTGCGACCGCCTATGAAATACTCAGACGTAGATGAATTTGAGCGCTTTGCGTATATAAAACCTATAGTGAGAACCACGATGAAATAGAGCAACATCGCGAAAAGAACCCAAAAATCTCCTTGTGTCATTTTTTATCCCCCATGTAAGATGAATGTTTAGCGATTATACTTTATCGCAGTAAAGTGTAACCAAATTTTTACCGCACCTGCCGGCGACTGAACGAAGGGAAGCATTCGATGGACATTCGAGAAATGAGCCGAAATCAAATTACAGACGAATTGGCGCACCTGAAAAGCAGTTTTGAAAAATATGCCGCAGCGGGACTTAAATTGGATATGTCACGCGGAAAGCCATGCGCAGAGCAGCTGGATTTGTCCCTTCCAATGTTGAATTTGTTGCAAACCGCAGACGATTGCATAGACGAAAATGGACTAGACTGCCGCAATTACGGCGTAATAGATGGAATCCCGGAAGCAAAGCGTCTAATGGCTTATATGTTAGATGATAAGCCGGAAAATGTTTTTGTATTCGGCAATTCCAGCCTTACGGTTATGTACGACACGATTGCACGCTGTCTCGATTTTGGATGTTTAGGAAGCCTGCCGTGGGCACAGTTACCATGCGTCAAGTTCATATGTCCAACACCGGGATACGATAGGCATTTCTCAATTTTAGAGCAGTTCGGCATAGAAATGTTGCCTGTAGCGATGCTTGAAGATGGTCCCGATATGGATGAAGTTGAAAAACTGGTTGCAACAGACGCATACATTAAAGGAATTTGGTGTGTGCCAAAATACGCCAACCCTACAGGCGCTGTATATTCAGATGAAACTGTACGCAGGTTATCTTCTATGAAATGCGCCGCAGAAGATTTCCGCATATTCTGGGATAACGCCTACTGTATACACGCACTAAGTGAAGACGCGCAGCAAAATGATGTTTTGCTGGACATAGGAGCAGCGTGTTGCGAAGCGAACAACCCAAACCGTTACTTCAAATTCGCCAGTACATCTAAGATAACATTTCCGGGCGCAGGCGTGGCAGCTATGGCTGCATCAGCAGAAAACATAGCCGAAACCAAACGTCTATGCGGTGCGCAAATGATAGGGCACGATAAATTGAATCAGCTTAGGCATGTGCGATTTTTCCCAAACAAAGATGCACTTCTAGAACACATGCAAAAACATGCCGCAATATTGAGTCCAAAGTTCGATTTGGTACAACAAAAGTTAGAAGCAGGTCTTAGCGGCAGCGGAGTAGCCAGCTGGACACAGCCGCGCGGTGGCTATTTCGTATCGTTTGACGGACTTCCCGGAACAGCAAAACGCACAGTAGAATTGGCTCGCGAAGCAGGAGTTGTACTTACAGGTGCGGGAGCAACATGGCCGCACGGCAGCGACCCTCAAGACAAAAACATTCGCATAGCGCCCACAATGCCTTCGCTAGACGATTTAAGTCAAGCGCTAGACATATTTGTGTGCTGCGCAAAAATTGCCGCCTTAGAAACCTTAATGTAAATCCAACAGTGAAACCGGGAAAGCAGAGTGAAGGCTGCGAAGCTTCTGAACGTAGCTTTCCCGGTTTCGCAACTGATGCATGCTACATCAGCAAAATCGGGGAGACGGAGTGAAGGCTGCGAAGCTTCTGAACGTAGTCTTCCCGATTTTGCACATTAGATATACGACCTACTCGTCTAGCTGGTCAGCTATTTCATCGGTTATATCTGCTGTGTGGTAAACGTTTTGCAAATCTTCAAGCTCTTCTAGCTTGTCTATAAGACGCATTACCTTCTTCGCATCGGATAGGCTTACCTCTGTAGGGTTGGTAGCTATCATGGTAAGCTCGGCACCCTTAGTTTCAACACCCGCCTCTTCCAAAGCTTTTTTCACAGCCATCAAATCGGATGGACCGGTGTATACAATCCATTCATCTTCGGCATCTTCGTAATCGTCGCCACCCGCTTCGGCTACAGCAAGCATGAATTCTTCCTCATCAGCTGCAGCGCCATTAGGTCCAATCGGGTTTTTCTTATCGCCAGTCTCAACCTCTTTTGGCACAACGATCTGACCTTTACGCTCGAACTGGAACGCAACGCTGCCCGAGGTGCCCAAGCTACCACCTGCGTGGCTAAATGTACTGCGCACATCGGCAGCTGTACGATTGCGATTGTCGGTAAGGGCTTCGCAGTACACCGCAATACCAGCAGGACCGTAACCCTCATACACAACCGTCTCGTAATTCGCAGCATCTTTGCCGGAACCAAATGCCTTATCTATTGCAGTCTTTATCTTATCCTTCGGAAGCGAATAGCCTTTCGCTTTCTCGATAGCCGCAGCCAGAGACGCATTGTTATCGGGATTAGGATCGCCGCCTTCCTTAGCCGCCACAGTTATGTTACGCGACAGTTTAGAAAACAGCGCTGAGCGCTTGGCGTCCTGCGCAGCTTTACGATGCTTGGTTGTTGCCCATTTAGAATGCCCTGACATACATCTACCTTCCGTTTTAAATCTTTAGCGGTGAAGATATTAGCACACGCAGGTGGCATATGCTCGCTTGTATTTAATTGGACGGGCTATCGGTTTCGAAAAACGAACGAGACATAAGTACATCTGATGTACGATTTCCTAAAGCCTCTTCCACATCTCGCTCATGAATCTGCACAACATGCATCACATTAGCAGGTGCAAACCGTTCGGGGCGACCATCGGCAGTACGCTTCACAGGACTTGTAAATCTATCTCCTACAGTAAAAACTGCTATATCGCCTGCTTGCAAGAATCCGTGTTCCACAACTATATCGCGCGCGGTATCAATAACATGGCTCATACCGCCTTGAACATCACCAAGAAGCGGATGTACTCCCCAATAAATCTGCATGCTTCGCACAACACGCATGTCAACAGCCACAGCATATATAGGTATGACGGGGCGTAAACTCGACATAAGTCTAGCTGACCTACCCGTCATAGTTGGACACACTAAACAACGAGCACCTATATCAAGCGCCGTTTGTACGGCTGCTGTACCTACAGCATGCGATACGCTTTTTTGCCCGTCAAAGGCGCACTTAGCAATGTGCATATTCTCGACATAATGCTCTTCGCTGGTACACGCTATTTCAGCCATGGTGCGCACAGCTTCTAGCGGATAGTTTCCTGCCGCCGTCTCGCCAGATAGCATTACACAATCTGAACCATCGTATATTGCATTGGCTACATCAGCCGCTTCCGCACGCGTCGGACGCGGCATATTCGTCATGCTTTCCAACATTTGCGTAGCAGTAATAACCGGTTTATGGGCGCAATTACAAGCATGAATTATGCTCTTTTGCAAATGGGGCACCTCTTGCGCGGGAACCTCTACACCTAAATCGCCCCTAGCAACCATTACGCCATCGGCAACTTCTATAATTTCGTGAATATTATTCACAGCATCGCGGTTTTCAATCTTTGCAATAACTCCGATGTGCATGTCGGTATTCTGGCGAATAAACGTTTTTGCCTCGCGTACAGCTTCGGCATCGCGCACAAAAGATAGCGCTACAAAATCTATTTTGTTTTCTATACCAAAAAGAATATCGCGCTTATCTTGATCGGTAATGGATGGCATCGGCAAACTTACATCCGGAACATTAAGGCTTTTGCGCTGCGCCAATATACCTGTGTTCATAACGGTACATACTATATCGCGCTGGCGCACATCAGATACCCGTAGGTTAATTTTGCCATCGTCTAGCAAAATCTTCGTACCGCGACTTACATACTTAAACAAATCAGGATACGACTGATAAACCATGTTGGCATCGCCTAGAACATCGTTATTCGTAAGTACGACTTCCGACCCTTCAACCAGCTCAACAGGCGAATTTTCAACAAGCAAACCCGTGCGTATCTCAGGACCTTTAGTATCTAGAAGAATAGCTATGGGTTTGCCAAGTTCCTCTCTAATCTGCTTAAGACTGTCTATTCGTCGCTGATGTTCTTCATGCGTTCCGTGGCTCAAATTCAATCGAGCGATATCCATACCGCCCTTTATAAGCCCCACCAACAATTTATCGTTGTCTACAGCAGGACCTAATGTGCAAATTATTTTCGTGCGCTTTTCCATAGCGCCTCGCCATCTTTAAGATTCGCGTGTCCAAAGTCCGGTTTTGCCGCCATCTTTGCGAAGAAGGCGCACGTCCATTATCTCCATACCTCGGTCTACCGCCTTACACATATCATAAATTGTAAGACAAGCGATACTTGCCGCAGTTAACGCTTCCATTTCTATGCCAGTTTTACCAGTAACCCCACAAGTAGTTGTAACGTGAATACCTACACGTCCATCTTCTCGTTGCCCAGCGCACACCGGTTCGCATTCCACCTTTGCTTTTGTAATGTTTAAAGGATGGCACATTGGAATCAAATCGCTAGTTCGTTTGGCTGCCATAACACCGCCCACACGCGCGCATGCCAAAACATCGCCCTTCGCGGCTTGCCCAGTAGTTATTAAATCGAGCGTCTCCTGATGCATAGAAATGAACCCTTCCGCCACAGCCACCCTTTCTGTATCGGGCTTAGCGGAAACATCC
Source organism: Adlercreutzia sp. ZJ304 (assembly GCF_011039075.1). GTDB lineage: Bacteria > Actinomycetota > Coriobacteriia > Coriobacteriales > Eggerthellaceae > Adlercreutzia_A. The sequence continues at coordinate 7,493 of NZ_JAAKEG010000011.1, forward strand.
ACCATTCGCACATCGCCTTTTTCATCTATATGCGTAAGTTGATCGGTCATTCTACCCCCCTATTGCAGACATACTGCGCTCAGTACCAACCTTGTCATGATGTTCATCTGGCTTTGCGCCTAGTGCCATCAACAATACATCGCGCACATCATCGTCGCTACCGTTGCGCAGCGCTTCGCGTATATCAAATTCATTGTCGCTAAAAAGACAAGGTCGAACTTTTCCGTCAGCAGTTATGCGCAACCTGTTGCATTCTGCGCAAAAGTGTCTCGACAGCGGGGATATAAAACCAACTGTTCCTTTTGCTCCCGGGAACTCATAATACTTCGCAGGTCCCCAACCCACCGGTTTGTCATCCGCAGGTTTAAGCGCAGGCATACCTGCCCTAGCTGCACGTTCATTAATTATTTGTAAAAGTTCATCACTGGGAATAACATCTTGCTTTCCCCAACCCACGCCATTAATACCCGTGCTATCGCTATCACCAATTGGCATAAACTCGATAAAGCGCACATGTAAAGGTCTATCCACTGAAAGTTTTGCAAACTCTAGAAAATCTTGATCTAAGCTGCGCACGGTAACAGCATTCACTTTTACGGGGTTGAAGCCAACTTCTAAAGCTGCATCTATGCCGGCAAGTGTATCTTCTAACTTCCCAACACGTGTAACAAGATGAAATTTTTCAGCATCTAAAGTATCAAGCGATATGTTCACACGGCTTAAACCAGCACGTTTCAAATCGTCAGCCATCTGGGGCAGCAGTACACCATTTGTAGTCATCGACACATTCTGAATACCATGAATGTTGGTGACAGCTTCAACAAGGCTAGTTACGCCCTTTCTTACCAAAGGCTCGCCCCCAGTTAGACGCACGCTTTTTATACCCAGCGATGCAGCCACACGTATAAGACGCTCAATTTCTTCTAATGAAAGTATATCTTCGTGACTAAGTTGACATACGCCATCTTCCGGCATGCAATAAATGCAACGAAAATTGCACCTATCAGTAAGCGAAATACGTAAATAATCTATTACGCGTCCGTGACTATCTTTCAAATCAAATCCCTAATAACTATGAATTATCTTGCAACCAAGTATATCTTATCCTTAGGTAAGTGAATCCATAGTTCATCTCCGATTTCTGGAAGATTACCACCGTCTAACGCCAATTTATTTACGCGCCAAAATAGATGCTGATGCAAATATCGCATCTCATCATCTTGGCGCATAACTACTTGCTGCGCCCGCTCGTCTCGATCGATAAATCCCAGCAATACTGAACGATCGAAACGCGAATCGCTAATGCGGTCTACTCGAACACGGTAATTATTTTCACCCGGACCGTCTGCGCTCTCTACATAAAACGCGCGAATGCCGATATATTTAACATCGCGCGGAACTATTCGTTGCGTTTCTACCGTAATACCCCATTTGGGAACCCAAACACTATAGTCGCTGCAATACTCTGCCCGCGGAGCGTTTTTACATCCCGAAAGCTTCAATGCCGCTTCCGACTTAGGATTGTTAACCAAATCGTCAGACGTATCTAGCTCTTGAATTCGACCCGCCTCAACAACAGCTATACGATCGCAAAATCGTATAGCTTCATCTATGTCGTGACTAACGTACAAAATAGTGCCCTCATAGGCATTGAATAAATCTACGAGATTTTGCTCTAACACGCCTTTCAGGTGCGCATCTAGCGCACTGAATGGCTCGTCTAGCATCAAAATGCCGGGCTTTGCCGCCAACATGCGCGCTAGCGCTACACGCTGCTGCTGACCACCTGAGAGCTGCGCGGGATAGCGCTTCTCAAAACCCGAAAGTCCAAACCGTGAAAGTTCGCGCGCTACAATACGCGCGCTTTCGTCTTTCGGTGTCTCTTTTCCAATGCCAGCTGCCACATTCTGCTCAACCGTTAAATTAGGGAACAGCATGTAATTTTGAAATAGTAGTGCAGTCTTGCGTTCTTGCGGCTTCAAGTTAATATGGTGTTGCGAATCAAAAAACACCTTATCGTTTACAACTATGCGCCCTTCATCTGGCGCTTCGATACCAGCAATGCAGCGCATTGTAAGCGATTTTCCGCAGCCACTAGCCCCCAAAAAACCAAGCGTTTCGTTTCCAGCCTGAAAATCTACATCCAACGTAAAATCGCGGAATTGCTTTTTTATACGCACTTCAAGACTCATTTACTGCCACTCTCCTGTGCGATATCGTTATGCGATATGTGCGACTTATCAGTTAATGCGCTGCTGCTCTTCGAAGAATCGTCGCTAGAACTGCGCCTACGATAACGAGTAGTGCGGTGTCCCAATAAGTTAATAATAAGTATTACAAGGAAACTGAATACTAATATTACAGCGGTCCAGAACCAAGCCACTTCCACATTTCCTCCCATCCACTCAAAGTAGATGGCAATTGGAATAGTTCGCGTTATACCAACGTAATTTCCCGCCAAGAACAGCGTAGCGCCAAATTCACCCAAAGCGCGAGCAAATGCAAGCACCGTAGCAGCAGCAATAGAACTCCAAGATAGCGGAATCATTAAGCGGAAAAATATGCGTAAATTTGACCAGCCCAATGTACGCGCAGCGTCTAGCATATTGGCATCCAAATTTTCAAACGCACCGCGACTGCTTCTATACATTAGAGGAAAAGCTACCACAGTGGCAGCTATAACCGTAGCCGGCCAGCTAAATATTAGTGGGAAACCTATGTCTATAAACCATTGACCAAGTGCGGTATTGCGCCCCAAGCACCATAGCAAAATGAAACCGCATACCGTAGGCGGCAAAACCATTGGTATAGTGAAAATGGTGTCAAAAATATCTTGAGCACGTTTCGGTATGCGCATGGTAAAGTACGCCGCTGCAAGCCCCAATACAAATATGAAAACGATAGCCACACCGGTGGTGCGCAGCGTAACCCACAAAGGCGACATATCTATTCCGGCAAGGAATTGCGTAAACGCTTCAAAGCCAGTGGCCTCTGGCACAATATTTACAGCACTAGGCGTTTTTACGCGACCAAAATCTACATGGGTTGGAAGTTGCGCGCTTTCTGGATTGGCTATACAAACATAACGCTTGCCTTCGCCAATTTCCACACCGAACAAGATTCTAAGCCCATTAAATTCGAGATCATTTTCGCTAGTAAATTGCCAATCAGAATTAGGACTTAAAACTACACCACCATTTACAGCAGAAGCATCCAAAGCGCAGAAGTATTGCTTCAACTGTTCTGTAGAAGTTTTGTCTTCAATATCGCATAGTGCGTGCACAGATTCGGGAACATAAGCCAACACAGCGTCTTCCATAGCCACAACTATAACCATATCGTCGCTAGAGCCCTGATAGTAGCTATACACCTCACCAATGCCGGGCGCTTCTCGCACAGCGCCTTTCTGAGCGCGCGAAAAATCGCCAATGGCGAATGACGAACCATTTATATACGCTGCATCTTTATCGGCGGAAACAGAAACAGCATCAGTTGTGGTTTCGTCAGCAAAAGCTATATCACACGACAGTAGCGCTGCCATAAGCAGCGCTACTATAAATTTTCTTACCATGATACGATTATTCTACTTTATAGCTATTTTGCGGCTATTTCAAAGCCCCACTCTTGCCAGATTTTTATAGCGTCCTCACTTGTGAAAGCCCAATCCAAAAATGCCTTCGTTTCGTCAGCGTATTCAGAATTAGCGCACACAGCGGCAGGATAAACAATATTCTTGTGACTATCTGCAGGAGCTACACCCACATTTTTCACATTACCAAAGCGGAATACATCGGAGCTATAAACCATAGCTAAGTCAACATCGCCCGAGTTAGCATATTGGCAAACATTACCCACAGAAGAACCCTCTGTTACTTTACCCTCTAAGGGTGTGCCATCAAATGTGCCTTCTTTGCCGGAGCAATCGGCACCTACTGTGCCATCAGCAGATATCCAGCACTGTGGATTAGTGGTAGTTAGCGACTGCTTAGCATAATTGCCCGCAGGAACATTTGCATCTCCTACAGCAAGTGTATAGTTGCCTGAAGCAATATCTTCCAAAGTTGCTGTCTCTATATCGGAATTCAAGCCAGCCACAATAACAAGGTCGTTCGTAAACATGTTAAAACGACTTGCAGGATCAATATAGCCAGAGCTTTCTGCTGTATCCATAGTAGCTTTAGAAGCGGTAATTAGAGCATCGGCATATGCGCCACCGGCAAGCATTTCATTCAGCGTGCCAGAAGCCTCATACTGAGTGTCAGCAAACTGTACACCTGTCTGCTCTGTATACAGCGATTGGACTTCATTCATAGCCTTTTCAAGTGAATTTGCAGCAAATACTTGCAGCTCTACAGAACTCTTAGACGCAGCACTGCTGCTTGCGCTGCTAGAACTAGAGCTAGCGCCACCAGCACATCCACTTAAACCTACAGCAGCCACCAATGCACACGATGCTGCTGCCGCTACAATTTTTGTAAATTTACCCTTCATTTCCCCTCCAGATTGTGTTCGATCTGATTGCCGACACTTTGTATAGCCTTATCTACTTATATCTAAATACGAGAATATTATTCTCAAATTTAGATATAAGTGATGTTAGCTTTCAAACGTATTATTGTCAACACAAATATATTCATATTTGAGATATATTGAATCGCTACTTGTTACGTAACACAAATCCAGAAAGGGATTAAACTTATTTAACTAAGAAAAGTCTTTTCCTAGAACCACAAGAATATCTTCATCAAATAAGTAAACGTCGTTGTCGGGTATTGGGGCATCCACCCCTAGTTGCTGCGCTATAAGTTCGGCATCTTGCTTGTCAGAAGTGCCTTTGTAAACGATCACAGTTTTTTCGTAATCAAACGAATCGGCATTGCGAGAATTAATCTTTCGATAACCCATCTTCTCTAAAATTTCTTGCGCCTTGGTACATGTACCATCTATACCGTTGCCGTTTCTAAGACCAATCTCTTCAGAGCGATTAGCTGCATGCACCGAATTTAGCGAATCAGCATATGCGCTTCCTCCCGCAGTAGATAAAATTGTACCGGTAAGTGGGTCGATAACCTCTTCTTCAACCGGAGGAAGACCAGCATCTACACGCGCCATCATTTCTTCCCATGCGTCTTCATCCAAAATATCCCACCATACATTGTTGACATATTCAGATGTGGCAGGTGCTTTAGCTGAATAAATACTATCCGCTGTCATACCAGACATACTTTGTGCCACGGCAATAATAGATGCTACGTCCATATCTGTTAGTACATATTCCGACATAGCTGAAATTGTATTTGCCATAGTTACAGGATCTGATGCCAGCAGCTTTTGCGCAATCGCCGACAGCACCATACGCTGGTTTGCCGCTCTATAATCGTCGCCCGAACCATAATTATCGTAGGAATGCCTGCTGCGACACAGTATAAGCGCTTGATCGCCATTAAGTGTTTGCACGCCAGCATCTAAATGACCGCCAGCCTGCGGATCGTCAATTTCTATAGGCACATCAACTTCAACGCCACCCAAAACATCTACAGCCTCTTTGAAGCCGTCGAAGTTGATTTCGGCATAATGTGCAATAGGTACCCCAGCTAGTTCAGACACAGTTTTTACAGAAAGCGCCGGACCGCCAAAAGCATGAGCCGCATTAATCTTTTGCGGACCATGACCGTCCAAATTGTCAATCTTTAAGTCGCGCGGAATAGAAACAAGTGTTATCTGCGCTTTTTTCGGATCTATACGCGCAAGCATCATAGAATCACTTCGGAAATTGGTGCCCATGTCTTTTTCGCGCTCAATCGATCCGTCTATACCCAAAAGCAATGCGTAAAACGGATCTTCTGGCTTATCTACAGTAGAAAGCATTGCCAAAAGATCGTCATCAACACCGTCCTGCAAATTCCTATTGATATTCGAAATATAGGCAAACGCAGCAGCACCTGTGCCCAAGATTAATATTAAAACTGCACTTAGCACACCTATAAGGATTTTTTTGCGCTTACGTTTTTTCCTTACAGCGGCTAACGCTTCGGAGTCGTGCCTGATAGATTGGCTAAAACGATCAGCTGTTGTGCGTGTATCTCGCTCAGAGTTTTCCCCCAAAGAAGCGCTGCGTGCTGTAGCTCTCTTATGATTTGCAGCAGATGGTCTAGTTCTGTGTCGCGGATTACTAGAACCAGACGATCTACTAGAAGTGCTCGAACTTACAGGAGGTTCGTTCAATATGTCTTTACTAAGGGAAAATGGCGCGAATTGACTCACAGACGAACTAGCCGCACCCGTATTTGATGCAGCTTTATCGTGACCGTACTCGGTGGCGGAACCGTGCTGGTGCCGCGGATTGCCTTTCCTATAAGCCATAACGTATATTTTGCCATGTATTTCGCAATTGTGCCATTTTATAGCAAAAAGAACACATTGATTAACCGCTACTATCGGTTCTGCGAATTAGCTTCCGGCAGTTCTCCGGTATCAAGCAACTTCAAAAACTGCGATTCATCAAGCACAGGAATTCCAAGCTTAATGGCTTTATCGTATTTAGAACCAGCCGAATCGCCCGCTATTACATAGCTAGTTTTTTTCGACACGCTATTAGATACTTTTGCGCCCATAGCACGCAACTTATCACCCGCCTCTTCGCGTGTCATACCCGAACTAGACAAGCTACCCGTAAGAACAAAGGTTAATCCCACCAGTGTCTGCTCTACATCTTCAGCAAATTCTTGCCTATCAAGAGCCATCGTAACACCTGAGGCACGCAAGCGTTCTATGACAGAAACATTGTCTGGGGTATGCATGAACGTATATATGCTTTCTGCAACTTTATCGCCTATACCACTCACGCGGCTTAGCTGTTCAATGGACGCATTCATAATTGCTTCTATAGAAGGAAATTCCTGAACCAAAAGTTCCGCTGTATTTTTTCCCACGTGTCTAATCCCTAGACCATTAACCACTCGCCCGAAAGAGCGCGACTTTGACGCCTCTATGGCAGCCACCAACTTTGCAGCCACCGTATGCCCTAGCCGTATATGAAAACCTTCTGAATTGGCACGGCTAGTTTCTACCAAAGCCAGCTCATCTTCACTAAGTGAATAATAGTCAGCCACGTCATTTAAGCGACCTATTTCAACCAAACGCTTGATTATTTCAGTGCCAGCCCCATCTATATCCATAGCTTGACGACTAGCCCAATGGTGCAAACGCTCTAAAGCCTGAGCCGGACAGTCTATGGATACGCAGCGCAGAGCCACTTCATCGCGCTCAGTAACAACTGGACTTCCGCAACTTGGACATGTTTTTGGAGGCTGCCAAACACTTGCACCTTCAGGGCGAAGCGAAAGCACTGGTCCTAGAACTTCGGGAATAACGTCGCCTGCCTTGCGCACTATTACAGTATCGCCTATTCTCACATCTTTGCGATGCACTTCATCGGCATTATGTAGCGTAGCCCGAGACACCGTACTTCCCGCCACAACAACCGGATCCAATTCAGCCACGGGAGTTAGCGCCCCTGTGCGCCCAACTTGTACAGTGATATCCCGCAAAATGGTAGTTTTTTCCTCTGGCGGAAACTTGAAAGCGATAGCCCACTTTGGTGCCCTAGATGTAAAACCCAATTCCGCCTGCTGCGCAAAGGAATTCACCTTAACCACAACGCCGTCTATTTCATATGGAAGAGTCTCGCGCTTTTCAAGCGATTCCTCGCAAAATTTATGCATCTCTTTAAGAGATTTCACCAACGCCACATCAGGATTTACATGGAAACCGGCACTTTTTAACCACTGTAATAGCTCCCACTGTCCACTGGCATTCAGCGAGCTTTCATCAGCTACTGCATACATATAAGTAGAAAGATTTCTGCTAGCCGTTACGTGCGGATCTTTTTGTCGAAGCGAACCAGCCGCAGCGTTTCTGGGATTTGCAAATTGCTGCTTGCCCTCGCGATCTGCTGCAGCATTTAGCGCATCAAAACTTTTCTTAGGCATATATACTTCACCGCGCAATTCTATAGAATTCTCCGGCGAAGAAATACCTTGCAAGCTTTCTTCGCGCAAGCGCAACGGCACATCCGCTACCGTGCGCATGTTTGCAGTAACATCCTCGCCAACCGTTCCATCACCACGAGTAGCCGCGCGTATAAGCGCACCTGCATCATATGTCAAAGCAATAGAGGAACCATCTATTTTCAATTCCAAGCACAGTTCGGGGAAATGACCTAATTCTTCTTGAACATTTGAAATCCACCCGTCAAGCTCATCTAAGTCCATCGCATTATCTAGCGAATACATGCGCTTCTCGTGCGTAACAGGCATAAATTGTTCACCAACATAGCCACCTATACGCTGAGTTGGACTTGTAGGGTCTACAAGTTCGGGGTGTTGCTGCTCTAGTTCTTTGAGTTGACGCATAAGTGAATCGAACGCAGCATCAGATATCTCTGGTGCATCAAGAGCGTAATACTGATAAGAATGATGCTCAATTTCTCGCCTAAGCGCCTCTATGCGTTCTTTTGCAGATAGCGCTATTTCATCTTCGCGAAAAAGCTGGCCTTGTTCTTGCATATTCTAAGGACTCTCCTTCTACGGTAGATAAGTGTTTTCCATGTTAACAGTTATTCTTTTTTGCCGACCAAGTCTTTTCTTACGCAAATAAATGTATATAATCATAGGAGTTGCTGGCTAGCTAACAAGCCGGTTAAGGTTTAATTAAGTTGAAAAGGAGCTTTTTCATGAATGAGGGCTTGAATCTGCCGCGCTTGCAGAGCCTGAACGACTGGATGATCACCAAAGACGATATCAGCAGCATGTCTGAGTCGCAGTTGATTGATGTTGTGAAGGATCAAAAGGTAAAAGTTATGATCACTGATGGTCAGGTTTCTACCGTTCTTATTTCACCCGATCTTTACAACACATTTGTAAGCACTGTTGAGAAATTGGCTGCCTCTGGCGGAGCATCCATCTAGGTTTATCAACGATGGCTAAAAGACCCGCTGAAAAGCGGGTCTTTTTTTATTCATAGCTATATTATTAACTTTGGCATATAGGCAGAAAAGTGTGTAAGAATTCATGCTGTTTTCCCTGTTCAGATACCAAATAGATGCCTCTGAAGTCGATGCCACTCGACTTTCATATAGGCAAAAGTGCGCCTAATTCTCACTTGATATGTCTGTCCATAACTGACTTTTTCCAAGAAAAAGTCAGTTATGGACAGGGGTGAGCGGTGTCTATCTCAAAATGCAGCATTTGCGGCAGCAAAATGTCAAAGAACAAATTCACTAAAGCCGGAAGGCAGAGGTGGAGATGTAGCTTATGCGGAGGCTCTAGTGTTAGGAGAAACGATACCTCTGCAAGATGTCTTAAAGTGTTTGTTGAATGGCTTTTGGGTAAGCTCTCTCAAAGCTGACGCTAGATTACGATTCAACTCATCCGCATACTAGTTCAAAAAAGTTAGAAAAATGGTCAAAACTTCCGGCTTTCCATGGTCATAGCGCCACATAGCTAACTTGAATTGTGGAGAACACTGGGCAAACAGGGTTCTTCAATTCAATTTTGATTAGTAATTGGCGCAATTTGGCATTATAGACTGTGGAAAGTTGGAAGTTTTGACCATTTTTCACCTAAAAAGTGACGAATACAACACACGGTCTGGTTTGATCAGAGTTCCATCACAGCGCGCCCTATCCATATGCAATCGACTGAGCCTTACACACCTTTCTGCCTCCATGCCTTAACTTTAGCAAAACGCATTGAGTGAGCCTTAGCCTGACGTATTAAGCCTTAGCGCTAGCCCCAGTTTCTACTACTCGAAATTCTGCCATATTTGATGAAAGTAGTTCAGTATAGGCATCTACATCTAAATCGTCTCTTTTTATATTTATGGACAGATATACTTCCCCATTTCGAATGCCGGAATCTACTACTGAATCCGCAAAATCAGCCTTAAGCTGATCGAGAAGACCTTGCGCCTGCGTTTCATCGGTAGCATCTATAACAATATCGCTTTTTTGCAACCGACCCTCTGCATTAAATGTAGCTGTCTCTGTAGCTCGATGCGTGCTCCCATCGGCTCCGCGAACCGCATATTGATAAACAGCATAGCTTTCAGTAGTTTCACTTTCCGCGCTGCTACTAGATGCCGCAGCAGCAGAACTGACTTCTTCTTGCGACTTGTCGGCATTTGAAGCCATATTCGAGAAAGTAGCCGCATCTATAGTGCCCGTAAGAAGCATAACTGTAAGAATAGCGCATATTAAAGCAACTACTAAAAGAAGGACGCCCACGACATTGCCCTTATTAACGCCATGCTTTTCCTTTTCAGGCGCAACAGTAATCTTCTTAGGCTGAGCTGAAGGACGCGGGTCGGACGATACTATACTTCTTTCAAGTTGAGCATTTGTAGATTGCGGAGTTTCAGGCAGCGGTTGAACGGGCGAAGGTGCAACATTATCAGTAGATGGCGTTTGTGTTGGCGCTTGCTCAGGCGCAACATCTAGCGGCTTTATGGTGCCCGTTACTCGGTTTAGATTGCGCGTGCTTTCTACGGCAGGCGTTTTGGGCATCTCGGTAGCCGATATAGCTTCAGATTCAGAAATTGGCTGTATAACACCAGTAGACGCAGCGGTAGATGCAGCGCCCTCGCTATGTTGACTATCAGAAATCGGAATAGTAGCTTGCTCGGAAGGTTCTATAGCTGCCTGCGCTGGCGCGGTACTAGGCACCTGTATTTCAGCAGTAGGCTGAGTATCGCTTCGAGAAACCGGCGTAGCAGATTCAGGCGAAGGTGCGGAACTATCCGCAACAACCTTAGTATCTTTTGCGGGCAACTGCTCGATCGAAGCTTTCGAAGTAGCTGGAATTTGCTCGGACATACGCTCGGATGCCGCAGATGCCTGACCCATCGGAGCAGCGGAATACGGAACCGTATCCGCAGTTTCACGCTTATTCAAAAATGATGGCTCGGCAATGCGTGTCTGATCTTCAGCAAAGCCGCGCACCACCTGCGCAGTTTTTGGCTGCGAGATGCCTTCTTCTGCATCTGAATTTTCAGCCTGCTTTTGCGCCTCGGCTTGCATGCGACGACGTTTCTGTTGTTCTTCTAATTCGCGCCGCCATTGCTGAGAGCGAATCTGCTGCTCTCTGATTTGCTCTTCGCGCTCTGAATTGCGTTTAGCGTGTTCTTGGCTCTTGGCAGCAGACGCGCGCACCGTACTTGATGGAACAATTCCTAACGCAGCCATAACGTCCATAACATCAGCATCTGCTGCAATGTCGGCAGCTGCTTGATCGGAAGATTGCTTTGATTCCGCAGATGTCTTTAACGGCGTAGTTATTGAAGCAGAATCGGCAGGCGATGCCTTAGACTTTTTAGATGCACCACCCTTAGACCCTTTGGATTTTTTCGAAGAACTTTCCTTACTTTTATTTGGCGTAGAGGAGGCACCTAGCGCCTCAAATAGATCGTCAATAGATATAGAGTCGTTCGTAGCGTCACTCATTCTTTTCCCCTACCCAAACGCTTAGCAGCCTAGCAAGCACGTAAAGCGCTGCAGTACTCAGCTGTTATACGCCTTCCTAGCATTTGTCTGCTGTGTGTAATCATGCGTATACCGAGAATAGCACAAACCATTGACAACACAAATGCCACAATTGCTGGAAAGACATTTATCGTTGGTTTTTCAACTGTCTGCTGTGGAGCAGCTTTTGCCGTTACCATAGTGCTTTGCGTGGATGTAACCACCTTCATAGCCTCTGCGCGCTTTTTAGCGGAATCAACTGCTGTGTCGTTAGCCAACATAGCTGGTCCCACAGTTTCACTCATCAAATTACTGTTGGCAGCCAAATTGGCGCTCTCGCCAGAAACGGCTAACTCGGTAGTGGCAGATTCGGTTGTATTAGCATGATCGCTGATAGCGTCAGAAAAAACAGTACCAGAAAATAGCTGATCGTCATAATCGAACACGCTAGCAGCAAAACAAGGAATAGCATAGAACATAAGCGCGACAGAAAGTGCTATTAAAAACAAACCACGCATGCGCTGCGCCCGCTGCTTCTTCTTGATAATAGAGCGGTAATGATGCGCATCGCCTTGATACAGCATCGTATTCTCCTTAATCGTTTAAAGTGCATTTTGAGAACATTCATATGATATCAAATTGCAGAGAATATACGCAAATTTCACAATTCGGCAAATGGCTTTTAGGAGCCGGCAACCACATGGGCAACCACATGTAATCTCAAAATTTAACCTGCACAACAATGCGGTGTAGAATAATAGCAATGAAAATCTAGCGAATTTGGAGAGATATGTACGACGGAATGCCCAATATAGGTCGCAACGACGAGTGCTGGTGTGGAAGTGGTAAAAAATACAAGAAATGCCATGCCGATTTTGATGAAAAACTACAAGCTCTAGCAAATGCGGGTGAAGAAGTACCACCTAGAAAGCTTCTCAAAATGCCAACCGACATAGAAGGGGTAAAGCGCTCGGCAGAGGTAAACGTGGGCGTACTAGACTATATTAGCGAGAAAATAGAGCCGGGAATTACTACTGAACAAATAGATAAATGGGTGCACGATTACACATTTGAACATGGCGCAATACCCGCCCCGCTAGATTACGAAGGCTTCCCAAAAAGCGTTTGCACAAGCGTTGATGAAGTTGTTTGTCACGGCATACCCAGCGAAGATGAAATTTTACAAGAAGGCAGCATAGTTAATGTGGACTGCTCTACCATAAAGGACGGATATTTCAGCGACTCTTCACGCATGTTTATGATAGGGGACGTGTCTCCCGAAAAAGCCGAGCTTGTGCGCGTTACCAAAGAGGCTGTAGATGTAGGTCTTGCAGCTGTGAAACCATGGGGGCACTTAGGCGATATTGGCGCGGCAATCAACCGGTTTGCCAAAGACCACGGGTATAGTGTTGTGCGCGAATTCGGCGGACATGGTATTGGATTAGAATTTCACGAAGAACCATTTGTTAGTTTTGTTACACGCCCAAATACTGGTCCTATATTGGTTCCGGGATTAATGTTTACAATAGAGCCAATGATAAATATGGGCAAACATAAAATAGATATGTCTGACCCGAACGGCTGGACAGTGCGCACAGCAGATGGCAAGCCAACCGCGCAATGGGAAGTGCAGATAGTTATAACTGAAGACGGATACGAATTATTAAGTTGGTAGCACAACTAAACTTCATCCGTAAAACTGCATAAATGAAGCGAAGGCTACAAAACTACCATTTCGTGCGGCGTGGCTGTAAGCACATCAAAACCGTCTGTGCCTATAACGCCCATATCTTCTAAGCGCATGCCGAATTCGCCCGGTATATAAATGCCGGGTTCAACCGTTACTACATTGCCCGAGCAAAGCGGACGGTTGTTTCTTATACTTAAAACTGGCAACTCGTGAATGTCGAGCCCGACACCGTGCCCTAGCGCATGACCCATGCATCCCTTAAAGCCGCCGGCGGCAAGTATATCTTCAGCTAGTTCATGGGCTTGTTTGCCCGTAACACCCGCTTTTAGCATAGATTCAACTTGCTCATTGGCGCTGCGTAGCACCTCCCACGCACGCAACATTTTTCCGCTGGGCTGCCCCAGAAATACAGTCCGCGTCATATCGGAACAGTAACCGTGCTTTTTGGCTCCGAAATCCATAACAACACACATACCAGCTTCCAGCTTTGTATTGCCGGGTTGCGCATGCGGACTTGCACCATTTTCACCACATGCAACTATAGTTGGAAATGCAAGAGCATCGGCTCCAAGTTTAAACATAATATCGTCGAGAAGCCGCGCAACTTCTATCTCTGTCATGCCCGGTGCCATCTGATCAACAATCAGCTGAAAGGCTTCATCTGTTATAGATTGCGCTTCGCGCATATATGCCAATTCGCTATTATCTTTTACGGAACGTAATTCAAGTATTACATCGTGCGTTTCTCGCAAATACTTATGACCTATGGTGCGCTCTATCTTTCTGTATTCTTCTAAACTTATAGAATCTTCAATACCAAGGTGACTGTTTTTTATTGCACCAGCTTTCTTCCAACGGCGATTTGCCCATTCTGAAAAACTTATACGCTTGGCATCTATCTTGAAACCGCTTTTTGCTTGCTGTTTTTTCGCAGCAAGCAAATACCGAGTATCGGTATGCAGATGCGCCTTTTTGTCCGAAGTGGAAATAAATGCGGCATGAGCACGCTCGTCGTCAAATACCCCCTGAAAGCCCGTTAACCAAGCTATGTTAGATGTGTCGCGAACATAAAAGGCATCCAGATGCTGTTTGCGGCAAATTTTTTGAAGCTTTTTTATGCGCTTTTTCACTTGTCCTCCAGAAGAATATCTATTGCGTCCAAATAGCCCTGACGACCGCGACCACTTATCTGAGCTATACATTCAGGTTCGATAACTGAAACTTTTCGAAAATCTTCCCTAGAGTTGATGTCGGATATATGCACTTCAACCACCGGCACATCTATGCTGGCAACAGCATCGCGTAAAGCATATGAATAGTGAGTATGCGCTCCCGGGTTATAAACTATGCCATCGAATTTTCCGTAAGCAGAATGCATCTTATCTATTAGTGCCCCTTCATGATTAGATTGAAAACACTCTGCCACCGCACCGCGCGATTTAGCATATTCACAAAACTCATTCTCTATCGATTTGAGCGTATCGGTTCCATATATTTCTGGCTCACGAACCCCAAGCATATTTAAGTTTGGCCCGTTCAATAGCAACAATTTTTTCATTTTTGCCCCTATTCGCGCATCCACTTATCTAAAGCATCAATTATTGCAGCATCGTCAACATCCATCAGCTTCCACTTGCCTACATCAAGCGGCAGCACGAACCTTACCTGACCCCCACGCGCTTTCTTGTCGCGTTTCATCACATTTAGCACTTCTTCAGGATTTGCCTTCCATCCAAGGCGCACAAGACCCAATTCATCTAAAAGTTGTGCCTGTGTATCGGCGAATTCTTTACTTGTGCCAAGCATCTCGCTTGCCATTTGCATAGCAAATCGCATACCTTCTGCCACAGCAGCACCATGAGAATAAACCCCGTAACCCGACATTTTCTCTATTGCGTGCGCTAATGTGTGTCCGTAGTTCAAACATTCGCGAACGCCTTTGCTTTCAGTTTTATCCTGCGCAACAATATCGGCCTTAAACACAACGCAACGCGCAATAGCCTCTGTCACAACCGCTTCATCACGCGCTGCCATAGCACCAGCTTGGTCCAATAGCCAGAAAAAGAAATCGTCTGAACATATAGCGGCAGATTTTGCTACCTCGGCACAACCGCAACGCCATTCGCGCTCTGGAAGAGTATGCAGAGTATCTGTGCTTGCACATACGTATGACGGCTGGCAAAAAGTACCCACTAAATTCTTGCCTGCACTAAGGTTTATTCCTGTTTTGCCCCCAACAGACGAATCGACCATTGAAAGCAAAGTAGTAGGCACTTGAACAACTTTAATACCGCGCATGAAGGTGGAAGCAACAAACCCCGCCAAATCGCCCACAACTCCGCCTCCTAGCGCAACCACAAAGCAATCGCGCGTAAGACCAAGACCAGCCATGGCTTCCCATATCTCGGAAGCTACATCTATACACTTCGATGCTTCTCCTGCGCCTATAACTACATCGCTTGTTTTGTATCCTGCCCGCACAAGCGAGTCTTTCGCGCGCGCCAGATATAGAGGCTCTACATTCGAATCGGTTATAACAAGCGCTTGCGGAGCTTGAGTTATTGATGGAATTCTGCAGCACCAATCTCCCAGATTGTCTAGAACTTGCGACCCTATGCGCACATCGTAGGGCTTTTCGTCCGCAATGTTTACCTCTATGCGTGTTGCTGGCATGTTTTCATCCTTAACTATTTCGGCAATTACTTGATTCGGACGCATCGACAAGCACACCTGCATGTTGCAGGCAGCGACGCAAATCGTGCGTTATTGCATTAGTATTCTTATCAAACGTGTCCACCGTAAAATCGCTTGCAGCTTCATAGATTGGAAGGCGCTGAGCAAATCTTGTTCGAGCCGCATCTAAATCTTGAAATAGCGGACGGCTAGACTTATCGGTTATACGAGATGCTGCTTCATCAACATCTACCAACAAATGGACAACAACGCCTGCTTGCTTCATTATTTCGATATTTATAGGTGTTGTAACTACTCCGCCGCCGCACGAAACAATCATCGGTTCGTCTTGCGACACAATATCGCGCAACGCCTGCGTTTCTGTTTCGCGAAATACTCGCTCACCAGAGTCCGCAAATATTTCACTAATTGACATCCCAGCCATGCGCTCTATATACGAATCTAAATCGATAGATGTTAAGCCGCACAAACGCGACAAACGCCTAGATATAGTGGTCTTGCCCGCGCCCATAAAACCTATCAGAAACACGTATTTTGAAAGATTGAAACGCTTCATAACAACTCCAATATGACCTGTCTGCAAAATTCGCGAGACAATTAGCGCCCCATTGTCTTCAAACGACTCTTGTAGCTGGCTATATTAGACTTTATGTCCGCCATGCACGTACTTCCAAATGCCTGCATATATGCATCAGCCAAAACAAATGCTGTTTCTGCCTCTGCAACTACAGCAGCAGCGGGCACAGCGCACACATCGCTTCTCTCGCGCGATGCCATATCAACTTCAAGAGTATCCAAGTTCACAGTCTGAAGCGGATTCATTAGTGTAGGTATAGGTTTCATAGCTGCCGAGATTACCAAAGGTTGCCCGGTGGTCATGCCGCCTTCCAACCCACCTGCATTATTGCTTGTGCGTGTAAAATCGCTCCCGTCAAGCAATATGCCGTCGTGCACTTTCGACCCGGGCAATTCAGCAGCGCGAAAGCCAAGACCAAATTCCACCCCTTTTATTGCAGGAATAGAAAATATAGCCGCGCCCAACTTCGATGTAAGCCGCTCGGATGCAGACGCATAAGTTCCAAGCCCCGGAATTAAGCCTGTAGCCACAACGCGAAAGACTCCACCCAAGCTCTCGCCTGCGGATTTAGCAGCATCTATGGTAGATTTCATGGCTTCTGTCGTAGCCGGATCGGGGCAACGTGTAGCAGATAATTCTATTTCCATTTGCATTTGCGATAAGTCAAGCGACTTTTCTACAGATTCAGGCAGATGCGCATCTCCAATAGAAACCACGTAGCTGTAAACCTCAACCCCCAGTTCAGCCAAAAATTCGCGTGCTATACCAGCAGCAGCCACACGCGCAGCAGTTTCCCTAGCACTAGAGCGCTCAAGAATATCTCTGCAATCGTCAGAATTGGTACGAAGAACACCTACTAAATCGGCATGACCCGGTCTGGGAGTAACTTCGCGCTTTAAATCGGCTGGCGCAGATCCAAAATGAGCCATGCGCGCACTCCAATTATCCCAGTCGCGATTCTGTACAGTAATGCTGATGGGTGCCCCAGTAGTACAGCCGAAACGCACACCAGCGGTTACTATAGCTTTATCTTGTTCAATCTGCTGACGAGCACCTCTACCATAGCCAGATTGGCGGCGGCGCAAATCATAATTGATATTCTTTATATCTATGGGTATGCCCGCCGGCACGCCGCTAACAATGGCGGTAAGTTCCGGTCCATGGCTTTCCCCAGCTGTAACGTAATGCATTTATGCCCGCTTTCGAAAACCGTTAGAAGATATAAATAGTATTCTACACTGAACTTAAAGATCGAAATTAGCAGCTTTAGCCATTATGTCGAATAGCTCATTGTTAGAGAACGGAATTTGCACTTCCTCTATGTCGCATACTATACCAACGGTTGCCACAGCTTGCGACACCAGCATTCCCTGACCGTTTAGAGCTTTTGCTCCTGCATCTTTGGCAGCGCGCAGCAACTCGCTTACCCCATGACCATATACAGTATCAAATATCAACTGGCGCTTATGTATCAAAGATGTATCTATTGGAGACGGATCGTCGGGCTTCATACCTAGTGGAGTAGCATCTATTATTATGTCAGCATCTGCAATAGCTTGTTTGGAAGTGCTGTACGAACCAAACATAAATTCGGTATTCTTGTATGCATCGGAAAACGACACACGACGCGCACCAGCACCCGGCAGGGTTATAGCTGTAGACAGCAAATTGCGATATTCGTCTAAATAACGATTCACTGTATCTTGTGCTTTGTCTTTGCTGCGACTAAGCATTATTACTTTTGCGCAACCAGCCTGCGCGCATTCATGCATAATACTAAGCGCCGTTGGACCGGTACCACAAATAACAACACTAGCCCCCAAAAAAGCAGCTCCCGCGCGCTCTAAATACGAAACACAACCTTGACCGTCAACATTGTAGGCTAATAGGTTTTTGTCTTTGCAGACAACTAAGTTCGCCCCTTGCGCCAACTTCGCTGTAGCTGCCGAGATATCTGCGAAACGAAAAGCCAAAGGTTTCCAAGGTGTAGTTATGTTCATTGATAAAAATTCACGAGAATTCACAAAAGCGCTAGCATCTTCGCTGTTAGGAATATCCATGAAGCCATATTCCCAATTAAGCCCCATCTTTTGATAAAGCGCGTTATACATAGCCGGCGATTTCGAATGAGCCACCGGATGACCTAGTATGTATAAGTTATTATTCAATTAATGCAAACCTTCTAAGATGCTAATCAGCTGTACGTTTTTTGATGGTCTTCATAACTAACGCTGAAAGTGTAACCATTTTCGTCAGAGTAGAAATACATATAGTCGGTTTGCTCAGGATTGCATATAGCCTGCAGTGCCTCTAAAGACGGATTACAAATAGGCGTAGGTGGCAACCCGGGATTAGAATAGGTGCTATACGGCGTATCGGCATGCACTTCTTCGCCCGACGGATCGTGACCGACCTCATAGGCTGTAGTTGCATCAGATTCTAGATACGGACGCTCTGACGCTAGGCGGTTATAGAAAACCGATGCCACAGTAGCACGATTATCTGGAGCAGATTCCTTTTCAACAATTGATGCCAATATAAGCGCTTCGTAGTGATTTAATCCCTGAGATTCTGGATAAGTCCAATCGATTGCTGCTGTGTCGGTTTCATATTGGCGCAGCATAGTGCGTACAAGCGATTCGGCATCATCGGTAGCTGTTATCGTGTAGGTCTTCGGGAACAAGAAGCCTTCTAAATTATTATCGCCAGCATCGGCTAAAAACGGGAATTCTTCGACATACCAACTGGCAACACGAGAAGCCTCCAAGAATGACTCGTATGTTATACGACCACCAGTAGCCTCCTGTACTGCCTGAGCTATAGCTTGGCGAGTATAGCCCTCGGGAACCGTAAGAGTGTCCCCCGTGGCAGTTGGTCCCACCACTAAAGCCTCAATTATGTCTTCCATAGAAGTTTTCCCATTAAAGACATAATCGCCGGGAATTAGAGATGCCGCAGCGTCTTGCTCTTTAAGCAGGTTTAAGAAAGCCCCAGCATCACCTATTAGTCCAGCGTCAACTAAAGAGTCAGCTACTTCTGTAGCCGACTGACCCGGTTCAACTGTAATAATAGCTTGCTGATCGGCAGGCAGAGAGCCTTCGGGCTTTGGCTGACAGCCAAATATTACCAGCGCCACCGCTAGTGCCACCACCACAAGAATAATTACCAAAAATACGTATGGCAGTTTTGACTTTTTGGGCTGTATAGCACTGGTATCGTATGTTTTAAACTCTTGCCGTGCACGTGCATGGGCGCTACGAGCAGCACGACTATTTGTTGACGAAATAGGTACTTGCTTCTGGCGGAGGGGCATATGCTACCTTTCTTGCTGCGTTTTATGCGAATCCAGCCAAGACTGCAAAAACAGACTAGCTGCTATCATGTCGATTTTACCGCGCATTGCGGCTTCATCATACCCTAAATCCCGCAAACTTCGTTTTGCTTCGACAGAGCTTAGCCTCTCATCGGTAAATTCCAGCGGCAATGCGCAATTTTTAGCTATTTGTTCGGCAGCATCACATACGCGCTTTGCCTGCGCTCCACGCTGACCCGATAGCGTAAGAGGAAGACCGCACACCAACAACTCAGGTTCCCAGTCTTCCAGAATGCGTCGCCAAGCCTTTCCATTTGTTATTACTTCCTGATAAGGGACAACGCAAACGGGAGAAGCTACATTTTCGGCAGGATCGCTAATAGCAACTCCGATACGCTTTTCGCCTATGTCAAGTGCCATTATTCTCATATGAAATAATATAGCAGACTATTGCAAGGCGCTAACACTAGATAGGTACAACAAGCCAAATCTGGTGTTAGCGCTCTTACACTGGCTACAAAATCATATCGCGCGCAATATTGAGCGCGTCCTCTATGCCAGCAGGATTCTTTCCTCCAGCTTGCGCCATAGAAGGCTTACCTCCCCCACCGCCACCTATGGCTGGCGCAATAGCCTTTATTATCTGGGAAGCGTCGAAGCCCCGAGCAACCGCCTCATCGGTGCCAGCTGCCATCAAAATAACCTTGCCCTCATTTTCGCCCGCAATAACAATAGCGCCGGGTTCGTCCATACGTGCACGCATAACATCCCAAAGTTGACGCTGACCGCCAGCCTCAATTGCCGGAGCCTTCGCAATAATAACAGGGTATCCCGCACTAGATAGCTTAATCGTTGCAAGCAATTCGGTAATGCCATCGTCAGATACAGCCTCTTTACCGCGCTTGGCAGCTTGTTGTAATTCTTTGAAGCTCTTTAGGTTGGATGCGGTACGTTCGCTAACATCAAACATTGGAACTTTCAATTCGGCTGCTGCTTCACGCAATTCCGCTTCTATCTTGTTAACGTACTCTAGTGCGCCGTAACTGGTAACAGCTTCTATACGCCGCGTATTCGCACCCACACTAGTCTCGCCAGTAACTTTTATAAAGCCTATTTCGGCAGTGTTTCCAACATGACAACCACCGCATAGCTCACGCGAGAAATCTCCCGCTTCCACAACCCGGACATCGGAATCGTACTTTTCGCCAAAAAGCGCCGTTACACCATTCGCGCGCGCCTCGTCTAGCGTTGTTTCGTAAATATTGGTAGGCACAGCCTCCATAACAGCCATATTGGCTACATGTTCCACTTCAGCCACTTGCTTTGCACTAAGCGCTTCAAAATGCGTAAAATCGAAACGCAGCCGGTCTGGTCCAACATAGCTTCCAGCCTGCCGCACATGCTCTCCCAAAACCTTGCGCAGAGCTGAATGAAGAATATGAGTAGCTGTGTGGTTACGTTCAATAGATGCGCGACGCTTTGCATCAACTGTTGCCTCTACCGCATCTCCTACAGAAATGCTGCCACTTTCAACTTTAACGCTGTGCCTGACCAAACCCTTTTCTGGCGCAGTTGTATCGAGCACACGCGCACACATATTAGCGCCTTGAATATAGCCGGTGTCGCCCACTTCGCCGCCCATTTCCGCATAGAAAGGCGTACTGTCTAAAATAACGTCGCCGCTGGTGCCCTCAGAAATAGTGTTAACTAGCTGCCCATCGGACACAAGCGCTACAACTTTGGCATCGAAGCAAATATTGTTGTAGCCAACAAAATTCGTAGGTCCTAGCTCCTTTAAGATATCGGCATAAATTCCGCCATATGTAGACCAAGCAGCCTCGGCATCTTTTGCACCAGCACTTCTAGCCCTCTCGCGCTGAGCTGCCATCTCGGCATCGAAGGCATCCATATCAATATCTATTCCGCGCTCAGCGGCTATTTCGCTAGTTATTTCTACAGGGAAACCATAGGTGTCGTGCAACACAAAGGCAGTCTTGCCGGAAAGTGTATTTCCTTCCAAACTAGACAACGCATCCTCTAAATAAGCTTGCCCGTGGTTTAAGGTAGCACCAAAGCGCTCTTCTTCTGCAAGAATAAGTTTGCGTTCAAGTTCCCTATTTTCCACTATTTCGGGGTAAACGTCTCCCATGAGACGCACGATTTCATCGACATAATCGTTGAGGAACGGTCCTTCTATGCCTATCAAATGAGCCTTCATGATGGCACGGCGCAGCAGGCGGCGAAGCACATAGCCTCTACCTTCGTTACTGGGAAGTATGCCATCGGCAATCATAAATGTAACCGCACGGCTGTGGTCCGCCATTATTCGCAGCGCCAAATCGGTAGCTTGATCTTCGCCGTACTTAACGCCTGCAAGACGCTCACCCACAGCAACCAAGCTGCGCAACACATCTGTCTCATAGTTGCTTTGTACACCTTGCATTATGGCAGCAATGCGCTCTAGCCCCATGCCGGTATCAATGTTTTTCTTCGGCAGCTCAACAAACGAGCCGTCTTCTTGACCGTCGAATTGAGTAAACACGCAATTCCAATATTCCAAGAAACGATCGCAGTCGCATCCGGGGGCGCAATCTGGCTTTCCGCAGCCAAAACTTGGACCTTGGTCAAAGTAAAGTTCAGAACACGGTCCACAAGGTCCTGTTGGACCAGCACGCCAAAAATTGTCATCTTCGCCGAGACGAGAAATATGGCTGTCGGGCACTCCTAAATTCTTCCAAATCTGAATAGTTTCATCGTCATCCTCAAACACAGTAAAGTAGAGCTTCTCTATTGGCAGACCCAAGATATTCACGCTGAAGTCTAGTGCCATTGAGCACATTTCCTGTTTGAAATACTTACCAAAACTGAAGTTTCCAAGCATTTCAAAGAAACTAAGATGGCGACCTGTAGTGCCAATAATGTCAATGTCGTTCGTGCGGACGCATTTTTGCACAGTAGTGGTTCCCACATACGGCTCTTCCAACTGCTTTTGCTGTAGAAAGTATGGCTTGAATTGAACCATACCGGCGCTGGTAAGCAACAACGACGGATCGTCTGGTATCAAGGAAGAAGAGGGCATGCGTTTGTTGCCTTTTTCTTCAAAATAATTCAGATACGCTTCACGTATCTGGGCAGTTGTCATATATTTCATCGGCTATCTTTCATCGCGGAAGTATGTACGAAAGCATTATATTACCAGTGTATGAATATATGACAACACACCAAATACCACTTCGGTAACGGCTAGCTATTTCTGTTTATCTTTTTTCTTTATAAGCCCTTTAAGCTTCGCCTTGAAGCTATCTTTGCTTTCGTCGTAGGGACGCGCAGATGTGGCATCGCTTAGAGGATGGGCTTCACCATCCACTTCATGCGGGGTTCCCCTAAAGAATACACCATCTGCCGAAACCGCTTGACGACCAGTATGTTTCTCAAAATAGTAAACAAAGCACGCTTTTATTACGGCAACAGCGGGAATAGCCAAAAGCATTCCCACAAGCGATCCAAGAAGCCCGCTCATGGCACCACCAATAGCAGATCCAAACATCATTGCAACAAGCGTAAGAGCGGGATGCACATCTACTGAGCTAGACATTATTCTGGGACTAACGAACGTGTAGACAAACCACTGAATAATAACCAAACCCACTATTGCAACAACGGCGGTTAGCGGACTTACAAATATGGCTGGAATAGCAGCGATAATTCCGCCGATCCACGGACCTACAATAGGAACGATATTAGTTATGCCAGTAATAACACCCAAAGCCGGCGCATTAGGAATGCCCAACGCCGCAAACAAAAATCCGCAAGCAACGCCAATAAGCAAGCATTGCAAAAACATTCCTTTTATATAGCCGCCAATTATGCGCGTAAATGTAATGTGTAGAAATTCTGCATCGTCGTAGAACTTCGGGCTTATAAGCCTTTTAGCTTCTCTTTTAATATCTGGCAATTCCATAAGAATCCAGAATGCAACTACCATGGCAAAACCTATAGCCATAAATGCGTTTGCAACTGAAGCACCTATGTCAACTACAGTATTAGCGGCTCCAGATGCCATAGAAGATGCCCAGCTAGAAACCGATGTCCCTACACTCTCTACCATATTTCTAACAGTATCGTTTTCCAGCCATGTCGAATACTTCGAATATGTTTCGCTTAGCCAACGCGTCAAGTCTGCTATATATACAGGAACACTTTCTAGTAAATTCACAAATTGACTGTTCAAACCGAACATCGGCGAGAACATAAGAATTCCAACTATTGCAAGAAGAACGAACATAACTACATACGCAAGCGTGGTGGCAAGCGCTCTATTCATTTTTTGCCCGAATCCATTAACTAGACCTCTAAGACAGAAAATGAACACCAAAGTCCAAATAAGCATACTGACGGGCAGCGCCAATACATTTAGAAGGTAAACGATAACTCCGACTAAAATTATGGCACCTATAGCCGTCCATACGCCCATAAACCATTTACGCACTCTGTCACCCGAAAAATTAGGAAGCGACTGCAGCTTCTTTGATTGAAGCCCAGTCGCTTTCAATTCTTCTATATGTCCAATATGCCCAGATGCGCCGTCGTTATTCTGATTCATCTAATGCCCCATCCGCAGATACATCTGCAACCGAAACATCCTCAGCTTTTTCTTCAGAATCAATTGGAACATAACCGCTGACCACAGGCTTTTCTGTAGTAACTTCTTTGGAGTTAGCAGATGCATCGGTATTCGCAGAAGTTGTATTGCAGGAATCGGCTTTAGCCTCCCCTATTTCTTTAGATATATCTGATGCGCGCTTTGGAGCGAATTTATCGCGAACCTTGTTCGTGAATGAACTAACAAGATCGAGTGGAGCACTGGTTACATTGTCTACCGCGGTGACAGTTTTCGATGCGGTGCCAGTTATGCTGCTAACATCTTGGAGAATTTCATCTACACGCATAATTTCCAAATTTGCAGCATCGACCGTAAGAGAAACGCGCTCTACAAGAGGTTTCGCATCACTTGTTAGTTGCTCAACATTCGCCAGCGTTGGCTCGATTTGTTTTTGCATATCTTCTACAGTGCTGCGAGTCTTTCTAATGGTCAGCGCCAGTTCCACAACAAACCAAATAAGCGCCACACCTACAACGATATAAACTATCGGTAGTATCATATTCAATATATCCATTGCGCAGCCCTCCTTCACACATCAAACGCGCTTACTACATTATTACATTCTATGCCTGCGCAGCTGGTTTTTATATCATATTCGACAGCAAGTTAAAATGTTGTAAAGAATATGACGAAAAATGTTAATCTTCGGTAATATCGCGATCTCTCAGTGTGGCTTCTGTGCGATAAGCCTCCCAGCCGCGATCTCCCGGATGCCAAAAAGCGCCTCGCTTTAGACCATCGGGCAAATATTGCTGGTCAACCCAGCCACCTGGATAATTGTGCGGATATTTATACTTCCCGTAGTTTTCAGAACCCGGACGATGCCTGTCGCGCAGATAATCAGGCACTTTACGCAGCGGACCCTTGCGCACTTCGCTCAAAGCATCAAAAATGCCGCACGCTGCATTCGACTTCGGCGCAAGGGCCATATATGTAGCAGCCTGCGCCAGTATTAACTGACATTCTGGATACCCTATAACCTCGGCAGAACGAAATGCAGCCTCAGCTATAAGCAACGCCTGAGGATCGGCGTTACCTATGTCTTCCGCAGCTAAAATAAATATGCGGCGCGCTATAAATTTAGGGTCTTCCCCGCCTTCTATCATGCGAGCCAACCAATACAGGGCAGCATCAGGATCGCTGCCGCGCATAGACTTTATAAATGCAGATATTATGTCGTAGTGTTGATCTTTATTTTTATCGTAGGGAAGCCCACGATGCGGTGTTGCGCTGCAAACCATTTGCTCGGTTATAAGAGCAGGTGTAGCCTTATTTTTGTTGGTGCTTAAAGCTAGCTGCGAGGCTAATTCTAGCGTGTTAAGTGCAGCCCGCCCATCGCCTGCAGCAAGAAGCGTTATGGCATCTTTGGCAGCATCGTCTATTGCAAACGCACTATTAAGTCCACGCTCATCAGTAAGCGCTAAATCTATAAGACTGCATATATCAGCATCGGAAAGCGAGTGCAATTCCACCACCCTGCTTCTAGAAAGAAGTGCGGAATTCACTTCGAAGTAAGGGTTTTCAGTAGTAGCGCCAACCAATACAACAGTACGGTCTTCTACAGCATGCAGCAAAGCGTCTTGCTGGCTGCGATTGAAACGATGTATCTCATCGACAAAAAGTATTGTACGCATGCCCCTAGAGCTTAAACGCTTTTGAGCTGCAGATATTTCGCGCCGCAAGTCGCTAACTGTGCCACCCACAGCAGAAACTTCCACAAATGTAGCTTGGGTGCTATTAGCAATAACATGCGCAATGGAAGTTTTACCAGTACCCGCCGGTCCAAACAATACAACAGAGCTAAGCGAATCGTTTTCTATGGCGCTGCGCAGCCAGCTTCCCGTACCAACCGCATCTTGCTGACCGACAATATCTTCCAACGCACGCGGACGCATACGCACCGCAAGCGGAGCGACACTCATACGATTTGCATCTTCCATTTCTGTAAAAAGACTAGCTGTTTCCATATGCTAGATGTTATCATTTATACCAAATTCGTACAAATGTTTTATCCCTTCAATAGCGCTTTAAGACATAGCCAAAAAAAACGGAATCCACAATCTGTCCAGAAACCCATCATACGGAATTCAAATGAATTTCATATACTCATAGGCACGGTTACTTCAATTGCTTGGGCGCTTTACCCCTTGAAAGCGTGAGTTGAGGGTAACCGCATCATCCCCTCCTCAGGTGCCTCCATTTAGGGGGCACCACTTTTACTTCCGATTAAAAAGCACGTTGTTGGTATCAAGCCAAGACGAAACGGTGCCTGTATCAAAACCATCTTTCGGATCTATAACTAAAGCATACATTTCTTCTTCAGCCAAAAGCGCATCTAGCGCATCTGTAAGTTGAATTTCACCACCAACGCCGGGCTTTACATCAGATAGAAGCTCCATCACACGTGGAGTAAGCAAGTAGCGCCCAAATACAGCCAGATTAGAAGGCGCATCTTCAAGCGCCGGCTTCTCAACAAGCGCGTCTATTTTCCAAACCCCGTCTGATACTTCTGCACCTGCTATAACTCCGAAGCGACTAACTTCTTCATCGGGAACAGGCATAACAGCTATAACACTAGCTCCGCCGTGAGCATCTGATACTTCCTGCATGGCGGGAAGCATGTTGTTGTTAGGCACTAGTACATCACCAAGAAGTACATAGAAAGGCTCGCCTGCACAAGCATCAGCAGCGCACAATACGGCATGCCCAAGACCTAGCGCCTCGTCTTGATATACGTAAGTTACGTTCAAATTTCCAACATATTCAACAACATCGGCGTATTCATTTTTGCCACGCTCGCGCAGAAGCGCCACCAATTCTGGATTGGGCGAGAAATGCTCTTCTATCGCACGCTTTTCGCGTGAATTCACGATAACTACTTCATCTGCCGCACTTGCTAGCCCTTCTTCGACCACATACTGAATGGCAGGTCTATCTGCCACAAGCAACATTTCTTTCGGAACAGCTTTAGTGGCTGGCAAAAACCGAGTTCCAAGACCCGCGGCAGGAATTATCGCTTTCATATATACGATTCCTTTCTAATAGAGCGAATGCAACAATAATACAGCAGACGATAAACGAAATTAGACAACTAACATCGATTTATCCGCGTAAATAACGCGCCGTTAATTTGTGTTTAGCGCAACATTGTAAATATCTACGTAAAAGTAGAATAAGCTGTATATGGGTTGTGTGGGAACAACACCCTCATAAATAAAGGAGATAGAGAAATGAAGAAAGTTCTAGCGCTTATCGCAGCAGGTATTTTGGCTGCAGGTGTGCTCTGTACGGTCGGATGTGCGGGGCAAAACAGCGAACAACTTATCCGGGATAGCCTGACAAAACAGCTAGATAAGTATAAAAATGCTGATGAGGCGGCAATGACCGAACTGGCAACAGTAGCCGAAAGTGAAGGTTTAGACGAAATGGGCATAGATTCCCAAGAGTTCGCAGCTGCTGTTTTAGATGGATTTGATTACAGCATTGATAAAATAGTTGTTAATGGCAACAATGCCACAGCTTCTGTAAGCATAACTTCGAAAAGTTACACCGATTTTGAAAATCGTATGAATGACGTTATTTCAGGCATTACAAGTGACCCTGCATTTGCAGAAATGACTGAAGAAGAAGCCACTACAGCGCTTGGAGAAAAGGTAATGCAAGCATTTGATGAATGCGAAATAATTACCGAGAATGCCGATATTGAATACACTCTTAAAGATAATGTATGGGAACCCGTAAAGGGCGATGCTTCTTTGGCTAGCTTAGACAGTATCGTATTTGCAAACGAATAAACAACCTATATTAAAATTTGGGGTACCGCTGAGATAAACCTAGATAGCGGGACTGGAAACAAAAGTTCCAGTCCCGCTTGTTTTAGGTAGCGCAATAAATTATTCCATTGCACGCAAAAGATTGACCATCTCTATAGCGCCTTCCGCACATTCGCTACCCTTGTTGCCCGCTTTGCTGCCGGCGCGCTCTATGGCTTGCTCTATTGTGTCTGTAGTTAAAATGCCAAACATAACCGGCACATCCGATTCAAGAGAAACATGAGCTATGCCCTTGCTGACCTCGGCACATACATAATCGTAATGGCTGGTAGCACCACGTATAACCGCACCTAAGCAAATTACCGCATCGTAATTACCGCTGTGCGCCATACGTTTTGCGATAAGTGGAATTTCGAAAGCGCCCGGCACCCAAGCTATATCTATGTCGGATTCTGCCACATCGTGTCGCACAAGCGAATCCATCGCACCACTAAGTAGTTTTGCGGTTATGAACTCGTTGAATCGCGATGCCACAATACCTACGCGCACACCTTGACTTACAACTTTCCCTTCAAATACAGCCATGCTGCTTTCCTTTCGCTAAAAGCCCATCTCGGCTAAAAATTCCTTACTTATACCGTTGCTATGTTGCGCCGAGCGATCCGCTTGACATTTGCTTGGCGCAATTAGTTTTTCGACGTATTTGCCAATAATATCGCACTCTATATTAAGTTTGTCGTTTACGCGCTTAGATGAAAGAGTGGTGTTTTCGAATGTGTGCGGAATAATAGAAACCTCAAACGACGAATCTGTGATTAATGCAACTGTTAGGCTTATTCCGTCTAGCGCAACGGAACCTTTTTCAACTACATATTTCATAGTTTGCGCATTGGCTGCAACGCGAATGCGCACCGCATTGTCATCTTGCGTAATGGACTTAATTTGTCCGGTAGAATCAATATGCCCAGAAACTATATGACCACCCAATCTGTCCGCCAGCCGCAATGCGCGTTCCAAATTAACCGCATCGGCGCATCGGAGGGTACCTAAAGTGGATCGCGCACAAGTCTCGGGCATAACATCGGCTACAAAACCCGAAGCATCTAAACTGCGTACAGTTAGACACACGCCATTTACGGCAATACTATCGCCAATTTCTGTTCCAGAAAGCACACTTTGCGCCGCGATAGATATTGTGGCACCTCGCGCGCCAGTTTTTATGCTGCGCACAGACCCAACTTCTTCTATTATTCCCGTGAACATGCGCCCTCCTAGTTTTGGGTCTGATGCCGATTTGATACCACATCGCCTTCTATGAGGATATCGCATCCAAGGCTGGAAACTGAAATGTTTTTCAATTCGGTAGCGTCGGCGGGCAGTATGCAACCTGTACCGCCTACAGGAGATGGCGCAAGAGAGCCGCCAAATATCTTTGGAGCAATGTATGCCTGTACCCTATCTACATAGCCACCATCGAACATGGCGCCCATTAAAGTTGAACCCCCTTCGACAATGACACTATCAAGATTCATCTTGCCCAACTTGCACAAAAGATCGTCTAAGCAGATGTGGCCTTCTCGGTTTTGCGAAACATTTAAGATTGTGCAACCGAATTGCTTGTATTGTTCGTGCAAAAGCGCATCTTCATTGCATGTAGCTATGACAGTAGAAATACTATTGGCACTGCTAACAATATTGCTGTTTATTGGCGTGCGCAGGCGCGTGTCGCAAACAACTCTTGTCGGCTGGTGCGCATTGTTACCCGCACCGCGCGCATTCAGCATGGGATTATCGGCAAGAACTGTATTCACACCAACCATGACAGCAGCATATCTTGCGCGGTCAGTATGTACGCGCGCTCGTGCCTCAACTCCCGTAATCCACTTTGATTCGCCCGTTAGCGTGGCTATTTTGCCATCTAGCGTAGTGGCGAATTTAGCAATAACAAGAGGCTTTCCAGTGGTTACAAAATGAAAGAACGGCATGTTCAAAGCGTCACATTCGCTGCGCAGTACACCTTCGTCTACCTTTATGCCAGCGCTGCGCAATCTTGCAATGCCGCGCCCTGCAACAAGCGGATTTGGATCGGACGAGCCCACAACTACGCGCGATATGCCCGCTTCTATAAGCGCATCGCAACAAGGTGGTTGCTTGCCAGTATGGCAACATGGTTCCAAAGTGACATACGCCGTAGCGCCAAGCGTGTCCTCTCCTGCCCGCTTGCATGAAAGAAGCGCCTCACGTTCTGCATGAAGCGCTCCGAATTTTGTGTGCCACCCTTGACCTATTATGCGATTGTCTTTCACAATAACACAGCCAACCTGCGGATTAGGATTAACCCAACCGCGACCATGCGCTGCCAATTCAATGGCAAGCAGCATATATTTTTGGTCAGCCATCTAAATTTCCTAAGTTAGCGCACAGACCAGCAAGCGACTAATCGATTTCTATAAGGTCGTAATCTTTACTGCCGCATCCCAAACGCGCCGCATCGTCTATAATTTTGCGACCATTCTTGGAATCTATACGCTCAAGCAGATGATCGCGACCCGGATCGGTGGAATTCAGAACCGCATCAATGCATGCCTGATCTATTGCTACAGGATCTGTCGAGGCAAAAATGCCAATATCTGCCATACATGGGTCTTCCGCCTTAGCGCAACAATCGCAATCGACCGACAGGTTAACGGCTATGCTGACATATGCCAAATTGCCCGCAAAATGAGAAACTACCGTTTCGGCAGCCTCAGCCATACCTTCCAGAAAATCGTCCTGCTTGGCGTGCTTATCCCAGAATTCAGCCTGCAAAAGCGATGCGCCACCAGTATGAATATTCACCTTGCCAGCATTAGACGCACACCCGATAGACAGCTGTTTAAGCGCTCCGCCAAAACCACCCATAGGGTGCCCCTTAAAATGACTAAGCACCAACATAGATTCGTAATTCATTATGTGTTTGCCAACCAAGTTTTCCTTCAACACGCGCCCATTTTTTATGGGGAATACTACGTCGGGGCCTTCTGAATCCATAATGTCTACGTCAAAATATTTGCTCCAGCCATGCGCAGCCATAAGCTTTTCGTGCTTTTCGGTAGTGTCGCGCGCGCCGTCATATGCGGTGTTGCATTCCACTATGGTGCCATCTACAGCCTGAACCATAGGGCGCATAAATTCTGGGTGTAAGTAATTCTGGTTGCCCTCTTCGCCGGAGTGCACTTTTACAGCAACTTTACCGGGAAGCTGTACACCCAGCGCATCATAGGCTCTAATTACCGATTCCGGAGAGATATCTTTGGTGAAATAGACTTTGGATTTCGCCATACTAGCGCTCCTTTCATATAAAATCTTATGCCTGAATGATACAACGTTTCGGCATGCGAAGTAATACAAGCGTATGCTGGTTTAGAACTACATAGCATACCTAAAGGAGCTTATATGATTTTGGGCAAGCTAAAAGGTGCAAGCATAGCGCTTGTATGTCTTATATTAGCTGCAGTAACAGGCTTATGCGTGCTTACCGGATGCGCAAGTTCAGGCACAGGCGGCACAAGTGCAGACATCGGCGAAACCGCGAGCGCCGACGCAAATTCCCAAGTAGTTCGCGTGGGAACTATGCCAACTGAAGATATATTGCCACTTTGGGTAGCCGAGCAAGAGAATTTCACAACAGAAAATGGCATGCGAGTAGAAGTGGTTACATTCGATTCCGCACAGGCTTTGTCTGCTGCCATTACATCAGGCGATGTAGACATGGCGATGACTGACATAATGCGCGCCGCTAAGTTAACTGAAAGCGGCATAGACACGACTCTTGAATGGGTAACGCTTGGAGAAACCGCCGATCAGGGGCGCTTTGGCGTACTGGCAGCGGCAGACGCACCGTATAACAACTTGCAGGAACTTGCAGACTACACAGCTTCGGAAGGATCTGGCGATTCGCAAGGCGTAGGGGTTGGATCTAACACGGTTCCCGAATATGTATTCGATAAATTATGCGAAGAAGCTGGTGTAGACGGTATTCCTGTACAAGAAGTAGCCAGCTTACCCGACAGATATAGCCTAGTAGCTTCCGGACAGTTACTTGCAGCGGCACTTCCTGCTTCAATGCTGGCACTTGGAGAAGCAAGTGGAATGAAAGTAATAGCTGACGATACGCAGGGTGAAAATATATCGCAATCAGTTATGGTGGCGCGAACAAAATGGAGTGAAGCTAACGCTCAGGGAGTGCTAGATGTAGCACAGATATGGGATGCAGGAGTAAGCGCCTTGGCAGCTAACCCTAACCAATACCGAGCGCTGCTAGTGGAAAAAGCAAACTTGAATTCCGCCATAGCCGACACATATCCTATAAGTTCATACCCGATGGCGCTACACAATGGCGAACTTGCGCATCCTAGCGGCGACATGGTGCAACCCGTACTGGAGTGGATGGTTGCAAAAGGATACGGCGGTAAGGTGACATACGACGATGCTAGCGGCGTGCTAGAAGTAAAAGCAGCGTAAAGTCAGACGGACACAGCGTAAGCAATTTGAGCAAGACACTTGGATATATCTGGGGCACTGTATTAGTTATAGCCATCTGGTGGCTTTTAGCTTTAGTTGTGCAATCGCCCGCGCTGCCCACCCCTATTGCCACAGTACCTGTTTTGGTCGAACAATTTGGCGCAATAATGCCGCAGTTTTGGCTAAGCCTTTGGCGCATACTGCTAGCTATGATTATAGGCACTTTACTAGGTGCACCCATAGGGCTTGCACTTGGGCGCTCAAAACGCGCCGATGCTGTTTTAGGACCGGTGTTGTATATCCTGTACCCTCTTCCGAAAATAGTGTTACTGCCTATATTGTTTGTTCTATTCGGAATAGGCGGCGAGGCAAAGGTAATTCTTATAGCCATTGCGGTATTCTTCCAAATGATGGTAACTATGCGCGATGCCGCGCACGCCATACCAACTAGCGCTGTTGAATCGATGCGAACGCTTGGCGCAAACCGCTGCCGAGTGTTTGTGCATCTTGTAGTACCCGCCACTATGCCTGCCCTATTCACCGCACTTCGCATAACCACAGGCACCGCGGTAGCAATTTTGTTCATAGCGGAATCGATGGCGGGCAATACGGGGCTTGGGTATTTTATTATGCACTCGTGGTCGCTTTTGGAATACACGCGCATGTTTGCCGGAATAATAGCTATGGCACTTATGGGTGTTTTGCTTTACGAAGCATTCGATATTGCCGAGAAGCATTTCAGCAAGTGGAAAAACTAACGCACAATGCGCGTCGTTAGGCTATAATAGTGCGTCGCGAAAATGATTCGCAACATACGGGGCATTAGCTCAGCTGGGAGAGCGCGTGGTTCGCAATCACGAGGTCGTGGGTTCGATCCCCATATGCTCCACCATAGGAAGATTCTCGAACCCGTCATCATTGGCGGGTTCGAGTTTTATCTGCTTTACCCGCACAAACCTATCGCGTTATACTCTGCAATCTAAATAACCGTCCAAACACTCGCGAACACATACTCCGCGGTATATGGGCAGAAAAGTGTGTCTGTTTTAGTCGATTGCATATGGATAGGGCGCGCTGTTGTGGAACTCTGACCAAACCAGACCGTGTGTTATCTTCGTCACTTTTTAGGCGAAAAATGGTCAAAACTTCCGACTTTCCACAGTCTATAATGCCAAATTACACCAATTACGAATCAAAATGGAATTGAAGAACCCTGTTTGCCCAGTGTTCTCCACAATTCAAGTTATCTATGTGGCGCTATGACTATGGAAAGCCGGAAGTTTTGACCATTTTTCTAACTTTTTTGAACTAGTATGCGGATGAGTTGAATCGTAATCTAGCGTCAAGGTGTTGAGAGTTTACCCAAAAGCCATCCAACAAACACTTTAAGCCATCTTGCGGAGGTATCGTTTTTCCTAACGCTAGAGCCTCCGCATAAGGTGCATCTCCACCTCTGCCTTTCTGCTTTAGTAAATTTGTTCTTTGACATTTTGCTGCCGCAAATGCTGCATTTTGAGATAGATACCGCTCATCCCTGCCCATAACTGACTTTTTCTTGGAAAAAGCTTGCCTGAACAGGGATGTCAAGTGAGAATTAGGCGCACTTTTTGCCTATATGCCTACTCCGCGAGCAGTCAAATTAGGATAGGCTGTCTAGGAAATCGTCCGACCCTTCAACCTGATTTGATGAACTGAACTCAGCATAAACTTACGGATCAACAGATTTTCGTTCTAGCGGTTTGAGAAAATTCTTCTTCAGATTTCTCACATTCATGAAAAAATCCATTTCGGATTTGGTGAGATTATCGTTGCTTAACTTCTCCGCAATAAGCTCTAATGTACATATCATGTCAGCTGCTTGGAAAAGACAATAATCAGACGGTTTTGCCTTACGTATATCTGCATCAATAAGTGCATTGAAAACAGCATTGATTATGTTTGTAACTTCTTTTTGCCCGTTATCGTAATAGACGATAACGCTATCGAATGACTGAAAGAACTCAAGATGTATCTTTACATATCCGCTTATCTCACGAGAAATTCTAGATACCATCTTGTCGTGAGTGGAGAACTCTTTCTTCCTGAAAAGGAATGTCTTATAACGAATATCCGACCGCCGAACGAAGCTAAACAGAGCCCTAAAAAGCTTCCTTCTATCAGCCATAGGCAGACTGATGTAATCAGACTCCCTTCTTATCAATGGCGCTGAGTGTATGTTGTGCGTCTTAGGAAATCCAGCTTCTGCAAGATGCTGCTTTAAATATGCAACCTGTTCAGAGATGCTCTTACTTTGGTCATGAAGAACAAGCGTAATCAGATAATATGGAGCATGCTTTTCGTAGACTCCGAAGTCGCCGGATTCATCTATGAACACGCTTAAATCTGCCATATGCTCCTTATACATTAAAATGGCGGGGAAATATCCCCGCCTTAGGGTGGACCAGGGTCTTTCGACCAGCCCAGAATATGTCTAGTTTATACCATGTTTTCAGTGAAACTTCAATCTCTTGGAATCTGTTTGAATCATTGTGTATCTGAATTGACCGATTGCCGTCGAAATTACTTTTATAAACTAGATACGTATGCAAATGACTTGGAAGAGCGCGTGGTTCGCAATCACGAGGTCGTGGGTTCGATCCCCATATGCTCCACCATAGAAAGATTCTCGAACCCGTCATTGTTGGCGGGTTCGAGTTTTTATCTGCTTTACCCGCACAAACCTATCGCGTTATACTCTGCAATCTAAATAACCGTCCAAACACTCGCGGACACATACTCCGCGAGCAGTCAAATTAGGAAGGAATAGCACGCAATGATAGACCCGTTTTGGTTCGTCACCATTGTGACGTTGCTTTCCGGCGCAGGCGGCACGGGTATCGGCGGGCTTATAGGCGCGCTGTTCAAGAACGGATCGAACCGCACCATCAGTCTGCTTTTGGCATTCGCTGGTGGTGTTATGACCGCCATGGTGTGCTTCGAGCTATTAGCTGAGGGCGTTGAAGCGGCAAACCAGCTCTTCAATATGGGAGTCTTGCTTGTTATTGTTTCCGTAGCGTTTGGCGTTGCAGTTGTATACGCACTCAACTACATTATTGACCGGCGCACCGTTCGGGAAGTGCAGCACACGGCGAATGAAGGTCATCCTCAGGCACATGACGACATCGATGAACTAGTGCATGCCGATCACTATGCTGAGCACAAGCGTGCGGGCGATTCGCGCGGATCGCTCGTAGTGGCTGGCATTGTTATGGCATGCGCAATTGCATTACATAATATCCCGGAAGGTATGACAATTGGCGCAGGGTTTGTCATCTCGGATAATCTCATGCTCGGTACAGGCATGATCATGGCCGTCCTTATCGGTCTGCACAACATTCCCGAAGGCATGGCTGTCTCGGTGCCGCTTATCAGCGGCGGTATGAGTAGGCTGCGTGCGGTTCTGCTCACTGCGCTATGCGGTCTGCCAACACTCTTTGGTGCGTGGCTTGGCTTGTGGCTTGGCGACATAGGACCACTCGGTCTTACCATTAGTTTGGGATTTGCATCGGGCGCGATGCTATACGTCGTATTCGGCGAAATTCTGCCCGAGGCATATCTCATGTACCGCTCACGCATTCCGGCATTCTCTTTTCTTGTTGGTCTTATGCTTGGTCTATTCATGATCTTTAGCTAGTGAACACTAAGACAGTTTCTAAGCCAGAAGGGGTTCTCGGCTAAACTATATATTCTTAAGTATTCATATTACCTGTTCGGGCAGATCAGGCAGCTTACGCGACGCTACACCCTTTTTCGCAAATCGCATAACAAACTGCTTTGAAGCCTTTAAGTCTACTTTAAAAGACTGCTGCTCTGACTAATGGTGACGCCTATTTCGTCTGCCCTCTGCACCGCAAGACCGGCTCTTTCCGCGAACTCGGACCAACTCTCCGCAATATCAACCATACGATCGATCCGCGCATACGGATCCGAGATACTGAAGCGCTCGGCCAACCGAAGCAAATCGCTGCGATCTATTCCTGTGAACTTTCCGTTAACAGACAAGAAATGCTGGGACAACCAAGGATTGTTCTCTGCATACGCATAAGTCAGGTCGTAAGCAGGAGCAAGCTGCCAGCTGCCCCCTTCTGGAAGCAAAAACGACCAGTTCTTCGTATGGTCATCGTTGTTGGTCATACACACATTGAACACCACTCTGTCAAAAAGCTCATCGAGAGCATCCAAGTCAAGCTCCAAGTCAATTGCAGCCTCGAACAGCTGCACAGTACTGAACGTACCTACCATATTGAAATCGAGGTTAGCAAGCGCGCCCAGATGGCTTGAACTCCAGCGCACCTACTCGTTTGCCCCAGCAGATAACATCAATCCCAAAAACAGGCTTATACGCCATAGCTACTCCACCTTTGTGTTTCCCTGTGCACCCTTGGATCTTGCGCGCTTCCTTTGCTTTCCATATTGCCTCAATTGAATCGGACTGATGGGTGTGGCAGGCGCGATCAGATCAAGCTGTTCCTCTATGCCAAGCACCTTCATCACTTTAATGAACGTCAAGAGACGCGAGCCGACACCTCTCTCGAGCTTTGCTATGGTCGCTTGCGTCAACCCCGAACGAGACGCGACCTCGTCTTGCGTCATATTCATATCGAGGCGATACCTCTTCAGGCGCTGACCAAGCGTCGTTTCCCAATCCCGTGCATTTCTTTCCATAATGTTAATCTTAATATTTCTATGGTTTATTAAGTATATATAACCATACCATATAATTTTATTATGTTTATTGTGCATACCTATTGTTGCTTCAATGCTGACATGTTCCATATTCAGCCCGTACACGCAAAGTTGGTGAAAGTGATTAGCGCTTTCTTTCTTAGAGGTCTTCGCCTAGCTCAGCCTTCCAATCGAAATCTGCAGGCGGCATAACGGGAAGTGAGCCGTCTTCTTCAATTCCATCGCGTCCGTTCCACTGGCACTTCTCCATATCGACGTGGGTATCATCAACAAAGATCACACCCTCAGCCTCAAGCATCTTTTTCTGCTCGTTCGGTCCACCGAAGACGTAGCCCTCGCACAGCGCACCATCTTTAAATACCACGCGGTGACAGGGGATATCTTCTGGTCCTGTGCCGGGATGCGGGTTCGAATGCATGGCGAATCCGACGAAGCGCGACTTGCGCGGCTGCCCGATGAGCCGCGCGATCTGACCGTAACTAGCCACTTTCCCACGCGGAATACGAGACGTTATATCATAGACTTTGTCCGAGAAATCGCCCACTACACACTCTCCGATCCCAGACGCACTGACCGAGATATTCCCCACAAGACACAACACGCAAATGCCTACTACATGATACCATCCTATTATCGACGGAAAACAATCTCTACCCAACAGACCAATCTGCAAGGAGATGCATGGACAAGCTTGGCATACTCATAGCAAACACTGGCAGCCCCAGCGCTCCCACGCCAGATGCCGTCCGCATCTACCTGCGCGAGTTTTTGAACGACCCGAGAATCCGCCCTATGAACCCGATTCTGTGGAAGGCGATTCTTGGTGCGTTTATATTGCCGAAACGTTCAGTAGCGTCAGCCGAGAAATACCAGAGCATCTGGACTACTCAGGGGTCCCCTTTGTCTGCAAGTATGGCTTCTCTTGCCCGCAAGCTTGAGAACAATCTGGACGAATGTATTGTCAAGGAAACTATGAGCTACGGCTCGCCCTCTATGCCAGACACACTTCGCGAACTGCGCGATGCCGGCTGCGATCAGCTTATAGCAATACCCCTCTACCCGCAAAGCGCGTATTCCACCACAGGGGTTGTCAAAGACAAGCTCAATGCTGCGCTCGCCAAACTGAACTGGAACCCAAAGCTAACATTTGTTGAGAATTATTGGGAGCAGGAAGCTTATCTGGATGCTGTAGCCAACTCCGTACTAGCCGCCGGATTCTCCAAAAACGATAAGCTGATGATAGCTTTCCATTCCATTCCCATGCGCGACGTTACCGCAGGTGACACATACGCCGAACAGGCAAAAGTCACAGCAGCCGAAATCGCCAACAGGCTACATCTCGCACCTGATTGCTGGCGCATCGGGTTCCAATGTCGCTTCGACAGTCGCAAGTGGGTAGGCCCTTTCACTACCGAAGCACTACAGCACCTACAAAATAGCGTCGGGAAACTCTTCGTAGTGGCTCCGAACTTCTCAATTGATTGTCTCGAAACACTCCACGACATAGAAGTAACTCTCAGGCAGAATTACCTCAGAATCAACCAAGACGCAAGCCCTGACAGTTTCGTGTATGTGCCGTGTCTGAACGACTCCGATGCCCATGTACATATCTTAAAAACGCTCATATACCCCCAAGAATAAAAATGCACAACGAACGAATGGAATAGCAATGGCAGAAGTTTCATTAACAAGACAATTCATAGGTCAAGCTAGATTAGTGCGGCTTCTGCTTTGGCGCGTAGGAGATTCTACAGATATAGACACGTGTTTTAGCGCAGCACGGGAAGCATCTATGCTAACTGAAGACGATGAATCATTCCTGCGTGCATGCTTAAAAGCCGAAGAATGCCAGCGAACCGACAACAAACAACTTACAGAAATTGACCAGTCCACAATTAAGCGTCTGCGCCGCTGCGCCGACAAGCTTAACCGCGCAGATGCCGCCTAAGCGCTATGGCTTTATCTGGCACAAAATTTCCCAACCAGAAAGCTAAACACCGCGCAAACAATTAATTAATCAGATCGGCATTCATTATTCGTTACGTTTTTCCAACACATATTTATCACGAATATCTATTACTTCTTGCTTAGAATTCACACCAAGCTTGCGATACATATGATAGTAATGAGACTTAACCGTATTCTTTGAAATAAACAGCTTATCAGCGATTACAGACATAGTATGACCTGCAAGCAATAGATGTAATATTTCTTGCTCGCGCTTTGAAAGGTCATAATCTTCCGCAATTAGGGCTTCAATTTCGAAAGGAATTATATTCTTATTGCTATTCTCAGATTCAGCGCTGCCCGCTACCCCTGTCATTTCATGCGATTTATCAACCAGCTCTTCTGGCATAAAGTCTGCTTTCGAACATGAAGCAGGGGCTCACAATGCTCTACTCATATCGTCTTGTTTCAAATCGTGCTTGTTGTAATAAGCTTGTTGCAATAACTTACAAATTGGTTTCCAGTCAATAAATTAATCTTTCTATACACCCTTAATTCTTGTTACAGCAAACACCGCCACCAACAACGCAATCTCCAACATAAAACACAATTGACTGCCCGGGCGCAGTACGAATATGGGGCGCGTCATAGTGAACATGCGCCGTTCTATCTTTCGCAATCTCTATACGCGCCGCCACTGGGGCTTGCCTATATCCCGCCTTAACTTCACCAACAAATGCTCTCTCAGTGTAATTGCCAGAAATTATGTTCACATCATTAAGATAAGCTTCACTCTCAAACAGTGCGCTTTGCGGCGCAACAACAAGCTGATTGTTGGCTAAATTCTTTTCCAAAACATATAACGGCTCTTTGCTTGCAATACCTATACCGCGCCGCTGTCCAATCGTGTAATTTATAAGACCGTTGTGGCATCCAAGTTTTTTGCCTTCAACGTCCACTATATCGCCCTGTCGAAATAGCGAATCGCGCCCGTTTAATTCCTTATATCGCTCAATAAAATCTTTATAGTTTCCATTTGGTATAAAACAAATGTCTTGGCTTTCGCTTTTATCTGCGTTATTGAACCTTTGTTCATGAGCAATTTCTCTAACTTGATTCTTAGTTAAATGACCAATGGGAAACAACATATGAGAAAGGTCATCTTGAGTTAAGTGGTACAACACATAACTCTGATCTTTGGTCTTGTCGGTGGCGCGC
The DNA here is from genome assembly GCF_011039075.1 of Adlercreutzia sp. ZJ304. Taxonomy (GTDB): domain Bacteria; phylum Actinomycetota; class Coriobacteriia; order Coriobacteriales; family Eggerthellaceae; genus Adlercreutzia_A. The sequence goes on from NZ_JAAKEG010000011.1 coordinate 48,114, forward strand.
AAAAGTTGCCATTTCCCCGTTGCTTCATCAAAATGCCGGCGCGCATAATGGCCTGTTGCCACATAAGTAGCTCCCAGCTCCCGCCGTCGCTGCTGCAAAGCCTCAAATTTGAGATACCTATTGCAATCAATACATGGATTCGGAGTTAATCCCGAGATATACGCATCACAAAACCTGTCTACAACGTCGTGCTTGAAATGCTTTTTCATGTTGAATACAAAATGCTCAATACCAAGCTTTGTGCAGGCATTACGAGCGTCCATAACATCATCAAGCGAACAACAACCAGATTCTATATCTTCTCCAATTAATTGATCGTCAAACAACTTCATTGTAGCGCCTGCAGTCTTATAGCCCTCTTTGAGAAGAAGAAATGCGGCAACTGTGCTGTCCACGCCGCCGCTCATTGCCATAAGCACATCTGCTATTGGTACGAGATCATAATTGCTCATATTGGTTTGACACCACTAATTAAGTCTCTCCTCTAATGCGCCAACTATTATTCGCAGCGCCTTTACGCGAGCATAGCGCTTATCGTCGCTTTCCAGCACCGTCCACGGCGCATAACTTGTACTTGTTAGACGGAACATGTCATCTATTGCGCTTTTGTATTGCGGATACTTTTCGCGGTTACGCCAATCGTCAGGCGTTATTTTCCACTGCTTTGCAGGGTCTGCCGCCCTAGCTTCAAAACGCGCTAGCTGCTCTTCGGGGCTTACATCCACCCAGAACTTCAACAAAATTGCGCCCCAATCAACCAGATCGTGTTCAAACTCGTTTATTTCATCGTATCCGGCAGCCCATGCATCCGGCGGCGTTATTTCCTCTACTCGCTCAACTAGCACGCGCCCATACCACGAACGATCGTACATTCCCACATGCCCTGCCTTCGGAAGACGAGTCCAATAGCGCCACAAGTGCGGATGCGCCAATTCAGGCTTTGTAGGCGCGGGGCTTGGGAATATAGTGTAGGCACGCGCATCCAAAGCCTGAGCAACGCGCTTAATGTTGCCACCTTTACCCGCTGCATCCCATCCCTCGTACATTAAAATTAACGGAATACGCGCCTGAAACATAAGGTTTTCAAGTTTGAACAGCTTAGACTGCAAGTGCTTTAGCTCTTTTTTGTATTCGCTCTGAGGTAGCACTAAATTATGCTTCATAGTGTCTACTGTTGGATGATTTGCCACTATTTCGAAACGAGACTGCGCCGGCGCAAACGAATGTTGAGCTATAGCAATCGCTTCAGCATCTTTTTGGTTGACACCATTTTCTTCGGATTGCACACCTGCCGATTGCGCATCCATTGCAGCTTTAGTTTTCGTTTTCAGCGCTTCTGTTTGCTCCGCCGCTTTATTTGCAGCCTCTTGTTTGCGGGCAAGTGCATTCTCTAGTGCATCTACTAAAGTACGCGCAATTAGCAAATTCGCACTTCGCTTATCTTCGCCATTTACCAACACCCATGGCGCAAAATCGTAATTCGATCCTTCCAGAAGCCTATCGTATAGCTTATAGGCGCTCTCATAATCTTTCACACTTGCCAGCTTTTTATCAGGCACACGCCAACGAGTAGCTTTATCGTCATACAATCTATCAAGGCGTTTCTTTTGTGCCTTTTTCGACACATGTACAAAGAATTTCACGACCACATAACCATCGCGCGTCAGTTGACGCTCAAAGTCGCTTATAGACTCTAGATAATGCCGTGTGCCGCCCTGCGGAAGCAACAATTCAGCCTCTGATTTCGCCATCATTAGCTGCATTGCCTTTGTATACCAGCCGCGATCATAAAATGTGATATGCCCGCGCTCGCCTAGCGCTTTCCAATATTCCTGCATCATAGGGAAAAAGCCAGAAACACCCTTATTATGTCCCACAAAATCTTTTACTTCCTGAGAATTAATATCGGGAGAGACATATACACTAGTTGCACGTGCGTCTAAATTGTACATAAGGTCAGATATGCGTGAGCCTTTTCCGGCACCATTCCAACCTTCGAACAGCACCACTAACCCAGCCCCTTCTGCAACTGCACGCTGTTGCAAAACCACAAGTTTATCCATTAATTCATCATGAGCATCCTTATATTGCTGCTTATCAGGCTGCGGCATGTTGAAATCTACTGTATCAAGCATGAGTACTCCTTCCATTTTGCGCTAAACATATTAGCATTCAGGTTCCGCACAATTCGGGCAGGAGTGTCTACTTATTTATGTATACACCTTTTTCTGATGCTCAATTTGCCGATTTCTGACGGCATGACGTTATACTTGTAGATATACACAAAATCTAAATGGAGGCTTCAAAATGAGTGAAGATGGCAAGTCACTATATGTAACAGCGCCCTATCTGCAAAACCGTGAGCTTTCATGGCTAGAATTTAACAAAAGAGTTCTAGACCAAGGGATTGACGATACCGTACCGCTGCTAGAAAGACTTAGCTTCATAAGTATTTTTTGGAGCAATCTGCAAGAGTTTTTCATGGTGCGCGTTGGCAGTCTTACCGACCTTTCACTTTTGAAAAAGACAATAATTGACCAAAAGTCAGGAATGACACCGGCAGAACAATTAAGCGCCATATATAAAAGATGCCACGAGTTATACCCCTATTACGAAGATTGCTTCAATAAACTTCAGCAATTGTTGCTTAAAGAAGGCATACTGAATGTTGAAAACCACGAAATTGACGAAGAGCAACGCGCTTTTCTGGATGAGCATTTTCAAAATAACATTATGCCGTTTTTGTCTCCACAGATAATAAATGCTCACCATCCATTTCCGCATTTGGAAAATGGCGCATTGTATGTAGTGGTGCGGCTTGACGAACACGGAAGTAAGAAGAAAAGCAAGACAGAAAAGGGTGGCGCAGAAGGCGTTACACTTGGCATAATTCCACTACCGCGTCAATGCGAACGCATCGTGAAATTGCCGGGTGCGGGATGCCAGTTCATGTTGCTAGAGTCGATTATAGAAATGAATGCTGCCGCAATTTTCAACATGTACAAGGTGAAGCACACAAACGTCATCTGCGTTACACGCAACGCCGATTTAGATGCCGCCGAAGGTAGTGAAGAGCAGGGTGAAGATTATCGTGAGCAGATGAAGCGCATCCTAAAGAGGCGCGCTAGATTGGCTCCTGTGCGTCTGGAAAGCCACCGCGAATTGTCTACAACGGTAAAGCGCGAATTACTAGAGCGCTTGCAACTAAAAAGCTATCAAACGTTTGTGTCGGCTGTACCGCTAGACATGAGTTATGTTTATGATTTGCGCAAATACATTGATAGCCAGAAACGCAGCCAACTTACATATGAGCCATTTACACCTGCATGGCCTGCTTGCCTAGACCGCAAACGCTCTGTAATCAACCAAATTGTCGAGCGCGATATATTGGTTTCGTATCCATATGAAAGCATGGATTCGCTAGATATGTTGTTGCGCGAAGCGGCAGTTGATCCTGCAGTTGTTTCCATAAAAATAACGCTATACAGACTGGCAAAACAGTCGCGAATGGCAGAAGCGCTTATAGCCGCGGCTGAAGCAGGTAAAGAAGTAACCGCCGTATTCGAACTGCGCGCACGCTTCGACGAATCGAACAATATAGAGTGGTCGCAGCGCTTTGAACAAGCTGGATGTAAAGTGCTATACGGCTTCCGTGAATTAAAAGTGCATTCAAAAATATGCTGCATAACTCGTCAAACTCCAGATGGATTACAGCATATTACTCAACTTGGCACCGGCAACTACAACGAGAAAACCGCTGCGCTCTACACTGACTTCTCTTTCATGACAGCCGATCCTCAAATCGGCGAAGACGCTACGATGTTCTTCCGCAACTTAGCCCTAGAGTGCTTAAGCGACGAGTATAAAACCTTATGGGTAGCGCCCCTAATGATAAAACAGCATATTTTAGACGGCATAGACGAGCAGATAGAACGCCACAAACAAGGATTGCCAAGTGGGCTATTTTTCAAGACCAATTCAATAACCGATTTGGAAGTAATTGAAAAAATAGTTGAAGCTTCACAGGCAGGCGTGAAATGCACTCTGCTGGTTAGAGGCATATCATGCATCGTACCCGGACTTGCCGACTACACTGGAAATGTTTGCGTAGTAAGCATAGTTGGTCGTCTTTTAGAGCACAGCCGCATTTATTGCTTCGGACCGCTAGATGCAGATGCACGCATTTATATGTCTAGTGCAGATCTTATGACGCGCAATATGGACAAACGAGTTGAGATAGCTTGGCCTATTACTAACGAGCGTCTACGCCAAGAAGTTATAGGTTATATTGGCACATGCATGGCTGATACTGCAAAATTACGCGACCTGCTACCCAACAAAGAATATACTCCTTTGCGCTTCTTTGCGCCCGAAGACCCGCAAACCGGAATGCCAGTTTTATTCGATGCGCAAGCATTCCTTATAGGAGAAGCACAAAAGATGAATTTGGCTACAGCCGAGTTAGATGCGTTTGCTAGAGCATCCAGTATTGCAGATAGCCCATGCATGACTGCACGGCAACACCAATCGAAAAAGAAAAAGAAATTAAAGCCGGAAGATTTGCCAGCAATAGAAACAACAGCACCAATAGTGCCTAACCTACAAGATGCGCCCGTCTCCTCTGCCCAAACGAAAACTATCCCCGTTTTGCCCAAAGAGCAGGAGCAGGAACAGAAGCAAGAGCAAGCGTTTGGCTACGGAATAAAATCGCCCAATAAACAGGCGAACTCTACACAAGCTGCAACCACCATGCCTATAGATGCAGAGTTGCTTCAAAAGCTAGTTGATAATACTCCGCGCCCCGAGCCTGTTGCGAAAGCTGTAGCGCGCCATGCAAAGGCGGCACACGACAAAGATAAAGTGCTTTATGATTCGCCGGAAACCTTCTTCGAGAAACCACAGGAAGACAATCAGATTGTTATTCCGACCGAAAAGACAGGCTTCTTTAGCAGATTATTCGGCAAATAACACACTAGCTTTTCATATTAATAATCGAAGGAGGGTGAAGTGAGGGCTGCGAAGCTTCTGAACGTAACCCTCCTTCGATTCTATTTTGCATTAGTGAAATCGGAAAGACGGAGTGAAGGCTGCGTAGCTTCTGAACGTAACCTCTTCCGATTTTTATGCATCAGGATTAAACCGCACGAACCGCCTGAGCAACTTGTTCAGCTATGTGCTTTGCAACCGATTCATCTGCGGCCTCTACCATGACACGCACAACAGGTTCAGTACCGCTAGGACGCAGCAGCACTCGCCCATTGTCACCAAGTTCATCCTCAGCAATTTTCACAGCTGCAGCAACGCTTTCATCTGCGCTAACAGCATGTTTATCAGCAACATTAACGTTGATTAGTTCCTGAGGAAATTTTTTCATAACACTGACAGCTTCTTCAAAAGTACCACCAATGCGTTTTACAGCTGCAAGGAATTGTACTGCTGTCATAAGCCCATCGCCAGTTGAGTTGTGCTCAAGCAATATCATATGCCCCGACTGTTCGCCACCAATAGAGTACCCATTAGCGCGCATCTCTTCTAGCACATACCTATCGCCAACTTTTGTTTGAATGACATCTATACCTGCGTCGCGCATTGCATGAACGAAGCCAAGATTGCACATAACTGTACTAACCACTGTATTTTTAGCAAGAGCACCTCGACGCTTCATATCTAGCGCTATAACCGCTTCTACAATATCGCCATCTATTTCGATACCTTTAGGCGTAACCATCATAACTCTGTCGGCATCTCCATCATGTGCAATACCAATGTCAGCGCCTGTGTCGCGTACAAGCTGCTTTATCGGCTCTAAATGCGTAGATCCGCATTCAACATTTATATCGGTACCATCGTAATCATCGTTAATGACTATTACATCGGCACCAAGACGCTCAAGCGCAACAGGACTCGTAAGAGAAGAGGCACCATGACCCGTATCAAGAGCAATAGTCATGCCTTCAAAATTAATCCCCTGCTTTTCGATAGAGCGCACTGCATGATCAATATAAATATCGCATGCATTTTCAACTTCTATAGCCACGCCTAACTCAGATCCTGACGGCATAGCCGCATCAGGGCTTCCTTCAGCACACGAAACTGCAATTTCGCCTTCAAGACCACCAGAAGTGATGAACTGCTCTATTTCGTCTTCCAATGCATCGGGCAACTTAAAGCCTTTTGCGTCGAAAAGTTTAATGCCGTTATACTCCGGAGGATTATGAGATGCAGAAATTACAGCACCACCTGCAGCATTAAGCTCTCGCACTAGAAGTGCCACACCCGGTGTAGGAATAACGCCGGCTAGCAATGCACTACCCCCAGCGCTTGTTATGCCTGCTACCATAGCCGCTTCAAGCATATCACCAGAAAGGCGCGTATCCTTGCCGACAACTATTGTCTTTCCTAAAAACTTAACAGCCGCCTGACCTAAATAATAGGCGATCTTATTAGTAAGTTCGACGTTAGCAACGCCTCGTACACCGTCGGTTCCAAATAACCTTGCCATACTATTTCCCTCGCTTAATATGACCCTCAACAAGACGAGCTGCCCCACTAGGTCGCTCTTCGTCGGTCATGCGCTCGTTCAATTCCGCTGCAAATTCATCCATAGATATATTGAAGCGCGAAAGCAAAACCATTAGATGATACACAATATCAGCTGCCTCATAACGCAAATGATCCACAGCAAAGTCAATTATAGCCTCATCATTAGAATACACATTAAGCATCTCAGCTTCCTTGGCAGCAAGCCCCGCTTCTGCCGCTTCCTCAGATACTTTCTTGCATAAATCGTCCAATTTCCCTTGAAGCAGTATTCGTGTATAGCTGCTTTCCCGACCTTCGCTTTTACGCGACTCTATGGTGGCAGCCAGACAATCAAGTGCCGCCCCTATCTGAGATAAGGGCGGCACCTCGCCTTCGGCAATATATATCTTGCTACTATTCATTATCGCCTTCATTATCGGCATCAGCACTATTAGCTTCAGCTTCGACATCGGTTATGCCAAATCCAAGCCCTTCAACAGCCCCGAGCAGCGCATCAAGCTCTTCAAGGTTTCGCTGATAACTGCGCGGCGGCAAAGCCTCGCCTAGCATTTCTTCGCCTTCATTGTTGAAACGCGGCGGCTCATCTCCACCTATCAGAATAGTATCGTCAGGGCTAAACACCATGTCTAGCAGCTGTGACATATCATCGCTTGTGGCAGACAGGTCATCTTCTATCACGTGCATAAGCCCGCGCTCTTCTAGACCCTCTTTCAATTCCTCAATAGCCTTAACGCCTATTCCCTCTATGCGCAGAAGATCATCTTCGGTATGACCCAAAAGATCGGCAACTGTTTCTATACCGGCCTCGCTAAACTTATTAGCCCAGCGCTGAGACACTCCCAAATCGTCAAATATATAAAGACGCGCCTGCTCGTCGGTCAGATTATGTCTGCGACTACCCATGCTTAAAGCATTCAGATAGCTACCGTAGCTGCCTGTAGTGTTAAAGAAACCATCGCCATCTAAAGACCAATCTTGAGGATGCGGCAGTAAGTCTTCTATTTCACGAAGCGCCTCTGGAGCATATTCTGGCAAAACATCGCCATCTGCCGATTCAACAGGTTGCCCCTTATATGTAATTCCCACATTGCGATAACGCGTAAGTCCGGTACCAGCAGGTATGGGTTTGCCAATAATTACATTCTCTTTTAAGCCAGCCAAATGATCAGTCTTGCCCTCTATGGCAGCGTCGGTTAGAACCTTGGTAGTTTCTTGGAACGATGCAGCTGACAACCACGAATCAGTCGCCAGTGATGCCTTTGTAATACCGAGCAGAAGCGGCTGACCTATAGGCGGCTCTTTCCCTTCCGCAATAAGATCGTTTGCAACTTTCTCAAATTCAAAACGATTAACTTGTCCGCCCGGCAATAGGTTAGAATCGCCCGCATCTAATACCGCTACCTTGCGAAGCATCTGGCGCGCAATAACTTCAATATGCTTGTCGTTAATATCAACGCCTTGGCTGACATAAACACCTTGAACCTGTCCGACAATATAGCGAAGCGTGGTATTCGGGTCGGTCAAACGCAGCAAGTCGTGCGGATTAATAGAACCCTTTGTAAGCTGCTGCCCTATATGAACTTCACAACCATCTACCACACCGGGCATCATAGTAACGCGCGCTGATACTACGTATTCGCGCAGATTACCCTCTTGGTCATGGATTGTAAGCACCTTAGATGACTTATCGCCACCTATTTGCAAAGTGCCGGATATTTCCGCAAGCACAGCCTGACCCTTAGGCTTACGCGCTTCGAAAAGCTCTTGAACACGGGGAAGACCATGGGTGATGTCTTCACCAGCAACGCCGCCGGTGTGGAACGTGCGCATCGTTAGCTGCGTACCGGGCTCACCAATAGACTGCGCAGCAATAATGCCGACAGCAGTACCTATATTAACTGGACGACCAGTTGCCAAATCCCAACCATAGCATTTCTGGCAAACGCCATGTTCAGCATGGCAAGTCATTATTGTGCGAATTATAACTTCTGTGATACCAGCGCTTTGCATATTGCGAAGCTGCTGCATGGAAGTTATATAGTCGCCAGCATCCATCAAAACTTCGCCATTTTTGCCAGTAACAGGTTCTAATATACAACGCCCAATCAGGTTCTCGTCAAGTTCGCCCTTTTCAGTCTCTAGCGCATAAGGTACACCCTCATGAGTATGGCAGTCTATTTCGCGAACAATAACATCTTGCGCAACGTCAACCAGACGGCGAGTCAGATAACCAGAGTCGGCAGTACGAAGCGCCGTGTCAGCCAAACCCTTACGAGCGCCATGCGTAGAAATAAAGTACTCCAACACCGACAAGCCTTCGCGGAAGTTTGCCTTAATAGGACGGTCAATAATTTCGCCTTTCGGGTCAGACATAAGACCACGCATACCAGCCAACTGACGAATCTGCTTGATATTACCGCGGGCACCCGAGAAAGCCATCATGTAAATAGGATTAAACTTGTCAAAGTTTTCAGCCATGGCATCGCCAACTTCTTCGTTGGCTTCATTCCAAATGTCTACAACCTGCTTATGACGTTCCTCGTCGCTAACAAGACCTAGTTCGTAGTCTTCATCTATAGCAGCTACCTTAGCATCGGCCTTCGCAAGTATTTCACCTTTGTTAGGCGGGATAGTAGCGTCGTACACAGATACGGTAACACCAGCACGTGTAGCGTAGTGGAAACCAGCATCTTTCAAACCATCCAAAATTGGAGGCAACTCAGAAAGTTCATAGGTGTTACAAACATCCTCTACCAGACGGCTAATTTCCTTCTTGTTCATTTCGTAGTTCAAGAAAGCGTAATCTGGCGGCAGAACATCATTGAAAATAATGCGTCCAACCGTGGTTTCTATACGATCGCCTGCCTTGTGTTCCTCATAAACACCATAGCTAGTAGCAACTTGGCAAGGTACACGAAGACGCACTTTAATCTTAGCCTGCAAATCTAGGTCGGCACGCGCATCGTATGCACGCATTGCATCATCTATGTCGGTAAATACGCGCCCTTCGCCCTCAAAGCCATCACGTGCAGCTGTCAGGTAATACAAACCGATAATCATGTCCTGCGTAGGTACGGTAAGCGGGCGACCGTGTGCCGGAGACTTTATGTTGTTTGAAGACAGCATAAGAACGCGAGCCTCAGCCTGCGCCTCGGCACCAAGCGGCACATGTACAGCCATTTGGTCGCCGTCGAAGTCGGCATTAAACGCAGTACAAACAAGCGGGTGCAGACGAATTGCTTTACCTTCAACAAGCACTGGCTCGAAAGCCTGAATGCCCAAGCGGTGCAGGGTTGGTGCGCGGTTCAAAAGTACCGGATGATCTGCGATAACTTCCTCAAGCACGTCCCATACGCGGCTTGCTCCGCGATCTACCTTGCGCTTCGCATCTTTAATATTGTTCGCATATTCAAGCTCGACCAAACGCTTTATAACAAAAGGCTTGAACAGCTCTAATGCCATCTGACTAGGCAGACCACATTGATGCAGTTTCAGCTGCGGACCAACAACAATAACCGAACGACCTGAATAGTCAACGCGCTTGCCCAACAAGTTCTGGCGGAAACGACCTTGCTTGCCCTTTAGCATATCGCTAATCGACTTCAACGGACGATTACCGGGACCTGTAACCGGGCGACCACGACGACCGTTATCAAACAAACTGTCAACCGCTTCCTGCAGCATGCGCTTTTCGTTGTTAACGATAATTTCAGGTGCGCCCAAATCGAGCAGACGCTTCAAACGATTGTTGCGATTAATTACGCGACGATATAAATCGTTTAGGTCTGAAGTAGCGAAACGACCACCATCCAACTGCACCATTGGACGCAGATCGGGCGGTATAACCGGCACTACATCTAAAATCATATCGGTGGGACTATTGTCGCTCTTCAGGAACGCATCTACCACCTTCAAGCGTTTTGTAGCCTTAACGCGCTTTTGACCCTTACCGGTGCTTATAACTTCGCGCAACTCTTCTGCCGTGGCTTCCAAATCTATCTGATCTAGCAAATCGCGGACAGCCTCAGCACCCATGCCGCCAGTAAAGTAATCGCTATAGTTCGCGCGCATTTCGCGATAAAGAGCCTCATCTGGCACAAGCTGCTTCGGCTCTATACGCATAAATTCATCTAGCGCATCGGCACGCAGCGCCTTGCGCTCGTTAAATTCCTCGTAAATGTCGGCAATTTCTTGATTAACCTCTTCGGGGGTTAAACGATCGTCATCGTCGGCATAGTCGATAAAATCGTCATCCTCGGGCACATAGTCGGTAGAAAGCTTACGTGTAGCCTCTATCAACCTGTCGCGCTCAGCGTCAATTTCCTCTAAGTCAGCCGCAAGTTCATCACGCAGCTCATCTGCATCTTCTTCGCGCGCTTCCTTATCTACACTGGTAATAATTGAGCTAGCGAAATAAAGGACTTTCTCCAATTCCTTCGGCGGAATGTCTAGAAGATAACCTAGACGCGAAGGGGACCCTTTGAAATACCAGATATGACTTACCGGCGCTGCCAGTTCTATATGACCCATGCGTTCGCGACGAACCTTTGAACGCGTAACTTCAACACCGCAGCGTTCGCACACAATGCCGCGGAAACGAACGCGCTTGTATTTACCGCACGCGCATTCCCAGTCTTTCGTAGGACCAAATATCTTCTCGCAGTAAAGACCATCTTTTTCAGGCTTCAAAGTACGATAGTTAATAGTCTCTGGCTTTTTAACTTCACCACGCGACCAGCTACGTACATCTTCAGCACTTGCAAGGGATATGCGAAGCGCATCGAAATTGCGCACATCGTATTCGGTGTTCGCCATTATTCGGCTCCTTTCTCTTCATTGGAACCGATCAACTCATTAGCAAGGTTGTCCAATGCTTCTGCGGAATTATTGTTCACAGGTGCGCTGGTGCCTAAATCGGCGCCTATCAGCGTATCTCCATCATCAATCAATAAATCGGCTGTGTTGTCGCGGTCGATATCACTCATAAGTTCACCAAGTTCAGCAGCTATATCGTCTATAGCGTTGCTCTCTTGCTTCTCGGTTTCGCGGGCACCCGATGCCAAAGCCTCGTAAATAGCACGATCTTCGTCGCCCTCGTCACCGTCAATATTTACATCGCTTGCGCCGAGCGCACCTTCAAGTTCAACATTCAAGCAAAGGCTCTTCATTTCCTTTACCAAAACCTTGAACGACTCAGGCACTTCAGGAGCCGGAATATTTTCGCCTTTCACAATGGCTTCGTAGCTCTTTACACGACCTGCCGTGTCGTCAGATTTCACAGTTAGAATCTCTTGCAACACATTGCTTGCGCCGTAAGCGTAGAGCGCCCACACTTCCATTTCGCCGAAGCGCTGACCGCCGAACTGCGCCTTGCCGCCTAGCGGCTGCTGGGTGATAAGACTGTAAGGACCAGTAGAGCGTGCATGAATCTTATCGTCAACCATATGACCGAGTTTAAGAATGTATGTAGCACCCACAGTAATAGGTTCGCGGAATTTCTCGCCTGTACGACCATCGTATAGCCAAGTCTTACCGGTAGGAGTAAGTTGCGGCACCATTTCGTCGCGCGCCATTTCGCCATACTTCTTATGGTTCATATTTATTAGGTTGCGATTAGCCTTCACAATAGCATCTGAAATTTCGTCTTCAGTGGCACCGTCAAACACAGGCGTGGCAACAAACATGGGACCTTCCACCACGTCATCGGTTTCAGCGTCGTCAGACCAGCCCCACTTCGCAGCCCAACCCAAGTGATTCTCAAGCAGCTGACCCACATTCATACGGCTAGGAACGCCCAGCGGATTCAGGATTACGTCGATAGGCGTACCATCAGCCAAGTAAGGCATGTCTTCCACAGGAAGCACGCGGCTGATAACACCCTTGTTACCGTGACGACCGGAAAGCTTGTCGCCCTGTTGCACCTTACGCTTTTGAGCAACATAGACACGCACCAGATCTTTAACTTGCGGCGGCAAATCGTCGCCAGCTTCGCGGCTGAAACGCAAAATGCCAATAACGCGACCACCCGCACCGTGCGGCACCTTCAAAGATGTATCGCGCACTTCGCGTGCCTTTTCGCCAAATATAGCACGCAGCAGGCGCTCTTCAGCGGTAAGCTCGGTTTCACCCTTCGGAGTAACTTTGCCGACCAAGACATCGCCCGGACCAACCTCGGCACCTACGCGAATTATGCCGTCGGCATCAAGGTCGGTAATCATATCGTCAGAGATATTCGGTATTTCGCGCGTTATTTCCTCGTCGCCCAACTTTGTTTCGCGGGCATCAACCTCGTATTCGGCTATCTGAATGCTGGTAAGCAGGTCTTCGGAAACCACGCGCTCGGATACGATAATAGCGTCCTCGTAGTTGTAACCTTCCCACGGCATGTAGGCAACCATCAGATTTGCGCCCAGCGCTAACTCGCCATGATCGCAGCTTGGACCATCAGCTAAAACATCTCCCACTTCCACTCTGTCGCCGGGGCGAACAATGGGCTTATGGTTAATGCAGCCAGACTGGTTAGAGCGCTGGAATTTAGGAATTAGATATTCGTCGTATTCCCCATCGTCTGTCTCTATGATGATGGTCTGACCATCCACATAGTCAACCACGCCGGAATTCTGCGCGACTAATATCTCGCCAGAGTCAACCGCGATGCGATGCTCAATGCCAGTACCAACAAGCGGTGCTTCGGTACGCAGCAGCGGCACAGCCTGACGCTGCATGTTTGAACCCATCAACGCACGGTTAGCATCGTCGTGTTCGAGGAATGGAATAAGAGACGTAGCCACACTAGTCATCTGGCGCGGAGAAACGTCCATATAATCAACTTGTGTAGGCGGAACTTCATCAGGTTCGCCAAATTCACCAGCAGCATTCTTTGTACGACAGAGAATACGAGCGCTGGGATGCCAATTACCGTCTTTATCGTATGTGCCGAACTCGCGCGTTTTAGGATCGAATGGATCGTTAGCCTGCGCAATAACGTAGTTTTCTTCCTCGTCAGCCGTAAGATAATCTACATCATCTGTTACTTTGCCATCGACCACACGGCGATACGGACTTTCAATAAAACCAAACGGATTAACGCGCGCATATGCCGCCAGCGAACCAATCAGACCAATGTTTGGACCTTCAGGCGTCTCAATTGGGCACATGCGACCATAGTGAGAAGTATGCACGTCGCGCACTTCAAAGCCTGCGCGTTCGCGCGACAAACCGCCCGGACCCAAAGCCGACAGGCGGCGCTTATGCGTAATGCCGGCAGCAGGATTTGTTTGATCCATGAACTGAGACAGCTGCGAAGATCCGAAAAACTCCTTGATAGCTGCCACAATTGGACGAATATTCACAAGGCTTTGCGGAGTGATTTCTTCAGGCTCTTGCATGCTCATGCGCTCGCGCACCACGCGCTCCATGCGTGAAAGACCAATACGGAACTGATTTTGAATCAGTTCGCCCACAGTGCGGATACGGCGGTTACCAAAATGGTCAATATCGTCAACCTGATAACCTTCTTCGCCTGCATGAAGCGCAATTATGTAGCGCATTGTGCGCACAATATCTTCGCGCGTAAGCGTGGAAGACTCAGCCGATTCAGGATTTTCGCCCAGCTTTTTATCTATCTTGTAGCGACCCACCTTCGCCAAATCGTAACGCTGCGGATTAAAGAACAAGCCATCTAACAGCGTGCGAGCTGAATCAATTGTAGGCGGCTCGCCCGGACGGAAGCGCTTGTAAAGCTCAATTAGGCTTTCCTCGCGGGTAGTAGCTGGGTCACGCTCTAGGGTGCGGCGCAGCATTTCAGAATCGCCAAGAAGATCGATTATCTCTTCGTTCGTCTCGGCTAGTCCAAGTGCGCGCACCAACAGCGTGGCAGGCTGCTTACGCTTACGGTCAATACGAACCGACAGCACATCGCGCTTATCGGTTTCAAATTCTAGCCAAGCACCGCGGCTAGGAATAACCTTAGCGTTATATATAGTCTTGTCAGAAGTCTTATCGCGCTCACTTCCAAAATAAACACCCGGGCTACGCACTAGCTGACTTACCACTACGCGCTCGGTGCCGTTTATGATGAACGTACCACGCGGAGTCATAAGCGGAAAATCGCCCATGAACACCTTTTGTTCTTCAATAACACCTGTTTCGCGATTAATGAAACGCACATTTGCGCGAAGAGCAGCTTGGTAGCTGACATCTTTTTCCTTGCATTCATCAACCGTATACTTCGGCTCTTCGAACTCGTGTTCGCCGAATTCGAGCGCCATATCTTTAGTGCTGTTCTCAATTGGAGCAATATCGTTGAAAGCTTGCGTAATGCCTTCCGTTTGGAAATGCTTAAAACTTTCTGTTTGGATACCGATAAGATTCGGAAGATCCATTACATCTTGGATCTTTGCGAAACTGCGTCGATCTCTGTAATTGCTGGTAGTAGGTGATTTTTTTAGCTTTGCCACGAAGCTGATCCCCCTTCAAAATTCCTTTGGAACTGAAAATTGCAGCAACGCACTAAAATACTTAAAAGTACGCCCTTGGTCAAGAAAAATTTTTTAGAAATATGTAGTTTTTGTGTTTTATATATAAACAACCACTAATAAGCAAACCAACAACGGATGCACTCAATCTTAACATTCATATAACCGATCAAACGTAAGCGATGCCTAACGATGTGTGATACGCTTTCAACATAACTTTCTAAACGGAAAAGGAGTTCGAAATGGGCAATTGTTTGGTGGCGCAATCTGGAGGACCAACTGCTGTTATAAATGCTTCACTGGCAGGCGTTGTGCGCGCAAATCAGCTAAACCCAATATATGACCACGTATATGGTGGCATTCACGGCATAGAGGGCGTGCTTGAAGAGAAACTTTACGATCTGACCAATCTTTCAGGAGCAGAAATTGAATTACTGCGCCAAACTCCATCAAGCGCGCTTGGTACTTGCCGCTATAAGTTAAAGCGCGACAATCCAGCCGATTTCGAGCGCCTGTTAACCATAATGGACAAAAATGATATAGACGTAATGTTTTATATCGGCGGCAACGATTCTATGGACACAGTAGATGCACTTTCAGAATATGCCGCCGCGCACAACAGCAAGAAGCGCTTCGTTGGTATTCCGAAAACTGTTGATAACGACCTAGTGCCTGTAGACCACTGCCCCGGCTTCCCAAGTGCCGCTAAGCTGGCTTGTCTAGTAACGCATGCCACACGCTTAGATTATGATGCCTACACGCGCCCCGAGGTATTTGTGCTTGAAACCATGGGTCGCGATGCTGGCTGGTTAGCTGCAAGCTGCTGTTTAACTGGCGATGTAGATTTGTTGGTGCTGCCCGAAGTAGACTTTGACCGCGAAAAGTTCTTAGCGCAGGTGCAAAAGAAGATGGATGAGGTCGGCTCGTGCTATATAGTGGTTAGCGAAGGCGCACATTATGCCGATGGCACCTACATCTCTGCGGGCGATACTGCAAATGATGGTTTCGCGCATGCTGTGTTAGGTGGTGCTGCACAAACACTAAAGCAAATGATAATCGATGCTGGCATTGCTCCGCGCGGCGTAGTGCAAGACCTTTCGCGCGCAGCACGGTCTTCAAATTTCGCGCAATCGAAAATAGATGTGACCGAAGCTTACGAACTTGGCATGAGCGCACATATGCGTTCGGCAAACCCAGAGTTTACTGCGCAAGTTGTAGGCGTAAAGCGCGGTAACGCACGCAAAATGGAATGTTCGGGCGGCAGCTGCCAAATGATTGAGTCTTACAATGCAGAATTTTTCGCAGGACCTGCAAGCGAGTTCGCGAATTATGTAAAAGCATTCCCGACCGATTGGATACTGCCCGACTATCAAGGCATAACTGAAGATGCACTTGAATACTTCCGCCCATTAGTAGAAGGCGAACCGGCAATAATCTATGGCAAGGACGGAATGCCTGCCACCATAGAGCCTTTCAACAAGCGCTAAAACGCCGCTTCAAAAGGGTCAGATTCCGATATTTCGGACTGACCCTTCGTAATTTCTATAAGTTTATCTATAAGCGCTTGCTGGTTGCCGGCAAGCGCTCTGAATTTCAAAGCCACATCCTGAGCAAAATTACTGTCTTGAAGTTTCGCCCCTGTGGGCTGCACCGCACGCAGCACTTGCTCGTATTGTGAGTACGGAACGCACAAAGACACATCGATACATTGCGATATGGTAACAACTTGCGCCATATCAACTGCCGCTTGTACTGCCCCTGAATACGCACGCACAAGACCACCTGTACCAAGCAGCGTGCCGCCAAAATAACGCGTTGTTACGCAAATAATGTCTGTAAGCTCTGCATGACGCAAAACATTCAAAGTAGGCATACCAGATGTACCGCTAGGTTCTCCATCATCTGAATATCGCACACGCTCAGATGCACCACCCACGCCCCGCACAATATAGGCATATACGTTATGTCTGGCTTGCGCATGCTTAGTACGAACGCTTTCAAGAAATGCCAACGCTTCATCTTCAGTTGAAACTGGTGCTAGCTGCGCTATGAAGCGTGATTTTTTCTCTACAATTTCCGCCTCGGCAAAACCTTGTATTGTGCGATACGCTTGCGTCATTGCCCTAGCCTTTCGGCAGCATCGAACCATTCCAGTTCTAGCTGCTCAATTGATTTTTCAAAGTCTGCTATTTCTTCCTGAATTGCACTTAGCAGTTGATAATCGGTTGGGTCGGCTTGCGCCAGTTCCTCTTGTTTGGAAGCTATTTTCTTGCGAAGTGTATCTATTTTTCCCTCGTTGGAAGTCATAAGCTTACGCAGTTTGCGCTGTTGACCACCCGATAGTTTCTTATCAGCGACAGTATCAACTTCAGCGCTCGTTTCAGGTGTGCTCACAAAGCGAGTTCCGCAGGCGCTTTGCGCCGAGGACTGTTTGAGCGACTGAGCATTCCCGAAAGGAGCACCGAAACCCCCGGAACTCTCTGAAAGGTTTTCCGTAATTTGCAGATATTCATCAATACCACCGGGAAGATGGCGCAACTTGCCATCTATCAGCGCAAACTGATGATCGGTTACGCGCTCCATTAAATACCTGTCGTGCGTTACAAGCAGCAAAGTGCCCGGCCATCCATCCAGCAGACTTTCTACAGCAGCCAACATGTCAGTATCTAGGTCGTTACCGGGTTCGTCTAATATAAGCACGTTTGGCTGATCTAGCAAAATAAGCATCAAAGCCAGCCTGCGCTTTTGACCGCCCGACAAATCGCATATCGGTTCATTCAAATCGGCTTTGGAAAACTCTAGGCGCTCTAATAGCTGAGCTGGCGATTGTTCTCTGCCATCTAACATAATGCGGCGGGAATATCTACTTATAACTTCACGCACTCTATCACTACCAAGAGATGCAAGCTCATCTAAATGCTGCGAAAGTACAGCAAAGCGCACGGTCTGCCCTATTTTTATACGACCGCTGCTGGGCTGCAATTCGCCCTGAATCACTTGCAGTAATGTTGTTTTGCCCGCACCATTTTCTCCCACAATTCCGTAGCGATCGCCCGGACCTATCATCCACGTTATATCGTCAAGCACACACCGCGCCGCGTTGTCTTCGCCTTCGCCTTCGCAAAATTGAACAGTTACATCCTCTAAATCTACCACTTGCTTTCCAAGGCGCGCCATTGCCATGCGCTTCAGTTCTAGCTGATTGCGCAAAGGCGGCACATCGGCAATTAAGGCACGTGCAGCAGCCACATGAAATTTTGGCTTAGTTGCACGAGCGCGCGCACCGCGCGATAGCCATGCCAATTCACGACGCAACATATTCTGTCGTTTTGCTTCTGCTTGCGCAGCTATTCTTTCACGTTCAACTCGCTGCATTATGTACGCAGAAAAACCGCCCTCAAACGGCTCTATAGTGCCATCATGCACTTCCCACATTTGCGTAGCCACTTCATCTAAAAACCAGCGGTCGTGCGTGACCACCAAAAGCGCCCCTTGACCGCTGCGCCAGCGAGTGCGCAGATGCCCAGCCAACCACGTAATAGCGCGCATATCTAAATGGTTTGTAGGCTCGTCTAGCATTAACACATCCCACTCGCCTACCAGCAAGCGCGCTAAATCTGCACGGCGACGCTGACCACCAGATAGCTCTTTAATATGCTGCTGCGGATCTATGTCGGATAGAAGCCCTGAAAGTACTCCGCGTATGCGGCTACTGGCAGCCCACACATATTCAGGAATATCTCCCAAAACCACCTGTTCTACAGTTGCATCAGCCGCTAGCGAATCGCTTTGACCAAGCACGCCCACACTTATGCCGTGCGTTCGCACCTCCCTACCACTGTCGGGCTGCACATTGCCCGCCAATAGTCCCAAAAGTGTAGATTTTCCATCGCCGTTGCGCCCAACTATGCCAATACGATCGCCTGTATTTACCCCAACAGACACGTTCTCAAAAACGCGCTTTGTCGGAAAATCAACCGTAGCTTTCTCGCAACCTAAAAGAAATGACATTAACGCTCCGTCCGCTTTTGTTTATAGCCGCGCAGCTTTCAGCGCCGCTATCTCCGCCGCCCAACCCGACAAATTATCTTGCGGAGTTTCTAGAAAAAACGGCAGACTGCGCAGCGCTTCATGGTTTATAACTGCCGTAAGAACTTCAAAGCCTATCTCTCCTTCGCCAATTCTAGCGTGACGGTCTTTGTGCGCTCCGCAAATGTTTTTTGAATCGTTTAAATGTATGGCGTGCAGGCGGTCCAAACCTACAATTCTGTCGAATTCCTCTAGCACGTCATCTAAGTGTGCAATGTTATAACCACCATCCCAAACATGACACGTATCCAAGCAAACTCCCACATGATCACTTAATTCAACCTGAGCAATTATTTGCGCCAATTCAGTAAAAGTAGCACCAACTTCGCTGCCTTTTCCTGCCATAGTTTCCAGCAATAACAACGTAGTTTGCTCTGGGCGCAAAACCTTATTCAGCGCATCGGCAATCAGGCGAATCCCCACATCGGCTCCCTGCCCCACGTGGCATCCCGGGTGCATGTTATACATTTGACATGGTGTAGCTTCCATACGCTGCAAATCGTCAGCCAACACTTCAAGCGCAAATTCGCGGGTTTCGGGCTTTTTTGATGCGGGATTCAAGGTGTAGGGCGCATGAGCCAGAAAACAAGTTATGCCTGCCTCTTGCGCAAGCGCGTTAAACGACGCAACATCTGCGGGATCTATAGGTTTTGCCTTGCCACCACGAGGGTTGCGCGTAAAAAACTGAAAAGTATTAGCCTCAATAGATAAAGCATCTTTTGCCATTTGACTATACCCTTTCGCGCTAGACAAATGACATCCTATTGTGAACATGACCCTCTCCTCTGAATTCGGCTATGCGCAAAACCCAAACGCTTTAAAACATTACCAAACATAGAACTACAAACAAATTCTAGATGCTTCATATTACGACAAACGATAGAATACCTCTTTAATTAAAAAGCATACTGCCTGTATCGGAGGTATTCTGCATGCCGTCGAAGCGCTGCGAAGTTCGTTTTCTTGCTGCATTACTGCTTGCGCTGACGCTTGCGTTTGGGTGTTTGCCGGGTTGCTTGCCCACGCCGCAAAAAGCTACACCACCAGTCGCAACAAGCACAACCAGCAGTTCGGCTGATAACTCCAGTTCCACCGATAACTCCAGTTCAGCTAATGCTCCTGCAGAAGCGCACCCTAATGCAATAACGAATCGCGCACTAGACAACACAACACAAATTGCCACAATTACTCAAAACATTGAGTCTATCCAAGCACTTCCCGCTTTTACCGAAGCGCCGGGTGTATACATAAATGGCAACATTCCTTCATTTACAAGCGAAGACTTAGCTCTTCCATATGGAACGGAAAACTACGGACAACTAGACCAACTAGGGCGATGCACAGCCGCAATAGCTATGGTGGGTCCAGAAACCGAACCGACCACCAAACGCGGTAACATATCGCATATTCACCCCAGCGGTTGGGTGCAGGCGCGATATCCCGAAATAGGGCTTGACCACTTATATGAGCGCAGCCATATGATTGCCCATTGTCTAACAGCTGAAGATGCAAACGAGTGCAATTTAATAACTGGTACAAATTATATGAACCAAGGTGCCATGCAAAAACTTGAGCAAAAGATGAATGTTTTTGTAGATTCTACCGGCAATCATATTTTGCTGCGCGTAACGCCAGATTTTCACAATGAAGAACTGGTTGCACGAGGCGTGCAAATGGAAGCATATTCGCTGGAAGACGATGGCGAAGCAATTTGTTTCAATGTGTATCTATACAACGTACAACCGGGCGTTCAGATAGACTATTCCACAGGACAAAGCCAAGTTGCAACGTCTACCGCATACAATAACTGCGATCCGCAAAACAACGGGATTCACAATGCACACAGACATCACCAGAATCCAAATACTCTTTAGAAGTAGTGCGATACTGACTTGCTTCGTATCGCTAGCAATGATCGTTCCTGCAATAGCTTTAATGTTTAACGTACCCGTAATGGGCTGGATGATTCCATTCGCATTCCTACTAGGCGTGCTTATAGTTGCCCTAGCAGCCAAAAGCGGCTCTGCGAAAATTACGCTTTACGCTTGCGGCATAGCTTTAGTAAGCCTAGTTCTGTGCACATTAATTTGTGGTGCATTCTTTGACTTTTCGTATGACGGAAACACACATCATAAAGAAGCGGTGGTATTTTTAGCGCAAGGATGGAATCCGCTGCGCGAGTCTGTTGCCAGCTGGCGCGGCTTTCAAGAACTTTACCCCAATGGCAGCATGATTCAGCTATGGATAGACCACTATGCGCGCGGACCGTGGCTTTTCGGCGCAGCAATGTATGACTTAACGGGGTGGATAGAAACCGGCAAGTCATACACACTGATATCAATGGTTGCAGCGGGATGCATGTTAGGCGCAATGCTTAGCGGACGTGGCTTTGCTGGTTGGCAATGCGTACTGCTTGCATTGCTTGCAGCGGTAAATCCGATAACTGTACCGCAATTTATCACGTTTTATAACGACGCATTTCTTATGATGTCGCTTTTTGCAGTGTTGCTTAGCCTATACATTGTGGCACTTAGAAAAAACAGCTTACAAAATGATGTGATATCAGAAGTATCAGTGCCATCGGATAGCGCATTTCGTATAAGCTTGCTGGTGTTTGCATTCGCGTTTATATCGTGCGTGCAAGCCAAATTCACTGGATTGGCGTATGCCGGTTTATTTTCAGTCGCATTTTTGGTGTTATATGCGGTGCAGGCTGTGCAAAGCCGCAAGGGTTGCATTAACGACGGTGCGGACTCGCGCACGCGTGCTGCCGCCGAAATTGTCAGCGCCGAAATTGATGCCGATAAAATTGCGCAAGATTGCAAAAACTTTGCCCTAAAGCGTTTCTTACTAATGGGCATACTTATGCTTAGCACGCTTATTGTTTCGGTTTGCGTTGTTGGCTATAGCCCCTATATAACAAACTTCTTAAATGCCGGGCATCCATTCTATCCGCTTATGGGCGAAGGCGCCGTTGACATTATGACAGCCAACAGCCCAGCAATATTCGCCAATATGAACACGCTACAAAAAGAATTTGTGTCGCTGTTTTCGCCACTTGCTAGCCCTGAAGTAACCGACGACTACGAATTGGCGCTAAAGTTGCCGCTTAGCATCAGTTTCAGCGAACTAAGGCAAATGCCCGCAAACGATTCGCGCATAAGCGGATTCGGTTTACTGTATAGCGCAATTGCTATCGTGAATTTCATATGCGTTATCCCAATGCTAATAATTAGCCGCAAGCGCTGGAATGTATTTTTCATGGGATGCGTTGCGTATTATGCGTGCGTAGTGGCGCTAGTGTTCATTTTTAGCGACGGCTGGTGGGCGCGATATAGCGGGTACAGATATTTCTCTAGTATTATTTTGCTAGCGTTTATGTTTAAACTGCTAAACGAACGAAATTGCCGCATCATTAATTACCGCTTCGTTAAACCAGTTGCGGTGCTGTTTGCCGCACTATTGGTGGCAAATACCGCACTTTTCTTAGTATTGAATACCAGCGTGCAATATGTCAGATCTTGCGCCCTAAACAGCCAGCTTATGCACCTGAAGCAGGAAGTTGACAATGGTGCCGAGCTGCATCTAGCTTCAGAAAATCAAGAACTTGGATTACTGTTCAACCTAGACTCTATGGGGGCTAGATATATATATGATGGTCCCGTTACGGAAGATTTCGCCCCCACCGGTGCCACCCACAGATTCTTATACAGGCTTGATTAAATAAAAGAGCTAACTGCAACTCATTCTGTCTGGAAGTTTCGCAATTACCTAACTTTGTGTGTAACGGCATATCTTCCGTTTCCGCAATAAGGCATCCCAATCTATTACGGGAAGTTTAACGGGCAGTTTAGGCTGTTATGATTCGGCTATAGATTGGCAAATATCTCGAGGATAGAAGGGAGATCCCGTAATGGATATCAGCGAGGCGATGAAAAACCAGATAACCGCAAAAGGTTACGACCTCGATAACGTTGAACTTCTTGAAATACGAGGAAAGTTTGACAAACAAGTAGTGGGATCCTACACCGAAGGTGTATTCAAAGCCGGAGATGGCAGTTACTTTAAGTGCGGCGAAGGTATGCCGAAGTCAAATTACGAGCTGCGTGCGGGACTGCTTGTGCGAGCAGGCACAAAGCTGTTTGAAATTACCGAAGAAGAAGCCAATGAATGGCTGAAGAACACGGACATGTCGATATATCCCGTTCAATAAAACAAACGAAGGGATAATGTTATTGCGCAGCAATAAACCATGCGTTATCCCTTCATCGTTTAGTTCTTCATCCAGCTATCTTTATGCGCAACATGCATACTAAAAGCATCAGCGAAACGCCGACTCCCGCGAAATAAGCTCAGTCGGAATAATTTTTCCCGATAGCGACTTAACCATATTGAGCGCATCGGGCGATTCAAAACACCGATTGCGAGTATTCTTGTTCATAGGTCTAAGTATTTCGGCTTCTACAAGTTGATGAATAGCATCATTAGCCGCCGAAAATCCTTTACCGGTAGCATCCATCACGGTAGCCACTGTAATTATTGGCTTTCCGGGAAGTTCCTGCAAAACAAGGTCGATCACGCTTCCCTTTCGCATGCCCGGCAATCGCCTGAGCCATTTTTCTTCCATATCGGTTATCTGATCCATAAGCGAACGGACAAGGCTAACTGAAAAAGCCATGCATTCCGCACAATGAAATGTCCATCTATCAAGAGCCATAGCTGCTTCTCGCTCGCTGAACGGCTTATTCGCCCGATAAGGGAACAAAAGCTGAGCATGGTCGCGCACATTCATAGCGGGAACAACCGCTATTGGAGGAATTATGTGGTTATAAAACAAGCGCCTTTTCATAATCATGTGGGCAAAAGCGCGTCCGGTGCGATCCATACCAGTTTTGAACGGTCGAATTGCTTCTAAATGAAAATGAGCAACAGCAGCTTGAGTAGTAGGAGAAAGATTGTTTCCGTTGCAAAAACTCATCAGATCATCAATAAGCATGGGAATGCGATCTGGTTCCGGGGCAATATATATGTTCTTTACAACCCCAGAAAAAGCCATGCGCATCCGATAGGGCTGCTCGCGAAAGTGCATTTCCTCGTCTGCCTGCTCCCCTTCTTCATACATAATCTGACTATGCAGGCGCAACAAAGTATTGCGATCGAATGTGAAATTAGCCGTCCCGCAAGCTATATCTTGAATAGCGGCGCAATAGCGCACAGCTGCTTGCGACGCGCGCTGAGTATTATCGCCTGCTATTTTGCCGCACGAAAGCGCAGAATCGTAGCCATAGCGTTTCGCATGCCGCAACGCCTCTGCCTCTATAAGAAGCATGGTTTCAATATCGGGTGCGGTACCATCAACGCATATGGTAGCCATAGCCTCCAAATGCGCAAGCAAAACACGCAGCGCATGATTATATGGGTAGCGAACACTACGTTCGTCAATACGCGCATACTTAATTTCAGCATCAGCCATAGTGCCAAGTGTTTTGTTCTGAAAAACAAAATTCCGATTACTGAAAGGACGCGGCGAATAAACGCTTCCCATAGTAGGTTTTTGAGCTTCATGAACAGCATTCAATGGATCTTCAGTAACCATTTGGACACCAATCACGCGATTGCCTACAGCAAATCTTTAAGGCAAATACTCGCCCAACGATTAACAGTACCTATCAACTAGCAGCAATTACAATAAGAAACGATCAGCCTATCTAGGATTCGCCCAATACTCATCCAAAAAGCGAACAAATAGATGCACACATATTAAAGAGCACCTATATTATCCTGTACAACCTCAAAACGCTCTCCATTAATGCCGCGGAAAAACATGATTATTAGATTCAAGCCTTTATCCCCATAAGCAGAAAATATTGTTGAATCGTCTAGCTGTCGGTCAAATTCTATTGAAGTTGCAAATGGACCAGCTTCAATAGGTATGGAAAGTTCATTGAGTTTCTGCTCGAAGGCTTCCATGTTATCCACGCGAAATGAGATGTGATTCTGCGTGGATGCTGCCCCTTTTAGTGTTTCTTTATCCTCCTGCTCAAGCAATTCTAAAATAATATTATCCCCAGCTTTAATCCAAGCCATATATAGCGGCTTATCGCCCTCCATTGCTTGCGTCTTAAATAGCAGTTCAAACCCAAGATTCTCGTACCAGAGGATCGTTTCATCTATGTTATTACAGTATATACCACCATGATGTAGATTCTTCAGCATTCTCAATTCACCCCATTCTCCTAATTGGTCTATATAGCCTATATAGGCAATTCGCAGACCACCTCTATCCTAGATAATACGCGCCAAACAAGGTGCCTTTTACGATTTACCAAAAGTCCTTTTATGTATTGCGGTCTGTTGCTTAAACAGCAATATTCCACCCCGCTCTTCAGATTGCCTGTTGCGGTTTATAAGGCAAAAGCGAATAGGTGTGCACATTATTTAACGACATATTGCGAAGGTCTTTTTGCCTCCTTATGGTGATAGAAGTCGAATAAATTCGCAGAGCAAACTAGGGGGCCCAAGTATGTTCTGCGAATCCCTTTTCAATACAAAAGATAGGCCAACTAATCATCTCGACCACCTTTTCACACATAGTTCGACAAAAAACGCCGGACTAAAAAAGAGAGGAGAAGAAATGGGTAGAGAAGAAATCGTCGGCAAGCTATCCGAGCGTCATGAAGGGGTTCACCATGTTTATACAACATGCGTGAACAACGGATGCTGGGATGCAAGCTGCATCATGAAGTGCGCCGTAAAGGACAATAAAATAATTTCAATCGAGCCTGATGACTCCATCCATCCAAACAACGCCCGTGAGGATGTAGGCGATGAAGCCATCAATCAAGGCATGATTCAGATGCGTGGATGCCCTATGGGTCACGCATGGCGACAAGAACTGTACGCCGAGAGTCGTTTGCTATACCCAATGAAACGCATTGGAGGCAAGGGCGCTGGCAACGGACATTTTGAGCGCATTTCATGGGAGGAAGCGCTTGATACTATCGCGGAAAAAATGCGTGAAGTAAGCGACAAATATGGGGATGCCTCAATCGCTTATTGCCAATATTCCGCTTTTGAACATTCCGATCTTCCTCTTGCTCCATGGCTGCGCGGCGCGCTGGCAACATGGGGCGACCATTCTACTTCTGGCGGACATGCGGGTGAAGAATTTTTTGCCGGAGTAGACCTTGTTGACATAATGTTTAACGGCACGTCTCAATCGTATCCGGGCTTTGAGGCTCCAGACCTGCTGAACAGCGACCTTATCGTACTTTGGGGATTTGATCCTTTAGTCGGATGGTTTGGCGCAGTTCCGTATTACATGAAGCTTGCTCAGGAACGCGGATGCAAGGTTGTTTGCATAGAGCCACGCTACACGGTTTCTTGCGAAGTTTTGGCAGATCAGTGGATTCCTATTCGCCCCGGCACCGACATGGCTTTAATGTTAGCCATAGCGTATGTGCTCTACACCGAAGATTTATATGACCATGAATTTGTAGATCAATATGTTGAACCTGTAGGTTTTGAAACATGGCGTAAGTATGTAGTAGGTGAAGTTGACGGCGAACCTAAAACTCCAGAGTGGGCAGCACCGCTTACTGGCATTCCTGCTGAAACTATCCTCGCTTTCGCGCGCCTTTACGGCAACGCAAAAGCAGCTCATCTGCAGGTACATTATTCAGTTTCCAAGCGCAACTTGGGCGACTATGCCGGTGCAGGCGCTATGCTGCTGCAAGCCATGACCGGAAATATTGCTCGCCCCGGCGGCTGCGAGTCGGGATGCTCTCTTGTTACTATGCCGCACGTGATTCCACCGAACCTAGATTGGGGTCGCGCTCCAACCGAATTCTTCCCACCAGTGGTGTGCAATAACAACAAGATTACAGAAGCTATCTATTGCAGGCCTCTATACGATGCTGGCGAAATGCCCGAAGAGGAATATCGCCGTCGCATCGGCGCACCGCTAGATTCACCTCTACCAAACATTCACATGATTATCATGGACAACAATTATGCGAACAACCAGCACAATGTGAATAAGCGCATGCGCGGTTATGCATCTATGGATTTCTCGTGGGGTTGGCAGTGGCATGAGGGTCAGCCTTCCGCAGAGTTCCTAGACATTGTTCTTCCAGCACCTATCCATCAGTTTGAAACCATGGACACATACTTCTTTGGTAACGAGCGTATGTTCTTAGGACCTTGCGGCATGCGCAACTACTTCGTGTATTGCGACCAAGCAGTAGAACCGCCTGAGGAAGTTCGCCCTAAGGAATGGGTATGGATGCAGATAGCAAAACGCTTGGGTATTGGCGAGAAATACAGCTCGAAACTTTGCCAATACGACGACCCTAAAGAGTTTACTGAAGGCGTTAAAGCGATTTATCGCGAGGGATACGAAACTTGGGCACGCGACGATTACGGCATGCTTGCCGCAGCTGGCATTACGCCCCTACCTTGGGAAGAGTTCGTTAAGCACCCCATTATTCGCGTTCCTATGGAAGAGCCGTTCTATCCATTCAAGAACTGCATAGAAGCAGGTGTAAGTCCGTTTATTACTCCTTCCGGTAAGTTTGAATTCGATTCAAACTACATCAAGGAAAACCCGCTGCCTCAGACAAAATACCGCGGCGAGTTCAACACTTACCCGGTTTGGCAGCCTAAGTACCAAGATGTTCCCGCCAACGATAGTTACTATCATCCAAAGACCGGCGAATTCCCGCTTTCACTTGTAACGCCTGTTACGTCTTATCGTCAGCATTCGTCTAACGATAAAAATCCATGGATGCGCGATGATGTATACAAACATGCGGTGTGGATCAACCCAGCCGACGCGGTACCTCGTGGCATCAAAGACGGCGATATGTGCAGCGTATACAACGAATTAGGCGAAGTTCGCATACCTGCCTTTGTTACTTCCCGCACAATTCCCGGTACTGTATCTATACACCACGGTTCATGGTATCGCCCTGACACAACGGAAGTAACAGACAAGATGCCCTATGGTGTCGATCAAGGTGGAAACTGTAATTTGCTTATCGGCGATACGCATCTCCCGCACATCATTGGAGCACTTTTGACTGCGGGTCTAGTGCAGATCAAGAAGTTTGGAGGAGATGAATAATGACACAATATGGATTCTTTTTCGACCAAACGCGTTGTTACGGATGTCAAGCGTGCTCAATAGCTTGCAAAGACTGGAATGACATAGCGCCCGGTCCTGAAAAGTGGATGTGTGTATATGAATGGGAAGTTGGAACATTTCCCGAAGTGCGCCTGCATGAGCTAGCTTTCTCTTGCGGCCACTGCGAGGAACCAGCTTGTATCGGTGCTTGCGCTCACGGTGCAATCTTCAAAGATGACAAGTATGGCACCGTATTGATAGATAAAGAAAAGTGCGAAGGCGATCGCAACTGCTTCGCCGCCTGCCCTTACGGATCCATCAAATTCGCAAGTGATGATAAATCTGAAAAAGCGAGCAAATGCACCATGTGTATCGATCGCTTGGAAAAAGGCTATCTTCCCGAGTGTGTTATGTCCTGCCCAATGCGCGCGCTGGACTTCGGTCCCCTTGATGAACTTCGCGCAAAATATGGAGATTGCTCTCAGTTAGAAGAAATGCCTGCACCGACCACAAAACCGGCATGGATAGCCAAGCCTATCGGGGATAAAAGACAACTTTTGCCATACGATGCAGACGAGGCTATTAAGTTGAGTATGCAGAGGGGAGATCTGCCGCCGGTGTTTACGAATGCCGAAGACATTACGCCGGAAGACGGTGTTATCAGACGCAACAAACTTATCATGAAAAACGCCACCGCAGAAGATGTCATGCTTAATACCACTAACAATCAGGGTTAAAAGCTCAAAAGTTCGGGGCGGCAATTTGGTTTAGCCGCCCCACACCGCTAGTGTTAATCGCTTAGCTCGCGTAAATTGCCGTGAACCGCTTATTGCGCAATTTTCACTTTGCGGGTTTTGCTTTTGCTTTTTGCTTCGCAGCTTTTACTCTGTGTTTTCCTTCGCATGACTTCCTTAGTGTATTGAAGGAGTTAATATGTCCGAAATTAAAAAACAAAGATATGGTAATTGGATTCTTATAGCAGTTGCATTGCTGCTGTTCGGTACTGCAATCGCCACAACGCAGTTCAAAGTGCCAGTAATTATGGCAAACCTGATGGAACAGTTCAGTATGGACCCAGACGGTGCATCATGGCTTATGTCCATCTTCACGTTTGTTGGGATTGTGCTTGCCTTACCAACAGGAATGCTTGCCAAGCAGTTCGGTCCCAAGAACATGCTAGTTGCAGCAGCGGCTATTATGGCGGTTGGCTCGCTTATAGGCGCATTTTCAACTAGCAGCTTAATGCTTATTATTTCGCGCGGCATTGAAGGCGTGGCATTTATCTTCGTAACCATTTGCGGTCCGCTTGCCGTGCAAAAATATGCTGCACCAGACAAAATAGGTTCCGCCACAGGAATTTGGGCACTTTGGGTATGCCTAGGTTCGGTAGTAGGTGGCACGCTAACCCCGTCGCTATTCTCCGCTACAGGATTTATGGGCGTTTGGATTATTTATGCAATAGCGGTAGTTGTTTTTATCGTTGGCGTAATCGTATTTGTGAAGCTGCCGGATGGCGAGGCTTCTGCTGCTAGCGAGGTCGATATTGCCGGCATCGAGGCTGAGGCTGAGGCTGGGGTTGAAGCTGGCGCTGGCGCTGGCGAAATTAGAGCAGCTCACGCAGCAGAAAAAGTAAGCTATGCAACATTTTTCAAGCCTAATACTTTGCTGTTCTTCTTTACGTTCCTAGCCTTTAACATGGTGCTGATGGCTGTGCTTTCTTTCTCGCCTACGTGGATGCAACTTCAAGGTATAGACCCAACAGTATCCGGATTTATCAGCACGCTTCCTATGCTGCTTGCTGTTATAGCCTCACCAACATTTGGCTCTCTGGCAGACAGATTGGGTCGCTGCAAACCTCTGTACATAATAGGCATGCTAGCCATGGGTCCTTGCGCATTCCTAATGCTTACAGGCTCCGATGCCATGCTGTGGGTTGGCGCTGTTTTGATGGGTCTTTTGGGCTTGGGCGTTCCGGTGATGTGTCTTACATCGTTTAATGGCGTTCTAGCTGAGCCAAAACTTGCTTCAGTTGGCATGGGTGTACTTATGTTGGTGCAAAGTCTTGGACAGTTTTTGGGAACATTTATTTCCCCAATGCTGCTTGGACCAGCATCAGACCAGTGGATGACCCTTGGAATTGCCATGCTGATAATTGGACTTATCGGTACGTTGTCTATTGTTGTATGTAAGTTTAAATAATGCGATAGCGTAAAACAGTGGAACGAAAAGCGACGCTTTCTTGTGCTTTCTCGTTCCACTGTTATATCTATAGCGTATCTACCATGCAGCTCTCTGAGGAATTAAGGCTTCAATTCTTATAAGATCTAGTTCAGGATAAAACGTATACACCAAATCAAATGGATTATTAGCCACCTTGCGTACACCGTCACCAAATTCTTCCCGAATAGACATGGGAATATTAGCACTACCAAATTCAGCGAACATTTCGATATTATCCAGGTCTTCTAATATCCTTGATTCAACCTTGGGCGAAGTAACCATAGCTAAATCATTCGCAAATCTTTCAGAAAACTCTAGTCTAGGCATTTATAGCCTCGCGCTTTTTCGCAACAGCAGCAAGCAAATCTTCACGCGATGAATAGTAAAGCCCTTCGTAAAAATCATGTCTAGATTCTCGTAGAGCATCAGTCATGCGCTGCTCGTAGATAGCATCCTGAACCGCTTGGTCTACTGCATGCTGGAAAACCTCTTCCGACATGAACACATACTTACCCCAACCATTTTCTGTAATATGAACAATTTCGTTGTCAGCCTTGCTTTTAATTTCCCGCTGTTGATTTTTCAAAGCTGTAGAAGGATATATTGCAGGCATAGCAACTCCTCTTATTAGGAACCTAATATCATACTTAATTACGAACTTAATTATATCCATTTTTAAGCAAAAAGGCTTCCTAGCTATAAATCTAATCAAACCACCAATAAACACACCCTACAGAACCAAGGCAAACACATTTTCGATTTTGGTCAAGCCCCATTCATGCTCCTTAAGGTTGATGTCGCACATTGCAAAAAGAACATCCTACAAATTAGATTCAATGCAGCATTCAGCAAGAATTCTATTTCCAGCAAACTCAGTAACACAATTTAAATATTTACACTCGCAGTCATGGTCTTGTCACACTCGCAGTCTAATGCTATAGTGTTCAGCATAGCGATAGGAGTAACCATGAACAATAACTCTAGCCTCATAAACTGCATCACCTTGCTGCATGAAACCGAAGAGAGTCTTCGTGATGCTATCGCATGTTTTGTTACGCATAAGACATTCCCCGATGAAAGAATTGCCGACCTCCTAAAAGAAGCGTCAAATATTCAGGGAATCAGTGACCGACTTGCCGCAATCGATAAAACGGCATACAGTGACTTCGCATCTCCCAATAAAACCCCTATTGCAAAAATGCGTCTAAACGAAATAGATGATAGTGTCATCAATCGCGGAAAAGCATTCTTAGAAAGTCAACTAAAAACTGAATTGCCTGTCTTTTTCGTCGATAATTCACGTCTATACAAAATCGGATCCAAAAGATCTACGGAAGAAGCCGGTGTATGGATGAAGAGTGTCTCTATGGATATAGCAAAGCAAATTATGATTGCCATTGAGAAAACTGGACACGTTAAGGAACTTTTCACACGGCTAGAAATACAAGAGTCGATGCCAAGTGCATGGCCTGCATATTATGTCGAGATTGTTTTTTCGGCTTTATTGGAAAACGGAATTCTAACCAAACCAAAGCGCGGGCACTACCATATCGAAATCTCTGATGTTTACCGGTGGATTAGCATTTTGGAAAAACTACCGAAAAGAGGTGATTTAATGAATGTCGCAAATTAGGGTTTCCCCGCCCATGCGTCGAGGAAACCCCTTAGTGTGATAAAACACTCCACAAAATTGATTTTATCGCAATTCATATTAAAGCGCATGGGCTTTCCATAAATAAATGAACATAAACGAAAGGACTCTAGATATGGAAAAGTTCATTGTAAACTCTGAAGTAGACAGACGTGGTTATCATGAAGTACACAGATTGACCTGCAATCACCTTCCCAGTCCAATACACTGCGAAGATTTAGGGTATTGTACAGACGAATATGAGGCGCTATACAAAGCAAAGCAATATCGCTACGAACACAGTGATGGGTGTTACTACTGCTGCGAACTCATACATAATCACTAAGAAAATTCGCTAACTATCAATCCAGAAATGGTTCCTTTATTCGGAGTCATTTCTGGATAATTCCACTTTCTTAGCCATTAGTTCTCTCGTATTATTCTTTAGCATCTCATACATATCCACACGCTTGCCCAATGACTACGAAAATAGTTCAGTTTTCGCAAGATTAGAAAAGTGTAATACATCAAGTTTCGCAACAACTAGCACTGTATTTTTAGTTTAGAGTGCTAGTGCTGCCTTAGATTACATATAAAACGCCTATTCAAGTTAATGTTTTGAACTTATCGTCAATACTGGTTTTGGAAAGACCGCAAATCAAGTTCTTTAATTGACCTCATATCATGTTTCTTGAAACTATCACCAATCCTTAATCCTCTGAATCATCAAGTAATGCTGCAGGATTAATAGCAGGAAGCGTCATCTTTCCCAACGGCGACATTAACGATGCCATTTCTATCAAATCACGAATCTTTCCCCATATAAAGACAATTAGATTCGGTGCTAATATGCCCTTAAGAACATCTTCATGAGCCTCGTCATATTCACACGAAGCACCACCAATCATGCCGCATTTTGCCTTGAATTCTGCTGGACCTCGCTCTCCCTGAAAAACAACCACCCAAGTTACTTCTATTGAACCGTTACAGAGAAGCCTATCGCCATCGCGATTGAAAGCTAAACCTCGATTAATGTCTAACTTAGACTCAGCGCCCTCTATTGCTGGCTTATCATCACAATTCTCAATAAGATCCCTAATATCAAAAGAAAAATGAATCAGATGCGAAGCGTCGTATTTCAAAAAAGATTCAATATCCATTATGCAGCCTCAATCAATGAACCTGGTTTGATGTGCTCGTATTTTTGCTTAGTATGCGGAAAATTCATGTTAGCTGTAGCGGACTTATGAAACCTACTCTCAGATACAAACGACGCCCACGAACTTGCCGGAATATTCCATCGAACACAGAAACTTGGTTCCTCATTTTTCGAAAAACTGTCATTTATATCCATCTTAGGCATCTCAAAACCCGCATTGGCAATCAATAGACTAGCAGCTTGCGGAAACTCCCTCATCAATCGCATGAGATTGTCTGCTGTCTTTGATTGTATAACAGCACCTGTTTCCCATCGACTAGCAGTTGGTGAAGCTACTCCTAGCATCTGCTCGAATTGATTTTGCTTCAATCCATAACTAGAACGAAGCGATCTTATCTCCTGAGGAGACAATAAACCATGCAGTTCACGATAGATTTGATTTTCGGCTTTATCGAGAGCGTCAAGATCTTTACTCTCAAATTCAACCTCACCGCAAGACGCGCATTTCCAATGCTCCACCCCTTTGACTTCCATAGTCTCGCCCTTAAAGACAGACTGAATAGGATCTAAGGAGCGCAACATCTCCTTGCCGCATTCCATGCACTTCATACTATCTCCTTCAATATGGATATCCATTCCACTTGCACGATAAAACACGAACTTTCACTTCGCTGTCTTCTACCATGAATTTTACATACCATGTCGTGTCGTCATAATCGACATGATAGACATCGCCCACTTGACCAGGAAACTTGTCCAATTTCAGAGTCTTGTAAAACCCCTCAGACCGCATGGCATCAAATACTTCTTTTACGACCTCTGTCACATACATATCAGGATACCGAGTGCGCACGAATTCCCTAACTCTGCTAATAACAGTAAAATCATCATTAGCAATAAGTCGCTTCACTTCTTGAAGATCATATTTTGGACCAGTTCCTATAGTTCACCTCACATGTATAAATTTAGCATGATGCTAAATTTATATCAACTAGTCGACAATTATTTCACTATTAAGAAAGTACCACCACAGCCGACTTTTCTGAATCTGATGTTTTTTGTCACTTTTTGCCTCCATTTTGGGTCCGACCGTTAATATTTTTAGCATATATCCAACACTGGTTTCGGAAAAACCCAATAACTTGGAGCTCTGATAATGGGCGCTTAAAAGCTACCAAAATCCTTTGATTTCTCTGTTCGTACCTTACAATTTATATAAGTTATCAGTTCAGAATATATATTTGAGTGATCTACCAACACAGTTTTGTTGAACGCCCAATAACTATCATTTTTATACATTAGCAAACTTCAAATTCTCTATATTACATAATTGTAATTTTACGGCTTTCCTCATTTTCTGTTGTTTTGGCAATTCGTGAGTTCCTCTTTAGGGTCGATTTCTCGATTCCTTTCAAAACTGTGTTGGTGGGCTGATCTTGATGTGATCAGTCGGTTCAAGATGCAAGCTCCCACAAACTAGAATCAGTGTGTCTGCGATGCGTATAGAGTAATC
>NZ_JAAKEG010000012.1 GCF_011039075.1 Adlercreutzia sp. ZJ304
CTGCAAAGACTATGCAAAGACAAAAGATAAGCATCTGCTCTCTTTTATGGAGTATGTCTCTACTGGTAAAATAGATAAACAAGACAAACTAGTTACATCTATTGCCAGCGTAGTAGACAAAGCCAATAAAGATAGAGAGTGGGTGAATAAGGTGTTTTCTGTAAGTACAATAGGAGAAGATTGGGAGCGAGAAGTACGTATAGCCCGCAGAGCTGCTCTAAAAGAGGGAGAAGAACGTGGGTTAGAGCGAGGACTGGAACGTGGAATCCTACAAGGACGAGTTGAAGGCTTACAACAAGGGCGCGCTGAAGCTGAAATGCGTTATGCAGTATTAGTTGAAACACTTTTCTCCCATAACCGCGAAGATGATGTACTTAAAGCCTTTAAAGACCCAGCCTATCGTGAACAGCTTTTTGCTGAGTTTGGCATTTAATGCACAACTAAAAGCAATTCGTAAATTCAGGCTTTAGTGCCTATTCTTTTGAAAACTCCATCCCGGATATAGCGTGTCAAAGAGTGTGCCATTAGGTGCGATTCTTTGGCACGCTGCTCTTTGGCGCATCCAATTAGGTTGTGTGTTGCCTTCGTCACTTTTTAGGCGAAAAATGGTCAAAACTTCCGACTTTCCACAGTCCTGAACACAAAACCCTGCCTGCTAAGGCATCAAAAAAGCGTCAAATTTTCTGTTTGCCAAGTGTTCTTCACATTTTAAGTTAACTATGCGGCGCTATGACCATGGAAAGCCGGAAGTTTTGACCATTTTTCTAACTATTTTGACTAGTATGCGGATGAGTTGAATCGTAACCTAGCATCAAGGGATGCAATTATCTTTAAAAAGTCATTTGAGGATATGCCTACAATTCTCAGCGAATTGAATATTGAGGGATCAAATCTATTCTTATATGTTGATCCTTTTGGAATAAAGCATTTAGATATGCTTCTTTTTGATAGGTTAATTGAATTGTGTCCCTCAGTTGAAATACTTGTAAATTTCAACTCCTTTGGATTCCTGAGAGAGGCGTGTCGAGTATGCGGATTGGATTTGTCAGATGTTCCCGCAGAGGAAGATTTGATTGAACGAGTTCCTTGGGATTTTAAGGAAAAATCTGAAGCTGCTAAGAGGCTTGATAGGGTAATGGGAACGCAAGTTTGGCGCGACATTACAAAAAGCTACAAGGCTAAAGAAATTGATGGTTATAAAGTGGAGTGTTGTATAGCATGTTGCTATGCAGAGCGGCAATCAGCTTAGTCTTTTTAACCAAAATATGGAAAATGAACTTATATTATCTAAAGATATCGAAAACGATATGTTGCAATATTTACTGCAGCTTGGTTGTCGTGTCAGATTGAATGAATTCTATGCATCTTTTATGACATCTGCGGGTATTACTCTTCCATTTAAAGACTTGAAAAACATCGTCGCCAATCTAGAAAAGAGGGCAAAAGTTAAAATTACAAGAGAACCTAATATGACTGGCAACAATAATCCGACAGCCTTTATGGAAGAAAGCCGCGGTAAAAGAGCTTGGATTGAGGTAATTAACAATGAAATGTAGCCGATCTATCATACGGCGCTCTATGTTGTATAAAACTAAGGTGGAATACGGCGATTACACCATGAATCACGTGGAGGGTTGTTCTCATGGATGTAAATATCCTTGCTATGCAATGATGATGGCTAAGCGATTTGGTAAGGTTAAATCCTATGAAGATTGGTGTAAACCTGCTTTAGTTGCAAATACACTGGAGCTACTTGATGCAGAAATACCAAGGCTCAAAAAAAGATCAATTATGTTCAACTTTGCTTTACTACAGACTCATTCATGTATGGCTATGATGATGTTTGTGAGATGAGTATTCGAGCTATTAAGCGTCTTAATGAAGATGGTATTCCTTGCGTTGTGCTAAGTAAGGGAGTTCTTCCAGAAGAGCTGGCGTCTCTTTCGCGGGAGAATATCTATGGGATAACTCTTGTGTCTCTTGATGAAAATTATCGCAATCTCTATGAGTCTGGTGCAGCTCCATACAAAGATAGAATTCAAGCTCTTGAAAAACTTAAAAACAAGGGATGTAAAACATGGGTAAGTATGGAGCCTTATCCTACACCCAATATTGTCAAGCAAGATCTAGGGTCAATTTTGGAGCGAATATCGTTTGCGGATAAAATCATTTTTGGGCGAACAAACTATAACAAGACTGTATCGCAGTTTCCTCATGTTAAGACTTGGTATAACGATAAAACGCTTGAAGTTGTTCGGTTTTGTAAGCAACACAGTATCGACTATTGGATAAAAAGGGGAACATGGACGGGCGCTTGTCCTATTGAGGATAGGCTAAATGATTCGCTAGAGATTTCCGTTGCTTTATGACGGTGCATTTGCGGTTTGTTAATCATACAAAATAATTGACATCAACAAGCTAATTTTTGCTACGTAAACTGGTGAAGAGTGGGAACTAGAGTAAGGAATCTCGCAAGGACGCGCGGAAGCGGCGCGTTACATTCTCTTATCGAACACCTATTTGCTGCCGGGTGCGAAACTGATGTGCTTGAAGCTTCTAAAGACCCGGCTTATCGCGAGCAGCTTTTTGCCGGGTTTGGTATTTAAATTGCGGCATCGGATATACTCACATTAAAGTTGCACATTTAGAAATCGGAGAAAAACAATTGAATGAGTTAAAGGTGACATCATCCCAATTTGAAAATGAGGGATGGATGCCAGATAGTGTGGCAGGTTATGCTGAGGATAATTCGCCGGAACTTATTATCGATAATATTCCTGAAGGAACTATAACTTTGGCTATCGCAATGGATGATTTGGACCATCCGATAGTGAAGGGGTTTAATCACTGGGTTGCATGGAATTTGGCACCAAACAATAGAATACCGGGATCAATACCCAAAGGTGCAACAATAGAAAACCCGATACATATTGAACAGGGAATAGGCTATGGAAAGCATGGCTATAGAGGACCTAAACCGCCATTTAATTGGAACCATAGGTACAGATTTACTATATATGCCTTGGATACAAAGATTGATATAAGTGTTAACAGTAAAAAAGAAGAGTTGATGGAAGCAATTGAGGATCATGTTCTAGCTAGCGGTACGATAATAGGAAAATATCAAAGACACCACGCATCGTAAACATATTCATTTTTGCTAAGTAAATAGGGTTCACAATTCGTGCGCTTTGTCGTATGAATTTACTTGTTTTTCGCCACTGTTACAAAAAGATGTGAATGCTGACTATTGATTAGTGCGGAATAAATCCGTACAATATGTCAAAAATGCATCAAACGATAGGAGACAGATGTGTCTTCGGTGGTAGAAAAACAGGAAAAACTATATCGGATGGACATTCGGCTTACTAAGCCTCAGCGCATCAACTATGAGCGTGCGGCATCACTGCGCGGTCAAACAATTACACAATGGGCAACCGCGCATCTCGATGAAGGTGCACGCCGCGATATAGATGAGGCTACTACTACTGCTCTTTCGCTCGAAGCATTTGATACCTTTTGCGAGATGCTTGAGTCTCCTATGCCGAAAACCACTCAAGATTTGCTAACTCGCAAGGCGGTTTGGGAATGAGTGGCTTTTCGAAGCCTGTTCAGCTTAAGCCGGGCGTAGGTATAGCTGATTTCCATTGTGGTGATAAATTCGTAGATAATTGGGTTAAGAAGCATTCAGCATCTGCTCGTAAACGCGGTTCAGCTGTTATTTACGCGGTCTATTACGGCGATGTTGTTGCGGGTTTTTATACACTGAGTGCCCATTCTGTGACAAGAGCCGACATTGATGGTGGATGGTTTGTTCGTAATGCACCTCAACAGGTACCGGCAATACTGTTGGGCATGATGGGCGTCGATGAGCGATTCCAAGGTTGTGGACTGGGTGCATCTCTTCTACGAGATGCTATCCAGAACGCTTTGAAAGTAGCAAATCTTGCAGGTGCTAGGGCTCTTATCGTTGATCCTCTTAGCGAAACTGCTGAATTGTTTTATGAACACTTTGGTTTCATGCGGCTTTCTGGCACTAATCGAATGGCGTTGAAACTCGGATAAAAAGCTTCTTCCAAACAGTCTCAAAAAGATTCCGGAGTGGTAGACTCATCAAAATTAATACTGCACGATTTGCGTCTTATTAGAAACGCAATACTAGATGTTATTGTTAGGCATTCAAAAGTGGAAAATATGACAGAAGTCCTGAAGAGGGCACGTAGTAAGAAAATATTTGCTGGCAATGAATTTGCGGAATTACTTGCGGAAATTCAATCGGCGGATAGCAGTTTAGAGCTAGATTGGGACTTCGATGCAGGGGAAGAATGGGCAAGATTTTTCAGCCGAGAAAATGGCACTGTATGTATGATGAATGCAAAAATTGGTGTGACGTTTATTAGAAAAGCCTACGAATTTAGCAATATAGAACATATTGTTGGCGCATTAGAAATTGTATTTACGGAAAACTATTCTTCTGAAGATTGGTTTATTGATTTGGCTGATTTGGAACAAAACGTGCCGGAAATATGTTGGCATGCATCAGAAGAAGCGGTTAATCCAACCTGCATTAGCCTAGACGATTTGTATTTTGCCACTGTTTGATAAATGTGCATGCAATATAGCAAAAAATCTCGCAAACCTTATGCATCAGCTAAGCGGGCTCTTAGACAATCCGCTCGGTGCAATCAATCTTACCTATTGCTGCTGCCGCCCGGTGCCGCCAATGCGGTACGCCGTGTGTCTTATGCGCATAGAGTGTCGTAATTCTGCCCGTATCTGATAAACTCACGTTAAAAAAATAGCTTAGGCGAAATTGACAAATAGAACGCAAAAACACGCTTTAATTCAAAGCAGGAGACATGCATGAAGAGGGAACAAAAATACATCAAGATAGAAGATGCCACTATCAATGAGCAAGCTATGCGCGTAACGCGTGTAAATGAAGCGCCGCACACCGCGCCCGCACCAGCGCCGCACACCGCGCCCGCGCCTTCAACCGATTTGCACATAGGCATAGATGTAGGCTCAACCACAGTAAAGTTGGCTGTGCTAGATAGTCAGCGCAATATTCGCTGGTCCGTATATCAGCGCCACCACGCCGACGTTCGCGCAACCATAGTTGATGTGCTTCGTCAGGCTGCCGAACAATTTGGCGAAGAGCCTATGACTATAGCCATAACCGGCTCTGGTGGTCTTTTGCTTTCTCAGTGGCTAGGAATAACTTTTGTGCAAGAGGTTATTGCCAGCAAAACAGCGGTTGAGGCGTTCATTCCTCGTACCGATGTCGCAATAGAGCTTGGTGGCGAAGATGCGAAGATAATATATTTCGACAACGGCATAGAACAGCGCATGAATGGCACTTGCGCAGGTGGTACCGGCGCATTCATCGATCAGATGGCGGCGCTTTTAGATACAGATGCGGGTGGCTTGAACGAACTGGCAAAAACGCACGAGACTATATATCCAATCGCTAGTCGTTGTGGCGTGTTCGCTAAAACTGACGTACAACCGCTTCTAAATGAAGGCGCGCGCAAAGAAGACATAGCTGCGTCAATTTTTCAGTCGGTTGTAACGCAAACAATATCGGGGTTGGCTTGCGGTCGTCCTATTCGTGGCAATGTGGCGTTTCTTGGCGGTCCTTTGCAGTATCTTCCCGAACTGCGTAAACGCTTCTACGAGACGCTTGCGCTTGAAGACGATGCAATAATTGTGCCCGAGAATGCGCACTTGTTTGTGGCGTGCGGCTGCGCCATTGCGGGCGTTACGGAAGGTGCTGCAGCTGAGAAGCTAGCCTGCGTGCTAGAGCGTCTCGAAAAGCTAGGGGACGTGCAAGGTAGCGAAGTTGTGCGCCTAGATCCGCTGTTTGCAACAGATGCGGAATACGCCGAATTTAAGGCACGGCACGATTCCGAATGCGTGCGCCGTGGCAATTTGGATGATTATCGCGGTACGGCATATTTGGGTATAGATGCAGGCTCCACCACTTTTAAGGCTGTGCTTATAGGCGAAAGTGGCGAACTTCTGTGGTCTACTTATGCGTCCAATAAAGGCGATGTGCTAGGTTGTGCGAAAGCCGCAATAGCCAATTTGTACAACTCGCTTCCAGCTGACGCTTCAACTGGTAAGCCGCTTGTGCGCATAGGGCACTCCACCGTTACGGGTTATGGCGAGGGTTTGCTGCTAGAAGCGCTACAGGTAGATTCTGGCGAAATAGAAACAGTTGCACACTTGCGTGGCGCACAGGAAATGCTTCCCGGCGTAGAGTTCATCTTAGACATTGGCGGGCAAGATATGAAATGCTTGCGTGTGAAAGATGGCGTTATCGAACACATAATGTTGAACGAGGCATGCAGTTCTGGTTGCGGCAGCTTTATTGAAAGTTTTGCTAGCGGTTTGAATTTAGATGTGGCAGACTTCGCGAAAACTGCCATACAAGCCAAGCGTCCGGTCGATCTGGGTAGCCGCTGCACGGTGTTTATGAACAGCCGCGTGAAGCAAGCGCAAAAAGAAGGCGCTACAGTGGGCGACATTGCAGCTGGTCTTGCAATTTCGGTTATAAAGAACGCGCTGTTTAAGGTTATTAAGATACGCGACCCGCACGATGTGGGCACAAAGGTAATAGTTCAAGGCGGCACATTCCTAAACGATGCTGTATTGCGCTCGTTCGAGCAGCTATCGGAAGTGAATGCGGTGCGTCCTGATATAGCTGGAAACATGGGGGCGTTCGGAGCCGCCCTGTTGGCGCGCGACAGATATGCTGCAAACTTGCGGCGCGAAAGCACTAAGGCTGCGGAATCGGAAGAACTTCGTTCAGAAGCTACGCAGCCTTCACTACATTCCTCCGATTCTGTAGTTGAAGGGGGCGAAAGCTGCGATCAGAAGCTGCGCAGCTCCCACTCCGCTTCCGCCACCCCTCCCAATGCGCAGGCGGCAGAAGACCCATCAAGTGCGCCTGTAAGCCGGCTTCTCACTTTAGAGGCAATTCAGTCGCTTCAGCCTACGCATCGCACTGTTCGCTGCAAGGGTTGCTCGAATAGCTGCTTGCTTACTGTTAACGACTTCGGCGTTGATGAAGAAACCGGCAAGCATCGGCGCTTCATAACGGGCAATAGGTGCGAAAAGGGCGAAAGCCTAGGTACCGGCACCCAAAAAAGCAGCGTACCGAATTTGTTCGAATGGAAAAGCGACAGGATATTTACACACTATGAGCCGCTTGCTCTAGAGGATGCACCTAGAGGCAGCGTGGGCATGCCGCGCGCGCTTAACATGTATGAAAACTACCCGTTCTGGTTTACTTTCTTCACTAAACTGGGCTATCGCGTGGTGCTCTCCGATCCGTCCACTAAGAAAACTTACGAAGCGGGCATAGAAAGCATGCCGTCTGAAAGTGTTTGCTATCCGGCGAAGCTATCTCACGGGCACATTATGAATCTGCTTGAGAAGCATCCCGATTTCATATGGATGCCGTGCAGCAAGTGGGAGCGCCAAGAAGATGCAACTGCGGGAAATCATTTCAACTGTCCAATTGTGGCAAGTTATCCCGAGGCGCTTCGCCTAAACATAGACGAGCTTCGCGAAACAGATGTGGCATTCGTTAGCCCGTGGCTTCCCTACGACAATAAAGAGAAACTGAAAGAGCGCTTGTGGGTAGAACTTGGCACCACTTTCCGCCAGCAGGTGGGCGCTAAAGGTCCGGCGCTTACGAAAGCGCAAATAGAGGCAGCGGTCGATGCCGCGTGGGAAGAAGACGAAGCATTCAAGCGCGACATTCGCCGCAAGGGTACAGAAACGCTTGCATGGATGGAGCGCACTGGCACGCATGGCATAGTGCTTGCGGGTCGTCCTTATCACCAAGACCCCGAAATAAATCATGCTATTCCAGAGCTTCTGCAAAGTTTTGGCTTGGCGGTACTTACGGAAGATTCCGTGGCGCACCTAGGTCAACTAGAGCGCCCTATACGCGTGGTCGATCAGTGGATGTATCACACGCGTTTGTATGCGGCTGCAAAAGTGGTAACGCAGCGCCACGACCTAGATTTAATACAGCTCAACTCGTTTGGTTGCGGGCTAGACGCACTTACTACCGACCAAGTGCAAGAAGTGCTTGAAGCGGCGGGTAAGGTTTACACAGTGTTAAAGATTGACGAGGTGTCAAACCTAGGTGCAGCACGTATTCGTGTGCGCAGTTTGTTGGCTGCTCTAAAAGATCAGCAAGATAGGGAAGCTGAAGCTACATCCGATGCTTTGGCGGCGGCGCGTCCGTGTCCGGCTGTTTGCATCAGCGAATCTGACATAGATTCGCTTGTGCCCGAAAGCTATACCCAGAAAGCTGAAGGCGTGGCGGCTGAAGCAGTAGAGCAGCGCGAAGGGGTTTCAACCGAATTTGCCCGCGTGCAGTTCACCCAAGAAATGAAAGATGCCGGCTATACAATATTGGCACCTCAGATGGCACCGTATCACTTCGAATTGCTGGTGCCAATTTTCCTGAAGAATGGCTACAACGTAGAACTTCTTCCGTCGGTTGACACGGGCGCTGTTGATGCCGGTT
Source organism: Adlercreutzia sp. ZJ304 (assembly GCF_011039075.1). Taxonomy (GTDB): domain Bacteria; phylum Actinomycetota; class Coriobacteriia; order Coriobacteriales; family Eggerthellaceae; genus Adlercreutzia_A. The sequence continues at coordinate 8,549 of NZ_JAAKEG010000012.1, forward strand.
TGAAATACGTAAACAACGATATTTGCTATCCGTCAATTTTAGTAACTGGGCAAATAATGGAAGCCGTTATGAGCGGTCGCTACGACACCGATAAGCTGGCAGTTCTTATAACTCAAACAGGTGGCGGATGTCGTGCAACTAACTATATATCGCTAATTCGAAAAGCGCTTAAAGCAGCTGGGCTTGCTCATATTCCTGTTATTGCGCTTTCATTCAAAGACTTAGGCGAAGTTAATCCCGGGTTCAAGATAACTCCAAAAATGCTCTATCAGGCTATATTTGCCCTGCAATATGGCGATTTGCTTATGATGTGCCTTTATCGCACGCGCCCCTACGAAATGGAGCCCGGCTCTACGAACAGGCTGTTTGAGCATTGGATGAGCGAATGCAAAGCCCAGCTTGCGCGCGGTGTGAACATGGGCGAATTCAAACGCACGGTAAATCGCATCGTAGACGATTTCGATACTTTGCCCCTGATGGGCGAGGGCACAAAGCCGCGCGTTGGTGTAGTTGGCGAAATTCTGGTGAAATTCCATCCAACGGCGAACAACCAAGTGGTCGATCAAATTGAAGCTGAGGGCTGCGAAGCGGTCGTGCCGGGCTTGATCGAGTTTTTCCTGTTCGGCATAGCTGGCGGCATATTCCAGCGCCAAATTGGGAAATCGGCGAAAAGCGCGCTTGGCAGTCGTATAGGATTAGCTGCCATAGCCAAGCTGCGCAAGCCCGTTAACGATGCGCTAAAGCGCAGCCAGCGTTTCCATCCGCCTGCCGATATATACGAGCTTGCCGAGTACGCAAGCCAAATACTTAGCCTCTGCAACTCTATGGGCGAGGGCTGGCTGCTTACAGCTGAAATGGTTGAACTCATTCGTTCGGGTTGCCCCAATATAGTGTGTACGCAGCCGTTTGCGTGCTTGCCGAACCATGTAGTTGGGAAATCGGTTATTAAAGAGTTGCGCCGCCAATATCCAGAAAGCAATATTGTTGCGGTTGATTACGACCCGGGCGCTAGCGAAGTGAATCAGCTGAACCGCATCAAACTGATGATAGCTGTGGCGAAGGCAAACCTTGCCGCGAAAGAAGGGCAGGCTCGCGCCGTTCGCAAAGCTCATGTGCAGCCACAACCAAAAACTGACGATCTAGCATCTGAGGTAGCAATAGAGGAAGAGATATTGGCTTGAGTGAGTCGGTATCGCCTGCATCTAAACATTCGCGCACCGCGCATGCCCGTGTCCATTTCGGGATAAGATGCAGGCTTCCTCTGCGCGACCTTCGGTTGTCTAAGCGAAATCTTATATACAAAACCGGTCGCGGTAATTATCTATTTAAAGACAAGTGGCTTCGGTCTAACCGCAGGTTGTGGGCTAGTCACAAAAAGCGCTGCCTTTTGAACTACGATTTGTCCATGGCGTATTTCAAGCGCCTTTCGCACGAAGATTTTAATAACGCTCTAGAAAGGTTGCTAGCTAACTTTGCTCAATTACAGCCGGTATACGATTTGCGGGAATTTGACGGAGTGCAGGGCGTATACATGATGATTTTGGATAAATATTGCCAAATCTATGTTGGCAAGGCTTGCGGAAAACACGGCATAAAACATCGCATTCTTCGCCATTGGCACAATGCGGTTCCACTAGATAGGTTGCTTTCAGGCGAGCCAGAGGAATCAATCATGCCAATAGATGCGTTTCGGGCGCTTGATACAACTCGTATATACGCCGCAACTGCATCTACGGCGGCAAATGCGGGGTCGCTTGAACGCGCTTTAGCCGATGCGGTACCAAATTGTTACAGCTTAAACCGCACCAAAGCAGGCGATTTGACAGGCGGCTTGCACGAAGCTATTCAGCATCGCCGCACGCGTTCTCTTCTATAATAAAGCCATGAATTCTGACGGAAAAATAACTATAGTTCCTACGCCTATAGGGAATTTGGGCGATATAACTTTGCGCGCGCTTGAAACTTTGCGCGCATCCGATCTTGTGTGCGCTGAAGATACCCGCATAACTGCGAAATTATTGGCTGCATACGACATATCAAAGCCGCTTATGCGCCTAGATGAAAATTCGCTTTCCAAGCGCGCTTTAGATGTAATAGCGCGCGCTGCACAAGGCGCAAACATAGCTTATTGCAGCGACGCGGGAATGCCGGGCGTGTCTGACCCGGGCTTGCGTCTTGTAAGGGCGGCGCGTGAAGCTGGTGTTTCAGTAGAAGTGCTGCCGGGGGCAAGTGCGGCACTTGTTGCTTACGTTGCAAGTGCCACGGTATGTCCGCGTTTCTATTTCGGGGGCTTTTTTCCGCGCAAAGAAAACGAGCGCCAGCGCACGTTGGAAAATCTGCGCACACTAGATGCTGCACTTATTTTTTATGAAAGCCCAAACCGTCTTGTTTCGGCGCTAACTTCAATAGCGCGCACAATGCCTACGCGCCGAATGGCAGTTTGTCGCGAATTAACTAAGCTGCATGAAGAAATAGTTTGCGCAACTGCCGAGCAAGCGTGCAACATTTTTGCAAAACGCGAAGCCGCCAGCTCTATAAAAGGCGAGATAGTTCTTGTTATAGATCCGCCAGATGAATCCGAAAATAAACCTAGTGCTGCCGATTTAGAGCAGCGTGCATCTGAGCTAATCAGCCAAGGTGCGCGCACAAAAGAAGCGGCAAAATGCCTTGCGACAGAATTTGGCATATCGAAAAATACCGCCTACGATTTGGTTATGAAGGCGGCAAATAGCAAATGAAAGCTAAGGAACAAGCGCAATTAGTCAGTGTGGCAGGTTTTGATATATGGCTTAGTCGCAAACGAATTAAAAATATGAATCTTCGCATAAAGCCACCTGATGGTCGCATAGAAGTATCTGCACCAATGCATATGCCTATGCGCGATATAGAGCGCTTTATTACCCAAAAGCAAAACTGGATACGCCGCCAACAGTTGGCTGTTGTAAATTCGCCAGCGTTTCGTGCAGAACAAGCTAGTGCAGAAGAGCAGAAAGAATGGAAGGCGGTGGTTAGCGCCTGTGTGCCGCCGCTTGTGCAAGCGTGGGAGCCAATAATGGGGGTGCACGCTACCAAATTGGTGTATCGAAATATGAAAAGCAGATGGGGTAGCTGTCAACCTGCTACTGGTCGTATTTGCATCAATACCCGTCTTGCGCTATATCCGCCGGAATGCTTGGAATATGTGGTTGTGCACGAATTGTGTCATTTGCTAGAGGGCGGTCATGGTAAACGCTTTCATAAGCTAATGGATTCTTTTATGCCCGATTGGCGCGACCGTCGCGCAAAGCTGCGCTAGCGGCTTAAAGTTGGTAAGCGCATAGATTTTCATTGAGGCTGGGCTTAACATGTGATATTGTGTTCGCGTTTCGAATTTCTAAAAGAATCAAACGATCAATTCATTCGATTCGCCTATAAGGGTCAAATTTACCTAGGCATTCATGACGAAGGGAACAATGTGAAATTCTTTCTCGATACTGCGGATTTGTCCGAGATTGAAGAAGCTGCGGCTTGGGGAGTGCTTGCAGGAGTTACAACTAATCCAACACTCTATTCTCGCATCGGCGGCAAATTGGCTGATTTTCCGAACCACATAAAGCGCATTTGCGAAACGGTAGGACCAGATTGCCCCGTATCTGCTGAAACTGTAGCTATGACGCGCGATGAAATAGTGCGCGACGGGCGCGAGCTTGCAGCTATAGCTCCTAATGTTGTTGTGAAAGTGCCAACTATTGTTGAAGGTTTAGCTGCTACGCGCACTTTGGCTAACGAAGGCATTCGCGTAAATATGACACTTTGCTTCACAGTGCCGCAAGCCATGTTAGCAGCGCGTTCTGGTGCGCGTTATATTTCTCCATTTATTGGTCGTTTTGACGATATATCGGAAGATGGTATAGATCAGGTGGCGCAGATTGTGGGAGCCATCAATAATTACGATTTTACGGGAAGCACCGTAAACGGTGAGCAAATAGAAGTTATAGCTGCCAGCATTCGCAGCGCAAATCATGTAACAAAATGCGCATTAATGGGTGCCGATGTAGCCACTGTTCCTTTTGCGGTGTTACAAAAAATGGTGAAGCATCCGCTTACTGATGCGGGTATACAAAGCTTCCTGAACGACTGGGAGAAAGTAAAGTAGATGGCAGACGAAACAAAAACTACAGAAGCACCGGCTGAGGCTCCTAAAAAGAAGCGCGGTCGTCCTACGAAAGCGGAAATGGAAGCGCGCAAGGCGGCTGAAGCTGAGGCAACAGTTGCCGATAACAGCGAACAGGTAGCACCGCAGAAGAAAACTCGCACTAGAAAAACCGCTGCAAAAAAGGAAGAAGCAGCGCCCGAACCCGAAAAGAAAAAGACCACTAGAAGGGCGAAGGCTGCAACTAAAGAAACCAAAGAAGCTAAAGAGACTGCGGAAGCTAAAGAAGCTGCGGAAACTGTAGCGGAAGTTGAGGAAAAGCCAAAGAGACGCGGTCGTCCTCGTAAAGCAGAAGCAGAAACAGAAGCGAAATCAACCGAAGTCAAAGAAACCAAAGAAACCAAACCCGACGATAATTCCACTCAGGGTCCAGCAGAAAAACCCGCCGAAGCTGAAACTGAAGTTGCAGTTGCAGCAGAAACTATTGAGTCTGAGCAAAACCGCGAAGCAGATCAAACATCAGATTCAAGCGAAGAACGTTCTCCCAAGCGTTCTGTAAAAGCTGATAGCACACAGCAAAATCAGCAGAACAGCAATCAGACAAACCACAGCAATCATAACAATCGAAATAATCGCAATCGCAATCGTCGCCAGCGCGACAATCGTCAGCGCGAATATACTCCAAGCGTTAGTCGCGAAGATTTAGAAGAACTTAAACTTCCCGAATTGCGCGAAAAAGCCGCCGAGTTGAATATAGATGCATCCGGTATGAAAAAAGCCGATATGGTGGAGACGATATACAAAACTCTTGCCATAGCTGAAGGCTTTTTAGAGGTCGGCGGCATTTTAGACATACTGCAAGATGGCTACGGCTTCTTGCGCACCGATGGCTATTTGCCAAGCGAACACGATGTCTATGTTGGTCTTTCTACAATTCGCCGCAATGGTCTTCGCAAAGGCGATTTTGTTACCGGTCAGACACGTCCAGCTCGTGAAGGCGAAAAGTTTGCAGCCATTCAAAAAGTTCTAACTATTAACGGAATTCCTATTGAAGAGATTGAGCGTCGCCCGAAATTCTCAGAGCTTACGCCGGTATTTCCTGACGAGCGCCTTCTTATGGAGCACGGCAAAAATACAATTACCGCACGCGTTATCGATTTAGCGGCACCTATTGGCAAAGGTCAGCGCGGGCTTATTGTTTCTCCGCCGAAAGCGGGTAAAACTACCGTATTAAAAGACATTGCAGCTGCAATAACGGCAAATAACCCTGAAGCTCATCTGATGTATTTAGGCATAGATGAACGCCCCGAAGAAGCAACCGATATGGAGCGCTCTATTAAGGGCGAGGTTGTCTCTTCCACATTCGACATGCCTTCCGAAAACCATATTCAAGTGGCTGAACTTGTTATAGAACGCGCTAAGCGCTTGGTAGAGCAGGGCAAAGATGTTGTTATCTTGCTAGACTCTATTACTCGTTTGGCACGCGCTTACAACTTGGCTCAACCTGCAAGTGGGCGCGTGCTTTCCGGTGGCGTAGATTCCACGGCGTTGTATCCGCCAAAGCGCTTCTTGGGCGCAGCCCGCAACATTGAAAACGGCGGTAGCCTTACTATTTTGGCATCGGCTCTTATTGACACCGGTTCTAAGATGGACGAAGTTATATTCGAGGAATTCAAGGGCACCGGCAATATGGAGCTGAAGCTAGATCGTTATTTGGCTGATCGTCGCATATTCCCGGCAATCGATCCTGTGTCATCTGGTACACGCAAAGAAGAATTGTTGCTTGACAGCCAAGAGGCACCACTTATTTGGGCTGTACGGCGCATACTTGCCAATATGAACAACACCGAGCGCGCGATGGATATGCTAATCAAATCGCTCAAGCAGACCGATACAAATACAGAATTCTTGCTGCGTACTGCGAAGAAAGCCCAGATGCATCAAGGCAGAACAGACGAGAACTTCGAATTCTAAGTGGGTTTATATGGAAACCGAAAACCGCAATCCATACAACGAGCAATACGGCGTACAACAGCCAGTTAAAGCCAAAAGCGGCAAGGGTTGGATAGTTGGCATAGTTGTAGCACTTGCCATTATGGTTGTATGTATTGTTTCTGTAGTGTCTTGCTCGGCTGCTATAGGAACAATTGCAAATCCGTTTTCATCGTTAGCATCTTCAAGCCCTGCAGTTTCAATAAACAGCCCTAGCGTAGCTGTTATCGACATTGATGGAACAATTCAATACGACGGCACGTCTTGCAGCCCTGAGGGTTTGAAAGACATGCTTGATAGAGCTGCCGAAAACAACAATATAAAGGCTGTTGTTCTTCGCGTGAATTCTGGTGGTGGCGTGGCTACTGCCGGCGAAGAAATGACTGAATACGTGAAGAATTTTGAAAAGCCAATAGTGGTTTCAAGCGCTGCCACAAATGCTAGCGCTGCATATGAAATAAGTTCGCAAGCCGATTACATATTTGTAGATAAGACTACTGCAATAGGTTCTATCGGTGTAATTATGCAGGTTACAGATTTGTCGGGTCTTTACGACAAACTTGGAATCAATATAGATAACATTACGTCGGCAAATTCTAAAGATGCTGGCGGTGGTTCGCGACCTCTAACTGAAGAAGAGCGTAATTGGTACCAGTCAATGGTTGACCAAATTAACGATTTATTTATTCAAACGGTTGCCGATGGGCGCAACATGGATGAAGACGAAGTTAGAAGTTTGGCAACTGGTCTTCTATTTACGGGTGTAGATGCTGTTGAAAATGGGCTAGCCGACGAAATAGGGCTTTTTGAAGATGCTATTTCAAAGGCAAGTGAATTGGCTGGCTTTGACCACGAATTGCCAACCGTTTCGCTTGAGTCCGACACAAGCGATTTGATGGAGCTTCTTGATATGCTTGGAGCATCCGAGAAAAGCAACGACAGCGCTGCTGCGCTTCGCGCTATAGCTGATAGATTGGAAGTGAACGGTGCACTGGGATAAAGATGTCGAAATGGTGTGGCCGCATCGCGCTGTTGTAACGGCGGGCATGCCTTATGGCAATAAGCCTTTGCATTTTGGTCATATAGGTGGAGTTTTTATCCCTGCTGATGCTTTTGCGCGCTTTTTGCGCGATCGTATTGGCGCTGGCAATGTGCGTTTTGTCTGCGGCACCGACTGCTTTGGGTCGCCCATAAACGAGGGCTATCGAAAAGCGGTGGAAGCGGGCACTTTTAGCGGCACGATAGAGGAATATGTGCAAGCTAACCACGATGCTCAAGCTGATATTCTCAATAAATTCGATGTTTCTCTTGATATATTTCAGGGCTCAGGCATTGGGCATGCAGGAGAGGTACACCAAGAGCTAACATATGCGTTCATCCGCGGATTATACGAGCGGGGCACTTTAAGGCTCTTGTCCACATTGCAGTTCTTCGATACGCAGGCAAACACATTTCTAAATGGCAGGCAAGTGCAAGGGCATTGTCCTGTGCAGGGCTGTAAGTCGGAACACGGTTATGCCGACGAATGCGATTTGGGGCATCAGTATCAGCCAACCGATCTAATAAATCCTATTTCTACTTTAAGCGGTACAGTTCCAGAAATGCGCCCAGTCAGCAATTGGTACTTCGACTTGCCGGCATTTCGCAACTTCCTTAAAGAATATGTTGCAGAACTTGAACTTGACGATGAAATTCGCAGCGTTGTCCCGCAAACTATAAAAGAGTTTCTCGGTGCTCCTGTTATTTTTATCAAAAACGAATTTTATTCCGAATACGAATCCGTTGCGGCTAACCTTCCTAAGCACGTTATGCATGAAGCTGAAGGTAACAAGCAAAGTTTCAGCTTAGAATTTGAAAACATTGAAGCGCGCGAAGAAGCTTGCGAGAAGCTGTCTGGCGCTGGTATACGCTTTCGCACATCGAAGACACTTGTACCGTTCCGTATAACTGGCAATATTGAATGGGGAGTTAAATCTCCTGTGTTAGAGGGTATTGAAGGGCTTACGGTTTGGTGCTGGCCCGAATCTTTGTGGGCACCTATTTCATTTACAATAGCTGCCAATGATGCGATGGGTCTTCCGCGTAATACATGGCGCGATTTTTGGTGCAGCGAAGATGCGCAAGTTTACCAATTTATCGGACAAGATAATCTATATTTCTACGGCGTTGCGCAGCCAGCTATGTGGAAGGCATTGGGTTCTCGTGGCGTTTTTGGTCTGCCCGATTCCAAGCCACTTTGTCAAACAAAACTAATAGCGAATCATCATTTGCTATTTGGTAAGACGAAGGCATCATCTTCGGGTGCGGTTAAACCACCTAGCGGGGAAGATTTGCTTGAATATTACACTGTAGAGCAACTGCGCGCGCATTTCTTAGCGCTCGGTCTAGATCAGAAATCGGTAGCATTTGCACCAAAGCCTTTCGATCCTAAGCTTACAGACGAACAGCGTGCCGATACACGTGTAGCTGATCCTGTTCAAAAAGAAGGTGCGTTGCTGACAAATGTTTTCAATCGTTTGGCACGCAGTTGTCTTTATGAGGCGGCACGCAGTTTCGATGGCTACATGCCTGTGGGTCATGTTACAGAGGAATATAGGCTGCGCGCGCAAAGCACTATACATGAATACGATGCGCTTATGCATAAAGTTGAACTGCATTCTGTGATGCAATTAGCAGATGAGTTCATACGCTGGTCACAAAAGATTTGGGCGGATGGGGCAAAACGAGTATCCAGTATTGAAGGCGAGGGCGCAAGCACCCCAAGCAAAGAGCGCACCCAACTTCTTTGCGATTGCTTCTATTTATTGCGCGTAGCTACATTGTTAATGCATCCTATATGTCCAAAGGGCTGCGAGACTATATGCGACTATATGGATTTTGATGCGCACGAATTCTTTAGTTGGAACTTCGATTTCGATAGCAATGCAGAGTTATGTGAAGCGCATGAAATTGATACCGGGTTTCATAAGGTGCATTCGCTTCCACCCCGTTTCGATTTCTTCCCAAAGCATTCTTCGCAGATAAAGGGTTGAGCGCACCATTGGTTGAGCGCACCATTGGTTGCAGGCGAATCAACCCAGCTAGCATAATGTTTCAATTGCAAGACATGCCATTGGGAACTGGGTATTGCTCTTCGAATAAATTATGGTCGTATGCGCAGCAAATTTACTTTAGCTGCAAGCACGTCGGCGCGTGCGCTATGCGATAACCTGTACAATTAATTTGAGGTGTTATGTATGGAATTATCGCTAGAAAATATTGGGCTTCGGCTAAGCGGAAAGACAATCCTAGACGATGTCAGCTTCACTGTGGGCGATGGGCAGTTTATGTCAATCTTGGGCGAAAGCGGAGCGGGCAAATCTACCACGCTGAAAGTGATATCGGGGCTAATTTCGCAGGACAGCGGGCGCGTACTTTTCGATGGCTGCTGCGTCGATGATACGCCTACGCACAAACGCGATATAGCCATAGTGTTTCAAGATATACGGCTTTTTCCCAACATGGATGTGGCGCAAAATGTTGCCTTCCCTCTAAAGATGCGCAAAGTGGCGAAAGCCGAGCGCATGCGTGTGGCTGAGGAAATGCTGGAAGCTGTGCAACTTGGCGGATATGAAAGCCGGCGCACTTACGAATTGTCGGGCGGACAGCAGCAACGTGTGGCGCTGGCGCGTGCTCTGGCGGCAAAGCCACGTGCGCTTTTGCTAGACGAGCCCTTCAGCGGGCTTGATGAACAGCTGCGCGAAGAGATGCGCAAACTGGTTTCATCTTTGCACGAGCGCTTCAATATTACTTCTATAATGGTTACGCACGACCCAGACGAGGCGCTTACCATGAGCGACTCTATAGTTTTTATGTGCGATGGCAAACTTGTGCAGGTGGGCACCCCGCGCGATATGCTTTTGCACCCAGCGCATAAGGCTGTAGAAGCTTGTTTCGGCGAAGCATCCGCAATAGAGGGCAGCGTAGAAGCTGGGGTTTTCACCAGCGGAAAACTTGTTATCCCGGCACCAGATGTGGCTGACGGCGCAGCTGTTCTTGTTCGCGTGCCAGACACGCCGCCATTTGTTCATTCGCTATAACTTTAACTTAGTGTTATAATTCTGCGGTTTCTACTATTACACATGCGTGTGCGACCTGCTGTCGCTAGTGGCCGCTTGAAAAAGGCTGCGGCTTGCGGGGAAGACCATACGCAGAGGACTAACGAATGGAGAAAAGTATGGCAACGCCTACGAAGGTAAGTATTCAATCGCTACTTGATGCCGGTGCACATTTCGGTCATCAGACTCGCCGCTGGAACCCTAAGATGAAGCCCTACATTTTTGGAAGCCGTGGCGATATTTATATCATCGACCTAAAGCAAACTCTAGTTGGGCTAGACAAGGTTTACAGCTACGTTTCCGAGCTTACTCGCAAGGGTGGCACCGTTTTGTTTGTGGGCACAAAGAAACAAGCTCAGGAATCTATTGCTGATGCGGCTAATCGTTGCGGTATGCCGTATGTAAATTCTCGCTGGTTAGGCGGCATGCTAACCAACTTTGCTACTATCCGCAGTCGCGTAAGCTACATGGAAGACCTTGAAGCGCAAGAAGCCGATGGTCGCATGGCTATGCTGCCCAAGAAAGAGCAAATCTTGAAGCGCAAAGAGCTAGCCAAGCTGCAAGCAAACCTTAATGGTATTCGCAACATGAAGCGTGTTCCCGAAGCTGTGTTTGTTATAGACACATGCCGAGAGGAAATAGCCGTCCACGAAGCTCATCGTTTGAACATTCCTGTGGTCGGCACTCTTGATACCAACTGCGATCCTGATGATGTAGATTATGGCATCCCCGCAAACGACGATGCTATCCGTAGCGTGAAGCTGCTGTGCGAATTTGTTGCCGATGCTGTTATAGCTGGCACAGGTGCCGATGTTAGCGCTGTGGAAATGGCGGCGCAGCCAGCCGATACGCAAAACGCTGACGCACAGACTGCCGATGCTCAGGGTGCCGATGCACAAGCTGCTAAGGAAGAGAAATAGTAATGTAGTTGGGCTTTTCTTGCCCAAACGATAGACCGGAGGAAACAATGGCGAATATAACCGCCTCTATGGTTAAAGATTTGCGCGAGATGACTGGCGCAGGCATGATGGAGTGCAAAAAGGCTCTGCAAGAAGCCGACGGCGATATGGATGCTGCTGTTGACGTACTGCGTACCCGCGGCTTGGCTGCTGTAGCTAAGAAAGCAGGTCGTGCCACCAACGAAGGCACCGTTATGGCTATCGTTGACGATTCTTGCACGAAAGGCGCTGTTATAGAGCTTAACTGCGAGACTGACTTTGTTGGTATGAACGAGAAATTCAAGGGCTATGCCGAGCGCATTGCTAAGGCTGCTCTTAACAACCCCGGCTGCGATGTAGAGCAACTAAAGGCAAGTGATGCCGATGGTGAAACGGTCGAAGCCGTGCTAACCGACTGCATTCATGTAATGGGTGAAAATTGCCAGCTTTCCCGCGTGGGCACAGTTGAAGCACCTGCTGTAGCAAGCTACATTCACGGCGGTGGCAAGATTGGCGTTTTGGTTAACTTTGAGGTAGAGGGTATAGATCCAACCTCTGAGGCGTTCCAAGTTTGTGGTCGCGATGTTGCAATGCAGGTTGCTGCTATTAACCCGGTTTCTGCTACTCGCGAAAGCGTTCCAGCCGACGTAGCGGCACACGAGATGGAAATCTATAAGGCTCAGGCAGCTGAATCTGGCAAACCAGCTAATATTCAAGAGAATATTGCAAAGGGTCGCATGGAGAAGTTCTACAAGGAAAATTGCTTATCAGAGCAGGCTTTCGTAAAGAATAGCGATATCACCGTGCGTGAATATGTTGACAATTGCGCTAAGGAAATGGGCGGCACTATTAAGATTGCTGGTTTCCTGCGCTTTGCGCTTGGTGAATAGGCGCTGTACTTCTCGCTAGCTTGTCTGGATGAGAGGTCTTTATATTTTATGAGTTCAAGTAATGAAGTCATAATTGTTCACGGAAACGGGCGGCTTCAAGGCGAAGTCGCCGTTTCCGGAGCCAAAAATTCAGCGTTGAAGCTAATGGCAGCTTCTATCTTAGGGCACGGCAAAACCGTGCTTAAAAACGTTCCCAGTATCGATGATATTGATGTCATGTGTGAAGTCCTTGAATATTTGGGCGCGCACATACAGCGCGACGGGCATTCAATGTCTATAGATACATCCGATGTGAAATGTAACGAAACTCCGTACAAATTGGTTACTAAGATGCGGGCTAGCATAGCTGTGCTAGGTCCGCTTATTGGGCGTTTTGGCGAGGCGCGTGTGGCAATGCCCGGTGGGTGCCAGATAGGGGCACGCAATATAGACATGCACCTAGTAGGGCTAGAAGCTTTGGGCGTTCAATTCGATGTGGACCACGGTGTTATAGTTGCGCACACGCCAAATGGTTTGCGCGGCACTGAAGTAACTCTGGAATTTCCTAGTGTAGGCGCTACTGAAAATATGCTGATGGCGGCTGTATGTGCGCAGGGCTGCACGGTTATAGACAATGCTGCCCGCGAACCCGAAATAGCCGACTTGTGCAACATGCTTAACGAAATGGGGGCTTGCATAACTGGTATAGGCACGTCTAGCATCCACGTGGAAGGCGTTCCTTGCTCTAGTTTGCACCCGTGCGACCACGTTACAATTGGCGATCGCATTGAGGCTGGCACATTTTTGGCTGGAGGTGCTCTTACCGGCGGACCTGTGCGCGTAAGAGGGGTAGACCCGGCGTATTTACGCATGGCAATAACGAAATTGCGCGCGTTTGGCTGCATTGTGGAAACGGGGCAAGATTGGATAAGTGTGCGCCGCACTCAGCCTTTAGGGGCAATAGAGATACAAACGCTTCCGCACCCCGGCTTTCCGACCGATCTTCAGGCGCAGTTTATGCTGTTAGCAGCTTTAGGGAATGGGCTTTCCGTTATAACTGAAAATGTATTTGAGAACCGTTTTATGTTCGCTGCCGAATTAATGCGTATGGGCGCTAGCATTGTTTTGGAAGACCATCATGCGGTTATTCGCGGTGTAGACAAAATACAGGGCGCGCCTGTGTCTGCAACCGATTTGCGCGCTGGTGCGGCACTTGTTTTAGCGGGCATTGTGGCTGATGGCTACACTACGGTGCACGGTGTTGGGCATATAGATCGCGGTTATGAGAACTATGTAGGAAAACTCTCGGCGCTAGGTGCCGATGTAATTCGAAGATCGACCGGCATTTAGCTTATGGCTAGAAGAAAGGTCAAGTCGAAGGTTAGGTCTGTTTCCTACGGTCGCCACGCTAGCGGACCTAGCGTTTCTGCTAGGCGACCAACCGCCACGCTTGTAGAAGACGTGCGGCGCAAACGCAAGCATCAAAACATTTTCTTCGGCATTATTGCGGCTGTTGTAGTTCTAGCCATTGCAATAGGTGTGGGCGTTTACGCTTATTTCGCAAACACAAACGCTAAGTTAGACTTGGCGCCGTCGAACGCCAAAGAAGGGCTTGTGGCGGCGGAAGCCAACAAGCCCTACTACATACTCTGCTCAGCCAATCTTGGTATATCGCCCAGCGCCCCTAAAAGCTACGATACGCCCGAGCATACTTTAGGCTACATATTAGTGCGCGTAGACGAATCTGCCCACAGCATAATTTTCGCAACAATTCCATCAAATACTTTGGTGCGGTTTAGCAATGGCGAATATCACCCCTTATATAAGGCGCAAGAGAGTGGCGGTGAAGCCGAGCTAGTGCGTCGTGTGGCAGACTTCGCCGGTGTAAGCATTAATCATTATGTAACCACCACGGCGGGCGGCATAGAAGCTATGGTTGACATGATGGGCGGCGTTATGGTGAATTTAGCCACCGAAATTGACGACCCTTATTCGGGCACAAAAGTGCTACCTGCTGGCGAAATTAGACTAGATGGCGCACAGGCGCTGCAATTTTTGCGCGCTATAAATGTGCCGGGTGGTCTATCTAGTGTGGCGGCGAATCGCGTCAGTTTCATCTGTACGCTAATTCAGCGCGCAACGGAAGGGCAGGGGCTAGACTTAGCCTCAATGGTTAGCGATGCTAGTAAATATATCGATACCGACCTAACAGCTTCCGATTTGTTGGAATTGTCTGAAACCTTCAGTCCGTTTAATGAAGCCAGCGTTTGGCAATGCGTTGTTCCCGGTAGCGATATGACCACATCGGATGGCTTGGCTGGATATAATCCGAGCACATCTGAATGGGAAAAGATGATGGAAAAAATAAAGTCTGGCGAAGACCCGAATGCACTTGATGCAGCGGTGCAAAATGTTGATACAGGTCAGACAACTGTAGAAGTTCGCAACGGTACGCTTACAACAGGTGCCGCATCTCAGATGGCTGACATATTGCGAGGCGCAGGGTATCAAGTAACCGGCGTGGGCAACACAAATGACAATACGATATATAAAGAAACGCTGGTTGTTTACACTTCGCCCGACAAAGCAAGCGCAGCCAAAGCTGTGGTAGAGGCGCTTGGATGCGGTCGCGTTGTGAACGGTGGCGACTTTTATCATTCCAGTGCCGATGTGATTTCCATCGTGGGCTCCGATTGGACTCCTGCGGCGTAGCCGTCTGTGTTATGATTCCCGAGAAAAGCATCTACATTTGATTGGAGTTAATATGCTAGATAGAGAAAAAGTTTCGGAAGTTCTTGACCAGATTCGTCCCAGCCTGCAGGCTGATGGTGGCGATGTTGAACTTGTTGACATAACCGACGATGGCATTGTTGTTGTGGAATTGCAGGGCGCTTGCAAGGGTTGCCCTATGTCGCAAATAACGCTGGCTAATGGCGTTGAGCGCATTTTGAAGGATCGCATTCCCGAGGTAAAGGGCGTGCGTTCATCAGATATTCCAGCCGACTTTGATGCTGCGTCGTTTTTCGGAGGTCAGCCTGCATAGTGGCAGCTTGTTGGGAAATACGCGGTTGCGATGACGAAATGCAGGGCAGGTGCCCGCATAATATACCCGGAGAACCTTGCCCTGCCGATTGTCATTTTGCCGCATGTACGCGCCCGTCGCATGTTGTTTGCGACGATTTAGATTTACTGCTGAACCCAGATCGCGACTACGATTTTGCCAATAAGGAAATATGCCGGTTTTGCGAATTCTTTTTAAAGAATGGTCCCAATGTGGCTGACCGCCCAGAGGGCTATGTGCGCAAAGGCAATCCGAATAGGTTTATACTTTAGTAGTTGGCGTTTAGTGGTCGGCGCAATGCTGGCGTAATTAAGGAGGTGTGCAAATGGCTAACGAGATGTATTCTTTTGTATGTCCGCATTGTGCATCTGCGCACCTGAATATGTTAGATTACGAATCTTTGATGGTCTTGCGTGCCGATTTGGGGCTATTTACAATTCATTGCTCTGCGTGCGGTCGCAAGATTTCTCTTTTGCGCCCCATTCCATCGTGTCTTGCTAATGAAGTTACGCATGCGGCTGAAAAAGTTAATGCCGGTATGGGTCATAAGCGTGCGCAGGGATAACTATGCTTAATGCCCTTTATCACGCTATAGATCCTATTGCTTTTCAGATAGGACCTATTGCTGTACGTTGGTATGGTATTGCGTATGTGTTGGGTTTTGCGCTTGCTGGTTTTTTGATATATCGCACAGCTAAACACTGGAAGCTGAATTTCACTATTGAAGATATACTGACCATAATGTTGTGCGTGATGATTGGTATTATTGTGGGCGCTCGTTTGGGATACTGCCTGTTTTATGGTGAAGGCTATTATTTCACGCATCCGCTAGACATTTTGGCGGTAAATCAGGGCGGCATGAGCTTCCACGGTGGGCTTATAGGTGCGCTTCTTGCGGGAATAGTAGTGGCAAAAATTACGCATATTCCTTATCTCACATTGGCAGACTTGGGTGTTATAGCTGCGCCTCTTGGTTTGTTTTTCGGCAGATTTGCGAATTTCATTAACGGAGAGTTGTGGGGCGCGCCAACCGATTTGGCTATTGGTGTTGTGTTTGGTGGTGCGGCTGGCAATATTCCTAGGCATCCGACACAGCTGTATGAAGGCGTGCTTGAGGGATTAGTTATTTTTATTGTGTTGTTTGCTCTTTCGCGCAAGCTGCCGCCGCGTCCGCGCGGAACTTTTCTAGGTTGCTTTCTGGTAATGTATGGCGTTTTCCGCTTCCTAATAGAATTTGTACGACAGCCCGATATTCATCTCGGCTACATTTTTGGCGGCTGGCTAACTATGGGGCAAATTCTAAGCGTGCCGCTTATTTTGGCGGGTGTGATATTTCTTGTGTATGCCCGAAAGAAACAACTTGCGCAGCTGGGGTCGCAAGGGATGCCGGAAGAATCTGAGGAAGCTGCGTAAATTAATGCGTAATGCGGCAAGTTTGGCGCTAACAAAGTTGAACGTGGCATAAATTAACACGAAGCTAACAAAGCTGAATGCATGCTGCATTTACGCAGATGTTCAGGATAAAATAATCAGGTTATTACATCAAAGCGAAAAGAGGCAGTTATGGAGATTAAATTTTATAAGTGTGAGCATTGTGGGAATATAGCGCTGAAAGCTGTAGATAGCGGAGTGCCGCTGGTCTGCTGTGGCGAGCCAATGGTGCTGCTTGTGCCCGACACTACCGATGCAGCGCTTGAGAAGCACGTTCCAGAGGTAAGCATTGAAGGTAATTGCGTGCACGTAAACATTGGCAGCGTCGATCACCCGATGACTCCTGAACATTACATCCAGTTCATTTGCTTGGTAAAAGATGCATCGTATGAAATTCATCCACTTGCTTCTAGCGATGCTCCTTGTGCAGATTTTTATCTTGGCGAAGGTGAGCGCGCTGTGTCGGTATATGAGTATTGCAACATCCACGGGCTATGGAAGAAAGACCTGTAAAAAGGATATTTTTCATACCGTTTCAAACTACAACGACCACCTCCGGGTGGTCGTTTCTTTCTTTCTTTAGAAAACTTCTTGAAGGCATAAAGAATATTTTTATGGCGTTGTTGCTGTTGAGCAGGTTGCATATACGGGCCGCTTATGAAACAATACTTTTTGGAGGTACGAATAGTGCTTCTACCAAGTCGCCGAAGGTTATCCTTCGGCATCTTGCTATCTGAGAAGGAATTTAGTGCGAGAGCTATCAATATTTTGTGATGAATCAGGCGGGATGGGCGGTACATCTAAATATCGTCTTGTTACTCTTGTCTTCCATTTCGATATACATTCTTTGCATATAAGCGAAGTGAGGTGCAGGGGGAGAGCAAGTATATTGCTCGTTTGAAAAAAGATCTTGTTGTTTTTCTTTCCAATAATCTTGATTATTTTCAGTCGTTCGACAAAGTAAAGATCTATTACGATGATGGTCAGCAGACAATCACCAATGCGCTGCATGCTGCGTTCGAATACGAACTTTCCAAGCAGGCTCTTATGTATAGAAATGCTTCGCCGAAAGAGTATAGGCTAAGTCAGGTGGCGGATTATTTGTGCACGCTTGAACTTACGGCTTTAAAGTTTGATGCTTGCGAAATTACCTCCACCGACGAGGTGTTCTTTGGATTATCTGCTACTACTTTCAAGCGTGATTACCTTAAAAAAGTTAGAAAAAAGCTTGCAAAATAAGCGAAGCCTTCCGTGCGATCGTCGTTTTCTATAATATATAAACAGTTACGACGGGGCGTGCGCGAACGGAGAGATACCTAAGCGAAAGCCCTATTTTTACGTAAAAAATCTTCCGCAAGTCTGTAATGCCGCGTGCTTTTTCAATTTTGTGCATCGTGTGTATACCCTATTGAACAAATTTGTTTTACTATTGAACAAATTTGTTCAATAGGAGGACAAAATGACGGTATGCCCATATGAACGTTCAGTCGTAAACACTTTGGTAGACCGCCTAGAAGCGCCTCGGCGATTCATCCAAATGCTTGTGGGACCTAGGCAAACCGGTAAAAGCACCGCTCTTCGGCAAGCTGTCAAAAAGATATCTATCCCTCAGCACATAGCACTTGCCAGTATCGATTCATCCAGTCGAGATTGGCTGCGGGCTCAATGGACGCAGGCGCGCAACATGATATCGCCTGATAATCCTGTCGCCTTATTAATAATTGATGAAGTGCAGTTGGTTGACCAATGGTCTGCAGTGGTAAAAGAGCTTTGGGATGAAGATTCTTGGTCGGGAATAGACCTTCGTGTTGCGCTTAGCGGACCGTCGTCTCTTTTGCTGCAAAAAGGGTTAAAAGAAGGGCTTACTGGCAGATTTGAAATTATTCGTAGCACGCACTGGGATTATTTGGAATGCCGTTCCGCTTTTGGGTATTCTCTCGACGATTTCCTTTTCTATGGGGGTTATCCTGCCAGTGCGCAGCTTATTTCGGATAAGTCTAGGTGGCTGGATTATATGAACGATGCCGTTATAGAGCCCAGTATTTCTCGTGATGTAATTTCGCTTGATGAAGTGCGTAAGCCGGCTCTTATGCGGCGGCTCTTTTATCTGGGCGCTCCTTATTCTGGGCAAGAGCTGTCGTATCGCAAAATGCTTGGGCAGCTGGACGATGCGGGCAATGCGACCACACTTGCCCATTATCTCGAATTGCTAAACGGCGCAGGTCTTCTTTGCGGTTTGCAGAAACACGACCCAAAATTGCTGCGCCAGAAAGCCAGTTCGCCTAGATTGATGGTATACGACACTTCTCTTATGACTGCCGTTTATGGGCTTAATCGCGAATATCTATTAACCGATCCTGAACGCAGAGGTCATCTTGTTGAAAGTGCGGTAGGCGCCTATCTTTTGGCAAGGTCAATCAAGGAGCGCTTCGATGTTTACTGGTGGCGCGAGAATAACAGCGAAGTAGATTTTGTTTTACATAACGGAGAGGCTGTAACCGCTATTGAGGTTAAGAGCGGACGTGTTAAATCGCTAAAAGGTACAACCGAATTTCTGCGTCAATATCCACATGCAAAACTGATTGTAGTAGGTTCAAACGACGCGCCTTTAGAGCAGTTTCTTTTAGGAAATACTTCTCTTTTTTAGGAGACAAATTAAAATATTTTAATTTGCTATGGAATTATCTGATAGTATTAAAATAATTTAATACTATCAGGGAGGCGGCTGTGGTTGCTCGGGAGCTTTAACTTTCGCGAGTTTATGATGTATCGAGAGTGGGAACTTAGCGAAGGTGCGGTGGGTAATCAGCATCAGAGCAGGGAAGATCTTCTACAGGAATATCTTATATGGGGCGGCTTTCCTTTGGTCTGCGCTCAGCACGAGGACGAGTCGCGGCGAGTGGTCTTGGATAATCTGTACAGTTCGATTGTTCTGCGGGATATTATCCAGCGCAACCATATCGCATCGCCGATCGCATTGGAGAACGTGCTCGATTTTTTGATTGGTAACTCTTCTGCGACGGTATCGGGAAACAACATTGCCAAGGCGCTCTCTGATTCTGCCAGAAGCGTTTCTGCTCCTACGGTTTACGACTTGCTAAGGGCGATTGAGGAATCGTATGTGGTGAACAGAATCGAGCGCTACGATATTCGCGGCAAGAAAAAACTGGCTTTCGAGACTAAGGAATACGTCTGCGATCTGGGTTTCTTTCACATGAGAAAAAACCGGGTTAAGGATGAATGGAGTTGTGTCGTAGAAACAGTTGTTCTTAACGAGCTTCTTTCGCGGGGTATGCGCGTTTATATTGGGAAGACCCACCGTGGCGAGATTGACTTCATAGCGGAAAGCGATGGTGGACGTTGTTATATTCAGGTGGCATATCTTATGTCAGATAAATATACGATCGAGCGCGAGTTCGGCGCCTATGATTACGTTAACGACAACTATCCGAAGTACGTTGTGTCTATGGATCCCATTGCGTTGAGCCGAAGCGGTATTGTTCATCTGAGATTGGTGGACTTTTTAAGCGATGAGTCGCTTTTGAGGTTCGGGTAAACAGGGCGCAACCTTTTGCAGTTGCTTTAGGAAATTGGCAAAAGTGGTCAAAACTTCCGACTTTCCACGGTCGGATTGCCGTATAGCTGGCTTGAATTGTGGAGAACACTGGGCAAACAGCATTTGATGGTGCATCTATAGGGGCTATTCTGTGCTTTTCACAGTGGAAAGCTGGAAGTTTTGACCATTTTTCTAACTTTTTTGAACTAGGAAGCTTCAACCGACTTTGTATTTGTATTTCTGCGGCGGAAGGGGCTTGGATATTTCCTTGGATTGCAGTTGAGTTGCGAAGTTTCTGGTGTTAATAACACACATACTTACACTTTTCGTTTATGAGTTAATTATGAATTTGAAACTTCACTCCTGTCAGGAAAGGGCGGGGCGTGTTATTTTACGGACTGGCGATGCCTAGCATCGTTGAAGTATCGGGAAAAGCACCGCTTCATTTTTCGGGAAAATAGCGCTTCGGCGCAATGAAGCAGCGCAGCACATAAAAGGGACGAGTTTCACTATGCCTACCTTGAGTATGCCCTCTAGGGTCATATCTGGCATGCTTGCAATGTCGTTGGCATGCGGGTTTATGCCTATTGCAGCTTTTGCTGATAGTGCTGATTCTTCTAGCGAAGTTGATGACCAAAGGGTAGCGTCTAATGTCACGCTTCATCAGACCGACGCTGAACCTGAAATAGTTTCTGGCAATATTGCTCTTACCAATGAAGCCGAATTGCAGCAAACTCTGATTAGCTACAACGGTTTGAATTTTGAAATCAACCAAGCTGCGCCGGATACGGTTTCATTAGTGGGTTGGTCAACAGCTGCGCCGAAGGGCGAATTTGTCATCCCGCAGGTTGTGAAATACGGCAGCAAGTCCTTTACGGTTACATCTGTCGAAAATTGCTGGGGGGGGTTCAGTGAATTAACCTCTGGTCAGGTTGATCCCCAAAATTTTAAAAATTTTTCGACCGCTAACGCGGCAACTACCAATGAAGGTACGGGTGAAAATGCGCCCGCCGCAAATGCAACCGCCGCGAATGCGACTGCAGCAAATGTAACCGCTGCAAATGCGACTGCAGCAAACGCGCCTGCTGCAAATGGCGAAAACGCTGCAGAACTAAATCCTTACACAACCGAATATTTTACCGATGCGGAAAAAGCACCTGAGGTAACCTCAATTACAATTCCGGCTACAGTCGAAGAAATCGATTTAGCTTTCTTCCAATTATTCCCCAATGCTCAGGCAATAACTGTTGCCGAGGGCAATCAAAACTACAAAAGCAATAACGGCATGCTGCTAGACGCAGCGCAAACTTGCCTCCTCCTTGTCCCAGAGGGTATGGAGGGCATCGCCGTGCTCCCTGAATCTTTGGCCGCTGTCCCTGCTTGCGTAATTACCCGTTGCATAAAGCTTTCTGGCCTTAGTTTTCCTGCAGGGAGCACGCTTGATGCGTCTCTGGTAACTCGAAATGGGATTCTATATAGCAAAAATATCAACTCTGCCGGCGCAACCGATGACACGCTTACTTTGCTTGCCGCGCCTGCCGGCATAGGCACAAGCGTTGTAATAGACGCTAATTGCACAGCCATAGCTGAAGGCGCTTTTTGGGGTTGTCCCAATTTAGCTACCATCGTGGCTGGCGGTAATGTGGGCAGCATTTTCAGCCCGCAAGGTGGCGAAGGTGGCGAAACCGGCGAAACCGGCGAAACCGGCGGAGCCAGCGAAACCGGCGAAGGCATCCCTGCGTTCAACTCGCAAACTATAGAAAACGCCAACGTCGCGTTTCGCGTGTCGGCAGACAATTTTGAATCCGCAGCCGCTGCATGGCGCGCTGCTGGCTTTACCAAGTTCACCGAACCCGCCCAGCCCGGCGACACCATTACTCCAGAAGACGGGCAGTCGGGTTTCGCGTTCACAATGCTGCCCGACTACACGCTCTCTGTCGGATGGGTGGGCGAAAGCAAGCCCGATGCAGCAATGCAAGTGCCCGAATACGGCATCTTAAACGGCGTGGAATATACAGTGTCGGCTGTGCAGGACGCCGCATTCCAAGGCTGCGAAAACTTGGTAACGGTGAATCTGCCGGCAACTGTAACCTCTATTGGTGCCTCTGCCTTCGAGAATTGCGCCAGCTTAGCAACAGTGCAGTTTCCGGGCGGTCTTAGCAGCATTGGCGCAAACGCATTCGCGAATACTGGGCTGTGCAGCGTGGTGCTGCCCACGGGTCTTGAGACTGTTGGCAGTCAGGCGTTTGCGGGTCTTGCCGACACGGTAATTGTGGCTCTGAACAACAACGCGAAAGATGTTGCCGCCGATGCGCTGGCTGGGTGCCGCAATGTGTCGGTTTATGTGCCGCACAGCACAACCGGCGAATACGCATGGAAGACCGGCTTAACTGCAAGCGGCAATCATCTGTATCCGTATGGCGTGAAGTTTTCCGATTCGCTGTCTAACTTGGCGGTAGGAGATCAGCTGCCAATGTTTGGCGAAGACGGCTACTTTGAAGCGCCGGGCAATATAGAGGTTGCGTTTAGTTATAAAGCTGCCGCTATCAGCATAGATACTGAAAACTACACGGTGTCTGCCAAGCGCGAAGGCGAGTGGCGCATAGATATCGACTTGCGCTTGCAGGTGCCAGAAGTGGTGGCTGGTCAGCAGCAAATGCGTAACTTGCAGCTGTCTCCTGCGGCTTTACGTATGGGGCAGGATGCGGCGCGCGCCACAGCACCAGCGCCAACATTTTCTACAGTGCAGCGCCAGCTAAAGAATTTGGGCGTGGCGCAAGAAACAGGCACTTATTCTGTTGGGGGCACAGTTCGCTCTGCCGCACAAATTACTGTGGCTGTGCCTATGCGTGCCGTGTTTGACACAACTGCAACAAGCACCAACGGATACGATGTAAACGCCAACACAGATACTGAAGGCGCCGTGCTTGTTGCCAATTGCTACTTCGAAAACCGCTCTACCGATGGACAGAATGTCCAACTTACAAATGTGAAATGCGAAGGCACCGATGAAGGTGTTGGCGCAATCTTGCAGCCGCGCACCGGTACGGCGCTTAACCAGACAGAAATGTTTGGCTTAAGAACCGCCGATAGTGCATCTGATGCAATTACATTTGGCTACGGCGACACCGTTAATTCTAAACCTGTCACCGCCGGTAGTTTCGTGGTTCCATCAGGCGAAAACAACAAGCTAGACGTGCAATTTACGCTAGATCTTGCAACAAAAACCAAGCTAACCGAGTCGTTCAAAAGCGGCATAGACGCGCATACAACCGAGCACGACATCGTGAAGGTCATCTATACATTCCAAGCTAATAGTACTACAGGTTAGGGGTTGCCATTGGTAAATAGCATTTTTCAGCGGCGCAAGAGAAGCCGCGCAGCTCCAATGTGGCTGCTTGCAATCCGCCGGCAGTAATGGCGGGTTCGGAAATTTAAGCATCGGGAAAAGTTCGATTGTATCGCTTGGGAAATTGACATAAGTCAAGGCGTAACTTTCGAAGAAGGGAACAAGATGAAAGCAACAGCAATACCAAAGAAAGTGGCTTGCATAGCGTCAGCGTTGGCGTTGTCGCTTACTATGGTGCCCGTGGTGCCTATGGTGGGCGGTGCAGATACGCAAGCGCTAGCTGCCGAAGGCAGCACAGACACACCGCCTGTAATAAGCGTTACTGCGCCTTTCAAAGTTACATTTGGTAGTAAGGAAAACCCATACGACATTAATAACCCTACCAACTTCATGAGTACTACCAGCTATTTCCAAAATGGTGGCACACTAGGGCTTAGCGTGTATGAAGTTGAGTGTAATGCGCCGGCAAATTATGGAGCCAGTGGTACCATCCCTGTTGTAGTGAAGAGTACAACTGATAAGGCTGCGCTGAATACGGGAGACAAAAACCAAAGGCTATTTAGCGTATGGGACGCCAGTAAGGCTGATAGTGAAGCCATACACTTCGGTTATGCTAATAATGGCGACACCAACAAACTAAAAATACAGGATCAATCAATAAATAAGCTTATTGCCGTTCCTCAAGGCAGCACAACAAATGTGAACTATCGCATAAACTTAGGCAACGGTTTATGCAATGCTGCAATTAATCCAGATGCAGCTCAGTCTTATGACAGTCGTGTTCGTCAAGACCTCGGCACAGTAAAATTCACATTCGGTCGCTGCGCCCCAATTGGTGATGAAAGATTAACGAAGAAAGCTAACGAAGTTGAAAGTGCGGGTAATTGCGAAGCGCTTTTCGATCAGGTGTCCAATACGGTATTTTACTTGCGTGATGCTGCGTCAAAGCAGGTTTATTCACTCGATCAGGTGAAAAAGTCTGCAACACAGTTATCAGAACTAAATGCTAGTGGTGCTGGAAAAGAAAAACAGTCGCTATACTACGATATGTATCAGCAGTTCATAGAAAGCGACGAAGGCGAAGACTACGAATGCCGCACTAAGTGGACATTGCCCGACGATGCCACACTTGCCGATCCTACGAAGCAATATACTATCGGAAGTCCTATTACAATAGCAAAAGAATCGGTTTATCGTCTGCGTATTTTAGATACACTTTACGACTACGACACCGAAAATAACAGAAAAGCTGGAATTACTTTCCAGTTTAAAAATGCGTATAACAAAAATCCAAATGCGAATTTGCAGATGTATAAAAGTGCGGAAATTGCGGCAAATAATGGTTATAAAGCGTCTTGGATACGTGCAATTATGAATCCGGGCAATCCAGATGATCAGTATAACAATGAGGAATTTGGTACCGATACAAATGAAATCTGGAACGCAATTCCAAGTGATATGCAATCCAGAATTGTGCAAATTGGAAAGTTTGCTAGCACAAATGCTGAAGCTTGCGATCAGGTTTCAGCACCAAGCAAAATAGCTGCTTTGAATAAAGAGCGACTATTTATAGCAAGTTACGCAGAGACTTTTGGTAGTGAAAATATAATTATTTCATGCGGTGCAATAGAAGTTGATAAATGGGCGTGGCTAAAATACGAAGGTTCATCTGATGGAACTGAGCAACCATCAATAACAGTTCAGCCGTACAAATTCTATAGTGATCTTGATAGAGAATTCATATCCACACCTAAAGATGCTGCAGCTAATAGAAAATGGTATCTTGATTATATAAATTTAATGAGATACGACGATGGTTTTCCGGGTGATATGGGTCAGGGACCAATGTTTAGATCTTTGTATCCTTTTGGCGGCGAGAAAGGTGTCGCTGCATATGAGGGTTTATCTGGAAATACAATGAATCTTATCCCGGAGTATCCTAATGTTCTTTTTGACGATGGTACATTCGTAGCCAGCATGGGCAGAGCATTACATCCCTGCTTCTGTTTCTAAAGGTGGGCAGTCGTAAGTAGCAATTTAGCAATCTTATAAAAATTGAACCTATCGGTCGGGTAGGGATGGGTTAGTAAAACTCTGCCCGACCAACAATCTAATAACAGTGCTCTAGCGGGCATTTTAGGTAAACACATGCATGTGGGTAGGGCAAAGTGCGCCAAAATCCAACCTTCGTCCACCCCACATTGCAAATGTTTCACATGAAACATTTTGACAACTAGCACTTTGACAATCGAATAGAAGATTTCGAATCAAGCATAAAAGTAAAGCACCGACCCAAGGGAAACTACATCCCCATGCCAGTGCTTCACTAAATATTACCTTATTGCATGCATGTCTTCTATTCGGTTGCCACATATAAGCACTTTGACAATCGAATAGAAGACAAGGTTTAATTTGTCCGTTTTTCGCAAACTATCTACAATGTGGGTAAGCATTCGGAATCAAGGAGTTAATCATGACGCAAACTGATGAATCGCGAATGCGGGAATCTGAGTTAAAGAGCGAACCGGAAATCAATTGGGATGACCCTGCCATGATTAGACCGGATGAAAAAACTGGCATTACCATTCTCCCAGCAGAATTATATTTCCCTGAAGATGATGGTTTGTATGACGACTTAATAAAATAATGCCTGTTGCGTAGTTTCCTTAACTAAATATTTGTCTTCTATTCGGTTGTCAGAAATGGCAGCCGTTTTTGTTGTGCGGTATTGGCAACAAAAGCGATGCCAAAAGAAATGTTTCACATGAAACATTTTGACAACAAGCACTTTGACAATCGAATAGGCATGCAAGTAATCTTATGCAATAAGCTAGGCATGAGAGGTGGATACAATGGAGCCAATTAAAACTATGGACGGCAAAGTAGTTACCGAAGAAATGCTTGACAGTTTTGAGGCTGCATTAAGTCAAGACGACTGGGCGGATAATTGGCAATTCACCGGATCGATAATAGAGGGTGCACCGCCTCTAAATACTGCTAATGAAATGCTGGCTAAGACTGTTTAAGTAAACTCAATATATTAAAGCGTCGCGCTGCGGCGCATATGTCCTTGCATTCCTATTCGGTTGTCAGAAATGGCAGCCGTTTTTGTTGCGCGGCATTGGCAACAAAGGCGGCATGGGAACACCAAGCGGGCTAAGCGCCCGATGACGAAGGAAGCGAATGGCATGTTAAGGACAGCAACCTTGCACGATATTCGAAAACCGATAGCGGCCGTTATTGCAAGCGTAATTGCGCTTGTTTGCGCATTGGTTGTGGTGGCTTGGGCACCATCGGGCGCATTTGCAACGGAAATAGAATATACGCAGGACTTGGGTGTTTTTGTTGGCGCTAACAAAGTGAAAGATGGAAGCGCGGGGCTTGACGAAGAGCATTTCCGCGACCCGTCTAGCGTGGGCGCTTCTGCCAATGTTGACTTAGGCATTTATGTCGGGTCGCCTTCCGAAAGCGAGCAAATAACCGGTTCCGACAACAAAGATACCGACCATTTCCGCGACCCGTCTAGCGTGGGCGCTTCTGCCAATGTTGACTTGGGTATTTATGTTGGGTCGCCTTCTGAAAGCGAGCAATCGACAGGTGCCAAAGACGAAGAGCATTTCCGCGACCCGTCTACTGTCGGCGCTACGGCTGATGTAGATTTGGGAATTTATGTAGGTGGCGCAACCAACCCTGCAGATAGCCAGATGCAAGATGTTGTCGACGGTGGCACTGGTGATGGCAACCCGTCCGAAGCCGGCAAAATTCAGACAAGCACCGACCTTGGCATATACGTTGGCGATAATGGTTTAACAATAACTCGCCCGGGCACAACGGATGCAAGTGGTAATACCAGCGTTGGCATAACTACCGACTTGGGTATATACGTTGGCAACGGCGAAAGCGATCCTAATATCACTGGCACCGATACTCCGAATTTGGACGAGTACAGCACAACAACAGATTGCAATGTTGACCTTGGCATATATGTTGGCGAGCTTAGCAGCGAAACTGAAGTTGGCACCGATACTCCGAACCCGGACGAGTACGGTACAACCATAGACCACAACGTTGACTTGGGTATATATGTTGGCGACGGCGCAACCGATCCTAATATCACCGACACCGATACTCCGAAGTTGGACGAGTACAGCACAACTATAGACCGCGAAGTTAACCTAGGTATTTATGTGGGCGGCACCATTGATTCCGAAACTGGCACAGGTGCGGTTAACCCATCGACCACGCTGGCGATACGTGTTGTTAACCCCGAAGTTGAGCCTGACGTTACAGAAGCCGATACGGCGCGTACAACTTGGCAGCTTGGCGATGCAAGCGGTGCCAAGTGGGCTGACAATACAACTAATGTAAAGAGCAGCTTTGTGAAAATTCCCGCTGGCGGCAGCGTGGCGGCTGGCTCTGAACTGCCGGGTGGTGGCAACCCTGAGGCAACGTATCAACATGTGTCTGGTTGGCAGGTTGTAGATAAGTCTGATGGTGCTACCAACACTAGCACGGTTGCGGCTGATGGATTAGGTGCATTAACACTTCAAGGCAAGCACGACTACACATTTACGCCGCTTTGGGAAGGCAAGGAATACAGCGTTACGCTTAACCCGAACGGTGGCAATGTTTATGGTTCTACATCTCCTGTAACCAAGACATACAAATACCCTGATGCGTTCACTACGCCAACATACCCGGATGTGTGGCGTGCAGCTAAGGATGCTAATACCGCTTATGAGTTTGCGGGTTGGTATACAGCGCTTGACGCTTCTGGCAAGGGTGTAGGCTCTGCTGTTACCAGTGTTACTGCTGAAAGCGGAATAACCGAACTTCATGCAGCTTGGAATGAGATAACTATTAGCCCGGATGATCCGCCTACTTCCGGGGAATACGCAACGATTAACTTCGTGATAAGCGGCGGACCAGCCGGTGCACCAAGCGCGCCTCCGGATATGTATGTGAAATATGGCAACAAACTTGCTGTAAGCAGTTTGCCGCAGCCCGCATCTGTTGAGGGCTATACATTCAAAGGCTGGTATTCGGATTCGGCTTGCACGGCGGATGCTGCAAATATAGATAGCGTTACTGAAAACATCACTTTCTATGGTAGATGGCAAAATAACAGCAATGCAATAGTTACATTCGATGCAAATGGTGGAAGTTTCGATGGTGGTGCACCCACTACTACGGTTGATGTTCCTATTGGTGATGCGCTAAACAGCGTTGCGGGCTTCACTTATCCCAAAGTTACGCGCACGGGCTATTTGTTTGCAGGCTGGTATACAGGAACGCCCAGCGATAGCGGCGGCGTGCAGCTTGGAAGCGAATGGGATATTTCCACCTCAATCAATAGCGATTTAACCCTGTATGCCAAGTGGATTGCGCTTGTAAATGTAGATGTTCCGGTAGAAGCGCAGATACAGCTAGTACATACAGGCACCGGGGCTGCTGGCGATGAATTTGTGGTGAACGCAAAGACATTCGGTCAGTTCCAGAACAGAAGCGATGTGAACATTGGCATATACGATGTGACCAGCGTGGACAACGCCGCTGCCGCGTTGGCTGAGCTGGATAAAGGCGCAGCGGATGCTACCGACGCTAGTAGCAACTACAGCAAGTCGTATCTGACCATACTTGCTAAGAAGGATGGCAGCGCGGTTGTATTGCCTGAAGGCGGCTTTGCGGAATTGGATAAAACAATTCTCGAAAGTGGTTTACCGGCTTCTGCTTACCAAATAAGCACCGATTTAAGCCAGTTCAGCGACAACTTCTGGATTTACAAGTACCAGCTGAATGCTGAGATGGCGAATGGCCCCGGCGACTTGCGCTTAACTTCACGCAATAGCGAAGTCATGTACATAGAGCCTGCCACTGGCGAAGGCACGGCGCTTGTGCCCGGCAAGCTGCCGGTGTACTACGGCGTAACTTTCGACACCGGTTTCGACATTACGAAAGCCGATTTGGAAGATTTGAACGGTCTGAAAAAGATTGCAACTTTGAAATACACGATAGGCGTATACGAGCCGCCGGCTTCGGCAGGATCCGGCAGCTAGGGCTAGCAATTGTAGGGCGCTGTGGGCGCGAAGAATGTAGAAGCGCGTTGCGCTAAGACAAGAAAAAGGACAGAAATGACAAACGACAACAACAATCAGCGACTAAGCGGAAAAGTGAACATGCGGGTGCCCGGCGGGAATTCCGAGCAGGCTCCGGGCAGACCTAGCGCCAGCAGGCGACCAAGTGCGCAGGGCGCTACTGCTGCGGTGTCTGGGGAAAATCGCAAGAAACGCACCGTGATTATTGTAATAGCGTGCGTTGTGGTGGCGCTGGCTGCATGGTTGCTTATTTGGCTGTTCGCGTGCAACGGAAACAGCTTGCTAGACCCGAATGCGCGGACCGGTCAGGCGCCTTACAAGAGCCAAGAAGAAATGCAGGCGGAAATTGACCGCGTGGTTGAGGAAGGCATGTTCAACATTTCTATTGCCAGTGTTATTGAGTTTGCCGACGGTGCATCGAACGGGACGGCATACATCGAGAACGTGCCGGGCAATCAGTACAACATGCAGGTTGTGATAACTGACGATACGACCGGTGAGGTGCTCTACGAAAGCGGAATGCTTCAGCCGAATCAGTACATCGAGAACATTACGCTGACGAAAGATTTGGACGCTGGCACTTATGCTGCGACTGCCACATTTACGGCGCTTGACCCCACAACATACGAGGAAGTAGGGCAAGCCGCCGCAAAGATAACGCTGAACGTGGCAGCTTAGGGATGGAAGGAGAGAGCGGGGATATGCGCTGGGGTGAGCAGGCTGTGGAGCGAGCGGGGATATGCTCAGTCGCGCGTGTCTTAAAAATGTTTCACGTGAAACATTTTTGAAGTCACCAAGAACGTAAGAGCAGGTAGGGGTGGCTGCGGAATGCTCAGTCGCTCTGCAGTCCTCGCTCTGCAGAAATGTTCACAGAACATTTCTGTTCGCTGCGGAACTCGCTTTGTGAGCACACCCCCGCTCTCTCCAGTTCCTTGGAGCAACTGAAAGAAAGGTTTTAGAAGAGATGCATTACAGGCAAAGACAGTGAGGGCTTCTGTGACGTTTCAGATTGGCGCGAAAGACATGCACCGCACGCCTCTGTGCGGCGGTGTATGGCTTGAACGCCAAGGTGAAATGTCACAGAAGGTCGCAACGTCGGCCCGTTCCGGACGCCGATAGGCGTGCGGAACACAAAAAGCAGGACGAAATGGCTGATAACTAAAGGAGGAAAAGCCATGAAGAAGACTAGTAAGGTTTTGAGCGCTATAGGGCTTAGCGCTGCGCTGGCTGTAGGAACCGCACTGCCAGCATTCGCTGCACCGGCAGCACCGTTCGACGAGATAGGCGAAAGTACTGAAGATAATCCTGCACCAAAGGTCGATGAATACGGTCAAGTGGATAATGGTGCAACAGAAAACTTTAAAGACACTAACGATAGTGACAGTGTAGAAAAGAAAGAAGCTACAGCAAGCACGGAAGCATATCTGGGTGCTGTCACCTATCAGATAGATGCAACGCTTCCCTTGAAGATTGCTATGGTTGGCGATATGGGTGGCGGCAAGCTGATGACCCCGCACTCTG
The DNA here is from genome assembly GCF_011039075.1 of Adlercreutzia sp. ZJ304. Taxonomy (GTDB): domain Bacteria; phylum Actinomycetota; class Coriobacteriia; order Coriobacteriales; family Eggerthellaceae; genus Adlercreutzia_A. The sequence goes on from NZ_JAAKEG010000012.1 coordinate 39,590, forward strand.
GCATTTACACTATCACCAACAATAACGACCAAGCTGGTCTTGTAGTTTCTGGAATCGAAACCGAAATGTATGCAGGTGACGGTGTTACTGTGACCACAGGTACAACTCAAGTTGATTGGCTGCCAAGTAAGGGTGAGGATATCGCCATAGCGGAGGATCCAACTTCTTATAATCCGTATATAAAGATAAGCGATACTGATGAAGCTCAAGTTTCTGCTAAATACGGTGTAATTGCAGCCAATTTGACAGCCGGTTATTTTGACAGCACTGCCAATGTTTCCGATTCCGCTAAGAAAGCAGATCGGACATTTGTGAAGCAGGAAACTACTGCCAAAATTGTTGGTGACGTTACAGCTGACGCTGGTGGTTCCACATATGTACAAATGAAAAAAACGATTAACAATTTGAATTACATCATTCCTCGCAAGGGCAATACTACTGTAGAATCTGCTGGAGATGCTAGTGGTAAGGTCTTAGCGAACGAACTAGGTCTGCAGCTTGATGTAGCTAGCTCGAAGCTTTTGAACTACAACGAGGAAGCAGGATTCGTTAAGGCTTTCACCATCAAATTCACTGTGCGTGCACCGCAGCATGTTGCAGATCTCAAGAAAGATTCAACTGGTAATACAGATTTCTTCGACCAATGGGATATGTACAAAAGCGCATAAGCCACTAACAACCTACAACAAAAGGAACACTCGATATGGCACCGAATAGCAATAACTCGCAAAACCCTTACAACGACCCAAATTTTGGGGCGACGTGCGGCGATGCGCAAAACGGTGCCACTAGGGTGCATGGCTACGGCATGGGGAGAGGCGCTAATCAAGCGCCTCAACCCGGCTCTTTGCCGTATGGGTATCAGCCGCAGGCAGGTGGTCAGCCGCAGGCAGGTCAGCCGCAGGCAGGTGGTCAGCCCTACGCTGGTCAACCTAGCGCCGTCAATCAACCCTACGCTGGTCAGCCACATGCGGGTCAACCTTACGCAGGTCAACCCTACGCTGGTCAGCCGTACACACAGCAAGGCAATGCAGCGGCTTATCAGCAGTACGCGCCGCAGTATGCGCAGTACATCGCAGCGCAACAAATGGGCTATCAAGCGCCGACCACAAGTCAGACCACAAACGACAACGGCAAGCAACGCAAGCGCGGACCCGTATTCTGGATTGCAATTGTAGTTGCAATACTTGCTGTTATAGCGGCTGTGCTTATAGGCATGCAAATGTGCAACGGCGGCAAAAATCGTGCGGGCGATTTAGGTCAGCTAGAAGGCAAAACAGCCGAAGAAATTCAGGCAGAACTTGATAGAACTGTAGATGAGGGAATGTTCAACATATCCATTGCGTCAATAGTACAGTTCCAAGATGGCACAAGCGCAGGCGAAATAAAAATAGAAAATGTGCCCGGAAACAGATATTTGATGCAGGTTGTTTTAACGCTAGACAGCGATGGGCAGCAAGTGTACGAAAGCGGAATTATAGAGCCGAACCACCACATACAAAGCGACAAGCTGGCTGTAGATTTGCCTGCGGGCACTTACCCGGCAACAGCCACTTTCACAGCGCTAGACCCTGAAACCGAGGAAGAAATAGGGCAGGCTGCGGCGAAAGTAACGCTAGTGGTGCTGAGTTGATTGCTCGTCATTCCAAACAAAATTGGTGGGCGTGGCATCTAGTTTAAGCCCGACCTATCGCGCGTAGGTTTTGTTCGGAATGGCGATCTAAAGGGATTTGCTGGGAAAGGGATTTGGAAAAGGAATTCGCTATGAAATGCTTCACGAAAAAGATTCTGAGCGTGTTCGTTGCGGTGGCACTATGCGTTGGCATGGTGCCAATTGTTGCGAATGCGTCCACGGCGGACGGCTTGGACAAAACTGCCGACGAACAGGCTGTAGACGACAGCTTTGGCAGCGTAGGCGGCAACTCGGTTGAGGAAACGCAGCAGCAAATTGACGAGTTTGCTGCCTCGCCAACGAATGCGGGTAGCACGCCGGCGGGTGCCGAGAAGCATGACCAAATTTCCACAACAGCATACATTGCAGCCACCGAACTTGGTTTTCGATTCACCCAGATAAGTAACGACGTGGTGTTTACAGGCGCGGATACGGAAACGTTGCAGTTCAGCACCGAGGGCGCGTCGCTTTCCGGCGATAAATATCTGTACAGCTATGTTTGGTATATAGACAAAAACGACGGTGCGGGCGCAACGGAAATTACCCGCGCCTCTACATTTGACGGCACCGACAAAGATGGCAAGCACACCTTCGAGCTGCCTATAAGCAGCGCTGGTATGCAGCCAGATGACGTATGGACATACTGGGTAGAGGTAACAAACGATGCCGGTTCGCTTTCAAAAACGCTGAATGGCGAGGCGGACACTAGGCGCGTAGTTAGCGTTTCTTATAATCCCGAATTGCGCACACAGCCGCTGTATTGGAACAAAACCGACAAGCAAGATGCAACTGAGGACAACTACATATGGAAAGCTGAAGGCAACATTCTAAAGGAATCTATTTTAGATGTGGACGAAGTTGCTGCCAGCAAAGAAATGGGCGATTTTGCAACCGGGCTTGATGCGGTAATAACCGAGGGCTCGGTGTGGCTTCCAAAAATTGTGAACGATTCAGAGAAAGATGTATATAGCGACACGCTTGCGCTGACTTATGACATATCTGGTTATGCTGTAAGCGATGATGGTGCCTCGGGCGCATCAATTTTGGATACTGTTAGCGCTTTAAGCGATAAGTCGCCTGAAAACATAGCCAAAACGCTTGACGCGGCGGGCGTTCATCTGCTGTGGCAAAAAGACGCGGAAACAAGCCCTGCGCTGGCATCTTCTGCTGCAAGTTTAGATGGTGTTCAATATGTATATGAAAACGCAGTATCGGGTAAGCCGGCGCGTGTTGTCGCAGTAATTGGCGTGCCTGCGGGTGCGGGTCGTGTGTTTGGCACTTTCGCGCTAACTCATAAGGTTGTAAAGCCAAGTGAAGACGATGTTGCTTTTACATTCACGCCTAAAGTAAAGATTGAAGGCGCTGCTGAAGATGCCGAAACCGACGGCAATGTGGTGCTGCCTGCCGAGGGCTATAAGCGCAACTTAGGCGCAACCGATGTTCAATTCACCATGCATCCAAACATTAGTGCCGAGCCGCCGTACTACGTTAGCAATGTTACAATCTTCAAAGGCGGCGCAGGTGGCACGGGCGGCACGGGTGGCGCAGGCGCGGGCGCGGGTGGCACGGGCGGCACGGAAATTTCGCTTACCCCCGAGCAGCTTACTATTCAGGGCAATGTAATCAAATTCGCCAAACTAAGCCGCGAAATGTTCGGCTTAGATGCAGACGACACTTCATGCAATATAACTGTGCAGGTTACTTTTGCGAAAAAGGCTGTCGCACCCGAAAACCCCGATGAATTGGTCGATGTAGAAATTATTAAAACCGGTGAAGAGCCAGATTTAAGTCAGGTGATGGTTTTAGTAGACGGTGCGGAGGTTGCGCCTAAAGGCGGTTCTGGCAATACGTATCAAGTCCCCAAAGATGGCGCGTTTCAGCTTAGCTTCAACACCGACAAGGGTAAGCGCGTAGAGTCGGTTACGGTAACTCCCGTGAACCCGGATGGCAGCTTAAACGATGCAGATGCGAAAATTTACACTGTAGATGGCGACAATCTGTCCATTTCCAACTATTCAACGCCGCTTCAAATTACAGTGAATTATGTGGCAGGAACTATTGTGGTGCCCCAGCATACAGTTAGCGTTATGCAGGCTGGCGACACGAACCCTGTAGCGCTTAGCGCAGGCAGCGTGAATGGCGGCACCGGACCGTTCACCGTGAAAAACACCGATAACATAACTTTGAATGCCGCGCCGAATTTGGGATACGAAATAACGGGCGCAAAAGCCACCTTTACTAGCGGAAACATTGTTAGCTATTCCGCGGAAGAAGCGCCGTCTATTACATTGCTGAATGTTGTTGAAGATGTTGAGGTGGTGTATAGCTTCCGCGCGCTCGACTACAAAATAGACGTTGTGGTGGATGGCAACAGCACGCCCGATTCAAAAGGCAATGTGAGCGGCGGCGATTCTGCGGGAGATATAGTTGCCACTATGCCTAGCGTTAAAGGCGGTCAGACGTACATTTCCCACGACAACCAGCTTGTAATAAAAGCTTCGCCCAACAGTGGCTTCGATATCAAAAAAGATGCGGGCGGCAACCCTGTTATAACCCTGAAAGGGGAAAACGGTAATGTGTTAGACGTTACGGGCAAGCCTGCAGGTGATGGATATTCGTTTAGTGTGGGTTTGACCGAATTGCTGTCTAGCAACATTATCAGCAGTACCACGCCCGACGCCGCCCAAGAAATTGAGGTTCTTTACAGCTTTGAGCGCGTGCCTTCTTCGGTCAAAAGTTTTGTGGTAGAAACGAAAGTTGAGGGCAATGGCGGCAAAATAACGCCTACACAAACTGTAACTCAGGATGCTAGCGGCGTTGCGTCGGCGCGAGTATATTTCTATCCGGCAGAGGCGCAAGATGGTAAATATTGGGCTGTAGATGCCGTTACGGTAGATGGCTTGGACGCAGCATCTTCCGACGCGGCGAAATATGGCGATGTATCTAGCGTAGATCTTATTGGCAAGCGCCCGAATATAGTTTTTGAAAACCTAACCGCCGACCATACGGTAGTTGTTAAGTTTAAGCAGGTTAGCGAAGACCCGGGCTATGACAGCAGCACCGAAATAAGCGGAGACGTGGGTGGCAACGGAGAAGGAACCATTACCGGCGGCGGTAGCGATGTTCCCGTTTGGAGTGGTGACGGCGACACATCGAACGACTTTGACGGCGAAGGTGATGGCGATGGTCGCGATTGGACTGCAATTCCCAAGCCCGGCAAAAATGAGGATGGCACATATAACGTGGTAGACAGCGTAGTTGTAAATGTTGACGGCACCGACTTCACCATTTACTGGACAGATCGCAGCCAGCCGGCAACAGGAGATGGGTTTAACCCGCACGACTATGTGTTATCGCCCGATGGGCTTGATAGGGAAGGCGCGGATGCGGATGGCTTGTACACGTACTACTATCCGAACAAGGAAGGCGCTACTACCATCTTCACGTTCGATCCCGTTACAAAAACGGTTAACTTTTTGCGGTTGGGGAATAGTGTTAAACCGCAGTTCGGAATAGAAAAAGCACGCCAAATACAGGTAGTTATAGATACTGGTGGCGGTGAGGGCATAGCCACACATGGCGGGGTTTATTCGTGGCTTGTGGGCGATAGCGGCGCAGAGGATTTAATGATTGTTATAACGCCCTTAGAAGGTAGCGACTTAGATTATGTGCGTCTAAACGATAGCGAAGTGCCCGATGGATGGCTTGAAGACCGCACAGAAAGCGGGCTTTCAGAGAAAGGCAAGCAAACACTTGCTAATGCGGAAAACAAAAACATACGCGTTGCTTCCGTAACGCCGCAGGTTAGCGAAAGTCGCTCTATAGCTGCACTGTTAAGCGGGGCTGAATATGCTTACGCTGACGAGGCGCAGGTGAAGCAGAAATTGTATGAGCTTACTGTTCCGTCAAAGAATTTGCGCGAAATGACAGACGATTTAATTGTGCATGTGCGATTCAAGTTGATGGGCGAAGATACTTTTACCCTTGTAGCTAGCGTGGCTAACGACAATTATGGTTCTATTGTTGAAGAGCCTGTACAATCTGTGAAGCGGGGAGACGAATTTACATTCCATTTCAAGCCTAAGAATGAAAGCTGGCGCGTGGCTAACATTGTCGTTGATGGCAAAAAGCAAGATTGGAATATGTCTTCTTACACGTTTAGCAACGTGCAAGCAGACCATACTTTAGTTGTAGAGTTTGGACCGGTGCCGTATTCGGGCAGCAATACCAAGGCTTCGCGCGAAATACGTCGTTTGCAGGCGCTAGCCAAAACAGGAGACTTAAATGCACCTGCATGCACGCTTCTTATGGCGCTTGCATGTGGAGCGGCTGGCGTAGCGGTTCTGTCTGGCAATCGTAGCCGCCGGCGCAAAGAAGACTAGCGCGTGTTGGTAAGCCAGCTATCCTGCAAAGAAAGTTTTTGCAGCGTAGTTGTAGAAGTGCCCTGCATCGGCGTATAGCAAATTTGTAGGAGTGCTGCCTTTGCGTATGTAGACGCGCTTTATTGGGCATTCAGTTTCAAGCAGGTCGCCATCGGCTAATATGGTGGCGGCCTGCGCATCTACATCGCGCAGAAGTTCTATGCACACAACATCGTTAGGGTTAGTTACCACTGTGCGCGCCGATAGCGTGTGTGGCGCTATGGGTTGTGCGATAAGCCCGCTAAAGCTGGGTGCTACAAGCGGTCCGCCCGCAGCTAGTGCATATGCGGTGGAGCCAGTTGCGCTGGCAACCACTATGCCATCGCCGCCGAAATTCCCAATGCGGCTATCCGATATATCTAGCGCAAATTTTAGCGTGCGCCCCATAGCGCCGCGCGTAATGGCAATTTCGTTTAGTGCGAAAAATTCGCGCTCGCTGTTAGGGCTGCTGTTAGGGCTGGGCGTGCTATCTATATAGGGGTCGTTTTCGCCTTCGCAAACCACTTGGCATACTAGATTGGCGCGTTTTTCGCATAGTAACTCGCCAACAAGCGCGCGCGACGTTAATTCCACAACACCAACTTCAGCGCTGTTCGCCAAAAAACCTAAGTGACCAAAATTAATTCCCAAAATGGGCGTTTCCTTATTTGCCAAAAGACGCGCTGTTCGCAAAATTGTGCCGTCTCCACCTAAAACCACAGCTAAGTCGCACGACTGCACAGCATCGCGCGCGGCAAGTTTTCCCTGCGTAGCGAAGTCTTTGCTATACAATTCGTCCGACGATAAAGTTGTGTAGTCAATTTTTTGCGACATGAAATAAGCCACCAGTAACATGGCTGCATCTATTGCATCTTTATTATTACTGTTCTGCACTACTAAAACATGCATGTTGCACCTCTCGCTTGTAAGATAGCTAAGCGCATTTTGTATAGATAACATTATAAGCGTGGCTTATCTGAGTGCGTATACTCAGGTATCATATAAGCATGTCGCAAGCCGATGAAATATCTAACGGTCCAAATATAGGCACGTCGGCTGCCATAATAAGCATCTGCACCATAATTTCGCGTATAACTGGGTTTGCACGCACGTGGGCTATGGCATTTGCGCTGGGCGCAACGTTTTTATCCAGCTCGTATCAGGTGGCGAATAACCTGCCAAACATGCTTTACGAGTTGGTTATGGGTGGCATGCTTACCACAGCTTTTCTTCCGGTATACATGTCTATTAAACGCAAGATGGGGCGAAGTTATAGCCGCAGATATGCGTCGAATTTACTAACGATAGTCGTTCTTTTAATGGGCATACTTTCGCTTTTGTGCATTTTATTTCCGGCGCAAGTTATATACACACAAACGTTTTTCTCAAATCAAGAGGAAATGTCTACCTCGGTATTTTTCTTCCAATTCTTTGCCGTACAGTTGGTATTCTACGGTGCATCTTCCATTATTTCTGGGCTGCTAAACGCCAACCGCGACTATATTTGGGGCGCTATTGCACCTGTGTTCAACAATTTGGTGGTTATTGTTACATTTATTGCATATGCTTTTGTGGCACCAGAAAACCCCACATTGGCGCTTTATATAATTGCTATAGGCAATCCTGCGGGCGTTGCTATTCAGTTGTTTATTCAGCTTCCGGGTTTGCGTCGCAATGGTATTGTGCTTAAACCTAGGATCGATTTTCACGATCCGGGCTTAGGGGAAACTATAAAACTTGGTGTGCCGGCGCTGCTGAATACCTTTATAGGCTTTGCAGTAGTGTCGGTTGGGAATGCGGCGGCGTATACGTTTGCCGATAATGGACCTAGCGTTATAGCGTATTCGCGCCTTTGGTTTACGTTTCCGTATTCGTTTTTGGCAATTCCTGTGGCTACTGCTATGTTTACCGAGCTTTCAGCCATGCAAGCCGACGGCGACACTAAAGGTGTTGTTCGCGGCATATTAAGCGGGTCAAGCCAAATATTCTTCCTTATGATTCCTTTTGCGATGTATCTTATTGTGTTTGCAAGCCCGCTTGTTGGGCTGTATCGCATAGGCGCTTTCACCGGCGACGCTGTGTCGCAAATTGCCAGCTATTTAGCTGTTATGGCTGTTGCGCTGCCATTTTATGGCGTGAATACATATATTCAGATGGCATTTTCCAGCATTCGCAAGATGACAGTGTGCTCGGTTATAGTTTTTGTGGCTAGCCTTTTGCAAATTGGCGTAATTTTGGCTTCTGTATTTTTGCGCGACACTCTTGGTCTTAGCATGGAAATGATAGCCGTTGGCACCATAGTGTCTTACCTTGTGGGCGATGTTCTATCTTTTGCATATTTGTGTCGTTTTTACCGTGGCGAAATGCATATGCGCTGCGTGTATGTAGCGTGTGCGCGCGCGTTTGTTGTGGGGCTTGCTGGCGCTGTTGTTGGTGGCGCTGTTTACTATGCGCTTGATACGTTTGTTTTTGCGGCATCTGGAAATGTGCTGATTACTTTTATATATGTAGTAGTTGCAGGCTGCGCGGCTCTGGTGGTTACGTTTACGCCAGCAGTAAAACGCGATTGGCATGAGGCTGCGTTTGTAACTAACATCTGGAACAAGGTGCGCAAGCTGTTCCGTAGGCGCTAAAGTTGCTGCTTGTTCCTCCCAAAGTAAATTTGGAAACTGTTTTTGGTCAAAACTTCCGACTTTCCACGGTCGAACACACCTAATAGCACCCGCCGAGGCATCATTGAACACTGTTTGCCCAGTGTTCTCCATAATTCAAGCTTGCTATTGACCATCTTCACTGTGGAAAGCTGGAAGTTTTGACCATTTTTTCGAAATAAATGCACTAATTAAGCGCGGGGATGGGCGGCGTAGTATTCCTCTTGCAGATGCGTGCGGTCTATGTGGGTGTAAATTTGCGTGGTTGATATATCGGAATGCCCAAGCATTTCCTGTATTGCGCGCAAATCGGCACCACCTTCAAGCATGTGGGTGGCAAACGAATGGCGAAGCGTATGCGGGTGAAGCCCTTCAATGCCTACGCCTTTGCCCGCATTTGCAACTATTTTATGAATGCTTTGGCGGCTTATTCGTCCTCCGCGGGAATTTAGAAATACCGCACCGGCATCTTCGGGGCGCAATGTTTTTGCCTTCATGCTAAGAGGTGCGCGACCGTTTTCGATATATTCTGCTAACGCGCGCACCGCCGCGCCTCCTATAGGCACAATGCGCTCTTTTGAGCTCTTGCCGAACACCCGCAAGAAGCCCTCTTCCAAAAACACATCGCGTAAATTCAGGTTTGCCGTTTCGCTAACACGCAAGCCGCATCCGTAAAGCACTTCAAGCATGGCGCGGTCGCGCAAGCCAGATGGCGACGGTGCATCCATCAGATCAAGCATCGCGCATACTTGCGATATTGTTAGCACGTCGGGTAGGCGCTCGGGCATTTTGGGCAGCGGAATTGCCGATGTGGGATTTATCTGCGTGAAGTCTTCGCGAATAGCAAATTTATGCAGTGCTTTCACAGCTGCCATGCGTCTTTTGCAAGTGGCTACGGAATAGCCCTGTTTCATAATGGAAGCCTCAAAATCTAGCACGGCGGCGCGATCTATATCTTGAAGATGCGTAATTCCCATGTCATGCAGATGCTCTTCATAAAGTGCAAGGTCGTGGGAATAATTCTTAACCGTAAGGGGAGATGCTCCGCGTTCTATGCGCAGAAACGAAATGTATTCCTGAATAAGTTCGTTTATCTCCATGCGCTAAGTTTAGCGCACAGCAGCGCCGTGTTGCTAATGCGGTCGCGCGGCGGTGTCGTGTGGATAATGCGGTCGCGCGGCGGTGCCGCGTGGCTAACGCTATCACACAACAGCGGCGCACGCTAACCCCGTCGCGCAGCAGCGCCGTTGCGGCTTAATTTGCTTGGTGCGCTATGGCTGCCCCCACGAAATCGCGAAACAGCGGATGCGGTCTGTGCGGACGGCTCTTAAATTCAGGATGCCCTTGGCTAGCCACAAACCAGACATGTTCGGGCAATTCCACCATTTCCACTAGGCGCTCGTCGGGCGAAAGACCACTTATAACAAGCCCCGCACTTGTAAGAGCATCGCGAAAAGCATTGTTTACCTCATAGCGATGGCGATGCCTCTCGTACACCAGCGCCTCTCCATATGCCGCCGCCGCTTTTGTAGACGGCATAACCTTACACGGATACGACCCAAGCCGCATAGTGCCGCCCTTGTCTTCCACATCTTCTTGCTCGGGCATTAAATCTATAACGCAGTTGGCGGCTTCTTCGTCAAATTCGGCAGAAGTTGCGCCTTCAAGCCCTGCCACATTGCGTGCGAATTCACATACTGCCGCCTGCAGCCCCAAACAAATTCCCAAATATGGAATGTTGTTTTCACGCGCGTAGTGCGCAGCAGCTATCTTTCCTTCGAACGCGCGTTGCCCAAAACCGCCCGGCACAAGAATGCCATCCATCTGACCTAACGTGTCGGCAGCATTTGAATCGCTTAGCATCTCGCCATCTACCAAGTGCACGTTTACGTGCTTGCCATGCGCAACGCCTGCATGTCTTAGCGCCTCTATAACTGAAAGATACGCATCGGGAAGACTTACATACTTGCCCACCACGGCTATGTCAATTTCTCCGCTGCAGCGCTGCGCGGCATCTAGGAAGTTGCGCAAATCGGACAGGTCGGCTCTGTGGGGAGAAAGTCCCATACGATTTAGCACCATTGCATCGAAGCCCTGCTCGTATAGGCTTATCGGCACTTCGTAAATGCTGGGCGCATCTACGCATGCCAGCACTTCTTCGGGGTTAACGTCGCAAAACAGCGCTATCTTTTCGCGCACAGAATCGCTTATTTCGTGGTCAGAGCGACACACTATGAAATCGGGTTGCACCCCAAGGCTGCGCAATTCCTTAACAGAGTGCTGGGTGGGCTTCGTTTTTACCTCGTGCGCGGCAGCAATATAGGGAACCAGCGTAACGTGTATAAACAAAACATCGCCCGGCGTGTTTTCCTTTTTGAACTGGCGCGCCGCTTCTATAAATGGCAGGCTTTCGATATCGCCTATGGTGCCACCAATTTCAGATATAACAATATCGGCACCCGACTGTTCAGCTATACGGCGCAGGCGCTCTTTTATTGTTTCAGTTACATGCGGAATTACCTGCACGGTGCCACCCAGAAAATCGCCCCGACGTTCGCGGCTTATCAAAGTTTGATATATGCTGCCCTGCGTAAAGTTGCTTTCGCGAGATAGGTTTTCGTCGATAAAGCGCTCGTAGTGTCCAAGGTCTAAGTCGCCTTCGTGCCCATCTTCGGTAACAAACACTTCGCCGTGCTGAAAAGGGCTCATAGTGCCCGGATCAACATTTAGATACGGGTCCATTTTCTGCATAGTTACTTTGTAGCCGCGCGCCTTCAACAAATGCCCCAAAGACGCCGCCGTAATTCCCTTCCCAAGCGATGAAACTACACCGCCGGTAACGAAGATATGCTTGGTCATATTCTTCCAATCCTTCGCTGCCTTCGCCTTATTTTGCGCGATTGCACACACATATGAGTTATACTCCCACTAGTTTGTTGCATAGATGTTAAGGGGTTGGCTTAAATTGCAGAACCGCTTCAAATGTCGCCTAGCCACTCCAAGCAACCACGTCGGCAAAACTCCGCTGCGATTTTGGGAGGCATAATGCGCGAAGGTTTTGACAATGCGAAATATATAACGATGCAGGCAGAGAGAATCCGTGAACGTATATCGCATTTTGGCGGCAAACTATACCTAGAGTTTGGCGGGAAAATTTTTGACGATTTGCACGCTTCGCGCGTTTTGCCCGGCTTTGAGCCCGATAGCAAAATACGTATGTTGCAGTCTATGGTAGACGACTTAGAAATAATAATCGCGGTGAATGCGAACCACATAGAGTCGAACAAAAAGCGCGGCGACTTGGGAATAACTTACGATGAAGACGTTTTGCGACTGATGGATGTGCTGCAAAGCTTAGGATTTCTTGTTAGCAACGTAGTAATAACGCACTATACCAGCCAGCCTGCAGCCGATGCTTTTCGCCGCCGCCTAGATTCGCTTGGAATTGCGCACAGTTTGCATTACCCAATTGCCGGCTATCCCTACGATATAGACCACATAGTAAGCGACGAAGGCTACGGCAAAAACGACTACATTCCTACAACGCGCCCGCTAGTGGTAGTAACAGCGCCCGGTCCCGGCTCTGGCAAAATGGCAACTTGTTTGTCGCAGTTATATCACGAGCACAAACGCAACATAAATGCAGGGTATGCAAAGTACGAAACATTTCCCATTTGGAACTTATCTTTGCAGCATCCGGTGAACATAGCATATGAAGCTGCCACGGTAGATTTAGACGATTCAAACGCCATAGACCCATTCCATTTGGAGGCATATGGCACAACCACTGTAAATTACAACCGCGATATAGAAATTTTCCCCGTGCTTAAAACCATGCTGGAAAAGATTATGGGAAAAAGTCCGTATCTTTCTCCAACCGACATGGGCGTAAATATGGCAGGGCATGCAATTTACGACGATGAAGCTGTGCGCGAAGCCGCCAACTTAGAGATCATGCGTCGCTATTTCCATCATGCGGTCGAAGCCAAAGAAACCGGCGTTGGAACAGATACTGTGAAAAGGCTGGAAATGCTTTTGAATCAGTCGGGAATTGCGGCGAATAACTTTCCTCCGCGCTCGGCAGCAATGTTGAAAGAGGAAATGACAGGCGCACCTGCCGGCGCTATGGTTTTGCCTGACGGGCGCATAGTAACTGGTAAAACCTCCAATTTGCTAGGTGCTGCAAGTTCGCTTCTCATGAATGCGCTGAAGACGCTAGCTGAGGTAGATGACGAAATAGACGTTATAACCGATGAGGCTATCGAGCCGATATGTCATTTGAAGACTGGTCACTTGCATTCTAGCAACCCGCGCCTACATTCGGACGAAACGCTTATAGCCCTGTCTATTTCCTCTGTAACAGAACCTTTGGCTGAAAAGTTGATAGAGTGTTTGGATGAACTGCGCGGATGCGATGCGTTTTTCTCGGTTATAGTTTCGCATACCGATCGCAGGCTGTACCGCACGTTAGGCATCAACTTATGCTGTGAGCCGAAGTACGAACAGCACAGGTTCTATCACAAATAGGTGCTCGGGGCAGAATTTCTTACAAAATGGTCAAAAAGTTCGACTTTCCACGGTCGAAAGAACGAATTGCTTAACTGAATTGTGGAGGACACTGGGCAAACAGTATTTGGCGACGCATCAATGAGGGCTATTTGCCCTTTCTGACTGTGGAAAGCTGGAAGTTTTGACCATTTTTCTGAAAAAACTTCACCGGCTGGGTTGTATTTAGTGGTTTCGCGCAAAACTCTTCATAAAATGCGCAAAGATGAGCCCGCGCAGATAGGCTATGGTAAAATCGTAATTTGCGTTTGTGCTGTAATAAGTAATTGACGAACGGGGACTTCCTCTATGTCGATATTTGATAGATTTGCAAATATTGGTGGCAACATGTCAACCGACATGGCAATTGACTTGGGTACTGCCAATACCCTTGTGGCTATTACAGGCGAGGGCATCGTAATAAACGAGCCTTCAGTTGTAGCTATTGAGAAAAGTACACATAGGGTGCTTGCCGTAGGGCATGAAGCGAAAAACATGATTAACCACACGCCTGATGCTTTTTCGGCTGAACATCCGCTGAAAGATGGCGTTATAGCCGACTACGATGTTACGGAAGCTATGCTTTCTGCGTTTATCAGCAAGGCAAGCGATCGTAAGTATCCGTGGCAGGCGAAGCCGCGCATTGTTATATGCATTCCGTGCGGTGCCACCAGTGTAGAGAAGCGTGCGGTTTTTGAGGCTGCCATTCAGGCGGGCGCGCGTCAGGCGTATCTAATAGAAGAGCCTATGGCGGCAGCTATGGGTGCCGATCTTCCAGTTACAGAGCCAACAGGTAGCATGGTGGTAGACATTGGAGGCGGCACAACAGAGGTTGCTGTTATATCGCTTGGCGGTATTGTTTCGTCGTCTAGTTTGCGCTTGGCGGGCAATAGGCTAGATGAAGCTATCGCGATGCATCTGCGCGATCTTTTGGGCATAAAGATAGGCGAGCGCACGGCCGAGGTTATCAAGATAAAAATTGGTAGCGTTTTGCCTTTTGAAGACGGGCGCGAACGCGACATGATAATTTCTGGACAAGATGTCTATACCGAGCAGCCTAAAGAAGTAACTATCCAATCAGAAGATGTGCGCGCGGCGCTGCAGGCACCAATTGAAGAAATGGTGCTGCACATTAAAGACACTTTCAAGACTACAAACCCTGATCTTGCAAGCGATATCATTCAAAACGGTATTTTGCTAACCGGCGGCGGCGGTTTGCTTTCTGGCTTAGACAGATATCTGACAGATCAGTTGGAAATACCTGTTTGGGTAAGCGAGACGGCTTTGACGAATGTAGTTTCGGGTTGCTTGAAGGTACTAGAGACACCTACTGCGCTGCGTCAGACATTAATGCGCTCGAAATAGGCAGCAGGAGGGTTAGTGGCTTAATGGCACTACAATTCCAAGACATGAAGGATCCGCGTCTGACACGTGTGGTTCTTATTGTGTTGGTGGTAATTTCATTTGCAATGGTTACTGTGTATTCTCGCGAAGGCGAAAGCGGACTTTTGCATAGCATTCAGTCGGCTGCTCATGCAGTATTTGCGCCGCTTGAATTGCTAAGCGCACCCGCTGGGGCTGCGGTTGAGGATGCAGGGGAGGCTATAAGCGATGCAAGCGCTAGCGAAGAGACACTTTCGGCTCTGCGCGAGCGCAATGCCGAGTTGACAGAGCTTCTTACTCAAAGCGAAGAATACAGGCAAGAGGCTGAGCGTCTGCAGGGTTTGCTTGAGCTGAAAGACACCTATGAAATAGAGGGTGTAAGCGGGCGTGTTATAGGGCGCTCTACCGATGCTTGGAATCAGACGGTAACTGTAGATATTGGCTCTAATAACGGGGTGGAAACTGGTCTTACTGTTGTGGGACCGGCGGGCGTTGTCGGGCAGGTTATATCTGTGCAGCCGGGCTCTTCTACTGTGCGTTTGCTGACCGATCCGAAATCGGGTGCGGCGGCGTTAGTGCAATCTAGCCGGGCTGAGGGCATTGTAAGAGGCTCGCTTTCCGGGCAACTAACGCTTCAAAATATTGATGCGTCGGTTAATCTTCAAGTGGGCGATGTGGTTTTAACAAGCGGGCTTGGCGGCAGCTACGTAAAGGGCTTGCTTATTGGCACTATAGTGCGCATAGAGGGCTCTGCAGGCGATGGCTCAAGAACTATATATGTTTCCCCGAACGAAACATCGCAAGTGCTAGAAGAAGTAACAGTTATATTTAATGCTAAGGGCGATTCGTCAGCTAATCGTTCATCTGGTAATAGCGGCGGTGGCAGTTCTGCATCTGGTTCGGCGGGCTCAAACGGCGGTGGTTCAAATGAATAACAAGCCGCTTATCGTGTCTATAATTGGTGCCGTTATAGCTGTAGTTTTGCAAGCAACTGTAGCGCCTGCAATGGAGATAGCTTCGGCGCTGCCAAATTTCATACTGGCATATGTTTTGGCTTTGGCTGTGTCGCGCCCCGAAAGCGGTCTTGTTATGCCGTTTTTACTGGGGCTTATATTCGATCTTATGGGTACAGGACCAGTGGGCGCTATGGCGCTAATATGTACGCTAATGGCATTTGCGCTGTCGCGTTTGTCAGTTGTGTTAGATAACGATACTTTATTTATGCCTATTGTGCTTATTATTGCAGGGTCGCTAATATCCAATATTGTGTACGGCATACTAATTATTGCGTGCGGAATGGATGTTAGCATTTTGGAAGCACTCGTAGGGCGTGCGCTGCCTTGTGGCATATACGATGCCGTGTTGGCGCTAGTTATGTTTCCGCTGCTTTTGCGTTTGATGCAGCTTGGCGAAAACCAGATGCGCATGCACTAGCTTGTGTGCTGTGCGCCGATGGAAGTGGAGTTAAGACGTGCTTGTTGCCGTTTTGGCAGGAATAATTGCAGCAGTAATAGCGGTATGTATAGTAGCCGTTATCGTTGTGCTGCGGCAACGCTATGTCGAAACGCATGCCACTACTGTATCCGATATGTCTACCTTAGATACTGTCGGTGTTGGCGCAGAAGATGATGAAGACATACGTGTAAAATCGGGTGAAGCAGCAACCGCAAAGCCATCGGATGGGTTGTCTAAGCGCTTCGGAGTTCTGGGCGTTTTGGCTGCAGCAATATTTGCTACTCTTGGGGCAAAACTGTGGTCCATGCAGATAATGAACTCTGGCGAATATTCCAGTGAGGCAGAGAAAAATCTGTATACGACCGTGCGCACGCCGGCACCTCGCGGAAGCATTTTCGATCGCAATGGTCGCGTGCTTGTAACAAATCGCGCCAGTCAAACGGTGCTAGCCGAGTCGGAAGTATCCGATTCATACGATACTATACGCAGGCTGTCTTCAGTTCTAGGGCTGCCTGTGGGAATTGTGCGGCAGCGCCTAGCGGACACTTCGCACGGGGCGCAAAGTCAGCGCATAATAGCATCCGATGTTCGCTTGCGCGACGTTGCTTTCATCTCCGAACACGCAGATGCCTTTCCGGGCGTTAGCGTTGAAACGCGCACAGTGCGTGCTTACCCGAATGCTGCGCTTGCAGCACACGTGCTAGGCTACACCGGTTCTCCCACTGAAGACGAATTGTCAGTAACGGTGGAAGGTCGCGAAATAGATTCAAATGACATTCTTGGGAAAAGCGGCATAGAAGCGTTTTACGACAATGTGCTTTCTGGTGAAAAAGGTCAACGCAACGTTATGGTTGATGCGTCGGGAAATGTTGTGTCGGTTACTAGCGAAACTGCGCCAACGCAAGGTTCAGACATATATCTAACGATAAATTCTGCAATACAGTATGCCGCCGATCAGGCGCTTGCAAAAATGATAGCCCCTACAGGTGAGATAGGCACAGGTAGTGGTGTTGCCGGTGCAGTAGTTGCGCTTGATGCGCGCGATGGTGGTGTGCTTGCTATGGCAAGCTATCCAACCTTCGATCCGTCGAATTTCACAAACGGAATTCCGCAAGACATATGGGATTTATACAACACCGAAGAATCGCACGCACCCATGCTTAATCGCACTATTAATGGGCAATATGCTGCGGCATCTACATTCAAAGCCTTTACGTCTATGGCTGGAATGGAATACGGCTATGCCACCGAAAGTTCTTATTGGACATGCACTGGCAAGTGGGACGGTTTTAACACGGGCGCGCCGCAATGGTGCTGGGAACATAAAGGTCACGGCACGCTAGATCTTAGTGGCGGCATTATTCATTCATGCGACACCGTATTCTACGAAATAGCTAAGGCGTTTTACGATCATGGTCCCGATGGTACGGGCGAAATTTCCGCTACGGCACTTCAGGAATATGTCGAGAAGTACAATTTTGGTAAAGCTACCGGTATAGATTTGAAGAATGAATCGGTGGGGCGTGTGCCAACGCCTGAATGGAAAGCCGAGCATTGGCGAAACGTTCCCTCTGAGGCGACATGGCGCGGCGGCGACTACACTAATATGATTATTGGACAAGGCGATATATTAGTAACGCCGCTGCAAGTTGCTGCGGGTTATTGCGGAATATCTACCGGCAAAATTATGAAGCCGCATCTGCTGAAAGAGGTGCGCAATGCCGCTGGCGATGTGGCTATGACGTTTGAACCAGAGGTGCTTGCTGAACCCGATGTTAACTTGGACGATTTGAATTATGTACGCAATGCTTTGCGCGGCATGATTATTTATAACGATAAAGTTCGCGACATGTTTGACGAAGAAGGTTTGCAGGCGGCTGGTAAGTCGGGCACGGCAGAACACACCGACAGAGCAGACGATGCTTGGTTTGTGGCATATGCTCCCTACGATAATCCGAAATATGTGGTGGCTTGCATTCTTGAACAGGGTCGTAGTGGCAGCAAAACTGCGGCGAAGGTTGTCGCGCAAGTGCTAGGTGCGGCTATGCGCGCCGATGCGGGCGAAGATGGAGAAGTTGGGCGCGTGGCTGGTTCGTCTGGCAAGTCGCTCGTGTTGAATTTCTCGGCTGATGAAGGGCGTGAGGAATAATGCCGCTTCCTCAGATTGACTCGGTCGGTATTGCTGCGCCGTCTAAGGGCAAGCGCGGGCGCGAGAAGTATTCTGCACCACAGCCTTCAAACCGTCGTCCGCTGCCGTTTTCAAACATAATACCTTGGCCCTTTGTTGTGGTAGTTATGTTGTTGGTGGGCTTTGGTTTGGTTGTGTGCTGGTCGGCTGTTCAAGGCTACGAACGCTACAGCTTCACGCGACAGGCTGCCGGAGTTTGCGCGGGGCTAATACTAATGGCTATAGTGTGGGCTTTCGACTATCGAAAACTTGCCGGCGCATTTGTGCCTCTTTTGGTTATAACCGTTGTGCTAATTTTGTCGCCGCATCTTCCGGTTATAGGCGTTACCACTATGGGCGCAACCTCGTGGATAAACATAGGCACGCAAATACAGCCGGGCGAATTTGCAAAAGTTACAGTGGTGTTGTTCGCGTCTAGTTTGGTTGCCCGATACGGCGGCAAATTGGACGATTTTAAGGAATACTGCAAAGTTGTAGGGCTACTTGCCATACCGTTTTTGTGCATTATGACGCAGCCCGACCTTGGCACTGGTTTGGTGTATATGTTTATAGCAGCCACGGTGCTTATTATGGGCGGTGCGCGTGCGAAGTATATAATTGCGACCATTGTGCTGCTTATTGCGGTTATAGCGGCAGTATTTTTTGTAGACGAGTTTTTGAAATACGAAACCGACGACGGCACCATAGAATACCGGCTTTTGAAGAATTACCAGCGCAAGCGCCTGTTTGTGTTTATGAACCAAGGCAATGCCGATTACAGCTCTGATGCTTATAACTTACAGCAAGCCATGATAGCCATAGGTTCAGGTGGTCTTTTCGGAAAGGGCTTGGGTTCTTCCACCCAATCTTCGCTAGGCTTTTTGCCTGAAGCGCCGACAGACTTCATCTTCTGCGTGCTGGCTGAGGAATTGGGCTTTGTTGGAGTATTGGTACTTATAGCGCTTTATGCTTCTCTTGTGTTTGTTTGTATTCGAATTGCCCGCAGTTGCGGTAATTTATTCGGAATGCTTATCGTATGTGCCATTGTTGGTATGTGGCTGTTCCAGATACTTGAAAACATAGGAATGTGTTGCGGGCTTATGCCTATTACCGGTATTCCGCTGCCATTCGTTAGCTACGGTTCTTCGTTCATGGTGGTGAATTTCATCATGTTAGGGTTAATAGGTTCAGTGTATTGTCACGAATCTAAGTTGGGAAGGGGAATGCAATATGGCTCTGCCCGTTGATGTAGGAGCTTTGCTAAAAGCGGCAACGAATACTGAAGATGCAGTAAAGACACCTATTTCGGTGTCGGTTTATATAGATGATACGGCTGCGGGTGAATGTGTAGCATTTGTACGCGGGTTGTTTGCTGGCGCTACTGGCGATAATGCTCGTGTGTCTGTTTCTTATATAGACGAGCATATAGAGCCGCATCCTCGCGATGATATGGCTGTTATTGTAGGCGGCTTAAACGATTGCATAGGTAAAGATGCAGCGTCTATTCGAGACGCAGGTGTGCCGGTAATGGTGGCTACCACTATGCCTAAAATAGTAGAAGATATAACGTGCGCTAATGGTTACCCCATTCCTACAGGCGATCTTATTTCTCCTTTGCGCGCGCCTTCCAAGATGCCGTTTCAGAAGGGCGGCGCTGATGCCTTCGCGCTGCCTGCAGGTGAGATAATTGAATTAACTGAAGATTCTAAGAGCGAATTTGTTTCAAATATTGGGAACTGGATTATAGCTGCGTGCCCCGATCGCAAGCTGGCATTCGCGCATGCGTTTCCGTTCGTTAGGCGACCGCTTGCACGCGAAGCTATAACGTCTACGTCGCTTCAAAATGCTGGCGTAGGTTTGCTGCCCATAATACCCGGTGCCGACATGCCTATAATGACGCTTAATCAGGCGAAAATGCTTATGCAAATAGCGGCGGTATATGGTCAGCCACTAGATAAAACTCGTCTTCCCGAATTGGCGGCTTTGGTGGGCAATGCTTTTCTTTGTCGTAGTTTGGCGCGCAGTTTTGCGAAGGCGGTGCCTTTTGCAGGGTTTGCCATAAGCGCTGCTGTTGGTTTTGCGGCTACCGAAGCTGTAGGCAGGGCGGCTATAGAATATTTCGAAGTGGGCGGCAATGCTGCTGGTCTTGCTAATGTAGTGAAGCAAGCCACTGGTGAGGCGGTTGATATTGCGCAAAAAGCCAGTGTAACGCCTACTGGCAAAGCAGTTATACGCGCAGCTAAAAGGGGCGTTAAAGGCGCGGCTGGCATGGTTTTCGGTAAAGCGGCTCGCCGATGATAAAGACTAATTTATGGCAGCGCCTCCAACCTCTTCTGCGCCAAATTGAACGTCCATCTCGCTATATTGGTAGCGAATGGGGCGCTTTTGAGCCCCGCGCTAACAGCGATTTTGCGTTTTGCATGGTTTACCCAGACACTTACGAGCTAGGGCAGCCAAATCAGGCTATTCGAATACTGGTAAATGCTGT
Source organism: Adlercreutzia sp. ZJ304 (assembly GCF_011039075.1). GTDB lineage: Bacteria > Actinomycetota > Coriobacteriia > Coriobacteriales > Eggerthellaceae > Adlercreutzia_A. The sequence goes on from NZ_JAAKEG010000012.1 coordinate 60,351, forward strand.
TGCTAAGCTTGAAAATGTGGCTTCTGAGCGCGCGTTTCTTCCTGCGCCTGACATGGCTTGTGCAATGCGCAAGGCAAACATTCCAATGTTTTCGCTAGAAAGCTGTGCGCCTTTGCACGAATTTGACGTTGTGGGCATAACGCTTCCTCATGAACTTGCGGCAACAAATGTGCTGGAAGCGCTAGATTTGGCAGGCATTCCGCTGCGTGCAGCCGATCGCGCCGAAGATGACCCTATAGTAATAGCTGGCGGGCCGTGCGCTATGAACCCTGAGCCTTACGCGCCGTTTTTTGACGCTATTTCTATAGGCGAGGGCGAAGAATCTGTACCTGAAATAGTTCAGACGGTGCGCACGCTGCGCAGAGCTGGCGCGCGGCGTAAAGATATATTGCGGGCTTTAGTTGATATTCAGAGTACATATGTGCCTTCGCTTTATAGGCAGCTAAATGAACAGGATGCGCAAAAGCAGGGCGCGTGGGTTGTGCCTGCAGAAGATGGCGTGCCTGCGCAAATTGTGCGGCGCGTGTTTGAGGGTTTTGCCGAATCGGATGCTTGGGAGCCCTGCGTAGTGCCCTATGTTGAAGCCGTGCACGACAGGTTGAATGTTGAAGTTTTGCGCGGGTGTGCTAGGGGGTGCAGGTTCTGTCAGGCGGGAATGATGTATAGACCTGTACGTGAGCGCTCGGCGGACAATATTGTTTCGGCGGTTCTGCGTGGACTTGAACAGACTGGATATGATGAAGTGTCGCTAACGTCGCTTTCGACCACCGACCATTCTCAGATAGAGGAAATTTTGCAGCGCTTGAACAAGGCATGCGAAGGGCGTGGAGTTCGTATATCGGTGCCTTCGCAGCGCTTAGATTCTTTTGGTGTGAAAATGGCTGATTTGGTTGCCGGGCAGAAAAAGGGCGGTCTGACATTTGCTCCAGAGGCAGGCACGCAGCGCCTTCGCGACATAATAAATAAAAACGTTACTGAAGACGATTTGTTTTGCGCAATTGATGCAGCTTGTGCAGCTGGTTGGCGCAGGTGTAAGCTCTACTTTATGATAGGTCTTCCCGGTGAGACAGATGAAGACGTGCTTGGTATAACCGATCTGGCTGATAGGGCATACGAGCGCATGAAGGAAGCCACGCCGCCCGAACAGCGTGGGGCGCTTGCTATGACTGTCAGCGTTGGAGTTTTTGTGCCGAAGGCGCAGACACCGTTTCAGTGGGATGGGCAGATTACCTGCGAAGAGGCGCTTAGGCGCGTAGGGCTTTTGCGGCATTCTGTTCGACACCGCGCGGTTCGAATTAGTTATCACGATCCGCAGGCGAGTTTTGTTGAGGCTGTAATGAGTCGCGGTGGGCGCAATTGTGCTGATTTGGTTGAAGCTGCATGGAGGCATGGTGCGTGCTTTGATGCGTGGACTGAACTTTTCAACGAAGGCGCTTGGCGACAGGCGGCTGCCGACACTGGCATAGACCCCGAGCAAATAGCCGCTGCGCAGTATGAGCCTGAATATGTTATGCCGTGGGCGCATATTTCAGCTGGGGTATCAACCAAGTATTTACAACTTGAGCGAAAGCGCGCGTCTAAAGGGGAAACAACGCCCGACTGCACATATGAAAAATGCACGGCTTGTGGTGTTTGCCCGGCAACCAATACGCAAAACGTGTTAGCTAGAGCGCGCGGTGCGGAAGGCGTGATGTAATATGGCTGACCCTAGACTGTTTCGCTTGCGCGTTACTTATTCGAAGTCGGGCAGATTGGCAATGCTTTCACATTTGGAAGTGGCTCGCGCACTTGAGCGTACAGTTCGACGCGCCGGGCTTCCGTTTGCAGTAACTAATGGGTTTTCGCCGCATATGCGCATAGCTTTTGGCGCGGCACTTCCTGTGGGCGTGGGTGGTAATGCGGAATTTTTCGACATCTTCCTTACCAGCTATTTAGCGCCAAAGAAAGCTTTGGAAGCGTTGTGGAATTTTAGTGCACCAGATTTAATGCCTACCGCTTGCGAATACGTGGAACCTAGTGCAGCTGCTGCATCGGTGGCTTGCCCGGTTAGCACTTATGAAGCATTACTTAGCGCCAGTGTTGGAGGCTTGGAGATTCCCGACACGGTAGAGGTGGTGCGCAAAAAGAAGCGCAAAGTATTAGAGGTGCGCGAATTTCTTGTGGGAGATGTGTGCGTATCGGGCAATTCGGTTGTATTTACGTTGCAGGCGAAACCTACTGGGTCGTTGCGTGCAGATATATTTTTGGATGCATGTATAGATCTTTTGAAAACAAATGGCGTTGCGCCGAACGACCTTTGCATAGTGTCCATAAACCGAATCGCGCAAAATTCGTCAGATTAAGGGTTGTGCGATTTTTATATATTGGTATAATTATCGGGCTGCGCAAGGCGTAGCAACCGTGAATGCGGGGTGTTAGCTCAGTTGGTTAGAGCGCCGGCCTGTCACGTCGGAGGTCGCGAGTTCAAGTCTCGTACATCCCGCCATTAAAACTCCACTAAGAGCCACTTTTCGACTCTGAGCTTTTATCAAACAAATCTTTTTATCCTGAAGTGTAATTCCAAAGTGCAAACGAGGTCGGCAACTTGGAACAAGCGATACATATCAGGCTGAACAACCCTGAACTCAACGTTGCTCATATTGGCATATAGGCAGAAAAGTGTGTCTGTTTTAGTCGATTGCATATTGATAGGACGCGCTGTTGTGGAACTCTGACCAAACCAGACCGTGTGTTGCCTTCGTCACTTTTTAGGCGAAAAATGGTCAAAACTTCCGACTTTCCACAGTCTATAATGCCAAATTACGCCAATTACGAATCAAAATAGAATTGGAGAACCCTGTTTGCCCAGTGTCCTCCACAATTCAAGTTAGCTATGTGGCACTATGACCATGGAAAGCTGGAAGTTTTGACCATTTTTCTAACTTTTTTGAACTAGTATGCGGATGAGTTGAATCGTAATCTAGCGTCAAGGTGTTGAGAGTTTACCCAAAAGCCATTCAACAAACACTTTAAGCTATCTTGCGGAGGTATCGTTTCTCCTAACACTAGAGCCTCCGCACAAGGTGCATTTCCACCTCTGCCTTCCGGCTTTTGTAAACCCATTTTTCTTCATCTTGTCGCCGCAGATCGCACATTTTTTAGTAAACACTGCTCACCCCTGTCCATAACTGACTTTTTCTTGGAAAAAGCTTGCCTGAACAGGCATGTCAAGTCAGAATCCTACACACTTTTGCCTATATGTCCTCATATTTGCACTGAAGATGATTTTCAGCCTATATGCCATATTCTTAGGTTCGCTAGCTTGACGCGGATTCGGATTCGTCTGCATCGGAAATTGCGATTGGAGATAGCAACTCACCTATAATGGCTACATTAATGCTAGGCGCGAACTCAGGAGATGCCATGTCCAGCATAGAGAAGCAGATAGTGCGAAAGGAACTAGAGCTTGGATTCTCCAACGTCGGCTTCTCTGCTCTTCGAGATTATCCCGAGTATCTCGAAGAAGCTCGATCGCGTTCCAACTACGAGATATTTGCAGAGGCTGACGATGCCCTGATAACTCGCCTTAGTAAAGCGAAAACGCTTAACCCTTGGGCGAAAAGCATCGTTTGCGCCACGCTAGGCTTTTCTTCGATAGACTACCCGGAGATTTTGAATCGTTCTGTGGCACGTACTTATTTGGCTCGCGTGTATTCGTCGCAGCCCGGCACCGTTCATGCTTTCCAAGTCGAAGCGCTGGCATCGTTTGTTGAGGGATTGGGCATGCGCATCGAACGCAACCAGTTTGTCGTACCCCAACGCATCGCATGTGCGGAAGCAGGCATTGTGACGTTCGGGAACAACAACTTCGCATACACTGAGCAAGATGGCTCTTTTGTTATTCTCGTAACGTTTTTGGTGGACAGGGAACTTGAACCCAGCGGTTCGGAAGTGCGCAATAGCTGCCCTGAGGGATGCGGTCTATGCGCCAAAGCTTGCCCTACCGGCGCCATCATTGGACCGCGCAAGCTCGACCTTAATCGCTGCATCCTGTTCAACAACCAACGTTTTGCCCCCGGTGCGCAGGAAGATATCTGGGTCGATATGGGCGAGCGTATACACGGATGCGATGTGTGTCAGGTGAAATGTCCGCGCAACCATGACGTGCTCAAGCGCGCAACCGAGAAGGATCCTTTTCTGGAAATTCTTGCCGAGGAATTCGACCTTGAGAGGATCCTTGTGTTGGATGAGGTGTACTACGAAAAAGTCGTGCGCCCCATCATGTACAACTACATCAAAGACATGGATATCTTTCGTCGCAATGCCGCCGTTGCGTTGGGTAATACGGGCGACCCTCGTCACCTTCCGGCGCTTCGCGAGGCGCAAGATTGCATCGATAATCCTAATGTGCTGAAGGCTATCGATTGGGCCATTGCACGACTCGAAAAGTAGTTCTGCGAATTAGAAAAGTTTCGGATATATACACGATGACCCGAAGACCATTGCCGCTCGTACATCCCGCCATTAAAAGTCGAGTCAGGGGTCTTTTGGCTCCTAAATTTTTATTTCCCGATTCAAAAAAACTACAAAATAGGTCTGTTTTTAGGTTTGTTTGGATCTGATTTAGACTGCCTTAAACTGCTTAAATCTGTCTAGCTGGCTTTATCCGGTTTAGTTTTTCGCTGAATCTATTCTTAGGCTAGATTGGAGATGTCTCTTATAATTGCAACGTCAGAGATAAAAGCCCGAATAAAGGATTGAATCATGGTTGATGAAATTTCTGAAATGGATTCAGATAACTTTGATGAACTAAGCATAGGAGCCTTAGATGAACAAGAGCTGAATGACCTTGATGTGCTTAAAGAGCACTACGAGAAAATAACTCAACCTAGATCTCTTGCTAAAGCGGGGAAGGCAATAGGTAGCGTGATTCCACATAGGGTTAAAGATTTTATTTCTAACGCTAGTCAAGAAATATCAGAGCAACACATATGTCCATCGGGATGTCAAGCGGCAATATGAGCCTAACCCCTGATTTGCGCAGACAGGGGTTAGGCTCCGATCCATTGGATTCAGCGCGATCAAGCGCATCCGTTCAGCGGCTATCTGTCGATAGCTTCTCCCGGTCGCTCAAGCGATCCAGTCACATATTCGTGGATACAGTACAAGACTGCCCACATGTTGATCTCTTCGGTAGAGGCAGAGCCGCAGAGCCGCAGAAAGCGACAGATTCAGAAGTCGTACGTAGCAAAGGAGAGTACTTTGTTGTACATGCTCTGAACGCGGGTTGCCAAAACGCGTCAACGGCACTGAACCAGGGATGGGGTATGCTGGTCCGAGAACTAGGGAAGACCCAGTTCTTGGTCTACCTGACGTCCGATGACCCAGATCCACTTGATCATTTCGGAGGCTACGGCTACTTTCGCCATATTGGAGCTTTTGCCCAAGTCATCGACCATATGCAGGTATCTCTCGAAAAGCCGCTTGTTGGCCTTTGCGGCGATGGCCTCCACTTCGCCGGAGACAGACCTTCCCTTGAGAGGGTATTTCTTATGGGGCTGGCGCGACCGTATGGAAGCATTACATTCGATG
>NZ_JAAKEG010000013.1 GCF_011039075.1 Adlercreutzia sp. ZJ304
AGGCATTGTGTGATTGTTGAATCACGGGAATTGAGACACCTAGATGCTAGCCCAGATTTTGGACTGAATAAACCATTTGTTCAGGTCGGAGCCTCTTTGTGTAACATCCCGATGGACATATCATCAGTTTTATGCGGAAGCGATGAAGGTTATCGCAAAGGGATTCGGCACCCTAGAAGAGCAAGCTGCAAAGTTCACTGTCAGTGAAAAGGACGTCATCAACAATATTAACAAGCAGTCTGATATAGAGATAGATTCATTGGAAGCTATTTGCTTAGCAAGAAGCTATGACATTGCAAAAGCTGTTAACACTGATCGTCTTCCTAATATTGGTTTTGCATTAGCGGAGGGTGGTGGAACTGGTGTATTTGGCTTTGCGGGAATTCCGTTTAATATAGTTCTCAGCACCTTCTGCTATTACCGAGCTGTTCAGTCTGTTGCAATGTTCTATGGATATGATATTAAGAATGACTCAGATGAATTAGCGCTGGCTTCTGAAGTTTTCACTACGGCACTATCGCCCACTTCTAATTCCTCAGAGATTGTTGGTGTTATCGGAAAGATTATGATGGTTACGGAGGGAGAGGTTGTTAAGCAGACGGTCAAAAAGGGCTGGACTGCAATGGCATCTCGTGGTGGGGTTAGTCTGCTTATTACTCAAATGAGAGCATTAGCTCACAAATCTGCTGTTACAGCTCTTAAGAAAGCAGGAGAAGAAGGGCTTGAAAATAGCATCTTCAGAAGTATCTTTGAGCAGATTGGGAAACAGCTAACCCAAAAGACTGTTCAAAGGGCTGTTCCTATTGTATCAGCCCTTATCGGGGCATTGTTTGATGCGGGAATGATGAATAAGGTTTTAGATTACGCTAATACGTTCTATCAGAAACGTTTCATTCTTGAAAAGAGTGATCGCCAAAAGGCGCTTCTAGAGAAGCTTGAATCTGAAGAAAAAGAACTAATAACAGTGGAAAATTAAAATCCTTATATAAAATATAAAGGAGAGTTCTTGTTAAGTTAGTTATCGTCTTCTGATAGATACCAACCATGCTCAGTGTGATAGGTTGAAAAGCTTTCATCATTCTTTTGTTTCGATCTACGTGCACCGATGATTTGATCTATACGTTCAAGGTCGTAATATGCCTTTTTTGAACCAGAACACATCTTTTGACGAACTTCTTCCCTGACGTCATTAAGTTCACTATCTGATCTCGAATGAAGATATAATCCTCCATAGCGTTTATCAGAGCCAATAAATCGAACTAGTAAATCAAGTAATCCCATAATGACCTTACCAAGAACAATGCAAATGCCCTATGTATATGAGTATTTCCGTTTTCTATTATATATTCTCACCGCGACATCACTGAGGGGAGTAATAGGAATTTAGAAATAGGTCCGACTCCGCAATGCTTAAATTGCTAAAACTGCTAAAACGGCTAAATCGTTACGAAGCAGAGTAGGTGCGATAAGCAAGTTGTGACCGTTCAAATATTTCTAGAGATGAATTCCAAAGACTCAAGCTGTCTTTTAGACATTCAAGAAACACCAGTTCAAAGACCATATTTGTCATGCAAATAGAAATCAACGATAATGCTCTTTGGAGTATCAAGCTGGTAAGTTAAATGGCAGGGCTAAGACAAGATAGACTCAGAACTCCGTTCTGTCACGTCGGAGGTCGCGAGTTCAAGTATCGTACATCCTGCCATAAAGCACTAGGTCAAAAGTCATTTTTGGCTCCTGTTTTTTTGCAAAAACGATGTGCCGCAGAAAATGGTTTTCTCGCGAAACACTGCATTTTGTTACAAAACGCTATAATGAATTCATGTATTTTGTCGCAAAACTAACCTTTAAAAGGATGCAAAATGCTCAAACGTAAGGTTTACCAGCAACTTATCGATTGGAAGTCAAGTCAGCAGCGAAAGCGCAAAGCGCTTCTAGTAACGGGAGCACGCCAGATCGGCAAGAGCTATATTATTCGCCACTTTGGTATGATGCAGTACAAGGCGCTAATTGAGATCAATCTGCTTGAAGACCGAGCCGCCCAACAATCGTTATCCCGCGCAACGGATACGCAGGATTTCATAAACCGTTTGATGCTTATTGCTCGTACCGAGCCTGTCGATGGCAGCACGCTTATATTCATCGACGAGATCCAAGAATCGCCCGATATCATGACATATGCGAAATTTCTAGTGGAAGACGGTCGCTTCGATTACGCATTCTCAGGATCTATGCTGGGAGCCGCGTTCAAGGGGGTTAGATCGTTTCCCGTCGGATTTGTTACCGAGATAGAGATGCGTCCGCTCGACTTCGAGGAATTCTGCTGGGCTACCCTTCCCACTACCTCGCCGCTCGATGCGACCCGTCAAGCCTTCTTGGACCAAAAGCCGCTGGAAAAATATATCCACGATACATTGATTGCCGCTTTCCGTTCGTATGTAATTGTGGGCGGGATGCCCGAGATCGTACAGCAGTTTGCAGATGTGGGAACATTGGAGCACATACGTCCGCTACAGCTCGAACTCAATCGCCAGTACGCCTATGACATCTCACGGTACGCCGGGCGCCGCGCCTTGCAAGTTCAGGCAATATTCGACGAATTGCCGGTGCAGCTTGAAGAGATGAATGTGAAGTTTGCCGTAACCTCGCTTGACAAAACCGCCCGCTATGATCGCTTCGAGCAGGACTTTATCTGGATTACCCGCGCGGGGGTTGGGCTGAAAGTCAATCGTGTAACCGAGCCGCGTCCGCCGCTTCGTCGCACGCAAAAAGCATCCAACTTCAAGCTTTACCAATCCGATACGGGCATGCTTGTCGCGCGCTTTTCGCAAAGCCTAGCACGTGCGATCTATGAGGATAGTCGCACCGTGAACATGGGAGGCGTGTTTGAGAATGTTATCGCGCAGGAGCTGGTGGCTGCGCAGTTCGAGCCGTACTACTTTATGTCACGCAAGGCAGGCGAGGTCGATTTCCTGATAGAGGGCGAGAATGGCATCGTTGCGCTTGAGGTGAAGTCAGGGCGCGACTACCTTACACACGCGTCATTGGCGAAAGCGATGCATGCGCCCGGATATGAGATCGACCGCGGAATCGTGTTGTGCCGATCGAACTTTGAGGTGCGCGACGGCATACTCTATGCTCCGTGGTATGCTTCGATCTGCTTCTCTCAACTCTAGCAGAAAGCAAGCAGCATCACGAAAAAGGCAGCGTTCATCAGCCCGAATAGACAAAGGAAGTGTCCCATCGTGGGCGCGTCGTCAGCGCGAAGGCGGGGAAACACCTTGCGCGCTAGGGAAAAATACCGTATAGCTATGAGGCTAGCTAGCGACCCTACGAACGTCCCGGCGCCGCCGATATTCACGCCCACGAGCAGCGGCTGCCATGCTTCCGTGAAATGGGACAGCACCACGGCTGCTGGGACGTTGCTTATCACCTGACTGGTGCAGGCAGAGACGAGCAAACCCCATCGATCCATCAGCGGACCGAGGAAATCACCCATGGTTGGCAAGCGCGACATATTCCCCGCGAAAGCGAAGAAGCACATGAATGTGGCTAGTAGCGCATAATCTACTTCGACCAAGGCCTTGCGGTCGGCAATGGCGAGTGCGCCTGCAATCACGACAACGGCTGCGGCTGTGGGCACGATGCGGAATACGGCCATCAGGGTGACGACAAAGAGGAACCCGTAGGCCGAAAGGCGCCGCCGGTCAATTGGCATTTGAGGGGAGAAAGGTTTTGTGGCTGGCGCTTGCAGCTCTTTCTTATTTAGGTTTCCTGTGGTTGTTTTGCCAGTTGCGAGCATAGTAGCGGCAATCACTCCAGCGAGTGAGAGCAGGAAAGGTGGAATCATTGTTGTTAGAAACTCGACCAACCCTAGATGGAAGTGCGAGTAGATGTAAAGGTTTTGCGGGTTACCGAACGGCGTCACCATTCCACACAGGTTGGCTGCTAGGGCTTGCAGCGCAAACACTGCGGGAACTAGCCGCGTCTGGTTGAGCTCTACCAACACTGACGCAGACAGCGGCAGCATAATAACTAGGGCAACGTCGTTGGTGAAAGCCATAGAAAACGCTGCCGTGGTGAGGACGATAGTAAGTGCTAGCGTCCGAGGGCTGCTCTGGCGGGCTATAGCCATACGCGCTATGCGATCGAATGTCCCAATACGGCGCAGCGCGTTTGCCATAGCTAGCACGCAGAACAAACACCCTATGGTCTTCCAGTCGAAATACCTAAGGTAAGCCTCGTCGGGCGGTACCACAAGCATGGACGTCAGCGCCGCCAACGCCGCAGCTGCTAGCATCCAATGCTCTCGAATGAAGTAGACCATGTTTGGGGTATGCCTCCGATTCGCCGTTTGCCTTCGATGGGTTCAGCGTGCTGTTTATTGGTGCATGCTTGTGCGCTCCGCGCCGGGACATTTTACATCTTCGGCATTGTTTCAATACAACTATCCAACCATCTAACAAATACAGAAATATCGGAATAGTAGTTAGGATAAGCTCGTCGCAAGTCTTCTAATGAACCAGCTCGGGCTAATAAATAAACTAGACCATCTTGTGCGCTGCTTTCTAGTTCGGTATATCTGGCAGCAGCATCATCTTCTTGATCACTTGGAAAAATCTCTAGGTTGATTTGCTGTACACCAACATCAACTGTAATTAGACAGCTATCTGATCTATTAATATCGCTCTTACTGTTATATACAACGTACATGGAATTCATAACTTCGCGTAATGAAGCAAGTATATTAAGCTTTTTATCTAGTTGTCTCAATTCATCTATAGATTCGTTTCTGTTGATAACAGCATCGTTCATAATTGTAGAAACAAGTTGGAAATAGCGTTTTTGCTCATTAGATCCGCTGCCGAATTTAAGATTAGCGTTGGATATCATGTCGTATATTTCGACGGCGGTTGCCCAATCGTGTTGAAGGAATGAACGAACCTGAACTTCTACATTAAGGTTTTCATAGCCGAAGGATTTGGCATCATGGCGACAGATCAGATGGATGCCGCGATAACCAGATGATTTTGGGTTAAGCATATAATCTTTGATGTCATAGTATTGTCCTGTTGCTTGAATTGCTTCAGAAATCTTGCGAACATCTGACAATAAGTCTGCAGCCAGCTATATCTCGAAGTGTGCTTAAAGTGAAGTTGTATCCAGGTCGGCGCAGTTTATTGATAATTGTGTCAATGCGCTTCATCCGACTAACCAATATAGTTGACTCATTTTGTCCGCAGACTTCTTCTAACATCGAAAGAGTTTTATGTAATGGTTCCATATGGGCAGCTCTCCAATGCCCGACCATTTGTAAAGTAGCATTCTTTTTGCGCTCAGAAAGAGAGCCGGCAGCTAGTGCCTCGCCAGCTCTTCTAATTTCTCTCTTGCTGTATCTACTCTTCATTTGGCTGGCATGCAATGGGATTTAGGCATATGGGCGATGTGTAGAAATCGAGCATTGCTTCTATTGTGATTTCATTATGGCATCGTTCATCAGGTTTATAACCTTTTCGCGCATTAGCCCAAGGCGCTTCTGAATGTGTCATCTCTCGAAGCTGTTCGCCAGAGTATCCTCCGAAGAGGTCAACTACTTTATCTGCCGCCAAACGTTGGGTGTTTGTCAGCGCGGATGTATGGTTCGACAGTATCAATTCTTCATGGCTAATCATATATTTGCCGGAGTGAACTCGAAATAAATCGGGAACAACGGGACCATTAGCCCATGCCTCTATACGGTTCTCAAATAGAGGAACTCCATTCATAATTAAGTATCGAACTTGCGTATAGTAAATTAATTTTTGGAGTTTCATGGTAGTGACATTACCGATTCGCTCTAAAATGTATGCAGCAACATCGATTACATTTGCCATGCTCACTCCTTTCTCTGTGTGAAAAAATATCTTACCTTTGTCAAATACTCCTACGCAATAGCCATTCAAAAAGAACTTGACAAACGCTATTAACGGTGCTTGACGTTTGATAATTGCAAGCTATTAGCCTGCTTGTCCACTTCATCTTGAATTTGGTTGCGGCAAAGAGGAATAGAAATGAAAAAAGACCTTGGAAGCGCGGGAGAGTTGTTTTCGCAATCGGTGTTTATTACGGGTAACTACAATGTAAAAGTTTCGGCTTTCTAATAGCTTCAAAACTATGTATGTCTTTCTCCTTTCGGTAAAGATAAAGACAATGGGTTAAAATAGGCATTACTCTGTCCGTTGGATTTTGGTAAATGGAAGTGCAAGATTTGAAGTGCTGGTCTTTCGCGCCTAAACTTGAAAGTTCAAGTCTCGCACATCCGCCACTGAATTGACTGTCAAGAGGTTTGCGCTTCTGGCATTTTGATAGTAGGAGTATTTATGTCAAATAACCCGCGTGCAAATCGCGATAATGCGAGACGTACAGCTACAGGTCGTCCTTATAGAGATTCATCTTCTACATCGCGTCCAAAGGTAAATTCCCGACCAGCCAGTTCCAGATCAACTAGTTCTAATGGGGCTGCGAATAGGACCACGAATAGGACCGCGAACAGGGCTGCTCAAAGTTCATCTGCACGCTATGGTCGCGTTGATGCGGCTAGCAGACAATCGCCCATTCGCACAAATCTGCGCTATGCCAACACTCGCGCAAATACTTACAATTCAAGTCGCATTCCGGAAATGCCTCCAAAAAAGCGCATGGGTAAAGGCAAGAAAATAGCCATTGTGGTGGTTGCCGTTGTACTTGTACTAGGGCTTTGCTGCGGTGGAGTTGCTTTTGCTGCGGCAGGTCAAGCAACCGAGCTGAAACAAAAAGCATCGCAGGCAATGACGGATATAAATTCTGTTATGGACAGCGTGAAAGCTCAGGAATATACGGCGGCTGTAAATTCTGCGATAGATGCTAAAAACACAGCTGACGATATTCAAGAGCAACTAAGCAATCCTATATGGAGCGCCGTTTCCATTCTTCCTGTGGTCGGCGAAGACATTCGTAATGTGCGCGTGGCTGTTAGTGCGTTGCAAATAGCCACAAACGATGCGCTTATTCCACTAACTTCCGCTTTGCAGGCAACACCGCTAAGTGCACTAATAGGCGCAGATGGCGCAATAAATATAGATGCTATGAATACGCTTCTCGATTCTGTGGAAGCAGCTGCGCCTTCAATGCAGAAATGTACAGATATGATAGAAGGGCTTCCCGATTTCCATTTGTCGCAAATACAGAATAGTTTTGGAGGGGCGAAAGAAAAAATTGCTCCGCTGAACGACAAGTTCCAGCAACTTAGTTCGCTGGCTCCAATTATAGGCATGCTGCTAGGTTCAGAAGGCGACCGTTCGTATATGATAGCCGCTCAGAATTCTGCAGAATTGCGTGCGGCTGGTGGTTTCCCCGGCTCTATTGGCTTTATGTCAATTAAAAACGGTCTTATTTCTATGGAAGATTTCACGAATGTATACGACGCGCTTCCAGAATCTGCTATGCCCGCAAATGCAAATATTACCGATGTAGAGCGCCGCTTGTTTGACGACGAGAAGAATCACCTTAAGCGCACAAACGACCTAGGTGCTATTCCCGACTTCGAGCGTGTGGCATCTATTTGGGCGCAAGTATATGCCGATCGCGGCGATCCGGTCGATGGCGTAATCTCGATAACTCCTAGCGTTGTCCAAGATGTGCTGGCAATATCGGGTGCTATTACGCTGTCTGACGGCACCATGCTAGACGGCACAAATGCAACGAAGGTGCTAGAACACGACCTTTATTGGAAATATCTGGGAACCGATGAAGAAGCGGCTAAAAATGCTGAATTGATTGACTTGCTCTTTGCGGAAGCCGCCGCAAAAGCCATGTCTAACCTTTTTGCAAACTTAGGATCGGGTGGTTTGACCGAACTTGCAAAAGTAATTTTTGCCGATATGGAAACACGCGAATTTATGGTTTGGTTAACCGACGAGGCTGAACAGGCACAACTTAGCGTGCTTAATTGTTCTGGCAGTATTGGTGGCAGTGTTCAAGCGCCAGAATTGGGGATATACACATCAATAATGACACCATCTAAACTTGGTTGGTATTTAGATATTGACACCGAACTTGCGTCTCCCGTAACAAACGCAGATGGTACCGTAACTTATTCAGCTACCACCACGGTAACAAATAGCCTAACTGAGCAAGAGTGCAAGAAAGGCAGCAACTACATCATAGGTCGCAATACTTATTATCCGTGGGCGGAAGGCGATATACATCCTTGGGTTTACTTTGTGGCTCCCAGTGGTGGCTCTATAACCGATTTGCAAGACGATGCCGGAGCAACCATCATTTCCGACACGTACAACGACGTGCAAGTAATAAGAGCCATATCTAAGCTAAATGTGGGCAAAAGCGCTACGTATACTTACAAAGTTACTATAGCGCCCGGTGCTGAAAGCGAGCTTTCTGTTACCGGCACGCCGCTTCTTACTGAATATAGATTAGCAGGGTAGATTTTTCGTGCGCGAATGGCTAAAACTACTTAGGGTAAAGCACTGGCTGAAGAATCTGCTGGTGCTTTTTCCTTTGTTGTTTTCGGGTCGTGCAGTACACCCAGACGCTTTAATACAGGGAATAGTTGCATTTCTCGCGTTTTGCTTTATGGCATCTGCAATATATGTTGTAAACGATATTCGCGATGCGGAAAACGATCGCGCACACCCTACAAAATGCTTACGCCCTATTGCAAGCGGGGCTATTAGTACAGCACCAGCAATAGTTGTGGCGTGCGTTTTTGCGGTGTTGGCTGTGGTGCTTTGCATTCCTTGTGCCCAGCAAACACCACTTGCAATTTTGTTTTTGATAGCATACGCAGTTTTGAATATAGCCTATAGCTTTGGGTGTAAAAATGTACCTATATTAGATATAGCTATGCTTTCAGTGGGCTTTCTGCTGCGTATTTTGTTCGGCAGCGCTTTTTGCGGCATCGAAGTATCGTCTTGGTTATTCCTTACAGTGTTGTCGCTTTCGGTATTTTTATCTTTAGGTAAACGCCGCGGCGAAATAGAGCGTTTTGGAACATCTGCGCGCGCCTCGCTTATGCGCTACGACAAATCGTTCCTAGATAAGAACATGTATGTTTATCTAGGGCTTGGTCTTGTGTTTTATTCATTGTGGACTTTTCAAGGAATGGATGTTGCTTATCTCGGATATAGTATTGGTCAATTGGCGCTTGTGGCTGGAATCCCGTTAGCAATGTTTGCATGCATGCGTTATAGCTTTTGCATAGAGCGCACCGCATCCGATGGCGACCCAATCGGTGTGGTTTTGGGTGACAAGCCACTTCTTGTGCTAATGATTTTATGGGTTGTTGTTATGATTATTGGCGTGTATATGCCATAGACGCGCAGGAGCGCAGAATGCAAGTATTCGACTTTGACGGAACTATATATGATGGCGATTCAACGGTAGATTTCTATAAGTTTGCGCTGCGGAAATGTCCAGCATGCGCCTTTGCGCTGCCCACTCAGGCAGCGGCGGCTACTTTATATATAGCAAAGCGCATATCGCTAGACCAATTTAAAGGGCGTTTCTACACATTTCTTCAGCGGATAGATAATACAGATGCGCTTGTTGCGCAATTTTGGGATTCTCATTGGCACAAAATAAAAAAGGAAGTAGTCAGCCTTATAAAGCCGGGAGATGTGGTTGCTTCGGCTTCACCAGAATTTTTGCTGCGCCCTGCCTGTAAGCGTTTAGGTGTGGGTCTTATAGCATCAAAGGTAGATTCAAATACGGGTAAATTATTAGGTCCTAATTGTCGCGACAAGCAAAAAGCACAGCGTCTTCGTGAAGCTGGGCTTGAAGGCAAAATAGAAGTTTTCTACACCGATTCTTCTGCAGATGAAGCATGTATTGCAATGTCTGATAGGGGAGTGCTTGTGTGCGGGCGCAAACTTAGCGACTATTCGCTTTCGTCTTCTTGAGAACCGTCTTCTATAGGCTTCATGGTGCGAGGGTTGTAGTGGTGCAACAGCACAGGGTCTAGTAAATGTAGCTTCATTATGAAGAAAATTGTAACTGCTGCAGCTAATACTATAACAGCCGCTCTGAAAAGTCCGTCTGTTTCTGCAATCATAATGCTGCATATAGCCAAAAGCGCTGTCCATCCCCACATTATTAATACTGTTTTCCGCTGACTAAAACCGGCGCTTAACAGTCTGTGGTGAATATGCCCGCGGTCGGGTGCATCTATTGGTTGATGCGCTCGTACTCGGCGAATTATTGCCATCGCCGTGTCTATAACAGGAACGCCCGCCGCCATTATGGGCACCATAAGCGATATGAACAGCGTTGAACGTGCAACAGCTAAAAGCGACACAATACCAAGAGTTAGCCCTAAAAGCAGGCTTCCAGAATCGCCCATGAAAATTGAAGCTGGGTTAAAGTTGTAGCGCAGAAACCCTATGCATACTCCAATTATTATGATTGCCAGTATTGCGGCATCTAGGCGGTGAGCCAGTACAGCAAACGTAAATATTGTGGCTGCCGATATTGCACTAATTCCTGAAGCCAGTCCGTCTAGACCGTCAATAAGATTAATAATATTGGCGAACGCCACTAAATAAAAGACGGTTATAGGGTAAGAAAACAACCCAAAATTTATGAATGCGCCTTCAATAAAAGGATTTTGTATATTCGACAGCAAAAGCCCCGACGCACTTACTAAGCATGCCGAAATAATTTGCCCAACTAGTTTCACCTTAGCCGATAGGTTTTTTATATCATCCACCAGACCAACTGCGAACATAAATATTACGCCGGCGCATAGCAGCCAGTAGTTAATATCGAATCCAAGATAGGAATAAAATGGGTCTATCCAGCCGAAAAACTCCGTACCTATTTTCAGCACCGCTATACTAACTATCATACCGATGAATATAGCTACGCCGCCCATGCGGGGAATGGGTTTAGTATTGATTCGTCGTTGGTCTGGATAATCTATCGCATTCGTTATGAAAGCGATGCGCTTAGCTAAAGGCGTGCATGCTATTGTGGCCGCGATAGCGACGGCAAGTAAAATGCCGCATTCCAGCCAATTCATCAGCTATGCCGTATTCCCTTCCTCAGCGCTTTTCGCACATGATTAAGACAGTAATGTTTAAGATTATACCCTTAGAGTTAGGCTTCTGTATGCGGGAGTGAACACACTTTGCTATATGGATGCCATTGTGCATCATGTTTTATCGCGCGCGAATCGCGCATGCCTCGGCGAAGTTCACGCAGACTGCTTCGTTTGTCAGCAGTACTGCCGCTGACAAACAAGCGAACTAGCTCTTTTGCGAGTGTATAAGCTGTACCTAGCTTAAAAAATAGCGGGTTGTATTGTCTGTACAATTTCAAGTAATTAGCCATATATCCGCGGTTTCTCATAATGTAATAACGCGACATATCAGATGCAGGGGTTAGCTTACGTGCGCTGCCTACGCGCATAGTTTGCATTGTGCGGGTGCGAATAAGGGTGTAATCGTTTATGAAAAGCATTTTTGTATACTGCGAAAGCACATATCCATAAATAGTGTCGTCGGCATATATAAAGAAGCGCGCATCGGGCAAACCAGCCTCTTCTACTGCGCGTCTGTGTACTAATCCACCTTCAAAACATAAGCAATTTATGGGTGTGCTTGGCTGGGATTGTACGCGTTTAGCACTAGCTAGTGGGTTTTGCATTCCAAATTTAGTAGAGAATTTGTATTGCCAGTAGAAAAACGAACTGTCGTAGTTGCGTCTAGCAGGTTGAAAAGCGCCTACGGTTTGGCTAATTGGAATGCCGTTTGCTAAATCGGTATCGGTTTTTAAGGTCCACTTCGCCAACTCTTCAATGGCGTTTGGTAAAACGGCTACATCGTCGTCCATAAGCCAAAACCACTTGTGCCCCATTTGGTAAGCCTCGGCTACTCCGCGAGAAAACCCACCTGCTCCACCGGTGTTGTTTTCCATAGCTACATAGCGCTCTACGTTAAACTGTGCGGCTATTGCCTCTGTTTCACTTGATTTTTCGTTATCTACCACCACTATGGCAGCAGGTCCTACTTCCAATTCGCGAATGCTTTGAAGAAGACCGCGCAAGAGTTCTTGCCGTTTATAGGTGGTTATGACTATTGCTATATCGGGGATGTATGCCTGCAAGGGTAATTCCTAGTCGGTTTGTTTTTTGTAATTGTAAACAATCATAATTGTAATGTCTGTTGCTTATGGCTGCACCTAAATCTGAAAAGTAATTCGGGGGCGTGGACGTTTTCGTAGTTTTTGCAAATAACCAGCTAATTACCTGCCATGGTCTATAATGGCATCTTAAAAATTCGCATCTTAAAATTAAAACAGGAGCAAATTGCTAATGTCTATTTATGGTTCGAATAACAATAACAGATCTAATCAACAGTATCAGATAAGGCAGGCAGCAGGGTCTGCTGGTCAATATGCCCGTGATGCGCAAGCGTATCATCAGGCATCGCGTATGGCGCATAGGGGCAAGCGTATTGCTATTGCTGTTGTGGCAGCTTTTCTTGTGGTTTTGTTGGGTGGAGGTACAGCTTTTGCGCTTTACATGAATCACATTAACAACCAGCTTACCCGCGGTGATAAAACAGATGAAGAACTGCTCAACATTGACGATGCGCTGGGATATGGCACATCGCTGGATAAGCCATTTAATATGTTGCTAATCGGCTCTGATAGTCGCGAAGGGAATTCCAGTATGGGCTCACGTAGCGATACTAATATCGTTGTGCGTGTCGATCCGGAAAATAAGCAACTTACAATGGTTTCTATTCCGCGCGATACGAAAATTGAACTTAAAGGTCATGGTACTCAAAAATTTAACGCTGCTTATGCCTTTGGTGGCGCGGCTGCATGTATAGATGCCGCAGAAAAGCTGCTTGATATAGAAATATCTCATTATGCTGAAGTGAACTTCAAGAATATGGCTGGGCTGGTGGATGCGGTTGGTGGTATTACCGTAGAAAATGAATCGCGCATTGATAACCATAAATGCGACGATGGCGATGGCAAGCACTACATCATAGAAAAAGGCACGCAGCACCTAAACGGGGGCGAAGCTCTTACATTTGCCCGTAACCGCGATTATCCCGATGGCGATTTCACACGTCAAAAGCATCAGCGTGCAGTAATTCAGGCTGTTATTGATGAAGTGCTAAAGACTTCAATTACTGGTATTCCCGGCGTTATAGATGCGGCATCAAAGTGCGTTACAACCGATTTGGATGTTTTAGATGTTATTGGGCTTGCGCAGATGTTTGCCGAATCCGGAGACATTACTATTTATTCAGCTATGCTTCCGTCCTACACGCAGACCATCAATGGCATTTCTTTTGTTATAAACGATGCTGAAAAGACGAAAGAAATGATGAAAATTGTCAACGAAGGCGGCGATCCGAGCGAAGTAGTGTCCACTATGACCGCCTCTGACACAACTTCTTCCGATTTAGACACTTCGAAGGTGCTTTTGTTTGAAGACGATGATGAAGTAGCTTCAGGCAAGATGAAAAAGAACACAAAGAACAACGCGTCTAATAGCACTTCTAAGAGCTCTAACGGTGGTTCAGCAAGCACCTCAGCAGGTTCTGGTACCGCTTCAGAAACCAGTTCCGGTAGTGGCGGCAACAATACCACCACTACCGATACTTCCACCGGTTCAGGTTCTAATGCGTCAGAATCGGCAGAATAGTTAATAGGCTACAATTCGTCGTCTGCCCATTTGGTTAGTCCGGCTATAACCTTGTCGTGCGCTGCCTTTACATCGCTTAGCATTTCCTCGGCAGCCTGATATTCGCCTTCGCGAAGTGCTTCAGATTCAGATGCGGAAATTTCGTACAACTCGTTAAACGAAAGATTGCCAGACGCGCCCTTTAAGGTGTGTGCTGCTGTATATGCTGCATCGAAGTCTTGAATTTCCATGGCGGCTAGCAAATCGGCCATACATTCGTTGTCCAAATACTTCATCGCTAGTTTCTTATATAAATCAGCGTTGTTGCCCATGCGATCCATTGCATCGTTGTAGTCAATGCCATATGCAAGAAGTTTATTGTTAAGCATTTCGCTCATTCCTCCTCTAATTAAAAGTCTATATGTAAAAGTCTAATCATATTGCGCAGTTAAACCCCGACATTGTTAAACGTGTTACCATTTTGAATTATTACTAAGCATTCGTTTTTGTGCGCAGCGCGAAAACTTTGCCGTAAAACCACGCCTTTCGGCAATGCCTAAATGCGTAAGTACGTATTCGTCCATATACTGAAAGCAAGCTAAACAGGTGCATTTTCGCCAATAATTAGGAGCAATCTTATGCAAGTAGAACTTCTATATCATACCCCCGATCCGCAACGTGCTATAGCTACAGCTGCCAGACTATGCTATGCGCCAGTAGGTGCTGCTGAATTGATGGAAACTATGCCGGAAGATCGGGTCAAATCGGTACTTACAACCATAATGGAAAGCGGGCATTTCTCAACGCTTGAACACGCTAGTTTTACGTTTGCGATAGATGGCGTGTCGCGCGCTTTAACCCATCAACTGGTAAGGCATCGCTTGGCTAGTTTTAACCAGCAATCGCAGCGTTACGTGAAATTCAAAGATGGTTTGTCGCGCATAAAGCCACAAAGTGTTGCCGATGTGCCAGAGGCAGATGAGCTGTTTGAAAATGTTATGGAAGTGGTGGTAGATGCGTATTCTCGCATGTTAGAGCTTGGCATTCCCGCCGAAGATGCGCGGTTCATATTGCCCAATGCGGTAGAGACAAAAATTGTAGTTACTATGAATGCGCGCGAACTTCTGCATTTTTTTGAGCTGCGTTGTTGCAATCGTGCTCAGTGGGAAATAAGAGAGCTAGCGCATAAGATGTTACAGCTGGTTAAACCTGTGGCACCGTTTATTTTTATGGATGCGGGCGCTCCGTGTGTTCGCAGCGGTTGTGTTGAAGGAAAGATGTCTTGTGGAGATCCGTATCCTCGCATAAAACGCGATTAAAATACCTAAAAACACATTCAGACAACGAAAAGTGGTTGATAGCAAAGTGACTGAGAATAAAAAGAAAAACAGCGATTTGAAGCGCGCATTTGCTGAAGATGGCGAACTGAAGACCCATGTGGGGGGTCAAGCTTTGCTTGAAGGCATAATGATGCGTGGTAAATACAATTGGGCAGTAGCCGTGCGAGAGCCAGACGGCAATATTTATGTTGAAGAGCACGACTTAGCTTCTGGAAAAGAAAAGCACAAATGGTTGCGCTGGCCGCTTGTACGTGGTTGTACAGCGCTAGTAGAGTCGTTGGGTTTAGGGTTTAAGGCGCTAGAAATTGCAGCTGAGCACGCATTTGGCGATGAAGATGCCGAAGAAGAAAAGCGTGCGCAGGCAAATGAAATGGTTGATTCACTAGAGTCTCAATTTGAACCGGAATCTACTGCGCTGAGTGCATCGGAAGTTGTTGCTGCTGAATCGGAGGCAAAAACTGCATCTAATAAAGATGCAGAATCAAGCGATGCGCGCCCAGATTCGCAAGATGGCATCGGCAAAGGCGCTATGACTTTCTCGATGATACTTGGTGTTGTGTTGGGCGTGGTGTTATTTATAGTAGCTCCGGCGGCTATAACAAATCTTATAGTGGGCGAATACGATAGCAACACCGTACTTTGGAACATAGTTGACGGTGTATTGCGCGTTGCTGTGTTTATTTTCTACATATGGCTGATTGGGCGTATGGAAGACATTAGACGCATGTTTATGTATCACGGAGCCGAGCATAAAACTATTCATTGCTACGAACATGGGCTTGCCCTAACGCCTGAAAACGCACGGTCGTTTCCGCGGTTGCATGTACGTTGCGGTACGGCATTTCTGATAATGGTGCTAATAATTGCAATTATTGTGTACACCATAGTGCCAGTTAATGCCCTAATTAGTGCGTGGGGTATACCCGATGGGTTGCCGAAATTGGCGCTTGTTATAGCGGTTCGCATACTATTTTTGCCAGTAATAGCGGGCATATCTTACGAAATAACAGTGAAATGGGCCGGATCGCACCCAGATAATCCTTTGGTGAAGGTAATTCTGTGGCCCGGCATGCAGATGCAGTACTTAACAACTAACGAGCCAGACGATTCGCAGATAGAATGCGCTATTTTGGCTATGCAGCGGGTGTTAGAGCGCGAAACGGCAGAAGCGGAAGCAGAAGCTAAAGCGAAAGCGAAAGCAGCCGCCGCCTCGGGTACTAAAACTCCAGCAGCAGCGCAAGCATCATAGCTTACAAATATCCTAAATAGCCAATGTAGTCTTGCGCGGAAGCGGGCACTTCAAGCGTTACTTCGCCAGCGCCTGTATCTACTGTAACAACCGACGGATCATCGTATGTAGTTACAGTAGCGGACACGCCATCATAGGTCATACTGGTAGTTCCTGTGGCTGTTGCGTCAGCTGGCAGGTTTGTTACTTGCCAGCTTTCAATATTCAAATTGTCTATCATGCTATTTACGCTAGACACCGGCAGTCCGGTTTTTTCAGCAATTTTGCTCGCATTGCTGCGCAGCGCTGAATCGGCTTTGCTTTTTATGCCCGATGCATCTAGTGCTGTATTGGCAGCTTTATTTGCAACGCCAGATATAGGAGTTTCTATGCCGGCTTTCTCCAGCAAAATGCCGCCGCCTAAAACCAGCACTACCGCTATAACTAATACTGCCAATAATTTCAGAGCTTTTTTCATGTGCGTTTGTCCTCATGTATTGTAAAGTGGTCATTCGCATGTAAACCAAGTTTAGCAACAACGACACAATCGACAAAATTGTGTATGCTTATCATCCGATAAGTTAGTGATTATACCTAAGGAAGCATATGAAGCTCATAATCACAGAAAAAAACGATGCAGCGCAACAGATTGCACGCCTGCTTTCAAATAAAGCACCGAAACAGGAAAAAGTGTACAACACTCCTGTATATCGTTTCGAATCGGGCGGAGAAGAATGCGTAACTATAGGTTTGCGCGGGCATATTCTAGAGCCCGACTTCACGCCGCAGTTGGTATACAAAAAGAAAGGCGGATGGCAGGGCATTACTGCTGAAGGCGAAGCGGTGCCCGCCGAAATTCCCGACAGTCTTCCCAAGCCGCCATTTAAAAAGAAGAAACCGTTTTCTGTAGATGGCGTAGATCTGAAAGGCTGGAAGATGGAGGCGTTGCCTTACTTGGCTTACGCGCCCATAGAAAAGCTGCCGAAAGAAAAAGACATAATCCGTTCGCTGAAGAATTTGGCGAAAAAGGCTGACGAGATAGTAATTGCTACCGACTTCGATCGCGAAGGCGAGCTTATTGGCTCTGATGCGCTTTATTGTTGTAGAGAAGTTAATAAGACATCTCCTGCGCTGCGCGCTAGGTATTCGTCGTTTACACGTCCTGAAATAGAGGGCGCTTTTTCAAATTTGGTAGACATAGATACCGCTCTTGCCGATGCTGGGGCAACGCGGCAAGATATCGATCTTATTTGGGGTGCTGCGCTTACTCGCTATTTAACTATAGTGAAATTTGCGGGTTACGGAAATGTGCGCTCGTCTGGGCGCGTGCAAACGCCTACACTGGCGCTTATTGTTGCGCGCGAGAAAGAGCGCATGGCTTTTGTTCCGGAAGACTACTGGGTAATTAAGGGCTTTTTCGATGCTACGGCGCAAACAGGACCAACCGATGCGCAAGACGAATTTGAAGCACCGCATGCCATAGCCCGCTTCAAAAACGAAGAAGAAGCCAATGCGGTAATGGCTGCAGTAGATGGCGCTAAAAGTGCCATTGTTAGCAACGTCGAGAAGAAAAAACGCACGCAGGCTGCACCGGCACCGTTTAACACCACGTCGTTAATGGCTGCCGCTGCAAGTGAGGGAATATCACCCGCGCGCACGATGCGTATGGCAGAAAGCCTATATATGGATGGCTATATTTCGTATCCTCGCGTCGATAATACGGTGTATCCATCTACATTAGACCTTACAGAAGTAGTGCAGGCGCTGCAGAAGAACCCGGCATATGCGCCGTATTGTAAGAAGTTGCTGGCAAAGGGTAAGCTTGTCGCTACGCGCGGCAAGAAAGAAACTACAGACCATCCGCCAATTTATCCTACAAAAGGAGCCACGCCAGACGATTTGAAGCCAGCCGAATACAAGCTATACAATCTAATAGCTAGGCGCTTTTTGGCTACTTTGTCCGAGGGCGCTGTTGTTGAAGGCACCAAAGTAGTGCTAGATGTGCGCAACCAGCAATTTGTCGCCAAGGGAGATGTTTTGGTGAAAGCTGGTTTTCGCGAAATATATCCGTATGGCTTGAAGAAAGACGAGCAACTTCCCGCCATGGATGCGGGGCAAACTATTGCGTTTAATGGTGCCAGCATAAAGCAAGACCAGACAAAACCGCCAGCTAGGTATAGCCAAGGTAAGCTTATTCAGGAAATGGAAAAGCTGGGGCTAGGCACGAAATCTACCCGCCATTCAATAATAGAGCGTCTCTATAACGTGAAATATATAATGAACGACCCAATAGAGCCTTCGCAGCTAGGAATAGCGGTAATTGATGCGCTAGATCGCTTTGCGCCGCATATTACGCATCCTGAGATGACGGCTGAACTGGAAGCCGAGATGGACCACATTGCGGAAAGCAAGCAGACAAAAGCTGAAGTGGTTATGGAGTCCCGTAATTTGCTGGCGCACGAATTAGCGGGGTTGATGCCTCATTCCGACGAGGTTGCCGAAGCGCTAAAAGATGCGGTGGCAGCCGATGCATATGTTGGGAAATGCCCCAAATGCGGAAACGATTTGCAAATAAGGGCATCCAGCAAGACCAAGAGTATGTTTATTGGTTGTGCCGGTTGGCCCGATTGCGATGTAACGTATCCGTTGCCTAAGGGCAAAATAGAATCTGTAGAGGAAGTTTGCCCTACTTGCGGTATGCCTCAGGTGAAAGTAACAGCATTTCGCTCGAAGCCGCGCATTGTGTGTATTAATCCACAGTGTGCAACAAACCAAGAGCCAGAGCTTGTGGTGGGCAAGTGTCCGGTATGCAAGGAAAAAGGCATAGATTCAAATATGATAGCGCGGCGTAATCCAAAGACGCTTAAGCGCTCTGTTACTTGCGAAAACTTTGATGAATGCAACACGCGCTATCCGCTTCCGCAATATGGCGATCTTATGGCTACAGAAGATGTATGTGAACATTGCGCAGCGCCAATGGTTGTGGTGAAAACTGCGCGCGGTCCATGGAAGCTGTGTCCAAATTTCGATTGTCCAGCTAAAGATGAAGAAGCCGCCAAGAAACCTACGCGCAAAACCAAGAAATAGAAACAGATATAAATGCAGTCTTGTCTTTCTATTTATTGAACGCCATATGCATGGCGAATGAAGCAGGAATTTCTTGGTGTATATTTTCGTGCTTGGCATAATATGTAAATGTGCATTTACACTGGGATGTGTTGTTCAGGCTGCTAAATAGTGGCTCGGGAACCGCAAACCACAATATTTGGAAATCTCGGTTGACAAAAGCGCGCGCTGGGGTTTAGAGTCTTAGCTGCATGTGAATGTGCATCTTTCAAAAAATGTAAATCTAATGAAAGGTATGAGGGATGAAAAAGAAGATAACAGCTTCTGTTGTCGCCTTTGCTCTTGCTCTGGCTGTGCCTACTGCAGCATTTGCTTCTGAGAGCGTTACAGCCAAAGCGGTAGACGGCAAGGCTTCTATTGAGCTTAAAGATGATGCCACCACGAAGGGTCTAGAGATAACAAATGTCAAGGGTGACATTTCAGTAAAGACTTATAATTATGAATATGATGGTCAAATTGGTAGTGATTATCAAGCCGCAGCTAGTGATGTATTACAAGCTGTTCTTGACAAAGATAAGAACAACACCACTATTAAAGCAGCTTATAACGATTATACACGCCAGTGCGAGAAGATTGTAAAAGATGGCGGCGACTGCATTTCTGCTTTTGTGATTAATGGTGAAGTTGAGAAGGGCAAGACTGCTACCGTTAGCGTTTATCTAGACGAATACTATGGTGGCAAGACCGTTACTTATGTAATCCTGCATGAGGATGGCAAAATCCAGAAGAAGACCGTTAAGGTCAATGCGGATGGCACCGTTAACATTAACGTAACTCAGTTCTCTGCATTCTCGTTCTTCCTGACCGAGGGTCTAGAGGGCTATGAGGCAGTGCCGCAGGATGGCGCTGTTTCTCCGAAGACAGGTTGCTAATTTAAGTTTTAATAAGTTAGAAAGATGCATGATTTCGCGATTTCATGTGGAGAAGGGGTTGAGTTGGTCAGCCCCTTTTTCATTATGAATTTTTTGCATCGTCTAAGCCACCAGATGTTATATGCGCAATTCATTCATTAATATGAACGCATGAATAGCACATATAACATCTTAGTAAGGCATGTTTAGAGCAGGAAGGCGAGGAAATGTCAGCTTTATCTAAGGCAAATATAAAATTAAAATTACTTATAGGAGCAGTTATTGCACTGTTGTGCGCTTTGTCGATTGCCTTTTTATCGGGTTGTGCGGGGCAGGCTAGCGAATCTGATTCTACAAATATCGATGGCGGCGCGCAGGAATCCGAATTTGATGCGGGAATAGAAAACCCGGTAAATTGGAACGAATGGCTAAACCGTAACGACAATATATATGCATGGATAGTTGTTGATGATACAAATGTGAACCTGCCTATCCTACAACATCCTTCTCAAGATAATTTCTATTTGAAGATGAATGTTGATGGTTCGTCCGACAGACTTGGCGCTCTGTATTCACAGGGTAAATTTAACTCTAAAGATTTAACTCAAGACCCTGTAACAGTTGTGTATGGACACACTTTTACCGATAACGAAGAAATGTTTACCACTCTGCATAAATTTGAGGATGCAAAATTCTTTGAAGAGCATCCAACATTTTATGTATACACTCCAACGCAGCGCTATACCTACGAGGTAGTGTCGGCTTTTGAAAACGATAATAAGCATATCCTTATGAAATACGATATGTCTAACATTGCGCAGCGTACTGATTTCTTTAATAAGGTTCAAAACCCCGATTCTATGAATAAGCAGGTGCGTACTCTAGAGACTCCGCTCGATCCAGAGAAAGATAAATTGCTCGTTCTTAGTACCTGCACACAACCTGCTAACGATAATGCACGTTATTTAGTAACTGCAGTTCTTCGCAATGTTGAAGACACTAATACTCAAGAGATTAATATAGAAGAGCCTGAAGTTATAGAGGAAGAAACTTTACGCGAAGCAAATGCCTAAAGCTAACGGAAATAATAAGAGTAATAAGTCGCTGACTAGCCGTCGCAAAGAGGAAGCTATAGCGAAAGCATGGGAACGCGCTAAGGCTGATTCTTTGAAGTTCGACAAAATGGGTATAGAGAGTACCTCTATACCCAAAGAGTCGCCAAAAAAGGCAGTTAATAAGCCAGCGCCTGCTGTTCATGCCAAAAAGCAGAGGTCTGTGTCACAAAAACCTGCAGAGCATAAACAAAAGTCTAATTCTGAGCAGAAGTCAAAGAATACCAATAAAGCAGCTTCTGTTAAGAGCGATAAGGTTGTAAAAGCTTCTGCTAAAACTGCGGGCATAGAGGAATTTCATCCGTACAAGCCTAATCCGGCTCCAAAAAATAAAAAAGTTGCAGATAAAACTAAAGCAATAAAGCCTGTTCAAGATATCAAGCCTAACAAAAATCTCAAGGAGCCAAAATCCGATTCTACGGCTGTTTTGCCTGTAATGGCTACAAAGCCTAAGAGCACCAATAAAGCATCGAATTCTAAGGCTGTTAATTCTAAGGTTTCACAAAAAGCTAAAAAGCCCAAGAAGAAGCGCTCTAAGAAACGCATAGCGGCTGTAATTGCAGCATGTTTTTGTGGCATTTTGCTCTGCGGTGTAGGTGCTGTAGCTTTGGCACTTAATATGGGTAAATCTAATCTTGTTGAGCAGGGCAATGTAGACGTTAATGAAAATGCCGTATCGTATGATAACGGTCAGACCGTTGAATATAACGGTGTAACGTACAAGCGTAAAAATGATATGACATCCATTTTGTTGCTCGGGCACGATGGGCGCGATGGCAAGAATCTAAATGGACAAACCGACCTTATTATGGTGCTTGCTATTGACACTAATTCTGGCAAGATGGACTTAATTTCAGTTCCGCGTGACACTATGGTAGATGTTCGTCGAAATTTTAATAAGAGCGACGAATATGCTGATACGCAGAGAATGCAGATAGCTACTGCATTTGCTTACGGGTCAGACTTTGAACATTCAGCAGAGAATGTGTGCAATACAGTTTCTAGTCTTATCTACAACATTCCTATGTCTTATTACTATGTTTTGAACGTTAATGGCGTGGCTCCTCTTACAGATGCGGTAGGTGGTGTGGAAGTTCAAGCTTTAATGGACGTTCCGCCTGCTGGTATAAAAGAAGGGCAGACATACAATCTTACTGGCAAGAAGGCATACTATTACGTTCAGTATAGAAATACCGGCATTAGCAACTCTGCTGTAGGTAGGCTTGATAGGCAAAAGCAATTCTTAAACGCTTATGCCAAGAAAGCATTTGATCAGGCTAAGGGAAATGTTGGTGTTTTGGTTGATGTATTCAATACTGTGTCTGAGTATTCAACAACCAACATAGGTATACCTGAATTTACTTATTTGGCTTCTACATTCCTTAATCATGGTATAGACGATTTTGAAATAACCACATTAGAGGGTGAGCGTAGCTACAACAGCTCAACCGGATATGAAGAGGTGGAACTCAATCGCGACTCCGTATATCAAACGGTCTTAGATGTATATTACGAGCCGCTAGAGGAAGCTCAGAAATCCGAAGCAGAAGCTGAAGCCAACAAAAGCATCGACCACGTAAGCGACACTTCGTTTTAAATCTCTGTTTTTTGTACGCCGAATGCTTATGTTTTCTGAAAGGGTTTAGGGGAAATACTAGCATCGCTCTGGGCACTTTGCGTATATCTTGTATGCAATCTTCATCCTTGTGTTAATATAGTACAGATTGTGCGCTTGTAGCCATTCATACAGTCTGAAACGTAGCCGACTAGGGAGATATATATGGACGAAACCGGAGTATTGGGTCTTCTCGAAGAACTTTCTATCCTTCTTGAAGATTCGAAGGCGGTCTTCGGGAAGAGCAATATGCGCCAAGTAGATATTACTGCGGCGTTTGAGATTATGGACGAAATTCGCGACTTATTCCCAAGCGAATTCGCTCAGGCACGTCAGATTGTGCGCGAAAGACAGGCACTTCTTGACGATGCGGAAGCTGAGGCTAACAGGCTTATAGAAGATGCACGCAGTCAGGCTATGACCATAGCTAGCGAACAAGAGATAGTACGCATTTCCCAGCAGCAAGCCGAAACCATTATGGCTGATGCCCGCGAACTAGAGCGCGAAACACGCGCCGGCGCTGAAGATTATGCAGACGAAGTTTTCAGCCACGTTGAGCAAAGTTTAGACAACGTACTTGGGCAAGTTCGCCGCGTGCGTGACAGATTGAATCAGAACAGCACAGTTCCTCGCTAATTTTGAATTCTATTCCCATTCATATTCCTAAGGATCTTTTTGAACCGGCGGCTATTCGGCACTACGAGGCTGAATTGTCGCCGTTTTGCCTATCTGTCGGTATAGATGAATATTCATTTGACAAACCTCTGCATTGGCAGGTTGATATAACAAATACAGGTGGCGCGCTGTTGGTGGCTGGTACGGTAGAGGGCACGGCACGTGGTATATGTGCGCGCTGTTTAGAAGATGCTGTGTTTGATGTTACAGGTGAAATAGAAGGATACTTTTTAATACCCGGCGTTGAGGCTGACCTAGACGATATTGATGAAGACGAGTTTGACACATTACCTGCAGACGATGTGCTTGATATGGCACCGCTAATAGAGGCAGCGCTTATTTTAGAGATGCCTCTTGTGCCGGTGTGTACTGAAGACTGCAAAGGGCTTTGTGCAAAATGCGGCAAGAATCTAAACGAGGGTGAATGCGATTGTATCTTCGAAGACGCGCTGCCACTCAATCCGTTTGCTGCCTTGAAAGATTTCAAGTTTGAATAGTTTGCCATCAGATATGCTTTCTTATATGTGAAAACTGCAATTTGTGTGTTAAACTCTTCAAGTTTGCTTATATGCTTTGGTCGGAAACCAAGGTGCCCATAAGGAGATGACATGAGAAAAGATATCCATCCTGAATACATGGATTGCACTGTTAAGTGCAGCTGCGGTAACACTTTCACCACGCGCAGCACCAAGCCCGAACTTCGTTTGGACATTTGTAATGTATGCCACCCGTTCTACACTGGCACTCAAAAGCTGATTGACTCTGGTGGACGTGTTCAGCGCTTTGCTGATCGCTTTGGTAATGCTACCGATTTGGTGGCGTCTCGCGAAGCTGCTCGCAAGGCAGAGCGTGCCGCTAAGGCTGCCGAGAAAGAAGCTGCTCGCAAGGCAGAGCGTGAGGCTAAGGCTAAAGTTAAGGGTGAGCGCGCTGCGAAGTATGCTGCCGAGGCTGAGAAAGCCGAAAAAGCAGCCGCAAAAGCTGAAAACAATGAAGCGCAGGCTACCGCAGAAGCTGCTCCTGCAGCTGATGAAACCGCCGCACCTGAGGCTAGTGCTGCAACAGAAGAAACTGCTGAATAGCTTTTTCGCGCAATTCGCATTCGAAACCCGGTATCAACTTAGATGCCGGGTTTTTCTTTTCTGCAAAGGCGATAATTAACGCAGACGAAACATGGTCGATATAAGGTATTCTTAAAAAGTCGGTGATGGGAGTCTAGTTTGGAATTCTTAGATATGGAAAACCTGAACCCAGAACAAGATTTTGTGCTAAAAACGGTAAAAAGTCGCGATGTTCATTTTGTGCGCTGTTGGTTTTCTGATGCGCTGGGAAATATGAAATCCTTCGCTATGGTGCCCGGCGAATTGGAAAACGCATTTGCCAACGGAATGGGCTTCGATGGCAGTTGTATAGATGGTTTTTCGCGTACTCAGGGTTCGGATATGTTGGCATTTCCGCAAGCTTCAACTTTTCAAGTGTTGCCTTGGCGCCCTGAATCAAACGCTGTAGCTCGTATGTTCTGTAATATATGTACACCTGATGGCAAGCCTTTTGCGGGCGATCCTCGCAATATTTTGGTGCGTACAGTACAAAAAGCTGCCGATATGGGCTATATGGTCAACATCGGCTCCGACTTGGAATTTTTCTACTTTAAGGATGCCGAAGATACGCAAATTTTAGATAGAGGCAGCTATTTCGATCTTACTTCGCTAGACTATGCAAGCGATTTGCGCCGCGATACGGTTCTTGCGCTGGAAAAAATGGGTATACCGGTGGAATATTCGCATCATGAAGTGGCACCATCGCAACATGAAATAGATCTGCGCTATTCCGATGCGCTGTCTATGGCTGATGCGGTTATGACGTATAAGCTTGTGGTAAAAGAAATTGCTCTAAAGCATGGAGTTCACGCTTCTTTTATGCCTAAGCCTTTACAGGAATATCCCGGAAGCGCCATGCATGTACACATAAGCCTTGTTGATGAAGACGGCAATAATGCTTTCTTTGACGAAGCTGACCCCATTGGTTATAACCTTTCTTCAACGGCAAAAAGCTTTATTGCTGGAATTTTGAAATACGCATCCGAGTTTTGTTTGGTTACAAATCAGTATGTGAATTCGTATAAAAGATTCTTTGGAGTGGGCAGCGCGCCTTCTGCGCTGGCTTGGGCGCGCGGTAATCGTTCGGCTTTGGTACGAATACCCGGCTATCGTCCAAATTCTCAGGAATCGTGCCGTATAGAGGTTAGAAACCCCGATCCTGCATCAAATCCGTATCTGGCATTTTCTGCGCTTCTTAGCGCAGGGCTTGCGGGCATACAAGAGGGCTTAGAGCCTCCTGCGCCTGTAGAAATGTCAGATTTGGGAACAAGCAGTCGTGAAGAACTTTTGGCTGACGGAATAAGCAGCTTGCCTGAAACCTTGGGTCAAGCGGTAGACCTATTCGCCAATAGTCAGCTGATGCGAGATACGCTTGGCGAACATACTCACAGCTATTTGGTGCGCACAAAGCGTGCCGAATGGGAGGCTTATCAAGGTGCAGTTTCGCCGTGGGAACTTAACAGGTTTTTGGCGGTGTTGTAAATGGCCAGCAAAAAGGTCATATTCATAGCCGATTCTCTGGATAGTGCTCACAAATTTCAGAAAGTGTTTTCCGACATGGATGTTGAAGTTGCGGCTTCATCTTCGGCGCAATTCAAGCAGGTGTTATCTCAGAATTTGGGATACGATTTAGTTGTATACGAAGCGGCACAATCGGCATCGGCAATAATAGAGCAAATGGAAAGCCAGTTAGCTGAAGATGGCAGCGCTGGGCTTCTTGCTATAGTTAGCGCAGAACAATTAGGAAGTTTTCGTCTGCCCGTACAGGTTAGAAGCGATTTTGTGGTATCTAGCGCTAGTGAAGAAGAATGTGCGGTGCGGGTGCGTCAATTGTTATGGCCGGGCAACGAAGCCACATCAGCCGATTATCTGGTTGTGGACACAATGGTAATGAATTTAGCTACCTATCAGGTAAAGGTTAATGGCGAACCGCTCGATTTAACCTATTTGGAATATGCACTGCTAGCATTTTTGGCGACGCATCCCGGTAGAACGTATTCGCGCGATGCGCTGCTTAGGCGTGTGTGGGGTTTCGATTATTACGGCGGGTCGCGAACAGTAGATGTACACGTTCGCCGCGTTCGCGCTAAACTTGGACCAGAACTTGCTAACAGGCTTCAAACCGTGCGCGGGGTTGGCTATCTTTGGAGTGCTTAGGTAGGGTAGAATCGGATAAACATCCGTCAGCGCACAAAGGAACATTATGCCAAAAAAGGTAGCTGTCATTGATGGCAATTCTCTGATGCATCGTGCTTATCATGCTATACAAACGCCTATGAGCGCACCAGATGGAACGCCCACTAATGCCATATTTGGGTTCATGCAAATGTTCTGTAAGTTTATAGAGAGCGCAACGCCCGATGCTGTTATTTGCGCATTCGATGCTGGCAAGCCCGAATTTCGCATGCAAGAACTTCCTACTTATAAGGCGCAACGTCCGCATATGGATGATGAATTGCGAGTACAATTTCCAATAATTGAAGAATTGCTTGAGAGCATGTGTGTGCCCGTGGTGAAAGTTCCCGGCTGGGAGGGCGACGACATTTTGGGCACTATAGCTGCACGCGACGAAGCGCTAGGGTTTGAAACTTTGCTGGTTACTGGCGACAAGGATGCTTGCCAGTTGGCAACCGATCTTACGCATGTTATAACCACAAAAAAAGGTATATCAGATGTCGAAATATTAGGACCTGCGGAAGTTTGGAAAAAATACGGCGTTACGCCCCAGCAATTTAGTGACTATTTGGGCTTAATGGGCGACAAATCTGACAACATACCGGGAATTACTGGTATAGGTCCGAAGCATGCTTCCAAATTGCTTCAAAAATATGGCAGCATTGAAGGCATATACGAGAATATAGATGACCTGCGCGGTAAGCAGCGCGAGCGTTTAGATGAAGAGCGCGATATGGCGTTTCTCAGTCGCCAAATAGCCACCATAGTTACCGATTTAGATTTTTCGCTCGACATAGATAGTCTGAAATTCCCTAGCTTTTCGGCTCAAGCGGTAACAAAGGCGTTTACGCGATACTCGCTTTTAAGTCCGCTTGCCCGCGTTCTGAAATTGACGGGCGAAAATATTACGATGCCGCAAATGCATATAGATTGCGAACCGGTACTGCATGGAAGCGAGGCATTAGCTCTGCTTGATGATGCAATAAAGGCGAAAGATGTTGTAGGTGTGGCTGTTGATGCATCTGGGCAAGACTCTCTGTTTGAAACAAGTTTGCATGTAGCGGTGAATGCTGCAAGTGGTACTGCCATGTTTGAAGGCGAAGCGGCATGTGAAGCGCTGCGCCGCATAGTGTGCAATGCGTCTTTTTCTGCGCTGGACGTAAAAGAAATGATTCGAAATATCTATCCGGCAGACACATCGATTAACGCGCATGTTGATGCAAGCGACTTGGCATCTATGGACGCTTTCGATTTGGGTCTTGCTGCCTACATTTTGAATTCTACTGTGTCCACTTACACATACGAGCAGCTTTCGCAGCACTACTTAGGTGGGGAACTTCCAAAGCCAGAAGATGATGATATGCAGTTGGCGTATAAAGCGTGTGTTTCGCGACTTTTAGAGGCTCCGCTTCGAAAAGAACTTGCCAAAGATGGCTCTGATGAAGTGTACAAAAAGATAGACTTACCATTGGTTCCTGTACTTTTGCAAATGGAGCGCGTTGGTATGGCAATAGATTGCGCGCGTTTGTCAGAATTGGGCGAACATGCACGTACTGAACTAACGGCGCTGTCCGATAAAATTTATGACATAGCAGGCGAAACGTTCAATATAGATTCGCCAAAACAATTGGCTCACATCTTGTTCGAAGTAATGGGCATACCGCCAATGAAGAAAAACAGGCGCGGGTATTCCACAAATGCTAGCGTGTTAAAAGAACTTGCAAAAACTCATGACATCGCCGCGTTAGTAATAAGATATCGCGAATTGGCGAAGATAAAATCTACTTATATAGATAGCTTGCCCAAAATGCGCGCGACAGACATGCGCGTCCATACGCAATTTCACGAAACCGTTACTGCAACAGGGCGCTTGTCGTCCTCTAATCCAAATTTGCAGAATATTCCCGTAAGAACCGATTTTGGGCGCAAGATAAGAGAATGCTTTGTGCCTCTATCAGACGAAGATGTATTCCTATCTGCCGATTATTCGCAGATTGAGCTGCGTCTTCTTGCCCACTTGTCGGGGGACAAGCATTTAATAGACGCATTCAACTCCGGTGAAGACTTTCATGCAAATACAGCTGCGCGCGTGTTCGATTTACCTATTGACCAAGTTACACCTCAATTGCGCAGCAGGGCAAAGGCTGTGAATTTCGGCATAGTTTACGGACAGCAGGCATTCGGTTTATCGCAGAATCTTGATATACCAATCGATGAAGCGCGGGAAATGATTGACAGATATTTTGATGCATATCCCGGCGTTCGTAGTTTCTTAGATTCCACTATCAAGCAGGCGGAAAAGAATGGATATGCCGAAACGATGTTTGGCAGGAAGCGCCGCATTCCGGAATTGTCTTTATCCAATAAGCGCATGCGGGGAGTTGGTGAGCGCACGGCTATGAATCATCCTATGCAGGGAAGTGCAGCCGATGTAATTAAGCTGGCTATGATAGAAGTTGCGCACAGGCTTACAAATGCGAAACTGGATGCAAAAATGATGGTGCAAGTGCATGATGAACTAGATTTCTCTGTTCCTAAAGATAATGTAGAGGAACTGGCGGCTTTGGTTAGCGATGTAATGGAGAATGTTGTGCAGTTAAAAGTTCCGCTAGTCGCCGATGTTTCATGGGGTTTGAATTGGTCAGATGCCCATTAACAAAATTAACTGTTGACGTGGCTGGTTTGCATTGTTAAAGTAAATCCTTGCGTTTAGTCACTTTCAAGGAGACATGTAATGTATGCGATCGTAAAAACCGGTGGCAAGCAATATAAAGTATGCCCGGGCGACAAGTTGAATATTGAAAAGCTCACTGCACAAGTGGGTGACAAGGTGAAACTGGATGCTATCTGCGTTGTAGATGGCGACAAGACCGAGTTAGATCCTGAGAAAGCTTCTAAGACTGCTGTAGAGGCTGTGGTTCTTGAGCAATTCAAAGATAAGAAGAAAGTTATCTTTAAGTTCAAGAAGCGCAAGAACTACAAGCGTCTACGCGGACATCGTCAGGAAATGACTCGTATCCAGATAACCGCTGTAGGTTCTGAAAAGTATGAGCCGAAGCCGAAGAAGGCTGCTAAGGCAGACGATGCTAAAGATGCTAAGGCTGCCGATGCTAAGCCGGCTGAAAAGAAGGCTGCCAGCACAAAGGCTAAGACTGAAGATAAGCCGAAGGCTAGCACGAAGAAGCCTGCTGCCAAAAAGACTGCAGATGCGAAAGAAGATAAGCCTGCCGCTAAGAAACCTGCTGCAAAGAAGGCTTCCAAAGCAGAAACTAAGGCTGAGGAGGAATAAGAGATGGCTCATAAGAAAGGTCTTGGATCTACACGTAACGGTCGCGATTCTCACGCGAAGCGTTTGGGCGTAAAAATGTTTGCCGGACAAGAAGTTCATACTGGCAATGTTATAGTTCGTCAACGTGGTACGCATTTTCATCCGGGTGAAAATGTTGGTCGTGGCAGCGACGATACTCTGTTTGCTCTTTGCGATGGCACGCTGAAATTCACAAAGGGTGATAAGAGAAAGATTCACGTTATACCTGCCGTGGCTGAGTAGTTAGAGATTTGTGTTCGCTCAAGTTTCTAATCTATAAATCAGTTATTATTTAAGCCCTTGGGAATCAAGGGCTTTTTTTATTGAGGTGACGCTTTATCTTTATAGACAAGGTACATATAAATGTGAAAGCCGGCGACGGTGGTAGTGGATGTATGTCTTTTAGGCGAGAAGCTCATGTGCCAAAAGGCGGACCGGATGGCGGCGACGGAGGGTGTGGCGGCAACGTTGTTCTTTTGGCAGACTCGTCAGTTTCTTCCCTGATAGACTATCGCTTTAAGCACCATTTTAAGGCGGGCAGAGGAATGCACGGCAAAGGTAGTCGCATGCATGGTGCAAATGGCGAAGATGTAATTTTGCGAGTGCCTGTGGGGACTGTTGTTCGTGAATACGATGACGAAACCCGGCAAGCAGGCGACACGATAGCCGATTTAGTTTGCGATGGGCAAAGTATTGTGGTTGCTCGCGGTGGTGCCGGTGGGCGCGGCAATGTACATTTTGTCACTTCTACTAGACGTGCTCCTGCGTTTGCTGAATTGGGAGAACCCGCGCAAGAGTGCTCTATAGAATTAGAGATGAAACTTTTAGCCGACGCGGCGTTGGTGGGAGTACCTAGTGCTGGAAAATCTTCCATGATTGCACGAATGAGTGCTGCACGACCAAAAATAGCCGACTATCCTTTTACTACTTTAGTTCCTAATTTAGGTGTGGCTACAAGCGGCGATTTAAGCTTCGTTTTAGCTGACGTGCCCGGCTTGATAGAAGGCGCTCACGAGGGCAAGGGGCTTGGGCATGAATTTTTGCGCCATATTGAACGAACGGCGCTTATAGTTCATGTAATAGATATGACTGGCGGGTTTGAAGGAAGAGATCCTTTGGATGATTACATGATAATCAACAAAGAGCTTTCTCTTTATGCTGAAGAGTTATCCGCGCGCCCGCGTATTGTTGTGGCAAACAAAATAGACGCACTTGCTACAAGTGAAAATATGCAGGAAAACTTAGATAGATTGCAAGCGCAGCTGAAATTAGATTCCATCGAGGCTGCTGGTGGAGATGAATTTGCGATAAGCCCTATAGACCCAAAGCTTTACAAGGTAAGTGCTCTTACGGGCGAAGGTGTCGACTCTCTGAAGGCGGCTATTGCGCAAAAAGTGCATGAGTTGCGCGAGCGTGCAAAGATTGAACAAGATTCACAGGAATGTGAATATGACAAAGTGTGGACGCTAAAACGCCAGACGAGCGATTCTGAAATTCGCGTCAATAAAGAAGAAGACGGAGTATTTAGGGTAGAAGGTCGTGCTGTTGAACGCATGGTTGTTCAAACCGACTTAGACAATGAAGAAGCGCTAATATTTCTACAGCACAGATTCCGTCGCATAGGTCTTGATGATGCGCTGCGAGATGCGGGAGCCCAAGATGGCGATGAGATCCGTATAGCTGAATTGGAATTTGAGTATGTCTCTGATGCCGCTGATGAATTTGCAGAACTTGATATATAGATAGGAAATATGGGCGTGGATACTGAAAAGCGTCTTGTTGTAAAAATTGGATCTTCAACACTGATGAGCGCGGAAAATGCCGTGGATAGCGGGCGTATAACCAACTTGGTTGATCAGGTTGCAAAACTTGTTGAAGATGGCTGGCAAGTGGTTATAGTTACATCGGCAGCTATAGCAGCTGGTTTAGGTGCGCTTTCAATAGAGAAACGTCCAAAAGATATGGCAACACTGCAGGCTGCTGCTTCCGTGGGACAGTGTGAACTTTCTGGTGAATATGCAAAAGCATTTGCCCGTCATAATATTTTGACATCGCTTGTTTTGCTTACAAGGCGCGATACGGCGGATAGAACTGCATATCTGAATGCTCGTGCAACATTGGATAGGCTGTTATCGCTTGGAGTTGTTCCAATTGTTAATGAAAACGACACTGTGTCCGTCGAGCAAATACGTTTTGGTGATAATGACACATTAGCTGCATTGGTTGCATGTCTTGTGGGCGCTAATCTGCTTGTAATTCTCTCTGATATTGATGGACTCTACAATTCTAACCCTAGAGCCAATTCAAATGCTCAGCTTATTTCTGTAGTTAACAGAATAGATCGCAGTATAGTAGACGCTTGTGGAGGCGCAGGTAGTGTTGCCGGGTCAGGCGGTATGATTACTAAGGTTTCCGCAGCGCGCGTCATGATGAGCGCCGGAATTCCTATGGTTATAGCCCATGGGTGCAAGAAAGACGTTGTGCTAGATGCGGCTTTAGGTAAATCTGTAGGCACTCTATTTTGTCCGGGCGAAGCGCAGCATGAAATAACTTCCAGAAAGCTTTGGATAGCACTAGGAGACGCTGTACATGGTTCTATTGTTGTTGATGAAGGCGCAAAGCATGCTCTGATAGACACCGGCAGTTCTTTGCTTGCTGTGGGAATAATAGATGTGGAAGGACGCTTTGTTGAGGGCGATATTGTAGAAGTACGCGATTCTCAGGACTATGTATTCGCTCGTGGTAAGGTGAATGTGCAAAGCGATGCCATAAGTTTGGTATGCGGAATGTCTACTGAAGAGATTCTGGAGAACAGCTTATTGGCTCCTATAGCTGAAAAGCCTGTTATACATAGAGATGATTTAGTCGTATTCGAGTAGAGGTATTAATGAATAACGCTATATATGATGATGTTCTGCACTTGGCTGAAAAAGCAAAAGACGCATCGGCAGTTGTGGCTAGAACAACAATAGATGAAAGAAACGGCGCGCTAAGCTGCATGGCTAGGGCACTTCGCGATAATACATCTTCAATATTGCAGGCTAATAGTCTTGATATGAAAGCGGCTGAAGCTGCTGGGACAAGCGATGCCATATTAGATCGATTAATGCTTGATGAGGCTAGAGTTAACTCTATGGCTGATGCGCTTGAAGATTTAGTAAAGCTAGCAGATCCGCTTTCGCGCACTTTAGAAGCGCGCGATATGTATAACGGAATGTATCTTGAACGTGTTAGCGTTGCCATGGGTGTTGTTGGAATAATTTACGAAGCGCGCCCGAACGTAACTGCTGATGCGGCTGGAATATGTATCAAGTCGGGTAATTCGTGTATTTTGCGAGGCGGCAGTCTGGCGGCGCATTCAAATGAAGCTATAACCAATGTGTTGGCAAGTGCTGCCATGCGCGCCGGAATGCCTTGTGGTTGCATAAGCGCCATAACTACTACTGACAGAAGTGCAACGGATGCTTTAATGCAATTGCATGGCATTGTAGATTTAATAATTCCGCGTGGTGGTGCGGGTCTTATTAGACACTGTGTTGAAAATTCGAAGGTTCCTGTCATAGAGACTGGCACGGGAAACTGTCATGTGTATATCCATGAAAGCGCTGATGTCGATATGGCTAAGCAGATAGTTCTCAATGCAAAATGTAGGCGTTATGGGGTATGTAATGCTGCCGAAACTTTGCTTGTAGATTCTACTTTTGATGCGTCTGGCTTAGCTCGCATAATGGATGCGCTTGTGGAAAAAGGCGTGCTTTTGCATT
Source organism: Adlercreutzia sp. ZJ304 (assembly GCF_011039075.1). Classification (GTDB taxonomy): domain Bacteria; phylum Actinomycetota; class Coriobacteriia; order Coriobacteriales; family Eggerthellaceae; genus Adlercreutzia_A. Next base: position 33,966 of record NZ_JAAKEG010000013.1, read on the forward strand.
GCGATGAAAAGGCAATGAATATAGCTAAATCAGCAGGGATAAAGACTAGCGGCAACAATAGTCAGGCTGTATTAGCGACACAGGCTGATTGGGAAACTGAGTATCTTGCTCCTGAGATAGCTGTGAAAATTATTGATGGCGGAGTTGAAGAAGCGCAAGCTCATATTAACAAGTACGGAACGGGGCATTCGGAGGCTATCGTAGCAACAGACGATTCTGCGATTGAGCTTTTTTTAAGTGGTGTTGATGCTGCTGCGGTGTATGCAAATGCGTCTACTGCTTTTACCGATGGTGGTCAATTTGGTTTAGGTGCCGAAATTGGCATATCGACGCAGAAACTGCACGTGCGCGGTCCGTTTGCACTAGAGGCTCTAACCTCTTATAAATATATATTGCGCGGTAATGGTCAGGTGCGTGCATAGGTGGGCGCATTGGATGATACAGAAGAGTTGGCTTTTAACGGCGCTGTGCCAACAGGTGTGTGCGATGCTGTTGTAAGTAAGAAATTTGACCGGCTTGGCAGCGATGGGCGCGCAGCTAGGTTGGGCATTATGGGTGGCACGTTTGACCCTGTACACATGGGGCACTTGGCGTGTGCCGAGGCGGCATATAGCGAGTTTAATCTTGATGCAGTAGTGTTTATGGTTGCAGCTAATCCTTCGCTTAAGCAAAAACAAGCGCTAACCGATATGACCGATCGTCTAAATATGTGCAAATTGGCGGTGGCTCATAACTCTCATTTTGATGTAAGTGCTATGGAGATGCGTCGCGGTGGTATTACGTATACATCAGATACGTTGCGTCAACTTCGCGAACATTATCCATCTAATGTTGAGCTGTGTTTTATACTGGGCAGCGATTCGCTTACCACATTGCCTGAGTGGCACGAAGCTGGCGTTGTAGCTGAACTCGCGCGAATAATCTGCGTGTCGCGTCATGGGTTTGAAGATGAAGAGCTTGTTGAAAGGGCAAGAGAAGCCGGATTTACAATAGATATTTTGCAAGCGCCATTGCTAGATATTTCATCAAGTGAAATTCGTCGCAGGGTGGTGCTGGGCAAGTCGATACGCTATCTTGTTCCGCTGTCTGTGTGCGATTATATTCGCTCACATAAGTTGTATACAAAGAGCTAGGCAGAGTTTATGGAAGATGTGTTCAGTCAAAAATTTTTAGATGCCCGAATAGAAGATCTAAAGGGGCGTGTTAAACCTAAACGTTTCAAGCACATTATGGGTGTTGCTGATACGGCAGAGTTGTTAGCGAAAACATATGGCGAAGACAGAAATAAGGCGCGTCTAGCCGGTCTTCTGCATGATTGGGACAAAGGATATCGCGACAAAGAAATAAGACAGCGCGCCTACGATTTAGGTGTAGATGCTCTTGTAGGCGAGTGGATGATAGAAAATATGCCTGAGGTATTGCACGGACCTACTGCTGCAGCTGCGCTTGAGAGGGAATTTCCGCAAATACCATCAGATGTACTAAAAGCTATACGTTGGCATACGACTGCTTCGTTGGATATGAGCAACTTAGATAAAATAGTTTATATTGCTGATGCACTAGAACCATCTAGGAGTTTTCAAGAAGCTGAATTGCTCAGATCGTATATTGGTCAAATATCCTTAGATGAACTCTACTACAGAGTTTACAAATTTTGGACACTTGCACTTATAGCTAGCGATAGAGTGTTGCATCCTGATACTATCAGTATATGGAATTCTATAGCCGCAGAGAAATCGAAGGCGAAGAAGGAGAAATACGCATGACAAAAGAGTGCGCAGAAAGTTCACGCCAGATAGCCATTGCCGCAGCGATTGCTGCTGACTCTAAAAAAGCTACAGACATAATGGTGCAGGAAGTGCGCGAACTTATTGGAGTGACCGATTATTTTGTAATAGTCACGGCTAAGAATACGGCGCAGGTAGAGGCAATAATAGATGCTATAGAGGAGAAATTGCGCGACGATTTCTCGGTAAAGCCTACACATCGCGAAGTGTCTGGCGACGGCTCTTGGTCGTTGCTTGATTATGGCAGCATAGTTGTGCATGTTTTTCAGCCACAAACTCGCGAATATTACAGATTAGAAGCGCTTTGGAACGATGCTCCTGTCATAGATTTGGCTGCCGAAGCAGGCTTGAGAGATTTAGAGTATTCCGAGCGCATTGGAAAACTAATTCGCGATGCCGCATCTGCTACACAGAAGTAACAAATATTTTTTGTAGCCAATGTGCAAAATCCCACGTTTGACTTATGTAGTGCAAAGCCGCTTTATGTTTTGGGCTTGATGTTCAAATATTGTTGACACTATTTTGAACAGTGTTCTCTAGTCGAAGAATGCCGTCAGAAAGAGCTGATATGTATGGCATCTTTCGTGGAATCTTGCAGATGTAGTGGCGCTAGACCAGCTGGAATTGTCGGGCATAGGTTTACATCTCGCCCTGATATAGTCGGACGCCTTTTGCGCGATAGGCATGTAGTAAGGTTTGTTGTCGCGCCAACTGGTTTTGGGAAAAGTACTACAGTTTTCGAGTATTCAAACATAATATTTGGCTTTCGCGATATGCTTTGGATGAATTGCAAATCGCCATGCTTTCTAAGAGATTTAGATGCAAACGTTTTACTATCTGCAATAAGGCATATTGAACCTGCGCTTAGGCTTGCCGTTTTTGAAGACGTGCCTTGTCTCGATGACGATCGCGCAATAGCGTTTAGCAATGTCTTAGATCAGCTTTTATCTTTAGATTATGAAGTTATAGTGACATGTACACCATCTGCTGACACCTTTTCGCATTTACAAAGAGATCGTATGATGCTAACGGGCAACGATCTGCTTCTCTCCGATGATGAGCTTGTCACGCTTACTGTAAGCAATAGATATAGCGAACAAGACATTTCTGCTATTCCTAGCATATCGCGCATTGCGGGAATGTATTGGCGCGATGAAGGCGCGCGTGCGCTTCTTCAGGGCGTATCCTTAGAAGAACTTCCGCAAGATGTAGTTTTGACAATGATTGTATTGCTGGTTCTTGGGTCGGGGAATATAGATGATATTCAGGCATTTTTAACGCCGGACAGAGCCAGAGAGGCTGGCGCAATAATTTCAGAGAGTTATCCATTTTTCGGATTGGACAGTAGAGCGGGCGTATATAAAACTGTAGACGTTTCAATTGCGCAGATTGCCGAGAATTTTGGGGCTAGAATGTCTCGGTTTGCTGCTTGCTCTACATTTGGCGATAAAGATGCGCTTGCGTGTCGTTTAGCCGACATGCTTATAGAAAGCGAACAATATCGCAGGGCATGCGAATTTATGTGCTCATTTGCGTCGAAATCTGCGGCGGCGGGATGGTTGGTGCGCTCTTGTAGGTGTCTTATTCGCAATGGGGAAGCGTATGCTATAGCGAAGTTGCACGATGCGATTCGTCGAGGCGCAACTGGACAGCTGGATGCGCTTTCAATTTGTAAATCGTGGGCATCTTTAATGATGGGTGATATTGATGCGGTTTTAACTTTTTCAAAACGAATTTCGCGCTCTGGTGCAGCAAGTGTTATGCAGAAGATGCAGGCATTTTGTTTTCTCGTTCTATTTGGCGACAAACAAAGCGTGAAGAAAGCGGCTTTCAAACTAAGTCAAATATTGGATCAATTTGACGAGTCTGCAGCAAAATGCGAGGAAAGTCTTTACTGCGATACGTTGGTTATGGCGAAATTTGCCTTAGCGATAGAAGATGAGGGACTTGCCGCTGTTAAAGATTGGGATTTAATGCGAACGCAAGATTCGCAAAATGCAGCTAAGCTAGATGTATTGCTTTTTTGTGCGGGCATTCTGATGAAATGTATTGTTGCCGAATTATCTAAAGACGACAGTTCAAGCATCAATGGTTTCAAAGATGGCAGCATGCAGTCAGATTTGCTAAACCGGCTTAGAACCATGCTTGCATTCTGCAAAAACTCTGTAGAAGCGCATGTGTCTAGCAATAATTGGTTTATCTTCTTTGCTGCTCAAAATATCTTAGATATTACAGATGCTTTACCTTTGTTCTCCGACTTAGCGCTGTCGGATAAGGCTGTGTCCAACTTTCAGCGAATGCGGGCATCAATTTCAAAACAATGCGAAGAATACGGTTTAGATGTGCGCAGAGCCAAAGCGAAACAGCATGAATATAATGTTACCAACCCAAGTATATTCCGATTTGAAGAAGACATTTCCAAAAATGAAAATGCCAGCACATCCATTCCGACGCTTAGTGTGAATTTATTTGGTGGCATGGAGGTGCGTTTGGGCGGAAGAATTTTAGAACCTAACAAATTAAGCAGGATGAAAACGAAAACGCTATTAGCAGTTCTTGTTATTAATCGTGGAAAAGAAATACCTAGGCATCGTCTAGCTGAAATACTATGGCCCGACTCTGGCATAGATTCTTATAGACGCAATTTCTATTCAATATGGTCACAGTTAAAGCAATCGTTATCCATTGATGGAACTTGTCCGTATCTTATTAGGTCGCAGGTTGGATGCAGCATAGATATGCGTCTTGTTACAAGCGATGTATACGAGTATGACAAAATTTGTCGAGCATTGCTTTTTGGCAGCGACGAAGCGAACGACTGGGAGTATCTCTATTCGCGTGTTTGTAACGAATATGCCGGAAAACTTATGCCGTGCGAAACAGAAAATAAGACCATAGTGTCGCTTCGAGATCATTATCATGCTCAAATGGTCGATGGGTTAATTGCTACATCGGCTAGATTGGTCGCCATGAATGAACCTAGGGGTGCGCTATGGTTTGCCCGGGAAGCTGCTAGGCGCGAATCTAAGCGCGAAGACGTGTTTATTGCGTTGATGGAGGCACAGATAGCAGCAGATCAACGCTCGGCTGCTTTGGAGACATATTTTGAGTGCCGTCAATTTCTAAGTGAAGAGTTAGGGATAGATCCTTCATCGCGTTTGGTGGGGCTATATCGGTCCATAATTGAGACTGAAGATGTCTTCTAACTGCCTTAATTTGTTTGTTGGTCGCGGATTACGTGTGAATTCTTACGCATATTCTTTGGCGTGTATTAGAATTGGCTAGATACATTCAATTTGACAATGTGTGATATACGTAAGCATGTAGAAGAGATAGGCAAACTAAAAATGGGAATACTCTCAAAGCTGTTCTCGGCTGGCGAAGGAAAGCAGCTTAAAAAGTACCAAGGCAAAGTGGATAAGGTGAATGCTCTTGAGCCTACAATGCAGGCTATGAGCGATGAAGAACTAAGGGGTATAACCGCTAAATTTCGTGAAAGATATGCCGCGGGAGAAACTTTAGACGATCTGCTGCCCGAGGCTTTTGCTGCTGTTCGCGAAGCTAGTGTGCGCACCATAGGGCTTCGCCACTACGATGTGCAGCTGATAGGCGGTATGGCGCTTAACGCTGGCGAGATTGCTGAGATGAAAACCGGCGAAGGTAAAACGCTTGTATCTACTTTGGCGGGTTATCTAAACGCAATACCCGGTCATAACGTTCACATAGTCACCGTTAACGACTACCTTGCCAAGCGCGACTCGCAATGGATGGGTCAGATATATGAATTTTTGGGAATGAAAGTTGGTCTTATACAAAACGGTATGCGTCCAGCTGCGAAAATTCCTGCGTATCAAGCCGATGTTACCTATGGTACTAATTCTGAATTTGGCTTTGATTATCTGCGTGACAATATGGTTACTCGTGCCGATGCAAGAGTTCAGCGCGGGCACCATTTCGCTGTGGTAGACGAGGTTGACTCTATTCTTATTGACGAAGCGCGAACTCCGCTTATTATTTCCGGTGCTGGAATGCAGGCAGCCGATACCTACAAGAAATTTGCTGCGGTTATGCCCGGTCTTGTAGAGGGCGAAGACTTCGATATGGACGAAGCTAAGCGTACTATTAATGCTACCGAAGTCGGTCTTGAGCGCATTGAAAGCATGCTTGGCATAGAAGACATATACAGCGATCCTTCCGGTCAGCTAGCCAATCACCTGCAGCAAGCATTGAAAGCGCAATTCTTATTCCATCGCGATATAGACTACGTTGTTATAGATGGCGAAGTGAAAATTGTCGATGAGTTTACTGGTCGTATCATGGAGGGTAGGCGCTATTCCGAGGGTCTACATCAAGCGCTTGAAGCGAAAGAGCACGTTAAAGTTTTAGATGAAAATCAGACTTTGGCTACTATTACACTTCAGAACTATTTCCGTTTGTATGAAAAACTTTCAGGCATGACCGGTACCGCTATGACTGAAGATGCGGAATTCCGTCAAATATATAAACTGCCTGTTTTTGCTATTCCGCCCAACAAGCCCGTTATTCGTGACGATTTGAACGATTTGGTTTATCGCACGGTAGATGCAAAGTTTAATGCGGTTGCGAATGATATTGAGGCTAGAAACGCCATAGGGCAACCCTGCCTGATAGGTACTGTTTCTATTGAAAGTTCTGAAAGACTGTCGCGTTTGTTGGATAAGCGCGGTATTAAGCATGAAACTCTGAATGCTAAAAACCACGAACGCGAGGCTCATATTGTTGCGCAGGCTGGTCGTGTAGGCGCTGTTACTATTGCTACTAACATGGCTGGTCGTGGTACCGACATTTTGCTGGGCGGCAACCCTGATGTGTTGGCGCAAGATATTTTACGCGATCGCGGGTTTGACCCCGATGCGCCAGAGTTTGACGAAGATGGTCAGGCAAACGAGCTGTTTGCACCCGCAGCCGAGCGAGATAAGGCTTTAGAAGAAGCGCGTGCTATATGCAAGCAAGAACAAGAGATTGTAAAATCGGCGGGTGGTCTTTGCGTTATAGGCACAGAACGCCACGAATCGCGCCGTATTGATAATCAGCTTCGTGGTCGTTCTGGTCGTCAAGGTGATCCGGGCGTAACGCAATTTTATCTTTCATTGGAAGACGATCTGATGCGTCTATTTGGCGGCACTCGCATGGATTCCATATCGAATATGATGCAAAAAACCGGCATGGAAGACGATATGCCAATTCAGGCTAGCATGGTATCGAAATCTATTGAAAGTGCTCAGCGCCAAGTTGAAAGCATGCATTTTGCAGCCCGTAAAAACGTTCTTGAATACGACGATGTTATGAATCTGCAGCGCAAAGCTATCTATGATGAAAGAAACGCTATCTTAGACGGCAAATCTATGCTAGAGCGCATTCCGCAGATTGTAGATGATTCTGTAGCAGCTCAGGCATCCGAGATGCTTGGCGATGCCGCAAGTGACGATTGGGATAAGCGTGCACTAGAGCTGTGGGCGGCAAATATGAGCGGTCGCAGCGATTTCAAAATAGACGAAATAGATCACGATGACGATCCAGAAGTTGTTGAAGATGCTCTGCGCGATTTCCTGATGGGAACCTACAACGAGAAACTGGGTGTTCTCGGACCAGATATTATGTCGAATCTGTCTAACCAGATTATGCTTCGCATAATGGATACTCGTTGGATGGCGCATCTGCAAGAGATGGATTACTTGAAAACCGGTATTGGTTTGCGTGCATTCGGTCAGCGCGACCCGTTAGTGGAATACAAAAATGAAGCATACAGTGCTTTTGAAAATATGACAGCGGGCATGTACGACGACTATCTGCGCACGCTGTTGCGTCTTGAAATAGCGGTAAAAATAGAACCTGTGCAGCAGGAAGATCCTACTGAAAAGGAACTTAGCTATTCGTCTCCCGAGGCTGTTCTTGAAGACTCTGGCGTGGCGCAAGCGCGTACTACTTCCGGCAACGCTACTGTGCAAACAGCCACGCAGGCTCCACCTAAGCCTTCTGCAAGCAAGCCGCAAACTTATGTAAAAGATAAGGAAGACCCTTTCGCAAATGTGGGTCGCAACGATTTGTGTCCTTGTGGTAGTGGTCTTAAATACAAGAAATGCCATGGAAAGTAAGAAATTTGAAGAATTGGAAAGTCGGGTGCATGCAGCACACGACTTTCTTCATATAGAGAATATATCAGAGGAAATCCGAACGCTAGAAGCCGAAATGGCTAAGCCTGAGTTTTGGGATGACGCTGTTCATGCACAGGATGTGTCGAAACGTGCGGCTACAATAAAGGATACTTTGCATGCCTATTCACAGGCTGAATCTAAGCTAGGCGATATAAAGACGGCTTTAGAGTTTGCTTGTGAAGATGAGGCTTTTGAAGCGGAGGCGCAACAGGCGGCACAAGCTCTTGCTGCTATGCTTGATGTGCTCGAAATAGAGTCGTGGTTTTCGGGGCGCTTCGATTCAGGAGATGCAATTTTGTCGGTAAATCCCGGGTCTGGAGGACTGGAAGCTCAGGATTGGACCGAGATGCTGTATCGCATGTATTCGCGATATGCTGAACATCGGGGCTGGAAAGTTACCATTTTAGACATAGTTCCCGGCGAAGGTATAGGGCTCGACAAAGTTACTATACAGATAGAAGGCAAGAATGCTTACGGAATGTTGCGCAGCGAATCAGGCGTGCATCGTTTAGTGCGCATCTCGCCTACAGATGCGAAAAAGCGTCGTCATACCACTTTTGCTGGTGTAGAGGTTATGCCGGTTATCTCTGACGATTTGGAAGTAGATTTGAATCCGGCAGACGTGCGCGTCGATGTTTATCGCTCTAGCGGTCCGGGTGGACAGTGTGTAAATACTACCGATTCGGCTGTGCGTTTGACGCATATTCCTACAGGTTTGGTTGTAACTTGCCAAAACGAGAAAAGCCAGTTGCAAAATAAAGAAGCTGCATTTCGTGTCTTGCGTGCCAAGCTCTATGAAATTGAGGAACAGAAGCGTCGTGCGGAAATGGAAGAATTGCGTGGCGAGCGTATGGAAAACTCGTTTGGTAGTCAGATTCGCAACTATGTACTCTATCCCTACCAATTAGTAAAAGATGCAAGAACCGATATAGAGACTGGCAATGTTGATGCTGTTTTAGATGGCGATTTAGACGATTTCGTTATCGGATATCATAAATGGCTTAATTCGCAGTAGTTCTGCGTTATTATTAGACATTGTCCAATCTTTTCAATAAAGGAGTCGGAATGCTTCTGCGTGACATTGCTATTCTCGATGAGAATTTAGATTTTCAAGATCATCAATATGTCGGCATAATTGATGGCGCAATAGACTACATTGGATCAGAGCCACCTGCTGATGTTATGCGCTATGGTGATGTGTATAGCGGTTGTGGCAAATTAGCAATGCCTGCGCTTTACAATGCACATGCCCATGCTCCCATGACGCTTCTGCGCGGTTTTGCCGAGAACCTTCCGCTGGATAGATGGCTTAATGAAAAATGCTGGCCCTTTGAAGCGAAAATGACACCTGAGGATAATTATTGGGCTACATTGCTTGCGTGTGCCGAAATGTCGAGATACGGGGTAGTTTCATTTAGTGATATGTATTATGCCACGCCCGAGCGCGCACGCGCTGTGGGCGAAGCGGGTATGAAAGCTAATTTGTGCGAAGGATTGTTGGCGTTTGAGCCAAAACCATATTCCGAATATCCTATTTGCCAATTAAATGAACAGTATGTGCGCGATTTGCATGGCAGCTATGATGGGCGAATTCTGATCGATTACAACATTCATGCGGAATACACGTCTAATGAACAAACCTGCAGAGATATTGTAGAAATTTTGCACGGCAACAATTTGCGTCTTCATCTGCATCTCAGCGAAACTGAAAAAGAAGTTCAGGAATGTCGTCAGCGCCATGGTGGGTTATCGCCGGTAGAGTATTTCGATAGTATTGGAGCTTTTGATGTGCCGTGTACAGCTGCACACTGTGTATGGCTTAGCTCTAACGACATAGATATATTAGACCGTAAGGGCGTTTTTGTGGCTAATAATCCTGTTTCAAATATGAAGCTAGGAAGTGGCTTTGCGCCAATCCCTGAGATGCTTGAACGCGGCATGAATGTATGTGTTGGTTCCGATGGTATGGCATCGAATAATAACCATAACTTATTTGGAGATTTGTACGTAATGGGTCTGATATACAAAGGCTCTACACTAGATCCATCGGTAGTTGAACCCAAGCAGATTCTTCGTGCAGCTACGCGCACAGGCGCACTTTCGCAGGGGCGTGGCAACTGCGGCGTTATGAAAGAGGGAATGCGTGCCGACATATGTGTTCTAGATATTACAGGTCCGCAATGGTGTCCCATGGTACAGCCCGATTACAATGTTGTTTTTGCAGGGGATGGCAGCGATGTTGTTATGACTATCTGCGATGGCGAAATTGTGTACCAAAATGGTTCGTGGACAGGCATTGATATAGAGCAGGTGAAATTTGAGGTACAGCAACGCACGCAAAGGATAATATCTGAACTTTAGAAACTTAAGCTTTCTTGTTTGATTCATAAGTTGACGAATCTTCTTGTTGTATGCGGGCGCGTATTAGACTGCGCAATTCTTGGCAATTTTTGGTGCCGGTTTTCTTGTAAACCGATCCTAAGGAGTGTCTAATTGTGCTTTGGGATACAAACATTTGCTTTGCTATCGATGTTGAGGATTCGCCCAAAACGGCTTTTGTAGCAATTTCTATTTCTCGTTCAGTCAACCCAAATCTTGCAAGTTGCTGTGCGTGAAGTGCGTAATACATGTGAATTATGGTCTGCGAATTCATGCGCGCCAAGTTACTTCCCGCTAAGCGTAACTCTTCTATACGCGCGTTATATTCTTGTACTTCCCGCTTCATTTTAATGACTATTCTATCGTCTGCTTTCTTAGACAATTTTGTTATAAGTGCCGACGATAAAAAGGTAGAAGCAGCTGCGACCATACTAATTACGATGGCAACTTTATACATTGAAAGATTAGATTTTTTCGCTTCATGCTCACGCATTGCCGTGGATGCAGCATTGTGATTCATAAAATTTAAGCCTTAATCTTGTTGCATTAAACCTTAACATCTTAAAAATTGATGCACTAATAGTGCATTAGTAATGCCGCCATATACTATTTATAAAAGGAGAATGAAAATAATATCAGCATCATCTAATCGTTGTATGGGTTCAACGATAAACGGTTGTTGGTTAGGTGTAGCTATCACTTAATGCCTTCTAGAAATCGATATATTATGTGCTCGAGATATTCAGGTATAGCTTCCATGGGGTAAACTAATCATGCATATTAATGCACATCTATTGTCGTGGCATTTGCTACAGATGTGTTTAGATCTTCGAGATGGAGGAAAAGATGGCAGCTCCTGCTACTGAGCATGTGCGCAATATTGTCCTTGTGGGTCAAGATGGCGCAGGTAAAACATCACTGGCTGAAGCCATGCTGTACGTTTCGGGTAAAACTCCTAGAATGGGTACAACGCATGATGGTAAGTCGTTTATGGACTACGATTCAGAGGAAATAAAGCGTAAGTTCACAATAAGCACGAGCATAGCTCCTATTCCTTATAAAGACTACAAAATTAATGTGCTTGATACTTCTGGGCATCCCGATTTCATTGGCGATACTTTAGCTACTATGCAAGCTGCAGAAATGGCACTATTTGTGGTAGATGCAGTTGCCGGACCGCAGGTTATGACTACTCGTCTTTGGCGTGAAGCCGAAAAAATGAGGCTTTCGCGCGCAGTATATATCAATCATATTGATCGCGAAAATGCTAACTTTGATGCTGCTATGGCTACTCTGCATGCACGTTTCGGATCGCGTTTGGGCGCTGTGACTATTCCTATTGGTGTTAATCGCGATTTTGAAGGCGTAATAGATGTTATTCGCATGAAAGCGCGCTATCACAGAGGCGGCGGTACTGAGGAAACGGTAGAGGATATTCCCGCTGACTATATGGAAGCTGCGTTAATGGCGCGCGATAAACTTTGCGATTTGGTTGCTGAAGCCGATGACGAGCTTATGATGAAATACCTCGATGGCGAAGAGCAGCTAAGTCAAGAAGAGTTAGAATCGCTTCTCGATAAAGCGATTGCCCAAGAGTTATTCATTCCTGTATTTGTTGGTTCGACCATTATTATGCAGGGCGTAGAGAGCCTCATGGAAGATATATGTACATACTTCCCGCACCCGCGCAGTCATGGTCGTTTCCGTCAAATGTCTGATGGATTAACTATTCCAATTGATGAGACAAAACGTCCTAGTGCATTTGTTTTTAAGACTATAAACGATCCGTTTGTTGGGCGTTTAAGCTTCCTTAAAGTGTTATCCGGATATCTTGAGCCCGGACTAGAGCTGATCAATGCGCGTACCGGCAAGAAAGAGCGCTTGGGCAAGATTCAGGTAATGATGGGCAAAGAACCAATGGATGTAAAAAGCGCGAAAGCTGGCGATATTGTTGTTGTGCCAAAGCTTTCCGAGACGCGCAATGGTGATACGCTTTCCGTAGAAGGCGACATAGCAATTGAACCGCTTGAATTGCCCGAGCCGCTGTATCCGGTCGCAATAGAGGCTGTGAACAAAAATGAAGAGGACAAGCTAGGCACATTCTTGACACGTGCGGCTGAGGCCGATCCTACAATTCGCATTCAGCGCGACGATCAGACGCATCAAACTATAGTATATGCTATGGGCGATACTCAGGTTGATATGCTGCTCTCTCGCATGAAAGAGCAAGCTGGTGTAGATGCCAAATTGGTTGATGTTCGCATTCCTTATCGTGAAACTATTCGCCGCATGTCCGAGGCGCAAGGTCGCCATAAGAAACAAACCGGTGGCGCTGGTCAATTTGGCGATTGCTGGCTGCGCTTAGAGCCTATTCCAGATGGTGGATATGAATTTGTGGACGCTATTAAGGGTGGCGTTATTCCCAACGGGTTAATTCCTGCTGTCGATAAAGGCGTGCAAGAAGCTATGGCGGAAGGCTTTTTGGCTGGATATCCCATGGTTGATATTAAATGTACCGTCTTCGATGGCTCTTACCATGCTGTAGACAGTAATGAAATGGCGTTTAAGACTGCTGCTCGCATAGGCTTCCGCGCGGCATGTGAAAAAGCGAATCCGGTTGTGCTAGAGCCGATGGCTACGCTTGATGTTGCTGTTGATGAAGAGTATGCGGGTGCAGTTATGGGCGATATTTCGACACGTCGAGGTCGCATAATAGGTACTGACGCAGGTGCTGCTGGAGAGACAATTATTAAAGTGCGCGTGCCATATGCTGAAGTTATCAGTTACACGAAAGATCTTCGTTCAATTACGCGCGGCTCCGGTACATATTCAATTAAGTTGGAGGGCTACGAAGAGGCACCGAGAGAAGTGACCAAAAAGCTGATTGAAGCGCACGAGGCAGCACGAGCCGCGGGCAACTAAGGTTATAATCGCATGCGGCTTGCGCATCTAATGCGCAAAATACTAGGGGGTCAGCTGTTTATTTAGCTGATAGATGTTTAATAGGGGAAGATATGAAACCGTACAAGACAGTAATCTACAGTTTTTTTGTAGGAGGAATGTTTGCGCTTATCGCTCAGGCTATATTAGCGGTTTGGCAGACAGTGCTTGCTGGCACTCCGATGGAGTTTTTCATAGGTGGCGCCACGCTGGTATCTATGGGTGTAATTGGCTGCATTTTGGGTGGTCTAGCTTGCTACCAATACGTTGAGGAATGGGCAACATTCGGCGCTTTGTTGCCGTTCTCTGGTTTTGCTATGGCGGTAGGCATGAAAGCTGTTGGACCGTGGACCACCAACAATGAAAAAGCTGGAAAGTGCGTTATTAACGTTGTTTGGTTTGTACTGTGGTTCAATGTGGTTTTTGCGGCTATATGTATAGTCATAGGTTTCTTGTTTGGTATGCTTGGTGTTGAGCCAGCATTTACTATAGAAAAAACTACTGGCGCAATGCTTTTCCCGCTAGCTTTTCTTATTGGTGGTGTACTTGCGGCACTGTTCCAAATCCTTTTTGTTGCTTTGAAGTCAATAACACCGAAGGTTACTCCGCTTCATATATTGATGACAGCATGGATGTGCGGCGCAATATTTGCGCCACTTGGAGTTTCTGGTGCTTTGGCGAATCTCTCTGGGGAAGGTTTCTCCGTAATGATAACCGTTGGCGGTTACAACATGTACAATGTTGGATTCGACCTAGCCATGGGTGAAACCGGAACAGCTCTTCTGCATCTTGGTTCATTTGGACTGGCTGTATTCGGTCTTATGATTACCGCGCTGTTTACATGGATAATTTACAATGCGGTATTCGGACGTAAGCCTATTCATCAAGTTCACATAGATAAAGCACAGGCATCTATAGATGGTCTAACAAAGCAGGTGCCCGCTTCTGATAATGTTGAGGGTTTCGATTACGAAGTAAATCCGTCTTCAGCCACTAGTGCATAGGTGAATTTATGTCTCGCAACTCCAAAAATAAAGCCAAGATAAAACAGCAGATATATGAATTGAAGCTGAAAAAGCGCAATGGGTTTATGCGCTGCATAGCGGCAATTGTGGGTTTTGCTGTACTTATAGTTATCAAAATATCGCTTTCATCTAATGGTGTGGAGTGGGCGAGTACAACTGTGGCTAATGCTATCTTTTTCATTATGGCGTTAGTGGCGGCTGGTTTTGCCGGTCTAGGCAGTCGTGATTGGCGTCATGCGCGCGACGAGATTTTAGCGCTTAATCAGAAGCTGCATAAATAGACACTACTGGCTATATAAGCATTTGAGAAGGCATCTGCTGTTAGTGGATGCCTTCTTTTTATGAATTTATAAATAATATAGAACAAATGTTTTATTTATGATATAGTGAAGAAAATGAGCCAGTGCAAGCGCCTCTTTCAAAAAGAGTGTCCGCGCAGGTACCGTATTTCCCGCGGTACCCATACAACGCTTGCAAGATCCTCGCCGTATAGGGAATTAAAGAGAGTGGGTGCTACTATGCGTAAAGGCACGCTTTATTTTCCTGCGCAATTTTGCTCTTCTGATTCCATCGTAGAAGAGTCAGATATTAACACTGTTAAACATTTTCTTTGCATGTCTAATCCTGCAACCATAGCTGATCGCATTCTTTTAGATCGGTTTGATTGGTCGCCCGAGGCGCTGTCTGCTAACGAATCAATTAGGAATGCATTTGTGCATAAGATTCGGTCAGCGTTGTCTCTTATGCAGCATATAGAAGAGAGTTCAATTTCAGATTCCTTGCATATCGTAGTTCCTTGGCAATGGCCCAATCTATCTGATAAAGAAAAAGAGTCGAATTGTTTTATTGGGGCTGCGCTTGTTAACCTAGAAAATTCTAAGGTCACTGATATATCATCTTTGTCCAGCATGTCTTGGACTGACATGCTTAGCTATCGTATGTGGTTGCCAAATAACCTCTCCTGCATTGATTCAGTTGCAGTTATCAGCTATGTCTTTTGGTGTATTACACACGATGGATTTGGATCAGATTTGACAGAATTGATACGTGCCGTTATATAGCTCCATTTTTACGTTACGAAGCAGGCAAATATTAGGAGCGCTTAACACGATAGAAACATGCAGCACATTCATGCGTAACATAGCGATGTTAGCATTTTTCTAATATAGGTACACATGTATACAGATTATTGATCTCCACTTAAAGAGGTGCAGAATATGGCGGTTAAACCCATACCTAGAGAAGGTGACGTTAGAATCCCTTCCGGATGTGCGATATCTGCCGTTATGGATAAAAGCGGCAAACGCCATGACGGCAGCGACATTCTTAAATCTATTGCGCTGATGCACGATAGAGGCAATGGATTAGGCGGCGGCTTTGCGGCGTATGGAATATACCCTGAATACAAAGAGCTATACGCATTTCATATTATGTATGAAACTCACGAGTCGCGAATACAGACAGAGGCTTATATTGATAAGTATTTCATGATAGAAAAACAGGAGCGCATTCCTACCGAAAGCGTTGCCTCAATAAAGAATCCCCCTGATATTTGGCGGTATTTTGCTGCTCCGCATCCCATGCGGCTCAATATGAGCGGTTTAGATGAATCCGAATACACAATGCGCCATGTGGTGCATATTAATTCTTGTATTGATGGGGCATTTGTGGCTTCTTCTGGGAAAAATATGGGAGCTTTTAAGGGTGTGGGCTATCCGGAAGATATTGGTGAATTCTATAGAATAACCGATTATTCTGGTTGGGCATGGACTGCTCATGGTAGGTTTCCTACCAATACTCCGGGATGGTGGGGAGGCGCACATCCGTTTACTTTGCTTAACTGGTCTGTAGTTCATAATGGAGAAATTTCAAGCTACGATGCTAACCGAAGATATGTAGAACAATTTGGATATCTCTGCGATCTTCAAACAGACACAGAAGTTATAACGTATTTGTTCGATTTGCTTTCAAGAAGACACGGCTTGTCACAGGAGATGGCTGCTCATATTATGACGGCTGCATCTTGGGAAGAAATCGACAAGATGAGTCCTGAAGATGCGGAATTTGAAACAGCGCTTCGCATAACGTATGCAAGCGCCCTTGTGAATGGACCGTTTTCGGTTATTTTAGGCTCCGAAGAAGGTCTTCTGGCTTTGAACGATCGTCTTAAATTAAGAGCGCTAATGGTTGGAGAAAAGGGGAGCATGGTATATATGGCAAGCGAGCAAGCTGCCATAGAAGTGGTTTGCCCTGATGCTCAAAATGTTAGATCTATAGAAGGTGGCGTGCCATTTGTTGTACAACTTGACGAAGTGGCACAGCGCAAGATGAATGAATCCGCCGAAAACATTGCAAAGGAAACGCCTCTGGCGCACGAAACAGGAGTATTGCCTCCACGTAGAAGGGAGGCAACACATGCTTGATCATAGCCTTCCCAAATACAGGGTATATCGCGATTTGGAAGAGTGTAGCAACTGTGGAGTGTGCATACATTCTTGCTCTAACGGAGTGCACTATAAAAGCGCCGATGGAGTTGCCATAAAAGCCGATCATAAAAAATGCGTTAATTGTCTAAGATGTGTTGTTATGTGCCCAGAAAATGCTCTTGCTATTACTGAGTGGCCTCAAGTAGGTGTTGGGTCTTCTAATTGGACGCTTGGATATATGCAAGACATTGCAAAACAGGCTCAGACGGGGGCGGTGCTTCTATCGTCTATGGGTACACCTAATTCGTATCCGGTGTATTGGGATCATCTTCTATTGAATGCAAGCCAAGTAACAAATCCATCCATAGACCCATTGCGAGAACCTATGGAAACAAGAGTGTTTCTAGGCAGCCGACCAAACATGCTAAAAATTAACGAACGACAACGCAAAGTGGTTTCAAAAATGCCACCGCAACTTAAAATGAATGTTCCTGTTATGTTTTCTGCAATGAGTTTTGGGTCGGTGTCTCTTAATACCCAAAAAGCGCTAGCTATGGCAGCTCGCGAACTCGGTACTTTTTTCAACAGCGGCGAAGGTGGTCTTCATCGCGACTTGGAAGATTATTCTGACAACACAATTGTTCAAGTGGCTTCGGGAAGATTTGGGGTAGATCCTCATTATCTCAATAATGCGGCTGCTATAGAAATTAAGATTGGGCAAGGGGCAAAGCCCGGCATTGGAGGGCATCTTCCGGGCGAAAAAGTTACAGCTGAGGTGTCTGGTACGCGAATGATTCCACAGGGTTCAGATGCAATATCCCCTGCACCTCATCATGATATTTATTCTATTGAAGACTTGCGCCAGCTTATTTTTTCATTGAAAGAAGCCACTTTATACAAAAAACCAGTATTGGTAAAAATAGCTGCTGTGCATAATGCTGCTGCAATAGCTTCAGGTATGGCTCGGGCTGGAGCTGACATTATTGTTATAGATGGTTTTCGAGGCGGAACAGGTGCTGCTCCTAAGCGCATTAGAGACAACGTTGGTATACCAATCGAGTTAGCACTAGCGGCTGTAGACCAGCGTTTACGAGACGAAAGTATACGCTCTACGGTTAGTCTTGTCGTTTCTGGCTCTATTCGCAGTTCAGCGGACATAGTGCGCGCTATAGCGCTTGGTGCTGATGCTGTATCTATTGGTTCTGCAGCTCTTATAGCTGTAGGGTGTCATCAGTGTGGCGATTGCTATCGCGGGCGTTGTAATTGGGGCATTGCTACCCAAGATCCGAATTTAACAAGGCGCCTTCATCCAGAATCAGCCGCAAAAAGGATAGTGAATCTTGTTAGAGGCTGGAACAAAGAAATAGAAGAGATGATGGGCGGAATGGGGATAAATTCAATCGATAGCCTTCGGGGAAATCGTTATATGTTGCGCGGAGTAGGGCTCAATAAGAAAGAACTCGAGATACTCGGGGTGAAACATGCTGGAGAATAAAAAGCACTTTGTTTGCGACAATAATAAGGAAGAGCTAACACTGGGAACGTTGCATTTTCAAGAAGCGAATGAACTTATTCGCCAAAAGCTTGCCAAATGTAGCAGTCTTATACTGCGCAACGTTTTTGCGCAACGCTATATAGGATGCGCAATGCCCATGGGTAAAAGCATATATGTATTCGGTACGCCGGGAAATGATATGGCCGCTTATATGGATGGTGGCAGCATAGAAGTTTTTGGAAACGCGCAAGACCAGATAGGTAACACAATGAATGATGGTGTAGTTGTCATTCATGGGCGCTGTGGAGATGCAGCGGGTTATGCTATGCGAGGCGGTACCATTTTTATACGCGATGATTGCGGTTGGCGTGTTGGCATTAATATGAAGCAATATCAAGATAAATGTCCAACTATAGTTATCGGTGGTAATGCTGGGAACTTTCTAGGTGAATACATGGCAGGTGGCATTATTTTGCTTCTGGGCAAAGCCGGATCTTACTTAGCTACAGGTATGCACGGGGGCGTTATATATCTAAGAAAAAATATTGATTTGTCTGGCATTACAGATGATCTTTCAATTTGTCCCCTAGATGATAGTGACGAAACAAAAATAACAGGTTTGCTTAACAGCTATTCAGAAAACTTTGGAGACGAATTAGACAAATTTACATTACCCGATATAGAAGAGTTTGTAAAAATTATTCCCAAGTCAGCTAGACCTTATGCAAATATGTATGCAAATTAAACTTTGCATTGCATCGCTAAAGCCGGCAAGGCGTATTTATAACTGCGAAATTCCTGAATACACCCTTTCCGGCATTACGCATCTAAAGCGTACCTATTATATGTGCTCCATCTCTGCGATATCTGCTAGCGTTTTGCGATGCTCAACTAGTTCTGCTATTGGAACAATAAAATGTTTTTCCTCTTCCGATAAACTACTAGCCGCAATGCTTATCAGTTCATCGGCAATTTCAGACACTGGGCTTCCATACACGTCGGACGCATATCCTTTTTGCATTAAGAATGTTTTCGCATCTGCTATATCTTCGTTAGATACATTATCAAATATTAATTCCATCTGACTAAGAGCATTTGCGTTATAGAAAAGCCCCTTAATAAGCGCTGCATAAGCAACTACGTATTCTGATGGCATTGCATCTGCGGGTCTTATTTCTATATAACGTTTCAGGCGAACATCATTGAAAAACATTGATAAAGCGTGCTCTATATCGTCAGTAGACATAACTTTATCAGCAAATAATTCCCCAAATGTTTTTTTACATGGCTTATCGATATCGTCTATTTTTGCAACAAGTGCCGGTGTGTCCAAAATATAGGCAGCATATGCATCTAAAGAGAAATTCTTATCCATTACCTTTGGCACTATTCCGCACCGATCAGGGTCGCACTTCTGCCATATTTTCGTTCTTACCATATTGTGTGTTCTTGGTTTGGCTTCAAATATGGGCGAGTTATCGCATATCAGAGAAAATATAGGTACG
This sequence comes from Adlercreutzia sp. ZJ304, assembly GCF_011039075.1. GTDB lineage: Bacteria > Actinomycetota > Coriobacteriia > Coriobacteriales > Eggerthellaceae > Adlercreutzia_A. Next base: position 53,717 of record NZ_JAAKEG010000013.1, read on the forward strand.
CATGCATTAGAAAGACGCAGTTTTTGTAGACAATCTTTTTCAGAGGTGTAGTCGATCGATATTTGCGTAGAAGCGCTACCGCGCATCATACATATTCCAAACATAGATATGGCACCCAAATATTCATTCATAATAGCGTAGCGTTTTTTAGGTATTATCTTTAAATCTATTGCGCGCATTGTGGGGTGATATCCCGGCGTTAAAACCTCTATTCCGCAGTCTTTCCCAACGTCAAGCAACTCGCTTTCAAAATTATCAATACATTTTTTCGCCTCAAGTAAGCTATCGAATGGTCCAGCGGACAGTTCTACCTGTGCTGCTGGTTCTAGCGTAACGGTTTTATCTTTTCCAGCCATGCCGATTATATTGTTGCTATCGCACATAGGTTCCGGGAAAGATCCAGCTAGTTTTTTAAGCAACTCTTGTGCGCCGCAGTCGCCCTCATATGGTACTTGGCTTCCGTTTGGGTATACCAGCGTATGCTCAATTTCTATTCCAATTTTGGGTGTAGTATCTTTAATGCCGCTTCTGTAATAGTTGGCTATAGCTGCTATGTTTTTACTGCGCATTTCTTGATCGTATCGTCCCATCAAATATCCTCCGAATCTGTGCGCATCATTGACGTATGTCTATACGAATTATTTATTATTGAAATCGTATCACTAGCACGTTTGTATAACGGTCAATATAACCGAACGAATACAAAATGTGATTTTTCAGATAAGTTGCGATATTGTTTTACACATGGATAAATACTTCTTCATAATTATTACTGACAAGACGATATTGTATTGCTGACGTGGAGAAATAACGCATAATGGCTGGATTTAAATTAATAGAAATCAATCTAGCATTTTTCCGATGCTAGAATATCCAAAAACGTAATAAGGAGCATGAGTGAGTTCACGCGCCGTAAAGGGACGCTACAACATCAAAAAGAAGAATGGAAAGGTAATCGCACTTTCTATTCTTGCGGTGTTTGCAGCTATTATTATTTCATTTGCATTTGGTGTATCGGCACTGGCTAATAGTTGGCTAGAAGATCTTCCCGACTATACCGATTCAGATGCCTTCAACACCTCTGCAACTTCTGTAGTTTATGCATCCGATGGCACTACTGTTCTTGCGGAATTTCAACTTGAAAATCGTGAGCCTGTAGAGATGGATGCTATTTCTGATTATGTTAAACAAGGCACCGTAGCTACCGAGGATGAACGTTTCTATAACCATAACGGCTTTGACGCTATGGGTACTGGTCGTGCACTTGTTAACAATCTTACAGGGGGTGCCCTAGAAGGTGGCTCTACCATAACGCAGCAGTTAGTTCGCAACACTATTTTGTCTGAGGAAATGACAGACATTTCTTTCAAGCGTAAACTTCGCGAAGTTTATCTGGCTTTGAAGATGGAGGAAATATACAACAAAGACGATATTTTGTTGATGTACCTAAACACCATTAATTACGGTTCGGGCGCATATGGCATACAGGCGGCATCGGAGCGATATTTTTCGAAAAATGCTAGCGATCTTACACTTGCTGAAGCGGCTACGCTTGTAGGTATTCCGCAATCTCCCACCTACAACAATCCAATCAATAGTCCATCGAATTGCCTTGCGCGCAGGAATTTGGTTTTGGATCGCATGACATCTAACGGCTACATAACGCCTGAAGAAGCCGAAGCTGCTAAGGCAGAAGAACTAGTTTTGAATCCAACCGAGCCTTCTATGACAGGCATAAAAGCATATCCGTATTTTACGAGTTATGTGCGCAACCAATTGCTCAATCAAAGTGGTAAATATGCATTTAGCACAGCGGATGTATTTTCTGGCGGTTTAGAGATAATAACAACACTTGATGTGAATGCTCAAGCAGCTGCCGAGAAGGCGGCTGCCGAAAAAGAGAAGCAAGCAGGAGAGGGATTCGAGGTTGCTCTGGCTGCCATAGAGCCAGACAATGGATATATTCGCGCTATGGTTGGCGGCAATAGCGAAAGCTATGAAGCCCAGCAGGTGAATATGGCAACTGGCGAAGGTGGTTCTGGGCGGCAGCCGGGTTCTTCTTTTAAGACATTCACTTTGGTTGCAGCTTTAGAGGAAGGCATTAACCCTGAAACAATAATAGATGCTGGCGAATCCTATAAGGTTGAGGGTACCGATCAGCTGGTACACAACTACGACAATGCAGACTATGGCATTCGCCCTATAGATTCAGCATTCGCTGTATCTTCAAATACAGCTTTTATGCGCCTTATTATGTCTGCTGGGGTTGATAATGTTATAGATGTTGCACACCGTCTAGGCATTAAGTCTGATATTCAAGAAGTTGCTGGCATCACCCTTGGCATTTCTTCGGTGAACCCACTTGAAATGGCTAACGCATATGCAACCATTGCCAATGGCGGTACGCACTACGACCCAGAATGTGTCCTTACCATAAAAGACCGCAAGGGTAATGTTATAGTTGATAATTCTTCACCCGAAGGAGAGCGTGTCATAGATGAAGAAATAGCCGTTGCTGCTCTAGATGTTATGGAAGGGGTTATTTCAAACGGAACCGGCAAGCAGGCACGGCTTTCAACGAAGCAGCCTGTGGCTGGTAAAACTGGCACTACTGACGATAATAAGGACAGCTGGTTTGTAGGTATGACTCCGCAAATGGCTGTAGCTATTTGGCTTGGTGATAGAGCTCCTACCTACGAAGAGGCTCGCCCTGTTAAAACCACTGCCGCAAGTGCATTTGCATCGTTTATGAATAGCATTCTTGATGGGCAAGAGATACGTCAGTGGCCCGTTGCCGACGATCCTGACTATCAGAAAAACTATATTGACGAAAAGAATCATATAGGCAAAGGTTCTTGGGTTCGCTACGAGGAAGAAAAGAAAGAAGAGGAAGAAGCGGCCGCTGCTGCTGCCGCTGCTGCTGAAGCGATTCCCGATACTTCTACTGGTCGCAATCCCTTTGACGATTCTTCCGATAGTAGTGGAAGTAGTGGAAACAGTGGTGGTAGTGGAGGCAGTGGAACTTCTACTAAACCTCCCAGTGGAGGCAGCTCTAACCCGGGTTCTGGTGCGGCACCAACCCGGCATGATGGGGTATAATCGCCGTTAAACTAATTAACTTGATGGAGGCTTAATGTCCCGCTATTTTAGAAATTTTATTACAGTATTTTTTTCACTTGCTTGCGTTCTGGCTTTAGCTGGATGCACTATGCCTCAGCAGGCAAATAATCAAACGGATGCGGTTGCTAAAAATCGCCAATATATGTCGGCATTAAATCAAATGTCTGACGATTTGTCTCAGCGCTTAGACGGTTTTGCCGATGCGGTATCAAGAAACGATACTGTGGGTATGCGAACTCAGGCAGACGATGCCTTTCAGCTAATCGACAAAATGAAAGAGCAAGAGGCCCCGGAAGATCTTGTAGAACTTAAAGACGGATACATGCAGGCATGCGAGAGCTTAGAAGATGCCTTAAATTCATACATCAGTCTTTATGAAGACGTTTCTGCAGTTGGGTCTTCATTTGACTATTCCACTTATTCGGACAGAATAAAGGAAGTGCAAGAAAGCTACGATAAAGCAGCTTCTCTCTTAGATGAAACCGATCAGAAAGCTGCTGAACTACAAAAATGACGCATTTAGAACTGCTAAGTCCGGCTGGAAATGCCGAGGCGTTGAACGCTGCGGTTCGTGGAGGTGCCGATGCGGTTTATTTAGGGTTGGCATCGTTTAATGCTAGGCGCAATGCAGACAACTTCACACCCGATTCTTTGCAAACCGCTTGCGATTACGCCCATTTGCGGGGCACTCGAGTATATGTAGCATTAAATACAGTCATTTTGCCCTCTGAGGTAAAATCGGCTCTTCAATGCGCCAGCGATGCGTATGAAGCAGGTGCTGATGCGCTTATCATTCAGGACGCGTCGTTTGCGCATGCCGTATCATCGGCTTTCCCCGGATGTTCTGTGCATCTATCTACTCAAGCCAACATTCATGATTCTTGGGGAATACGCGCTGCGGCATATATAGGTGCAAAGCGCGTCACGCTGGCCAGAGAACTTTCTCTGCCCGAGATAGCAAACTTATCCGCGCTAGCAGCCGAGTATGATATACAAACAGAAGTCTTTGTCCACGGCGCTTTGTGCGTTTGCTATTCAGGACAGTGTCTTATGTCTTCAATGATTGGTGCCCGTTCGGCAAATCGTGGGCTTTGTGCGCAGGCATGTCGTTTGCCTTATAAGTTGTTGTGCGAAGGCGAAGTTGTGGCTGAAAATACGGGCGATTATCTGCTTTCTCCCAAAGATTTATGCGCAGCCGATTTGCTGCCTGAACTTGTTAGCGCAGGTGTTACATCTTTCAAAATTGAAGGGCGCATGAAATCTGCGGAATATGCATATGAAGTAACACATGTATATCGCAATGTGCTCGATCGTATTGTTTTAGGCGAGCAGGCACATACTAGTGCGGCAGAGCAGCATTTGCTCAAGTCTGTTTTTTCGCGCGGTTTCACAACAGCTTATCTTGAAGGCAAGCGCGATAACGACATTATGAGTTACAAGCGTCCAAATAACAGGGGAGTTTTTGTAGGGCGTGTTGGCAAAATTCAAGATGGCGTTGTGCAGGTTTTGTGTGAACACGACTTACATGCCGGCGATGTTGTGGAATTCTGGACCGGAAAAGGCAGAACCACTCAAACTCTGCATGCCGATTTTGTTATGAATGGCAAAAAGGCATACATCCCTATAGACGATAAAAGTGCGCGTGTGCGCATATCGGATAGGGTATTTTGTGTGCGAAATGCTAGCGCTGCGTTTGTCCCCGACATTTTCAAGCCGCGAGTGCCTCTTAATTGCTCTGCAGAACTTTCTCAGGATAAGCCTCTCAAAATTAACTTCTGTGTTTCTGCGCCAGATTCTTGTGAAGGTGTTCAACGGTCTATAGCCTCTCGTTTGCTTGAATCTTCAAGCCCCGGCAAGCTTTGCGCTTCGGCAGAAGGGGTAACGGTACAAGCTGCGCGTTCCAAGGAAATAACATTCGATGAGGTGTGCGAACACATAGGCAGAACTGGACAAACACCGTTTCATGTAGCATCTTTTGATGTGCGCATTCAGTCAGGTGTCGGAATTGGGTTTTCTCAGCTGCACCATACGCGCTCCGATGCGCTGGCATCTTTGGAAAATACTATCCTTTCGCGCTATCGCTTTAGAAAACCTTTCGCCGTACATCCTCATTTTCCGCAGGCTGCGCTCAATAATTCAACTCCGTCTGTTTGCGTTCTTGCTTCAAATCCAGAATGCGTCAGAGCGGCAAAGCGCGCACGAGCAAATTCAGTATACGTTTCGGTGCTGAATTATCGCAGGGGGCAATCTACATACAATGGCGTTTTGGCTAAAGATGTAGCGCAGGCTTCATATCCAAAAGACTGCATATTGCAGATGCCAAACATTTCTCACGATGCGCTCGGCACTTCTCGCGAAGCTAAGTTGGGTGTTAATCTGTGGGAATACGTATCGGCTGACAAGCCAGTTTTAGTAGAAAGCATAGCAGGTCTTGTACGCGCTGTTTCTCTTGGTGCTATTCCGCAAGCTGGTTTTGGCATGTCTATAACAAATGCGCTAGACCTAGGTTTTGTTGCAGAATTGGGAGCTAGTAAGGCGTGGCTTTCGGCAGAACTTAATATCGATCAAATAGCCGAGCTGGCTAAATCTGCTCCAATTCCTATTGGGGTTAAAATAGCCGGTGCCCAAGAGCTTATGGTTACAGAGCATTGCCCACTAATGGTTCACGGCAAATGCAATCAAGAGTGCCTAACGTGCGGCAGGCGCATGCATGCTCACACATTGCTCGATCGTAAAGATTTCGAATTTCCAGTAGTATCCGATTTGTTTGGTCGTGGGCATATTTACAACAGCGTTTCTATGGACGCTTTGCCTGCCATTCCGAAACTTATCCGCGCTGGTGTCAGCATGTTTTTCGTGGATGCTACGCTAATGAGCGTAGAGCAGACCGCGCAAACTGTAGGTCGCATTGTGCACGCGCTTAACCATATCAACAGCAATATTGATGCGCCGCAAAAGATGTCCGGTACAACTAGCGGGCATATGTTTCGTGGTGTTGTATAATTTTGCACTCTGTTTAATGAAATATATCTAATCAAGGAAATGGGGTTTATATGCTATCGCCCGAAGAACAACTGCACATAATAAAGTCGGGCGCCTCGCAGATAGTTCCAGAAGACGCCCTGCTAAAAAAGCTGCGCCGAGATTGCCCGCTTAACATTAAGCTTGGAGTTGACCCCACAGCGCCCGATATCCATTTAGGTCATGCTGTGCCGCTTCGCAAGTTGCGTCAGTTTCAAGATTTAGGGCATCAGGTTACTTTAATAATTGGCGATGGAACAGCTCTTATTGGCGATCCGTCTGGTAGAAATTCAACTCGTCCCCAGCTGTCTCGCGAAGAGATAAAACACAACGCGCAAACCTACGTAGATCAAGCTTTCAAAGTGTTAGACCCGAAGAAAACTACATTGCGCTATAACTCTGAGTGGATTCTAACGCTCAATATGGAAGAGCTGCTTCGCCTTATGTCAAACTTCACCGTAGCGCGCATACTTGAGCGCGACGATTTTACGAAGCGCTACAACTCTAATCAGCCGATCAGCCTACATGAATTTCTCTATCCCGTTATGCAGGCATACGATTCTGTTGTAATAAAAGCCGATGTAGAGCTTGGTGGCACCGATCAGCTGTTTAATTTATTGGCTGGGCGTGAGCTCATGGAGAAAATGGGCATGGAAGCGCAAGTATGCTTAACGCTGCCGTTGCTTGAAGGTACTGATGGCGTTCGGAAAATGTCGAAGTCTTATGGTAATTACATAGGTTTGACGGATACGCCGGAGGATATGTTTGGCAAAACAATGTCCATTCCCGATGAGCTGATGGTGAAGTACTTCCGATTAGCTTCTACGCTTGATGTATCTGAAATTGATTCTATAGAAGCCGGTCTTGCAAACGACGAATTGCATCCAAACAAAGTAAAGCGCCAGCTTGCTAGAAATATTGTGGAATCTTATTACAATTCTGAAGCGGCGGCATTAGCTGAAGAGTATTTTGACAAGGTCTTTAAAGCCCATGAGGCTCCCGATGATATTCCTGAATTTAGCGGTGAACTTCCATTAAATGATGATGGGGATGTATACATTGCGGGGCTTCTTTATGTTGCGGGATTGGCGGGAAGCGCTGGCGAAGCTAGGCGGCTTATAGATGGCGGTGGAGTAAAAATTAATGACGAAGCACTTGCTCCAAAGTCATATAACGTGCCTGTAGAATCTCTGCAAAATGCCGTTATAAAGGTCGGTAAAAGAAAATTTTTAAAAATTTGCTAATTTCTGCTTGACGTTTACGGAAAGTGCTGATATTGTATTTCGTCGCGCCGCAAAACGGCGCAAAGGTTAAACACCTTTGGCACCTTGACAACCGGATACTGTGGATGGGATCACACAAACAAAAATGTGTGATCAAAAAGACAGCAAAATCTTTGATAGATCCACATGG
>NZ_JAAKEG010000014.1 GCF_011039075.1 Adlercreutzia sp. ZJ304
TCGACAGATAGCCGCTGAACGGATGCGCTTGATCGCGCTGAATCCAATGGATCGGAGCCTAACCCCTGTCTGCGCAAATCAGGGGTTAGGCTCATATTGCCGCTTGACATCCCGATGGACATATGTGCTCTGACATGTACGACATCTATCTGAACGCAGCAAAGAAGTGGTGTAGGTTTGCTTGTATAGGAGTTGACCGGTTCCATGTTGCAAAGACCGGTGTCGGCTGCATGGACGATGCGAGGCGACGTTTGCAAAAGGGTGCAAGTAACGGAGCCGACATCAAGAGGCGCCACCGAAAGCTTGCGGCCAACCGGGGCAAGAGAAGACGTGAGCACGGAGACGCGCCATGGATTGAAGTAGAGAAGAAAACAATATGTAACATACTTGCCGTCTGCGATACCAAGCACTCTCACTTGCGGCAGGCCTACCTGACACTTCAGCTCTACTACATATGGCAAGACCATCACTGGAGTGACAGATGTGAATGCGAGAAGGCTCTTGATAACTGGATTAGCAAGGCAAGCGGACTTGAGGTGGCTGAGATGAGGCGCTTTGCCAAGACTGTCGCGAGATACAAACAGTACCTGGTAACCGCCACGATAAGCCATATCAACACAGCACGGGCAGAATCGACTAACGACAAGATCAAAGAACTCAAGCGCAAGAGCCGCGGGTTTGGAACCTTTAAGGAAACCAGAAGAAGGCTTCTTTTGGCCTTTGGTGCACCGAATGCTGTTGAGGGTGCTACCGCCTATATAAGAAGGAAGAAGGCCCAAGCTGCCGCAAGCGCCGCCGAACCTTCCAAGCGCAGGAAGAAGAAGCGCTAGGAAACGTGCGTGATACACCCCTTCGCGCGCAGGGCACCGCCTGTGCTCAAGGTCACATGATGTCGTTTTTCTAGTTGTAAAGCTGCGTCTCATAGTTTGTGTTTTGAAGCTCTTGATTGCTAGGGCATCTGATAGTGCGGTCAAAAACCTATCACTTTTCTTCTGAATCTGGTGTTGCTGCCTTAGATTGCATCTAAATTACCTGTTCAAGTTAATGTTTTTTGCATATCAGCAACACGATTTTCGGAAAGCCCCATTATCACCAAGCCAAATGCCAACAATCGTTGACATCAATAATACAAGCGGCAACTGTACAATAGAAAAAAATAAAATAAAGGCAGTGCCGCACTTAAATAGTCTTTTATCCAAGAAATACTCCCCTTGGACTTCGCCTTGGTAACAGCAGACCAAATCGGCGTCAGAGCCAGAACAAACAATCCACCCACTATCCCGATTAATTTGTAATAGATTTGATAGTCAACAATTTGAGCAAATCCGACAAAGTACGCAATGAATATCTCCTTGACCTAGAAAACCAATGCAAGCATAATCTGCAAGTAAAACAACGCACCACCTAGAGATATCACAAACCTAGCGCTTACGATACTAAAATAGCGCAAACTGAAAGTAACACCTAGACAATGCCTGACCACTACAATAAAGGTAGCCACTAATCCAAGAATATTATTTGCAACAGTAGCAACAATTGCCAAAATGACAATGTCATCTTCTGATGTGCTAGAAGGCACTACTAACAAGTACGCGAGAACGATAAGATTAGACAGCAGAATCAAGATACTAAGAATCACGGCTTTTGCATAGAATACAAAATATAGCTTACCATTACACTGAAAACATAACGCATACACCCAGCAAAGATACAAACACGGTAATTAACAGCGTATTACCAAAAATTGTTTCATCAGAAACCCCGAGAATCGCATACCAATCAACAACCATTATAAGAGACTCGATTTCACATAAGATTAATCTAGAGTCATCAATATAAGAAAATTATTCAAGAAACGTATCATGACCAACAAACTTGGAGGTGGGATACGCAGAGACGCTGTAGTTAGATAGATGAGTATTCATATAATTTTTAGAGTGATTCTCTGCATACAATTCTGCACCACACACAATCAAGCAAAATTTCCCAGTTTTCGTTTGAGAAATACAGCAGTCATCATCGCAATACGAGTATTCACTAAATTCAAAACACTGCACATTACAACGCTTACAGATTCTAATCTGCTAAGCAAGTTTCACACCATAGGCAAGAGTTGAGCTGCCCACTTCTCTATATCCATGAAGCACTTTATAGACATGATTTCTTGCACATTTGAAGAAGTCCTCAAGCATCATGTAAAACCTCCGGTCTATATCTAATTCCATCTAAACCTCGTTCAGACGACTCTTGCACATCAGCAGAATCCGAAATAGCAAAAGCAAGATAATAGACCGCAAAATTACCGAGAAGTATTTCCGTACCCACGTTCAAAACAACAAAGAATGCAACAACCATGCGCCCCTGAAGACCAGCATTTTTGAAGATGTAGGCAAAATATGCGATAAATACAACAAGACCCACTAATCCAAGACAAAAATATGTTCTTGCAAATCCAGGGAGATAATTCGTCGTCTCTTGCAAGCCTGCACCAAACAGGACGCCATAGAGGGTATCGCTCTCGGAGAACATATCGCCTAAAGCATAAAAACGAGTGCTGCCGCTAATGCCTCCGCCAAATGTTCGATTGATGAAATACTCCAAGATTCCCGAATAAGCTGCAACCATAGCTATAAGCAGTACGGACACAACTATAATTGCGCCCTTTTCCGCTTTAGCTCCCTTAGACGACTGCTTGCCGAAAAGGGCAAACGCAAGCCAAACTGCACATACAGCAATAATCCCAGTGGAAGACGCCGACACGAAACACACGAGTGAAAAGAAAACAGCGAACAGATACCTAGGACGAGAGTCCGAATTACCTTTACCCTCGGGAAACAAGCAGAGAATCAAGGGGAGAATTAGATAGCAGCATAAAGCCGCAGGCTCGTTGAGAATTGATTGACATCGGTATTTTAATCCAAAATTAACCTTGTTAGCTATTTCGATATCCATGTTCAAATCGCCCATGATAGTTAGAAATGGAATATACGTCGTCAGGACGATACCTGCAGAAGAAGCATAGACCTGCAATAATCCGTATGCAGCCACGACAACTGCAACGATAGACAAAGCGCGAATCGCAAATATTCTATCGAATAAATCTCTTGAAAACACAGCGAGTGCTGCATATATGAAAATCACCCTGAGACATGTACCAACCGAGTCAGACAAATCGGATCCAATTAACTGGGTATAATCAAGAACAATGTGGAAAAGTAAATAAGCGATTAGTACTAATAAAGGTAGAGCAAATCTCTTTCTCATTAAACCCACAAAGACAAATGAGTACAAACATAAAATAAGAAGAGCGAACTCGGATAGCGTTAATTGATTAACAAAAGGCGCTTGGTACCGATTAAAAATTGGATACACAACGACCAGAAGGCAAAACGCCTTTACAAGCCATGATGGTTTAGAAGCATCGCTCATTGCGATTCAGTTTTTCCTCCACATCATTTTATTCACCACACCGGTATAGGACTGGACGATCTTGACTGCCTTGTCAGATAGATATGTTTTCATCCGTACAGTTCGGAACAGGTAGGTCATGATGGCCGTCTTTCTCCATGAAAATCGCCATCCCCCACTGCTTGGAGCAGGCTCCTCTCATCAATCCCTGAGAGGATGAAGTATACCTTATTGAGCGCCTTGAAGCACTCAGTCGAGGTGCAGATGTACACCGCCAAGAAGAGTTGTCCGACGCTCACGAAGAAGGCAGACTTCTCGGGCAGTGTCCCCGAATCGCTGACCAAGCAGAATGCGTTCACCTGCAAGCAGTTATAGTCGGGGAATCCGAGTGGCTCGTGTTGGATTACACGCTTGTCTAGCTTGAAACCGTTGACCTTCAGTCTCTTGCGGCTCTTGGGGTGGCAGCTGTATAGAATCGGCATGTCGTACTTTTCTACCATCTTGTTGATAGCACTAAACAAACTCTCAAAGTTGGCTTGCGTGTCGATATTTTCTTCCCGATGAGCAGAAAACAAAATGTATTTGCTCTTCTCAAGACCAAGCTTGGCATGAATACCACTCGCGTTGATCTTGTCCAGATTCTTATAAAGAACTTCAGCCATGGGACTTCCGGTCACATAGGTGCGTTCCCTCGATAATCCCGCCTTAGTTAGATATCGTCTGGCATGTTCTGAGTAGACCAGATTGGCGTCTGAGATGATATCAACGATACGACAGTAGCCCCCTCGGGCAGGCACTCATCCTCACAGCGGTTGTCCGTCTCCATATGAAAAATCGGAATATGCAGTCGTTTGGCACCAATGACAGAGAGGCAGCTGTTGATATCCCCAGTACGAATACCGCGTCAGGTTCAACCTCAACTATGAGCTTGTAGCTTTTCGCGATGATATAGCCCATGGTTTCGCCGAGATCTTCGCCTACCGCATCTAGGTAGACATCGGACTCGTCGAGCTCTAGGTCATGGAAGAACACGCCGTTTAGGTTGTAGTCGTAGTTCTGACCCGTGTGCGCAAGTAGGATATCGAGGTACCTGCGGCACTTCTTGATGACCTCAGACAAGCGGATTACCTCAGGACACGTGCCAACGATAATAAGGAGCTTCAACCTGCCGTCATGTTTGGAGGACGTCATAGAGCTAAACCTCATCGAAGAAAGTGTCAGAGTTGACTGGATTAAAGACTTCGTTACAAGTCATGACCGTAACTAGGTCTTCGGTGTCACTTAGGTTGGTAATGTTGTGTGTCCAACCAGGAATCATATAAACGGCTTCTATCTTGTCACCAGATACCTCGAACTCAATCGTCTCACCGGTAACGATGTTGCGCTCTTGAATAAGCCCGTGTCCTTTAACAACGATGAAGATCTCCCACTTGGAACTGTGCCAATGCTGACCTTTGGTAACGCCAGGCTTAGATACGTTGACAGACACCTGACCACAGTCTTGAATATGAACGAGCTCAGTAAAGCTACCCCTCTTATCAGTGTTCATCTTGAGCGAGTACTTGAACCTTTTCGCGGGTAAGTAGGTAAGGTAGAGCGAATAGAGTTTCTTCTCAAAAGAGCCTTCCGGCATCTTCGGCATGAGAAGCGTTTCGGGTTGTGCCTTAAACTCTTGAAGGAGTTCCACAATGTATCCTAGTGTTGCCTTGTGAGTAGTCGGCACATAGCAGTAGCGACCCTCGTTGCTAGGAACTACCTCTACCCCATCGTATTCACAGCGTTGTTCTTTGTCTTCCAAGAGGTCGAACATCCCCTGCACAAGGTCATCGACGCAGAGAAGCTCAAGTTCTACACTCGAATCATTTACCTCGAAAGGCTTATCGTTTGCTATAGCCCAGCAGAAGGTAGAGACAGCCGAGTTGTAGTTAGGACGGGAATGCCCCATGAGATTCGGGAAGCGATAGATAGCTACCTTTACCCCGGTTTCTTCTCCATAGGCAAAGAAGAGCTCTTCGCCAGCCTTTTTACTCTTGCCATACTCACTTTTTCCGAACCGCCCGGCGAGTGTTGCCTGCACACTTGAGGCCAGCATAACCGGGCAGGTATTGTCAGCAGCCTTAAGCTTATCGAGTAACTCACTTGCAAACCCGAAATTGCCCTCCATAAAGTCAGCTGGGTTTTCAGGGCGATTCACACCAGCGAGGTTGAACACGAAGTCACATTCTTTGCAGTAGACCTTAAGTTCTTCGCTAGTTGAGTCCAAATCATACTCAAAGATTTCTTCAATTTGTAGGTTCGGCCGAGTGTAGTCCCTATCATCTCGCAGATTCTTAAACGCATGACAAAGCGCTGTTCCCGCCATACCCTTGGCTCCAGTAACGAGCACTCTCACTATTGCACCGCCTCACATTCGCGACCCTCAAGCGCAAGTTGTACGTACTCGGCAGTCTTAATCTTTGCGACCGTGCCTGCCACGCCAAGCCTTTTCGTGTTGTGTGAAGTGTAGGCTTCTGCCGCCATTGTCTTTACTTCACCGTCTACCACAAACTTGTCGTAGTTGAGATCACGCGTGTCAGCATGTATACGGTAGTAGTTACCCATGTCCTCTGCACGAAGCCTCTCTTCACAGGTCATGAGCGTCTCGTAGAGCTTTTCTCCATGGCGGGTACCGATGACCCGTGTGCCTGTATATCCAAAGACTTCCTGCACCGCTTCAGCCAAGTCTGCAATGGTAGATGCTGGAGCCTTCTGAATGAAGAGATCCCCTGGGTTAGCATGCTCGAAAGCAAAGCAGACAAGCTCTACTGCTTCATCTAAATTCATGAGAAAGCGTGTCATATGAGGATCTGTTATCGTAAGTGGTATACCTTTGCGAATGCAATTGATGAAAAGTGGGATTACACTACCACGTGAGCACATAACATTTCCGTAGCGGGTACAGCAGATGGTGGTACCTGCCGCAGCTCCGTTTCTGGCATTCGCGTAGATGATAGACTCCATCATAGCCTTTGACTTACCCATGGCGTTGATGGGGTATGCCGCCTTATCAGTTGACAAACACACCACACGCTCCACCCCTTCAGCAATGGCTGCATGTAACACGTTATCGGTGCCGATGACATTGGTCCTCACCGCTTCCATGGGAAAGAACTCGCAAGAAGGCACTTGCTTAAGAGCTGCTGCATGAAACACGTAATCAACACCGTACATGGCGTCGCGCACCGACTGCGAGTCGCGCACGTCCCCAACGAAGAAACGCACTCTATGAGCCGCGTCGGGCTCGATCCTCTGCAGGCGGTGCCGCATGTCGTCCTGTTTCTTCTCGTCGCGGGAGAAGATACGAATTTCGTCTACATCGAAGTCGAGGAAGCGCCTGAGTACTGTAGACCCGAACGATCCCGTACCACCAGTAATCATAAGGGTTTTACCGGAAAATGAAATCAAAACCTACCCTTTCATTACCACTTTTCTCTAATATTTGCTTTAAGTCCATTATCGAGTCTGTAGTAGAAATCCTGAAGCATCAACGTAGTAGAACGCAAATCAAAACCAGCTTCAATAACCTTGTCGGCCGATGAAAAACGGTCTTCCGTGCAAGTCGTACAGCAAGCCTCAGCCCAAATCCGAGGACAATCATTGAGGCTAAGACTTTGACAGAGAGGCGCAACAACACGAACATCTCTAGGAATATTCTTAGAATAGACACAAGGAAGCCCCGATGCTTGCGCTTCCACGAGTGAGATACCTAATCCCTCATTCAAAGAAGGGAACAGGAAGACGTCCATCACTTGGTATAGCCTGTTTACATCTAACCTTGTCCCTAAGAACAAGACGGAATCTTCGATGCCGCGCTCAGTTGCTAGTTGTTTAACACTGTCAAATAGAGGTCCGTCCCCAGCCAATACGAGCTTGGCAGATGGAATCAACATCAGGATCTCACAGAATACGTCGATAATAAAAGGGTGGTTCTTTTGCTCAACAAACCTGCCGACATGACCCACGACAAAGGCATTACCCGGTATACAGAGCTCATTTCTCACGTCAGTGCAAACCTGACTACTGAATCGAAATCTCTCGACGTCTATCGCATTGGCGATTACAATCAACTTGTCTGAAGCAGCGAGCCTCTTCCCGTAGAGAAATTCACCCGCTTTATTAGAGCAAGCAAAATAGAAATCTGCCTGCCTTCGCAGGGGTAGCTCAAAAATTCTTTTTATAGCACCGCTGAAGCCTGGAGCTTCAGCGGTGCTATGACTATGTATGATGGTCTCAATTCCCCTTCGCTTTGCTATAGGTAAATATAATGATGCCGTACTGCGCACATGGCTGTGCAATACGCGCCACTCCGGATGTTCATCTAGGAGTTCGCGCCATTGTCGCCGATAAGCAACAAGGTTCGTTCCTCGAAAGGATTGTAGCTCAAAGACACGACCCCCAAGAGACTCTATCTCGTCCCTATAGCAGAGTTCACCAGGATGCTCGATGACGAAGTCAAACTGAACCCGCGAACGGTCGATATTACGATAAAGGTTCATAACAAAAGCTTGAGAACCGCCAATATTGAGACTTCCTATGGCATGAAGAATCCTCGATGAAGTCTCATCGGCTCCATCAAGTATCGCTCGTATCGGTAAACTCAATGTTCCTCCGCTGCAAAAAGATAGCTCTGAAGGTAAATCCTCCTTGACAATACCATCAGCCGCGATAGCAACTCCATCGTCAATACAGATACCACACAAGACGATGCGGCGCACGCCGATTCAGCAGTTTTCGCCAATTTAAGCCGCAAAATCTATCTCCATAATCTTGCAAATCACATCATTCACCTTGCAAACATTGAAAATATCCTCCGCCATTCGTCTGCTTGCCTTTGCCGTATTCTCTGCAAATTCTGGCGCTTCAATCAACTTAATCATGGATGATGCAATTTCGTTTGGTTGTTTTGGCGACACAAGGAAACCGTTTTCACCATCGCGCACTACCTCGCGACAACCTACAGCATCCGCCATTATCAGTGGTCGTCCTGTCGCCATAGCTTCAAGAGCGGCTTTTGGCGTGCCCTCACCATAATAACTAGGCAAAACAAAACAAGAACACTTTTCTAAAAACGGACGAACATCCGATTGCTCTCCATGAAAAACAACTGTCTTATCGTCAATATATGGCTGTAAATCATTTAGCTTAAGAGCAGTTGGATTGCTATCAAAAGGACCAACAATATGGAATTCTACATTTGGATATGCTTTCTTTACCAAACGTGCAGCTTGAAGATAATCAAGCACTCCCTTGCCCTTCACCAAACGCCCAACAAATAAAAATGAGGGCTGTGCTGGCATTGGCTTACATTGAAACCTATCAAGATTTACGCCCGAACCATGAACCATAACTGCTTTTTCCCTGTTGGGAATAATCTTTAAATGCTCAAATGTAGCTACATCATCTTCATTTTGAAAGAATATTCTTTTGGCATACTTTAATGCTGCTCTATATTCAGCTGATACTATTATTCGAATAATCATATTTTTGAGCCCATCACTTCGAAAAATAGACCCAAGCCCACCCATCATCACATATATATCTTCAATTCCTGCGCTATGCGCAGCCATACATCCATATATATTTGACTTTGCCTGATAAGTGAAAACCTTGTCAGGTTGCTCTTGATGCAATATGGAAAAGAGATTCCTTTTTGTCTTTATATCGGCAACTGGATTTAATCCATTTCGAGAAATAGAATAACTCCGATAGCTCACCTTATGAGCATTAAAATACTCTCTCCATACGCCTTCGGGTTCATCCCCTAAAACAACAACACGGCATCCCCGATAAACAAACTCATCAATCATATCAATACGAAAGCGCTGGATAGTATTTGTAGCTGCAGTTATTACAGCTATCTTCATCGTGCACCCTCATGCGTAAATAGCACGGAAATTGTTTGGCATATCAGCTTAAAATCTAGCCATAAGTTACGCGACTCGATGTATTCAATATCTAGGCGTGCTTTTTCCTTGGGCAGTAGATCGTAGCCGCCGCGTACTTGGGCTAGACCAGTTATGCCCGGACTTATCAGCGTGCGCTGATCCCAGCCAATTATCTTCTTTCTGAATTCATCGCAAAATATTGGACGCTCGGGTCTAGGTCCTACAAGAGACATATCGCCCTTAATCACATTCCAAAATTGTGGCAATTCATCAAATCGGCTCATACGTAATTTCTTACCAAACAATGTAATACGCGGGTCATCATCTTTTGCCCACTGAGCACCACGCACTTCGGCATCATCACACATAGTACGAAATTTATACACATTAAAAAGTTTGCCGTCTTTTCCAACACGGCACTGTTTGTAAATTGCAGAACCTGCAGATTCATGCTTAATTTTCGCAGCAATAATTGCCATAGGAATAGACAAAATAATAAGCGCAACACAACACGCAATTACATCAAGCACACGTTTCGCGACACAGTAAACAAATCCACCAGCAATTCGCTCAACTTCTGGCAAAACAACAACATCACTATCGGGCAGCAATGCAGACAAAACATTGGGTGCTATCTTACTTTCATCTTCGCTAACAGCGGCATCTACAAGATCGCTTGTGTCAATTACCGCAGCACCCATCGCAGCGTCAACGTCGATGTCGCCACCCATCACAACAGCGCCGCCGACAGCAGCTGCTTCAACTCTATTCAATTTGTTAAGGCTTTCGCCCAATAATGCCAAGCCCAACCTTTGTTTCTATTGTTCGTCCGAACATTTGCATTTCCAGATATGCCAGACGCTTTCTCCTGTTTATGCTCTTTATCCAGCCCACATGATTCATTAAAGGTCCTTTAAGGATTACTATCTTGTCTCCCTCTATTACGCCCTCAGACATGCCAATTACACGCTCACCCTCTTCTGTGAATGCACTCATCCATGCCACTTCGCCGTTGGTAAGAGGCATAATGCCTTCGCAGTCTTCGCAACCACCAAGCAGCCGCGTAAAAGCTGGCACTTTATAAAGCACCGTCTTCAACTCAGTAACATTCGCCGTTACAACAATTAAATACCCCGGAAACAACACCCGCATTCGTCTAACCCATTGCCCGCGAAAGTGAATCATTGTCTCGTAGCGCGGCACAAAGCACTCGTGCAGCAGCTCAGCCACACCTTCCGTGCGCTCTATAAGCTTGCAAGCCTGCTCTTCAAACCCAGCTCGAACTTGAACCACATACCATTTGTTTTCTATCTTCACGCAAATGTCTCCTTTGCGGCACAATACCGATACTTTGCAGCGCCCATCGGCACACCACCAGCACAACATCACAAACAAAGGCAAGGCTTCGCCATTTCCCCGCAGGGCTTAAGACCAGATAAAGCACAATATTCGTTAGCAAGACGCACACGCGGCATCATCTTGCCTATAAAAAGTGTAAATGAACGTTTACATTTTATTGCAAAATTGCGCACCATACCACACTTCACAATGCGGTTTTGATAAATGGCTATCCCCTTCTTTGTTAGTGGCTTTTATCGCCTAATACATCCTTGCTTCCGACATTGCCTCGCGATAATCGGCGTAGTCTTCGGCGCAATGCGCATCCGATGCAACATAATCGACAAGCCCCTCTTTCAACAAATTTATGGCTGTCTTTCTGCTGGCTTTTAATCGACCCGCAGAAATGAAATTACCGGAAAGCTGCAACAAGCAACCAAGCTCTTTCAGCTCGTAAGCTATATCAATATTGTGTTGAATTGGCTGATAGCGCTCTGGATGCGCAATTATTACCTGAATTCCCTGACCTTGCAGCTCGTATATTATGCGCTGCCAATTTGCCGGCATCTTGCCTACCGAAAATTCCAGCAGCATTAAATTCGTGCCCTCAAAGCACAAATCTGGCGCACAATCCAGCCCAAGCTCCATCAGCTTTTGCCAATGCACTTCAAACCCAAGATCTAGGCGAATTCCCTGCCGTTCAGCCTGCGGACGCAACTCGTCGTATCGCACGCATATCATATCGTAATTAAACGACGAAGACTTACAATGCGGCGTACAAACTATATGGTTAATCCCGCTGCGCTTAGCCTCGGCTAACATAGCCAAAGACTCGCGCATATCCCGGGCGCCATCGTCCACGCCCGGTAAAATATGACAGTGCAAATCGAACAAGATTATCGCCTCATTCTAAGCCGAGGATTCTTTGACCCGGGCACGCTTCCGGGCGGTCTGAATGCCCCGGGCGGGAATGGATTCGAATTAACAGAGCCGCGCTGCGGCGGAATCTGCTCGCTATCATACCCGTCACTTCCCTGCGATACAGCGTCGAATTCAGGTTCGTAAGCCCGCCTGTTAGCGGCTCTGTTGTCAGCCGACTGCTTGCCACCGCCGCGGTCGCCACCGCCACGGTCGCCACCGCCGCGGTCGCCACGGTCGCCACCACCACCGCCGCCGGCACCTCCACCACCTCCGCCGCCGCGCTTACCACCCGACGCACGCTTCTTCCGCGGGTTAGAATCTTTGCTGCTAATTCCAGCTTTACGCGCCCAAACGTCAATATCATCACTAACCAAATCGCGCGATGCCGTGGCAAGCGGCTGCTGCTCCATCTTGCTCTTGTTCACGCGCTTACCCTCTTGGTTGTAATACGCGTAGTAGTAATCGCTTTCAGCGTCTTTCGTAAAAGTCATCACGGCACCAAGAATGCGTGCGTTCGCCGCGCGCAACTGCTGTATGCTGTCGCTAATTGCCTTCTTCTTGGTGCTATTCTGTCGCACCACCAAAAGCACCCCGTCCGCCAAGCTGGAAATAATAGCCGCATCTACAAATGCGCCAAGCGGCGGCGTATCTATAATCACATAATCGAAGCGTTCTCTAAGCGACTCAAGCAACGCATCGAAGCGCCTAGTAGACAAAATATCTGGCGGCGAGGGAATATTCGGCTCGCCATCCATAAAGAACAGATTCTTATACTTCGTAGCCGAAATAGCCGAATCTATCGAAACACTACCCGATATAACCGCGTAAATGCCATCTTTCGGATGAAGATCTAGCATAGCCCCAAGGCTGCGGCGGCGCATATCGCAATCCATTATTAAAACGCGCCTACCGGAACTAGCCATCGCACACGCCAAGTTAGAAGACACGGTAGATTTACCCTCGTCCGGCGTAGACGACGTTACAACAATGGTTTTTACAGGCTCGTCCACCGATGAAAAGCGCACATTAGCAAGCAGTGTTTTAGCCGCATTGCGCAAGCCTGAAATTTCAAATTGCCCAATCTTTTTACGGTTTTTCTTACCCATCAGCGGCCCTTCTTAACAGTAGGCATATTGCCAAGCACTGGAATACTGAACAGTTGCTCGAATTCCTCATCCGATTTCACCGTAGTATCCAAAAGGTCTTGCAACACAATTATTGCCACAGCCAAAAACAGACCGGCCAGCGCGCCAACCAACGTATACAAAATACGGTTTGGTCCGGAAGGCGCAGTAGGCACCTTAGCCTCGTCGATAATATTCACCGCGCGCAAGTCCATAATTTCCACCGCGGCATCGGCTGTTTTCTCGGCAAGTTCGTTTGCCACCATAGCAACAGCTTCCGGTCGCTTGCCCGTAACCAGCAGCGTAATAACGCGGTTTGTGGTTTCAGACTGCACTTCTATTTCGAAATCGTCTAAATTGCTCATGCCTATGGCGTTTGCGGTGTCTTCCAAAACCCCATCCGATTCCACAAGCACCGCAAGGTCGTTAGCCAGCTGCTGCGATGCCGCCATATCGGCGCTGGACAAACTAGATTGCCCCGACGCATCATCGCTTTTTGTAAGCACGTAAAGCGACATGGTAGATGTATATTCATCCGCCATAAAACCCCAACAATATGCCGCCGTTCCCAAGCCACACAAAAGTGGAAAAATTACCACCAAGTACCACTTTTTTCGAATAAGCCCAAGAAGCTCCAGCAGAGTCATAGCCTATTTCCCCTAACTTTCCCGCGGCATCCGCGAAGCTAATCCACTTGCGTGTAATACACATCCAATACCGTCTGATAAACGCTATCTTTGTCCAAATAAAACTCGGCGTAGGTATCCCCTTGTTTCATCGTGCCCGAAAGCGACTTGAAATCCACCGCAGATACCCCATTGTTCAAAACGCAATTAGCAAGGTAAGTAAATTCGCTTAAGCCCAAATTTGTTATGGAATACTCAGACAAGGTGTTATACAGTTGCACAATCAAGCCAGCATCGCCCTTAGCAGCCGTAATTACTTGGCTTGCGAATGCCTGTGCGAATTGAATCTGACGCTCTTGGCGTTGAAGCGACGCATCTACATTGCTGTGCGAACGCCAGCGCACATATGCCAAAGCGTTTTCACCAAACAACACAATTGGCTTGCCTTCAGCTATCTTAGTATTCGGAATTGATGCAGAAGGCACAATAGACACACCCCCTATCGCATCGGAGAGTGCGCCCACGCCGCTCATATCTAGCGCCATGTAATAATTGATAGGCATGTTGTATAAAACGCGCGCAGCAGCTTTTGTGGTTAGCTCGCAACCTTCTTCTTTGGAATTGCCATAGCTAAACGCCAAGCAAATTTGCATCTGGTCCATGCCGGAATACGAACCGCTAAGGTATTCAGCCACATCTACCATTGAATCGCGCGGAATAGCTATTATTGACGTTTCGCCCGTACTGGTATCCATCGCCAGAACCATAATTGTGTCAGCCTGACCCACCTGACCTTTGGCTTCTCTGGCTTCTGTCGAGTCGTACCCAATAAGGCACACACTGGTCATATTCTCTTTCAACTGATAAGTATGACCGTTGTAAGTAACTGTTTTTCCTTCATCATAGGAAACGCCTTCAGTGTTAATGTCTTGCGCTTCTTGCACCAAATTGTTTTCGCCAGCAGCAATAAGTGCGTTATATGCGAACGCGACACCACCAATTATCAGAACAAGAGCAACAGCCACTATAACGGCAATACGAATGCGCCTGTTGCGCCGCTTATGATGCTTGCGCCTGCGCCTTATTAACACTTCTTCCTGCATGGTTTCTGCAGCGCCAGAAGCCCCTGTAGCGCCCGCAACCTCTTGTCCACCGCGCGGTACATGTATTTCTGCGCGCTTAAAGGGGTTTCTTTTGTTTTTATCGCTATTTAGTGAGCTGGTCATCTACTAGAACTCCCGTCACAATATAGCGTTTGCTATTATTCCCATCGCTTGTGCATGTGCTAAGCTGAACAATCTTGTCATCGTCAGCCAGCATGGCGCCCTCTCGAACATTGCGAACAAGCGAATCTGGATTCATAACATAGTCAAAGTAGCTTCGTTTAACAGCATCGTCGCTAAAATCAAAAGAATTCATTATGTGGCGATCGTCATACTGATACGCCGACACCACTTCATAGGTAAGAATATGCCCGGGCGTGTAAATATAGAAATTCTCGTGAGTGTCAAAAAATTCCTTATCTTCAAAATAATGAAGCTGCGTAAACATTATGTCGCCGCTATAGTTATGCCCATACAGCACCGTAACCGGATCGAAAAAATCGCGACCATTTATGCTTTGCGAAAAAACTTCGCCCGCATCGGCATAATTGCCGTACCTATCGTGCTTGAGATAATAAGTATCGTCAGTAGAGCTTTGATAAACAGCCAAATTAATACTTGTACCGGGTATATATATCCAAGCATATGTGTCTTCATTTTCAGATTGAAGCTCGGCGAAATTTATAGGGTTGTCAGGCAATTCGCCCTGCTCTGCGCTGTTCGTAGTTGCAGGCACGGGCGTATTTACGCTACGGTTAGAAGCGTTCTGCATTTCTATAGTTTGCCATATTAAGAAACCTGCCACGCAAACTACCACAGCAACAAGAACAACCAGCGCTACTGTTAGCACACGCCGCAGACCGCGTTTAGACAGGCTTGCCGAGGCACCCTTAACATGCCTAGGCTTCAAATCATGGTCTGACGAAAGACGTGAAGAAGCGTCTTTGCGCAGATTCACTTTGTTGTCTCTCTCGTCTGCCATGCGACAATTTGTCTCCTATGTTATCCGGTCGCCTTCTTAGATATAAAACCTGCATACAAAACCTGCGAACACCAGTCTTCACAAGCGCATTGCGCCAATTAAATACCGCAATTAAGAAGCAAGCGCATTGCGCCAACCCAATGCCTCAATTAAGGAATGCTCTTGTGAACACCGATTAATTGACCCCACCACACAAGATGGAGACTCGAACAAACAAGCCTCCATCTCATAATTGCAGTCAGATTAATCGAAACGCAATTTTCGGCGATTATTTATTCGCTTACCTTTTTGCGAAGAACAGCAACACCGCAAGCAGAAACTGCAGCAGCAACGCCAACGCCACCAACAAAGCTCATGTCAATGCCAGTTTTCGGAGACTTGTCGCTCTTGTCAAGCGTAGCCTTTACAACATTGTTGAAAGTGCTGTCAGCCTCGGTAACACCTTCCGGCCAACCATCAACAATAGTGAATGTAGACAGACCCTTAACGGTGAAGTTAAGCATGCCGTTAGCGCCAACTTTTACATACTGTACATCTTTTGTGCCATTGCCATGCTGAATGTAAACAGTAACTTTGTTGCCTTCTGCCTTGCCCTTAGAAGAAAGATCGAAAGACAGGGTAACACTCTTACCATTTGTCCAACCATTGTTGTCGGTAACTTCGATATTAGCAAGCGGCTCAACACCTTCAGGGGTTCCCTCTGCAACCTCAGTAGCCTCTTCAATGTAGATCTTATCATCAGCAGTCTGACCGGGGATGCTAACTTTAATTTCCACATCTTCAACTGTATTTTCATTTCCTTCATTTGCCGGGCTAGGCGCAGCAAATGCAAGTGTTGGCAGACCTGCAACAAGTGCAGCTGCAAACAACGCTGATACTATCTTTTTCATTTAAACCCCTTTTTCTCTGCTTCTGTTTTGTTGGGTTAATTACATACAACAATAAAGTGTAAATGGGCATTTACATTTTTGCAAGGAAAAATCTGTAAACAGCGATTTACAAATAGGCAACAAAAAAAGGCGAGCACAAAACGTACTCGCCACAAAACTAAATAAAAACTAGCTTATGCCAAAAATAAGCATTTGCCTGCTTAGGCTAAAACACGCTCTTCATCTTCAAAAAGCTCTAAATTTGCAGGCTCGGGTTCCGGCAAAGAATCGTCTATAAACTGACCAAACAGAGGCTCTCCACCCTGAGAAAGTTCCACCGTACCAGTAAGCACATCGGCATACTGATATGATTGGCGCGCTTTACGACCGCGCTTTCTCTCAACCTCCATAATGAATAAGCGCGGATGAACTTGTGTCAAAATTCCTTCGCTTTCCACAATTTTTGAACGCCCCATATTGGCACGCACTTTAATACGCTGACCCACAAAATCGCGAAGCGTATCATGAATAGAATCGACTATTTTCGCTTGTTTCGTTAAGTCCATTTTGTCCTCTTCGGCTCATATATGCTTTTATTCAAAATTCTCAGCGCAGAATAATACAGCCTAGGACGCGAAATGACAATTGGCGAGGGTGAACGGCATTTTCATGGCGCCACTTTTAAGGTTTATTTAAGAAATTACTGCCAATCTAATATTTCCCAACCGCGCTGCTGCGCAAATCGCCTTAACTTGCCATCTGGGGTTACTGCGCAAGGATGAGTTGCTGCCTCTAGCATTGCCACATCGCTAAAATGATCGCCGTATGCCCAGCCTAATTCCCAATTGCCTTGCCCAAAATACTTGTTGGCAAACTGCTCAAGCACGATTATCTTATCTGGACCTTCAGTGGTTAAACCATTTACCTGATCGGTATAGCAACCCTGTTCATCTATTTTCATGCGACTAGCAAGCGCAAATTCTATGGGATGATCTAGCATAGCAGCTGCTATTATCGGCTCAAACGATGCCGACACAAGAACAACCACATGCCCAGCCTGCAAGTGCGCATGCATAGCGGCATCAGCATCTGTGCGATACATCGGCGCTATTTTGTTTTTATAAAACTTGCACAGATAGTCGTTTGTAGTGGCGGCAGATAAACCCTTGAACGCACTAAACACGCGCGTGCGCACGCCTTCCCCATCTTTCGGCAAATTCAGCTTATAAGCCAAACCCCACAAAGCTATGCGTAAAAGTTTATATGGAGGAATGCGGCGCGCCCGTGCACACGCATCTACTAATTTCTTGGGCGACGAGCCACTTATACAAGTGCCATCAAAATCGAACGCCGCTATCGTTACACGCTGCGGCGCATTGCCGTGCAAGTTTTGCAGATTCTCTGGCACTAAGCGCTGCGCCGCTATGGCTTCTTCTGTAACACGCACTATGCCCGCCGGCAATAACGTTTCTCTGTTGCACAATGGCGCATCGTCTGTATTTGGCGCAGCAAATTCAGTCATTTCTTCTATTTGATTGATGCCGTCGTTTGGCATCTCACTCTCCTGTGTCGTCAAAGTCTGCGAACTGTGAATTATACAGCTCGGCGTAGAATCCACCAAGCTCAAGTAGCTGTTCATGTGTACCTTGCTCAATTATGTCGCCATGGTCCATAACAAGTATTAAATCGGCATTCTTAATTGTGGATAGCCTATGCGCTATTACAAACGATGTACGACCTTGCATCAGCTTATCCATAGCCTGTTGAATGCGTGCTTCAGTTCGAGTATCCACCGAACTTGTAGCTTCATCTAATATAAGCATCTGCCGGTCAGCCAAAAGCGCACGAGCTATGGTAAGCAGCTGCCGCTGACCTTGGCTTAAATTGGAACCATCTTCACTTATTTCAAAATCGTAACCACCGGGAAGCGTGCTTATAAAATGATGAGCCCCTGTAGCCCGAGCCGCTTTTTGCACTTCTTCGTCGCTAGCCTCAAGTCGCCCATAGCGTATATTTTCGCGTATTGTGCCCTTGAACAGCCATGTATCCTGCAACACCATAGAGAAAAGCTGGCGAAGTTCGGTGCGTTTCATTGCGTCTATATTAAGCCCATCTATTGTTATGCTGCCAGAATCCACATCGTAGAAGCGCATTAGCAGCTTCACTATAGTGGTTTTTCCGGCACCCGTAGGACCAACTATAGCCACCGTCTGACCGCAACCTATTTGAGCAGAGAAGTCTTTTATTACAGGCTCGTCTGGCTTATATCCAAACCGCACATGATCAAACTCAACATTGCATGTTGGCTTATTTTCATCAGAAATTCCTGCGTCGGCATCTTCCGCAGGTAATTCCGGTAGTGCCAGAAATTCAAAAATACGCTCAGCCGCTGCAGCTAATTGCTGCAATACATTACTAACTTGCGCCAATTGTGTTATTGGTTGCGTAAAATTCTTTACATACTGAATGAACGCCTGAATATCGCCTACAGTTATAACACCGCGCGCGGCAAACATTGCGCCCGATATAGCCACAGCAACATATCCTAAATTTCCCACGAAATCCATTGCTGGCTTCATTAAGCTAGATAAAAATTGCGCTTTCCACCCCGCCTCAAATAGCTCGTCGTTGGCATCGTTATAGCGCTTGGCGGTTTCGTCCTCTTTGCCAAATGCGCGCACTACAGCATGCCCGCTAAACGTTTCCTCTGCCTGAGCATTCACTTTGCCCAGAAGTTCTTGTTGCGCATAAAAATGTTTCTGCGAGCGCTTCACTATTAACATAACTAGCAGAAGTGAAATAGGCACCGTAATAAGAGCAATAAGCGTCATAGCCCAATTTATAATTAGCATCATAACAAGCACGCCTACAACTTGAACGATAGACGTTATCATTTGCGTTATGCCTTGGTTCAAGCTTTGCCCCAGTGTATCTACGTCATTTGTTATGCGCGAAAGCGTGTCGCCTGTGGAATTGCCGTCAAAGTAACCGAACGGCAGCCGATTTATCTTTTCCGCTATAGCGTTGCGAAGCCTGTAGCAAGTTTGCTGGCTAACATAAGACATGGTCCACATTTGAACCCAGTTACATACAGCCGAAAAAGCATACAGCGCAAGTGTGGTTAGAAGAATGCGCCCAACAGTGTCGAAGTTAATTCCGCCGGTACCTTCAATACGCTCAACCACACCATTGAAAATAACAGTAGTAGCTTCCGATAGCACCTTAGGTCCAATTATGCTGAACACCACAGAACCCACCGCAAAAGCCAGAATTAACAGCAAATGCCACTTAAACTGACCCATAAATGCCAGCATTTTCTTCATGGTTCCCTTGAAGTCGCGAGCTTTTTCGCCCGGCATCATACGAGCGCCGGGACCATGCGGACCATGTGGGCGTGCACGCCTAGCGGTGCGCGGCGACATTGTGCTTCCTTGCCCGCTCATGATGCCAACCCCTGTCCTGCTAATTCAGCCTGACTAAGCTGCGAAAGCGCAATTTCACGATACTCCGCACACGATGCCATTAAATGTTCGTGCGTGCCTAAGCCGACCATGCGTCCGTCATCTAAAACAACAATGCAGTCGGCGCTCATAACTGTGCTAATCCGCTGCGCAACTATTACGCAGGTTGTGTTCTGCTGGTGTTGTTTAAGCGCCCCGCGCAGCGCCGCATCGGTCTTGAAATCTAGCGCGCTGAAGGAATCGTCCAGCAAAAGCGCCCCAGCATCGGCCGCCAAAGCGCGCGCAATGGCAAGTCTTTGCCGCTGACCTCCCGACACATTTGTGCCCCCCTGAGCTATGGACGAATCAACACCATCAGGCATCTCAGACACAAATTTAGTAGCCTGCGCCACATTAAGCGCATCCTCTATATGCGAAGGCAACATATCCTCATTCGCATATGCAACATTTGTCTTTACAGTGCCGCTAAATAGGAATGCCCTTTGCGGCACATATCCAAACATCGCCCGCAAATCGGATTGGCGCATATTTCGCACATCTACGTCATTTACAAGCACGCTACCTTCTGTTGTGTCGTAAAAGCGCTCAATCAATTTCAATATGGTAGATTTACCCGACCCAGTTCCACCAACTATCGCCAGCGTAGAGCCGGGTTTCGCCACAAAGGAAATGTGCTTTAGTGCACATTCGCCATCTGCGGCGTACCTAAACGATACATCCCGAAACTCTATCTTCACGCCATTGCTGCTAGAAACAGACACAGGATTAGCCACATCAACTACACTTGGTTTGGTTTCTAAAACCTCGTTAACGCGCTCGGCTGCCACATCGGCACGCGGCAACATTATCGCTATCATTCCAAGCATTAAAAATCCCATGATTATTACCATAGAATATGTTATGAACGCGATTAAATCGCCTGTTTGCAATTGCCCCGCATTAATAGACAGACCACCAAACCACACTATTACAATGCTGACACCGTTCATAATTAGCATCATTGCGGGCATCATAAAAGACATAGCCCGGTTCGTGAACAATTGCGTGCGCATTAATTTTTCTGAAGCATACGTAAAACGCTGCTGTTCAAAGTCTTGACGGTTAAAAGCGCGCACCACCGGCAATCCTGTAAGGATTTCACGTGCCACAAGGTTTACGCGGTCAATAAGTTTTTGCATCGCTTTGAATTTTGGCATTGTTATACGAAGCAAAACCACAACAAGCGATAAAACAAGCACTACGGCAACAGCAATTATCCAACCCATTTCAAGATTGGTTGCAACCACCATTATTATGCCGCCTATAGCCAGTATTGGCGCATATAGCACCATGCGCAACAGCATGAAAGATACATTTTGGATTAGCTGTATGTCGTTCGTTCCGCGCGTTATAAGCGAGGCTGCTGAAAATTGCGATATTTCAGCATCTGAAAAATTTACCACCTTCGCAAATAGGCGTTTGCGCAAATCGCGCCCTATTTTGCCACCGGTGCGAGCGCTGATCAGCCCAATAATCACTGAAAATACAACACCCAATGCCACAATTCCCAGCATAATGGCACCTGTTTTTACAAGATAACCCATCTGCATGGCTGGTAAATCGTAGCCCAAATTTGAGTATTCCTTCAAAGCAGCCGAAATGCCAGCCTGTGCCGCCATAGAATCGTCTGCGCCGCTAGTAAGCCCATAAATTTTCGCAAGCGGCTTCGCTATTATGGAATCAAGTTGCGCCAAATTGGCGCGCCCGGTCTGCGTTAGCTCATATCTACCGCTGTCATTTTGCTCGTATGCCTCTTGGAATACAGCTAAAGAGTCGCCCGATAAATCGTCCGATATGGCATCGTATGTTTGCGCAGACATCTCTTCTGTAGCCACATGTTCTACACCCGATTGCTGGATTCCTACATCGACAATATTTGACGTAAGGTTAGGTATGGCTAGTTCGCAAAAAGCCTGCGCAATAAGAAGCAGCAGCACTAGAAGTACTGCTGCCTTATGTTCTAACAAATAGCGAAAAACTCGCAAGCTAACTCCTTAACGAGCGCTCATTTAGTGTGCAGCTACATCTTCCTCTTTCACTCTTCCGCGGAATGTGCGGTAAATAATAACGTGATAAACCAACACAAACGGAAGCCCTATGCACAAAATAACAGTCATGCAGAACAGAGAAAGATCGCTAGCGCCAGCCGACATCAACGTTATGGCAGGTCCAACGCTTTCCGGACTTGCAGCCACCAGTACAGGAAACATACTGCACGCCACAAGGAATACCGAAGCTACAGCTGCAATGCTTTGGTATATGAACACCCAAAGACTAGAGCCCTCTTTGCGGTTAATGCCCATTACCAGCGACATTATCATACACACCACAAACAGCAGCACTAGCAACCAGCGCACTATACCAAATTCTGCCACCATGCCATTCGTGCCGCCCATTGCGACAAATATCATTATGGTAAGCAGGGCAAATAAAGCGAATGCAATTATCTGAAACGGCATACGTAGGCGCGCTACCTTCTGCTCTAGTGCAGAGCCAAGCGGCGCTTTCAAAGCCAGCCAGCACGCACCTGCTGCTATGAACATAGCAAGCCCGAACAAGCCGCACAGAAGCGTAAACGGTGTTATAAGACCAAGCAGCGGAACACCTGTATAGTTGCCAGCTACATCCATCGGAATACCCTGTACAACATTGCCGACAGCCACGCCAAACAGCAGCGCCGGAAGAAGCGAACCTAGGAAAAAGCACGCATTCCATACCGGACGCCATTTAGTGTCAGCCGCCCAAAATTCAAACGAAACCGCTCGAACAATAAGCGCAAACAGTACAAGCATTATTGCCAGATAAAAACCGCTAAATGTTGTGGCATAGGCATCGGGGAAAGCGGCGAATAGCGCGCCTCCTGCGGTTAATAGCCATACTTCATTGCCGTCCCACACAGGACCAAGCGCCCGCCGTACAATAGCTTGATCGCGCTCGTCTTTTGCAACAAACGGATACAGCACACCCGCACCCAAGTCGAAACCATCTAATACAAAGTAGCCAGCGATAAGCAAAAACACCAAAAAATACCAGAGGATCGCAAGTGTACTCATGGCTATTCGCCTCCTCTCTCAGCCGTAGTTTCCGCAGGCACTGCTACCTTTAGTTCATCGGCTGAACCAGCATTCGCAATGTTATTAGCCTCGCCCGCTTCAGCAGAGCCCGCTTCAGCAGAAGCAGAATCATACACTGGACCTGCCTTTATAAATTTCCCCACAACGCGTACCCAACCAACAAATAGCATTAGGTACACCAAGAAGAACAGCACAAGCGTTATAACAAGCTCGAAAGGCTGTACAGAAACACTAGTTCCCGCCTGAGTAAGCATGTATACGCCATCGGGACCAGACATGCTGGGATACACCACATAAGGTTGACGACCTACTTCAGCAGTAAGCCAACCCGACTGTATAGCCAAGAAAGGAAATATTGGCGATATTATAAGCAGCCATTGCAGCCACTTCATATTCGTAACATTGCGATTGGCAGCTTTGCGGTTAAAGATAAGCGCCAGCAAAACGCAGACAAAAATAAGCCCGAAACAGGCTACCATTAGGTGATAAACCTGATAAACAAAGTTAACAGGCATCGTGTCAACATCTACGTCGGCAAACTGGTCAGTTTTTGCTAAATCGTTCAAACCCGGATATTCGGTATCCCACGTGCCGGTAGCCAAGAAACTGGTACCGCCCGGTATAGCAAGCGTGTTTGCCTGCTGCGCCTCTTCATCAACTATGCCAACTACCGACAGTTCAGGCACTTCTGTTTCATACATGCCTTCCATCATAGCCAGCTTCGTAGGTTGCTCTTCCCACACCACAACAGCTGAAGCATGCGCTGAACCAAGAAGCGCAACCACGGCAATTATGCCCACAATGCTAGATGTGCGAAGAATCTTGCGCGCAGCGCTTTCGTGCTGCTTTTTATGCATGTACCAAGCTGAAACAGCTATAGCAACAAATGCTCCCATAACCAGAACTGCAAGCACCGTATGCCCATAGCGAACCAACGTAGACGGGTTGAATGCTGCCGCGAAGAAATCGGTTATAACCGCCTGCGTTCCGTCGGCGGAAATTTCAGCACCCGCAGGAGTTTGCATCCATGAATTCGCAATAAGAATCCACAGAGCCGACAGCGCCGAACCTGCAAATGTAAGCCAAGCCGATACTGCATACAAAATGGGCTTTATCTTGTTGCGCCCAAATATAAGAATTCCCAGAAAGATTGATTCTAGGAAAAATGCAAACAGCGCCTCGGCTGCCAAAGGAGCACCAAATATATCACCCACAAAGCGTGAGTAATTCGCCCAGTTCGTACCGAACGAGAACTCCATTGTTATACCAGTAGCAACACCTATGGCGAATGTAGCAGTAAAAATTCGCACCCACATTCTAGCTATCGCATCATCTTCTGGCTTGCGCGAGCGATATGCCCGCGTTACAAAAATAGCCATTAATAGCCCTATACCGATAGTTATCGGCACGAAGATGAAGTGGTAGCTGGCTGTCAGCGCGAATTGTATACGCGACATCAGCACCTGATCAGCGAATAGATCCATTTCTACCCCCTCTTCTTGTCGCATTTGATAGCCGCAAATTTATATTTATGCGGTACCTCTGCCAATAGTGATTGGCGCACACGTAGATACTAATGTGAGTACCTATTTGCTAAATTGCGCCTGCTGCTTTGCAAGAAAATCGAATTCATGCTGTAAAGTAAGCATGATGCAAAGCATTAATTCAACATACCGGATATTGCCATGCTAGACAAGCAATTATTGCAATTACATGGCGCGCGTCGCATTATTGCGGCAGCAATAGCATTTGCTGTTATTTTGGGCACTCTTTGCGCCGCTCAGGCATTCGGGCTTGCGCGCGCTATTGTGGGAATTTGGGAAGGCAATTCACTTCAAGCGCAAATGGTGTGGATACTGCTGTTTTGCGCGTGCTTCATAGCGCGGCGTATAGTTCTTAATTTTGAAGATGCCATGCTTGAAAAATACGCGCACAAAGAGGCAAGCGCGCTACGCGCAAAAATGCTAGATACTCTATGGGAAAAAGGTCCTACACTAACGCGCGAATACGGAAGCGCAGCACTAGCCGCTAATGCTATAGACGGTATAGATGCCGTAGAAGAATACATACATACTATGATTCCCAAAACGGTAAATGTTTTCTTCATTGCACTAATTTTACTAATAGCAATGTTTGCACTAGATTGGGTTAGCGGACTTATCGCGCTTGTATGCTACCCGTTCATAATTTTGTTTATGAGATTAATCGGACAAAGCGCCGGCAGCGAGGCTGCAAAACGCTATGCAGAATTTGAAACGCTATCAAGCGGTTTTATGGATGTAACGTCAGGCGTAGAAACACTGAAATCGTTTGGAATGGGAAAACGATTTGCCGACAAAATATTTGCCATGTCGGAACGCTTCCGAGAGCTAACCATGAAAACGCTACGCATAGCCATGTTGTCTACAACCGTGTTAGACCTGTTCGCCACATTATGTTTAGCGGCGGTAGCCATAATGCTTGGCTTTCGCTTGGTGGACGGCAGCGTTCAGTTTTTCCCAGCACTTTGCGTACTAATGATGGTGCCTGAGTATTTCAAACCCGTGCGTGAATATGGCGAAGATTACCACGCCACACTTAACGGAAAATCGGCGCTGAACGCTATTGTAGAAATTACTGAGGGCAAACCAAAGGTGCCTCATACAGAAAACCCGTTTATGGCGGAGTTGTATTTGGAAAACATAAAGCCCGGGCAAACCGTGAAAATTGGTATTGTTGGACCTAGCGGCTCTGGAAAAACTACACTACTAAATCAAATTGCCAAACTTTCTGGCAAGCGAGACAACAGCTGGACTTCTCGCATAGCCTACATTCCGCAAGACCCGTATATTTTCCACGCCAGCCTTTTTGAAAATGTAGCGTTTTATGCGCCTCACTCTACCGACAGCGAGGTTTTAGACGCACTTGCTGCTGTAGGACTAGATAAATTCACCAGAAGCTTAGCCGATGGCATAGAAACGCGCATTGGAGATGGTGGACGCAACTTATCGGGCGGGCAAGCTCAGCGCGTAGCTGTAGCGCGAGCGCTGCTCGATCAGAAGCGCGATATATGGCTGCTAGACGAGCCTACTGCGCACCTTGACGCGCAAACAGAAGCTAATCTTATCGAATGCGTGCTGCCTTTAATGCAAGGCAAAACCGTAATTATAGCAATCCATGGCGATGCGTGGCTTGGTCATATGGACCGCATAATTACTCTGGAAGGCAGCTGTGATCGAAATGAGTCGCAATATGCCAAATAAGCCTACATTGCGCAATGACGAATGGGTGCAGCCGTATTTGCGAAAGTACGGTAAAGCGCTAGCGCTTGCTATTTTTTTAAGCGTTGCCACTTCAGTTTTCGCGTGTGCGCTTATGTTTACGTCGGGCTACATGATATCGCTTGCAGCGGCGGTGCCATTAACTGTGTTAGCGCTGCACGTGCCTTCGCTGTTTGTTCGAATATTTGGCATAGGAAAACCGCTTTTACGCTATGGAGAGAAGCTGGTTAGCCACGACTGGGTATTACGCATGACAAGCGAAATGCGCCGCAAACTTTTCGTGGTACTTGAGCAGCGCGCAAATAACCTTGATGGTCGCAGTAAAAACACAACTTTGGGCAGCGTGCTAGCGCTTCTAAACGACGACATAGGCAATGTGCAAAACCTAATAATGCGCAGCATGCTTCCCCTTTTATCCACATGGGTATTCGCGCTTGTAATTACAGGTATGTGCGGTGTTTTGTCGTGGCACCTAGCCGCAATAATGCTTGCGGTGCTATTGTTGCTTAGTGTTGTTGTGCCGCTATATTCCGCAGCTGCAAATTCCGCACGCACAGCAGCAATAAAAGCCGCGCAGAAGAATATTTACGACAACCTTACAGACGATGTACTAGGAATAAGCGACTGGATACTTTCAGGCAGACAAAACGATTACCTGCATCGCATAGACGCATCTTTAGAGAAGCGCGCTCGCGCAAAACATGCTATTGCTAAATTTGAACGCAACATAGCACTTGCATCACAAATAATTTACTGCATATGCATAGTGGCGGTTTTGCTGTGGGCTTATGCCGTTTTCTGCAACCCGCAAGAACTGCAAGGCATATTGGGTGCAATAGCTGCCTCGGGTTCTGAAAATGCGCCAGCATATGCTCCTAATTGGATAGCAGCTTTTATTTTGTGCCTGTTTCCGCTGATGGAAGCATTTGCGCCCCTACCAAGTGCGGCAATGGAATACACCGAACAAATTGATGCTCTAAGCCGACTTAACAGCTTTAACCCCGAAAGCGCCTCAAAAGATGACGCAGCGAAACCCACACGCAAAGCAGCACGTACAGCAGCGCCCGCGGCAACACCCGCGGCAACACCCGCGCGTGAAGACACAGCCTACTGCCAAATATCTTCCACACCAGACATACGCCTAAGCAACGTAAGTTTTGCGTATCCAAATTGCGAAGAGATTATCCAC
Organism: Adlercreutzia sp. ZJ304; assembly: GCF_011039075.1. GTDB lineage: Bacteria > Actinomycetota > Coriobacteriia > Coriobacteriales > Eggerthellaceae > Adlercreutzia_A. Next base: position 27,319 of record NZ_JAAKEG010000014.1, read on the forward strand.
AACGTAAATCTTAGTATCCCATTCGGCGAAAAACTTGCCATAACGGGACGCAGCGGCGCAGGCAAAACTACGCTCGCAAAGCTAATTCTTGGCGCTTTGCAGCCAACATGCGGCGAAGTTACGATAGGCGGCATAAACCCCGCTACCCACCAAGACGATATATGGCACACCATAGGCATCCTTCACCAGCATCCAAAATTGTTCAATATGACGCTGCGTGAAAACTTGGCAATAGGCAACCCTAATGCTAGCAATGCGCAAATGCTACAAGTGCTTGAAAATGTTGGACTGCGCGCGCGGTTTGATAAGCTGCCTCATGGTCTAGACTCTATTGTTCAAGAAAGCGCCTTCAATTTTTCAGGCGGCGAAGCTCATCGCATAGCGCTAGCACGCATCCTACTAGCTAATCAGTCTATCGTAGTACTAGATGAACCATTCGCATCGCTAGATGCACAAACTGAACAGCAAGTTCTAGACACCGTAATGCGCACTCTAGCCGGCAAAACGCTTATTGCGATAACTCATAGTGAAACCAGCTTAGCCGCATTCGACCAAACTATAAATCTAAGCGAGTTAAACAACTTAGGCGAAATCAGCTAACTCTAAGTTATAAGCATCAGCCAAAGAATGTAAGTTTGCATCGGTTATAGTCTGGCGAAATTGTCCACCACAACCAACCATGCTTAGCACTTTCACCAAAATGCTTGCCGCCTTTTCTATGGTGTGCATTAACCCAAAAGCTTCATCAAAAGTGTTCCCCGCACAAAATAGTCCGTGATGCGCCCACACCACAGCATTTACGCGCTTCATTAGCTCTGCCGAGTTTTCAGCCAACTGCATACTGCCGGGTACTCCCCAGCTAAGCACGCCAACGCCTTCCGGAAACACCATGGCGCATTCACTTATCATTTGCCATAACTTATGCGTGAAAGCCTCTGACGTAAGTGGAAGTACAAAAGTTAGCGCCACTATATTAGCTGGATGCGCATGATGAATAACGCGATTAGCACCACATGTAGCCAGCTTTTTCACCTCGTGGTTCATGATGTGGGTTGGAAGTTCGCTTGTCGGGTGCCCGCCTCCCGCAAAGCCCCAACATTGCCTGTAGCTAGCACCGCTTCCGTCAATCTGAATAATGCCCGCACATCGCGAAATATCATCGGCAATATTGCGAAAGTAGCTGCCCGCAGCCGTTATCAAAAAGAACTCGCCTGCCACATTAGGAGCAGTTATACCAAGCGGCTTCCATTCGCCATATTCAATTTGCCCCAAAATGCTATCTATTTCGTCTTCGGGAATGCGATACGAAAGATTACCACCGTTGCGCTCGTGCCATCCTTGGTTCCACGAATCGGTTGCCATGCGCACAAAAGCGCGCATGAAGGGTGTCTGTTCTACACACCCTACCATGAACCCACCTGCGCCACCAATTCGCAACCAGCAGGCTCGCCACTAACAAACTGTTCGGCGAAATAACGCACCAAAGCAGCACCTGTAGGTGTTGTTAATTCACCTTCTACATCGCCTACAAATGTAGGAATGCCCTCCAAAATATCCGCTGTTGCCGGTGCGGGTATAGACAGGCGACCATGGCTGCAATCCACGAATCCAAACCCTGTACACACAGGACCTGCCACCACATTGTCAGCAGCTAGCTCGACCATTGATGCCGCCGCCGCGCATACCCAAGCAATAGCTTCATCAGAGCCCACTTCGTGAAGATGCACGTCTTCTGTAGACGCTCCATGCACACGCGCCTCAGCCTCCGCCAAAATATCGTAAACACCTAAAGCTGCCGCTATAGCTGCCTGAGATAGCGGCTTAGCCTCTATTTTTGCACGAACTTCGGTCATGCTGTGATGATGGTGCGCACTGGCATTGGCATCATTGGCATTGCCGCCCCCGCCTGCATTGCCGCCTGCACCCGCATTGCCGCCCCCGCCTGCATTGCCGCCTCCGCCCGCATTCACCGCTTCCCCCGCACTAACCACATCGGCAACACCCGAAGCCTGCGCTATCGCATTGCATTTTTCGCGAGGAAGCAAAGCACCTACACACATGGCAAACGTGTCTTTTTGCACACCCTGCGAACAATCTAAATAAAGAGTTGTCATTTTCATACCTCCATATTTTGCGCCTGAGTATTGCGCACTTCCATATGATTAATCATGCTTGCCATATAGCCCGCGCCAAAACCGTTGTCGATATTGACCACCGCCACGCCGCTTGCGCACGAATTTAGCATCGACAGCAATGCCGCCATGCCATCAAAAGCCGCACCGTAGCCCACACTTGTAGGCACAGCTATAACCGGGCTGTCAGCCAGTCCGCCCACAACGCTTGCAAGCGCGCCCTCCATACCCGCCACAGCTATTATTACCGCCGCGTCTGTTATGGCATCCATATTCGCCAGCATTCTATGCAAACCTGCAACACCCATATCGTAGGCACGCTGCACCTTGTTACCAAGAAACTCTGCCGTAAGCGCAGCTTCTTCAGCAACCGGAATATCGCTTGTGCCACCTGTTGCAACAAGTACCGTGCCTATTCCGCTGGGTTTGGGAATTGAGCCCACGCGCCCAACGCTTGACACTTCGTCGTAATTCAGAGGCACCGCCGCACAAACCGCATCGGCTTTTTGCGCGTCCATTCGCGTTATAAGAATGCGATCTTGCCCGCTATTCTGCAGCGCCTGCACAATTTCAATTATTTGTTGAGGCGTTTTGCCTGCACCATATATAACCTCCGAGGTGCCTTGCTGTATAGGTCTATGCAGGTCAACTTTCGCAAATCCTAAATCTTCATATGGCTTCACTTTTAGCCTATGAAGCGCATCGTCTACAGACAAAGTACCAGCCTGAACCGCTTGCAAAATCTGCTTAGTTTCGTTCATTAGCATCCTCTAAAATTTCATCGGCGCTGCCGGTTCTATAACCCAATAAATCAATAGCCGTATAGTTAAATCCCAGTTCGCGAAAAGCGTCGTATATGCGCTTCGCAAGCCCATTTTGCGCTTGCGAAGAATTGCAAAACAATTTAGGCATTTCGCTAGGCAATAATTCTACTCGCGCAACATTATCATGAACGCGAACGCGAACCTGAGTAAACCCGGCATCCCGCAATATTTTTTCCGCCTGATCAACTGCACGTAAACCCCGCAACGTAATGCGCTGCCCATAAGGAAAGCGCGTAGCCAAACACGCAAGCGAGGGCTTATTCCACTGAGGCAGCCCCAATGCACGCGATATGGCGCGCACATCTGCCTTCGCCATGCCCACATCCGCCAAAGGACTAGCCACATCAAGCTCGCGCAGCGCCTTAGAGCCCGGTCTATACGCACGCGCATCGCTAGCGTTCGACCCCTCGACCAGCTGCATGCCCGCCCCGTGCGCTTCCTGCTTCAATTGTTGCATAAGAGCCAACTTGCACTTATAGCACCTATCCGGACCGTTTTCCGCAACGCCACGTGCACCCAAGCTGTCAACATGAACTATTTGTTGCCTTATGCCGTATTGACTGCAAAAATTAGCAGCATCACGCGCCTCTTGTTCAGAAAAGAATGCTGAATGTGCCGTTAGCGCCATAGCATTTTCGCCAAGCGCATCGTGGGCGGCAAACAGCAAAAGTGCAGAATCAACTCCGCCCGAAAAAGCCACAGCCACACGATTAATTGCGCGAAGCTGCGAAAGCAGTTGCTGATACAGTGCGAAATACCGGTGCGCGTCTTCACCTTCGCAAGATAAATTGCGTTTCAAGTATTCCAAACCAAGCGTTTCATACGTGCCCTTATCCATGTCTGCGCTCCAAAGCATCGCGTATGCTACGTACAATCATAAATACTAGAAGCACGGCACCCACGTAACCGTTTAATCCATAAACAACGTTTACCAGCGTGCTATACGGGAAAAACAGCCCGATACACACACCTGCAATGCCACCAACCACAGCAAGCACACGAAAGCGCACAGTGCCTTCTTTCGCAAGCCGCGACACCGAATTATAAAGAAGCGGTATAGACGTACCACAGCCGCCAATAAACACCACGATAGCATAGATAACAGGCAGTCCAGCCCATATTCTGTCAGCCAATATCAAGTTCGGAATAGGGGCATTCCACACAAACAGACCTTCACTACCTGTATTGATGTTCGCAATCTGCGCCAGCGATACAATAATTATTGCTACAGATATTGCCACCGCAGCAATAACTATGCCCACTTTCATATTCGCGCGGGTATTCTGCGCGCCCAGCAAAGTAGTGAAACTTGCGAACCACAGAAGCACAAATCCGGCGTAAGAGAGCCCCGCCATAAACCAGTTACCGCCCGCCTGCACCATGCCTTCGCCCGATGTGTCTCCATTTAGAGAACCGGTGTTAATAGCATCCAAGCCACCGGCAAGTTGCTGCCAATCGATAACAAGCACTATTACACCTACGGTTATGAAAAACACTATATTCGCAGGACCAATAATGCCTATTACGTCAACCAGCCGCCGCAGCCCTAAACACACCACACTTATAACCACACAGGCAAGCAGGGCGCCACCTACCCATGTAGGCAGACCGAAGCCCTGACTAAGCGTAGATGAAACGCCACCCGCCATAACAAAAAACGACATATAGCAAAATGCTGTAGCGTAATAGTCGAAAAATGTACCTAAATATCTGCCGCAGTAATAACGATACACATCGGTACCGCGCTCAAAGTGTTGCTCGGCGCCCACTTTCGCAAAGCAAATATTATAGAAAATGAAAACCACAGCAAATACCGCAACAGCGCCTAATACCCATATTCCATACGATGTGTAGTATTGAATTAGCTCTTGCCCCGTGGCGAAACCCGTACCGATAACCATAGCTATTATTGCACCCGCCAGCACCAAAGCCTTTTTCAAACTAAATGTTTCGCCTAGTCCCATATTCCTCCGCATCTTTAATAGATAACTGTGAAGTCTAACCCATATAACCACGTACAGGAAAGCAAAGAAGTATCGAAAAATTCCCTTGCCGGCAGCGTATAGGTGGGTTATTATTAACAGCGCTCTGTTTCCGAGCATTATCTTTGTGCGGGTGTGGCGGAATTGGCAGACGCGTACGGTTCAGGTCCGTATGGGGGCAACCCCATGAAGGTTCAAGTCCTTTCACCCGCACCATAAGAAACCGCAGGTCAGCATGCATAAAGCAGCTGACCTGTTCTGTTGTTTGAACAAGGTGGAGCAAATCCGAGAGCTGGAACCTCACCTCAAATCCGGAGCAAATTCAACCGCGATCATGACTATGGCAACATCACCTTAGCTGGAACCCCACCTCAAATCCGGAGCAAATTCAACCGAATTGTGGTCAAAACTTCCAGCTTTCCACAGCCAAGTTGTCTGATAAGCAACTTGAATTATGGAGAACACTGGGCAAACAGAAATTATTGTTGCATTAACGGGCGTAAATTGCCGTTTCGACCGTGGAAAGTCGGAAGTTTTGACCATTTTATTGGTAAAAAACTCCTAATGACATATCTACGCTAACACTTAAACACTGTTGCGCTTTCTGCATGGTCTAAGCGGACAGGATGAATGTCTTTGCCAATTTTGCAATCAAGGGAACAAATCCACGACATTTTTGTTCTTACTCCGTTCTTGGCAACATATCCACAACTGAAATTTTCAATCCTATTGCTTTTACACCGTTTGGCTAAACGGAATAAAAGCAATGGGATTATCTAACCTCTCACTTATAACTTTGTCCATCCAAACAATGCTATACCATTTTCTAAATTTGTATCCGACCAGATTATGTCTCCCCACAATTTCAAATCCCATTTTCTTATGAAATTTTTCACTGGCATCTGTAAGATGTTCATCTTTTCCATCAGGACTTGCAATACATGCGTGAACTGTGCATATATTCTGCTTAATCAACAATTCTTCGAGTTTCAAATATAAACTACTACCTATGCCTTGACCTCTGCAATCTTGTTTTACATATACAGATAATTCTACAGAATGTTTATATGCTTCTCTTGAATGGAAAGAACTTGCATATGCATATCCAACAATTGTGTCATTTTCGACAGCAACAAGATAAGGATACTCTATCAGTGTATTTCTTATTCTATTTTGAAATTCATCTATGCTCGGAACTTCATATTCAAAAGATACCGCAGTATTTAGAACATATGGCATATATATTTCTCTAATGGTTTCTGCATCCTCAATAGTAGCTATTCTTATCTCCATTACTCTTCTCACTCAGCTTTTCTTGGTACTTATGTGAACCTCACTAATTTATACCAACGTAACTTTGTCCCACTATAAACTTCAATTATTTCTTACTCCACAGATGGAGCGATATTCTCATTTATCAGCTTTTGACATCAACACCACGCACTCCACATGATCGGTGTGGGGGAACATGTCAACAGGTTGGATGCTTTCTATAGCATAGCCACCTTGCAGAAGATTTTCCGCATCGCGCACTTGGGTTTTAGGGTTGAAGAACTTGAGCTTTCAAGTTTCACCGTTTCGTTTGTGATAGCTGGCGCTGCGCTATTGGAATTGTTGCTTTCTGCGCCTGCGGTTTCGACATTAGCGCTTAACTGGGTTGTGTGCCGATTGCGAAATGACCGCGTTCTCTGCTTCTGCCTCAAACGCAATTGCGCTGGGAAATTTGTTGCTAGAAAATGGTCAAAAATTCCGGCTTTCCACGGTTTTTAGACGCTTTATTTGCTTGAAATGTGGAGGATACTGGGCAAACGTACTCTTGCGCGACTATTTCAACATCTTCGACCGTGGAAAGTCGAACTTTTTGACCATTTTTGCGTAAAAATCTTTCCGCCCTTTAGTTTTCAGACGTTTTGAGCTTATCGCTAATATGTAGTGCGCGGTTATGCAGCGGATGATTTTCGTCCATCAACAGATTACGCAGGAATATCTCGAGATATTCTGTCGTTTCGTGAATTCCATTTTTCAAATCGTTATAGTTAGCTCTAACTAACGCATTACGAAAATACCATGCATTTTCGGCAAAAATATCATTCGTTACATCAAAACCCAGCGTGCGAAGGTATTTAATGAAGAACACAGCTGTTGTTCTAGTATTACCCTCACCAAACACATGAATCTGCCACAAACGAGAGATAAAAACTGCTAAATGATGAATAATTTCATCCATCGAAAGATTACGATATGAAAAATTCTTTTCTTTAGAAAAATCATAGTCTAATGTGGCGCGCAATTCCGTTGCGCTGCCGTATATTACCGTATTCCCATCAAGCACCCATTCTTGTTTTGTAATGTTGTAATCCCTGATACATCCAGCACAAGGATAAATACCAGCAAACAGTTTTCGATGAATAGAAAGATACTCATTCGGAGTAAAACTAAATGCCTGTTCTGATAGAAGTGCAGCAATTCTTGCTGAAACTTTGTCGGCCTCTTCCGTACGATCGTCCGCATTGCCGACGGGCTTTTCGTCGTAATAGGCTTGCAAAAGTGCGTTTGCTTCTTCGAAAGAAATTTCACCTTCAATATTGCGAATAGCGGTATGCATCAGATATTCCGACGTTTTAAGCCTATCAACCGCTTGCAAACCAATGGCTGTATGCCACGCATACCCTTTGTAACGCTTAGTGGGCTCAGATTCTTTTGTGTATTCACTAAATAGATCCTTTTCCACTTCTAGTTACCTCACTGTTTTCGTTAGGGCTTTATCGAGGTCTTTCAGAATTGTATCAAGAAGCCTAGCCGCACGCATCAAGTTTATCAATCGTGCGAAAAACCAACCAAACGTGTCTGTGTTAGCGTTTGAATTTTGTTATATGCTATTTTAGCTATTCAAGTGCATCTATCGCAAAAAGCTGACGATATCAAACCATATAGCATCGCAGAAAGCTGACAATGAACAGATCAGAGCATTAAGCTAAAACCTTATAAGGAACATAAAGAGATAGGTCTATTTTGCCTATTTCAACATTTGAACCATGATATAAAATCATATAGCAATTTTCTTGCGCGCACATAAAGCATCGAGAGCATCGAGTGTTGAAGAAATTGAAAGCGTATGTTCAATTTCATAATTCTCTTCCAGAGCCTTAATGCCCCCATATGAAGAAAGCATTAAATAAGCATCTTTGGGAGAAATATTTTTCTCAATAGCATATTCATTAACTATCATGACCATGTAGTCAATTTCTTTCTCATACATATTCCAATATCACACCTCTCTATTCTCTCAATTCGATTTGCGCCATTACACCGCAGGAAGAATGTATAGATATCGCTTAGAGAGCAAGGGCACGTTAGGAAATTTTTGGCGTGAAAGTGGTCAAAACTTCCAGCTTTCCACAGCCAAGTTGTCTGATAAGCAACTTGAATTATGGAGAACACTGGGCAAACAGAAATTATTGTTGCATTAACGGGCATAAATTGCCGTTTCGACCGTGGAAAGTCGGAAGTTTTGACCATTTTATTGGTAAAAAACTCCTAATGGTATATCTACGCTAATGCTTAAACACTGTTGCGCTTTCTGCATGGTCTAAGCAGACAGGCTGAATGTCTTTGCCACTTCGACCATCCTGAGAACATTTTTACTGCGATTTCGTATATTAAAAACGCTAAATATTATTTAACGAGTAAATGTATCGTTGCCGCAATCTATAATATAACCTCGTTCAATACATTTTTCGATAAGTATTTTGGCGTCCGACGACCCATATCCTAAATCATCTTCAATTTTGCATAACAGCTCATCAAGCGTATACGTTTCTCCGCCTTCATTAAAATAACCTCCCACCGTTAGAAACTCTTTTTTTAAAAAAGCAAATTCTTTTTCTCCCCAAAACATTTCAGCTAAATTCATGTACCTTATTACATCATCACATGTCTCTATAGACAGCGATCCGTTTTTAATAATCTCATCAATAAGTTGTTCGCTTTCTATGAAATACACTTCATGGCAATATTCATAAATGTTCTTAAAAGAACTGAGATAATCTTCTAAACCACTTTTATTACTAGATGATGATTTACTCAAAACAGCTTCTGATGATTTTTGGAAATATCGATCAAGTTCATAGATAAAGAGGTCAAACCTATCAAACTTATTACTTCCTTTAAATTCTTGCATACTCCCCATTGCCTCCATTAAAGAAAAGTTCAAAAGGGTATGATGCATCTCTTTGCATTTTTTTAATTGCAGCAGTGCTTCTTCATTTTCTCCAATAAGTTTTTGGAATAGTTTGCATTTCTCTTCATTGAAATTAAAATCGCATTCACCGCCTACTCTACGTGTTGCGCAACACCATTCAACATTGCAGTTATTGGTTTTTCTCTCCGCAGAGTTGTGTAGCGCATATAATCTATTTGCCCCGTTTGACGCAATCTTTAAATTAGCATAGTTGTACCCATCAAATTTTTCGCCGCATCTACGATTTAATTTTTCGTAGAATGTGTAAAAATGCAGATTTTTAAAATTATAATTTTTTCTGATGCTGAATTTTGAATTTGATTCCAAATAATATTTTTTATAATGTTCCCACGCTTCAATGGAAGAATCTGGTTCAAAGCTACTGGATTCTATTTTTTTGTTTTTAAACATAATTTCTTCTCCATTTTCATAAATCTTATCTACTCAGCAAACGCCATCGAAAGCAGTACGGATATGCTTCCTTCAACAAAAAACTGCCGATAAGATTGAGTGAACGCTTCTGTTAATGCCCCTAATACATTATAAAATCAAGCTTTTCCCTTGACATCAACACCACGCACTCCACGTGGTCGGTGTGGGGAAACATGTCAACAGGTTGGATGCTTTCTATAGCATAGCCACCTTGCAGAAGATTTTCCGCATCGCGCACTTGAGTTTTAGGGTTGCATGAAATGTAGACGATGCGCGACGGCGCCAACGCACAAGCAGCATTTAGAAATTGTGGCGTAGACCCACTTCGTGGCGGATCCATCATAAGCACCGTATTTTCGCTTTTTGCCCCATCTATGCCGCACTGTGCAGCCCTAACAAGAAAATCGGTCGCATCTTCGACGAAAAATTCCGCATTTGTTATGCCGTTGTGCTTAGCGTTTTGACGCGCATCGCGTATGGCAGGCTCTACGCAGTCTAGCCCAAGCACGCGCGCAGCACCACGCGAAGCCGCCACAAGCCCTATAGTTCCGGTTCCGCAATATGCATCTATTACGGTTTGCGTACCGTTCAGCTTCGCAGCATCAATGGCCGCAGTATACAACGCTTCGGTTTGACATACATTTACCTGATAGAAAGACTGCGACGATATGCGAAAAGTAAGCCCACAAAGCCCGTCCAGTATAAAACCCGGTCCGTAAAGCACGCGCTCAGTTTCGCCTAGTATCACATTCGTCTGACGCATATTCACATTCTGCACCACAGTTGTTATTTCAGGAACACGCCGCACTAATTCACGACAAAACGATTTTGAAAATGGAAATTGATCGCTGTTGGTTACAAGTGTTACCAGAACTTCCCCACTAAATTGACCCACCCGCACAACAGCATGGCGAAGAAAACCCTCTCCTGTATCTTCATTGTAAGGCGCAATTTTCCACTTCAACATAAGACTGCGCACAGCCTGTACCACGCGCTTGCCGGTTTCGTTTTCAATAAGACAGCCATCCGTTGGCACAAGCTTATGCGTACCCTGCGCATACATTCCAGTGGCAACCGCAAACGCACCCGGTCTTGCGCCGCGCGCAGGCGCAAACGGCGACACAACTTTGTTGCGATAATGATACGGGGTCTGCATGCCTATTATGGGACGCACGCGCTTTGGGCTAGCCAATCCGGCAAACAATTCCTCAATGTAAGCCTGCTTTTTAGCCAATTGCTCATCATAGGGAATGTCTATCATGGTGCAGGCTCCGCAGCGCGCGCTAACCGCGCATGCAGAAGCGCCCGATGCGGGGTGCTTCTGCGGGTATTTTTGTTTCCTAGATTTGTTCACAAGCGAGGCATTTTACTCCGAGAAGGCAAACATTGCAGTGGTCAAATAGCGCTCTCCAGTATCGGGAAGAATTACCACAATATTCTTACCCGCATTCTGCGGTCGCTTAGCCACACTTGTGGCAGCAGCAACAGCAGCGCCCGAAGATATGCCTACCAAAAGCCCATCATTAGCAGCAAGTTCACGACCAACTTCAAACGCTTCTTCATCTTGAATGGTTATAACTTCGTCGTAAACTTCAGTATCAAGCGTATCGGGAACAAAACCTGCACCAATGCCTTGAATCTTATGCGAGCCAGCGCACCCGCTAGACAACACCGGCGACCCAGCAGGCTCTACAGCAATTACCTGTATATTCGCATTCTGCTCCTTCAAATACGCGCCAGCACCCGACACAGTGCCTCCGGTTCCAACACCCGCCACTAAAATATCCACCTTACCATCTGTGGCATTCCATATTTCAGGACCAGTAGTTTTATAGTGAATAGCCGGATTTGCAAGATTTGTAAACTGCGACGGAATGAACGAATTCGGAATTTCTGCAGCCAGTTCTTCAGCGCGAGCAATGGCACCCTTCATGCCTTTCGTGCCATCAGTTAGCACCAGTTCGGCACCGTATGCACGCATTAAGTTACGACGCTCTACCGACATAGTTTCTGGCATAGTTATTATCAGACGATTTCCACGCACAGCTGCTATTGCAGCAAGCCCAATCCCGGTATTTCCCGAAGTGGGTTCTATTAGCACAGTCTCATCATTTATTTTTCCAGAGGCAACAGCATCTTCTATCATGGCTTTGGCAACCCTGTCCTTCACCGAGCCGGCAGGATTGAAGTATTCCACTTTCCCTATTAGCCTTGCTTTCAGCTGATGATTTTTCTCATAGTTAGTCAACTCTACAAGTGGAGTATTGCCTATAAGCTCTGCTGTATTTTTATAAATAGCCATCATTTCCTCCCGAGTCAGTAGCGCAACGATGCCTTTAGTTAATAGTTTGCATCCTATCCATCAAAGAGGAAATAATCTAGAAACTGAGTTATAGCGATTTTCGATAGCTGCTCATGCCATATATTTTTCCGATAGCCACGGGCTTATTGGTCCGCGCGAAAGAATATCCACATTGCAGGTAGCACGCGAAATAGCAGTATACAACCTACGCCGCGATACATCATTTTCGGGAAACGTCTTCGCACTAGCATCGGGAATGATTACATTATCGAATTCAAGCCCCTTCGCTAGTTTTAGCGTTGTTGCAAACACTCCATTTGCTGGCAAACTATCGCGCGCATTCACTACTAAAAGACTATCTCCAATAAGATTTTGCACTAGGCGCAATTGTGCTTTCCACGGCACAATTATGGCGGTCAACTCATCGCTATCGGCTTTTTGTTTAACAGCTTGGCGAAGCGCCGATATGTACTCTTCCTCGCTTGCGTATTCCTCAATATGCGGTTCGCTGCCATTGGGATGTACCGACTCTATCTGCATGTTATTTAAGGTTGCCAACTTTGCAAACACATGTGTTATCTGCGGAGTAGACCTGTAGCTAATCATAAGATCGCATCTACAACAACTGCCGCATGCTTGTTCAAATATATGCTGCACACAGGCAAAAGATGTTGCCGTCTCGCCAATAGACTGGTTTTCATCGCCCAACAACATAAAGTGCGCCCGACGGAAATATTTCGCCATCACCATAAGCTGCGCCGCCGAATAATCCTGCACTTCATCAATCATCACATACCGCGCATCGGGTTGCGATAAACCGCACAAAGCCATCTTCGTATACAACCATTCAACAGGTGCCACACCACTAGCATCAAGCAGACGCATACCTATGCGATCAATTCGCAGCCATTCGTCATTTTCTATAGCATCAAGCGCCGCGGCATGCTTGTCGCGCAACATGCGCAAAGCAAGCTCGCGCGCCTCAGCCTCGGTCTGCGGGCTAATAGTTTCGCGGAATATGCGCAGTTGCTCCTCTACGCTAAGAGCATCAAGCTCATCTAGCGCATCATCGCTTGCCGCCATGCGACGCAAACGCTGCTCCGCACGCTTCAGTATCCCCTCACGCACAAGCGTTATGCGCCTTGGTCCCATTGCTACATTGCTATGCTTATGCATAAGCCCATCTATCTGATTCGTGGAAATAAAACGCACTTTCCCACTGCGTATTTCGCGAAAATCGGCTTGAGTTAGACGCAGGTTCGCAATTCCGCGCTCTATTGTTTGCAAGCGCTCAATATCGCATACACCCTTGCCCGGCTTCATATCGTGCGGAAGCAAGCGCGCAGCCAATTCATCCCAAGTTTGCGCCTGCGGATTGCTTTCCCCCATCTCTGGCAGCACGTTTTCTATGTATGTACGAAATACAGAATTTGGAGTTATCAAATACACCTGATCGGGGCGCAAATCTTCGCGATGCCGATAGAACAAATACGCTATACGCTGCAGCAAAACCGATGTCTTGCCACTACCAGCCACACCCGACACAAGCAGCGCCGGAACATCTTCATGACGAATAACCGTATTCTGCTCCCGTTGTATGGTGGTGGTTATCGCTTTCATGTGTGGTGTACGCGCATCTGAAAGCGATCGTAATAAAAGCGGATCTTCTATGGCAACCGAAGTGTCGAAATACGCGCGCAAGCAATCGCGTTCTATATCGAATTGCCGCCGCAGCTTCAAATTGACATTTATCTTGCGACCATTCGCCACATAAGACGTATCGCCCATTTGCTGGTTGTAATACACCTCGGCAACAGGACTTCGCCAGTCAACCACTAAGCGTTTGTAGTCTTCATCGGAAACTCCCGCCGCACCAATGTAGAGCTCGCGCACACCGTCGGCAACGCCATCAGCACGCACGCCCGCAGCCACATCTGAATCAGCACTGGCAGACCCGTCAGCACCTACACCCGCGTTCGCGTTATCCGCAGCAGACGAAGCCACCGCAGAACCATATTGCAGTTCTATCTTCGCAAAATATGGCTGCTTCAACAGTAGCTGCACATCGCGTAATTTACGTACTGCCGCTTCGGAAGCAATGTTGTAACTGTCGATAACACTGTTAGCTGTAGCAAAAGCAGCATATGTCTCAAGCGCCTCATCAAACGATGTGGCGTTCAGAGTAAGTTCTTCTGCCATTGCATCTTTATCTGCCGCCGCATTAAAGTCTATCTGGCTTATCTTGTGCGCTAAACCATCTTGCATACGTAAAAGATCGGAATAAACTTCACTTAAATGCGCCTGTTCCGCACTAAAAACAGGATCGCTCGCATTCTTTACGCTGTTTGCATTACCCATATTGCTAGCGTTATTGATACCTGCATCATTAGAGTCCGGAATAACCAACCTGATACTCCTCTATAAATAGTTGTAACTTCTCTATGTATCTTGCCGCCAAACTGGAAAGCTGGCGTTCGTTATGAACGATATATCCCACTGTCATTATTTCTTTTGTGTCTATAGGCACCGCCACCACACCGCTACTCATTTCGCTTGACATAACGCCAGTGGACACGATATAGCCCATATGATGCGTAAGCAAATTAGAAAGCGTTCCGCGATCGCTTATTATTACGCGCTTAGACGCAGGCAGCTCGGCAAAGGGCTCTTCCGAATAATAGAACGAATTGGAATTGCCCTGCTCAAAGGTATAGCGCGGATATTCGGTCAAATCGTCTAGCGTTACTATTTTTTGCGCAGCCAACGGATGGTTCGAATTTACGAAAATGTGCGGCTTTGCAGTAAACAGCTTTGCAAACGCACAGTTAGCATCTTCTAGTGCACGCCCTATTACTTGCTGGTTAAACGACGACATAAATAAAATGCCCACATCGCTGCGGAAGTCGCGCACGTCGTTAATTATTTCGGACGTTCTACACTCGCGCAGCGTGAATGTGTAACCCGATCCTTCGTATTCGTCAACAAACTCCAAAAACGACTCTACGCAAAACGTGTAATGCTGGCTGCTAACCGATAAATGCTGCTCTACTGGCTCGGCATCGCGGGCGTAGCGCTGTTCTAGCAAATTCGCTTGTTCTACAACTTGGCGCGCATAACCTAAAAATTCCATCCCTTCGCGCGTAACAGTAATGCCCCTATTTGAGCGCTCAAAAATAGTAACGCCCATTTCCGCTTCTACATCTTTCACGGCAACCGACAAACTACTTTGCGAAGTATATAAGTTATGTGCTGCTTGACTAATTGAACCGCATGCAGCTATCTCTATAAGGTATCTCAATTGTTGAAGAGTCACAATTCACCTTCACCTTGCAAATTCGCCATATAAAACAAACTACAATTTCGCGCTTGAGTACGCATTTTTGGCACATGCTCCCAATGCGCACTTTTAATCAAATCCAAGAGAACGTAATTATATCCTCCACGTTGCCCGAAACCAGTCTTTTTGCCTAGCTTATATGTAGATATAATTCAGGAAAGACAACATATCCCCTATTCGGGAGCACTAAGCATCCCAATGAAAGGCTACTATATGGAGCGCGAGCAGTTCAAAAGCCGATTGGGATTCATTCTAATTAGCGCAGGCTGTGCCATAGGTCTTGGAAATGTATGGCGTTTTCCTTATATAACCGGTCAATACGGCGGCGCTGCGTTTGTGGTTATGTTCTTGGTGTTTCTTGTTATATTTGCGCTTCCCATTTTGGTTATGGAATTTGCCGTTGGGCGCGCAAGTCAACTTGGCGTGGCGCGCAGCTTCGATAAGCTAGAACCGCCCGCCACAAAATGGCACCGGTTCAAATGGGTAGCACTATGCGGTAACTACCTGCTTATGATGTTTTATACAGCCGTATGTGGTTGGATGTTGGCTTTCATGGTGAAAAGCGCTATGGGCACATTCAGCGGAATGGATGCCACACAAGTTGGAGGCGTTTTCAATGCGCTTATGGGAAATCCGCTTGAAATGAGCGCATACACACTAATAACTGTTCTAATTGGCGTGCTTGTAACGCGCGCGGGCGTTCGCAATGGAGTAGAGCGTATCACGAAATTTATGATGGGCGCTTTGTTCGTGGTGCTTCTTGTGCTAGTTATACGCGCCGTAACGCTGCCGGGCGCAGCCGATGGATTGATGTTTTACCTTATGCCCGATTTCGGCAGACTGTTCGCAGAACCCAGCACTTTCTTTGACGCTATGCTAGCCGCCATGGGACAAGCGTTTTTTACAGTGTCGGTTGGTATTGGCTCTATGTCGATATTTGGCAGCTATATAAACAAAAGCTATACCCTTACCGGAGAAGCGCTGCGCATTGCTGGACTAGATACGCTTGTAGCCATTATGGCTGGTCTGATAATATTTCCAGCCTGTTTCGCATTCGGAGTAGAACCCGGCAGCGGACCCGGTCTTGTATTCATAACCCTACCCAGTGTGTTTAACCAGATACCACTAGGTAATCTTTGGGGTGCATTATTTTTTGTATTTATGAGTTTCGCCGCACTTTCTACAGTTATAGCGGTTTTTGAAAACATCATGAGTTTTGGAATGGACCAGTGGGGATGGTCGAGAAAGAAATCTTGCACCATAAATGGAGTGGCGCTAGCCATACTATCTATGCCCTGCGTGCTTGGATTTAGCGTATGGTCGGGCGTTCAAATACCGGGTATTGGCAACATTCAGGCAATTGAAGACTTTATAGTGTCGAATAATCTGCTTCCACTGGGCGCACTTGTATTTTTGCTATTCTGCACACGTAAACAAGGCTGGGGCTGGGATGCATTTCTTAGCGAAGCAAACACAGGTAAAGGAATCCATTACCCCAAAGCAATTAAACCTTATTTAAAATATGTGCTGCCTATCCTTGTTCTGATAGTAATGGTTGCCGGATACATCCCAATTGTTCAAAGCTGGTTTACCTAGCACTTCGCTTGCCTAGCACTTCGCGCGCTGCATAGCGGCTATGCACTTAGCACGCGCTCAAAGGCAAGGCGCTAACTTAGCGTGCACTTCAAAAGCGATGCTGCGTTTCTGTAGAAAGGAATGCGAGTTTGCTCGCATACCTTATCTGCAAAACGAGGCATCCAAGTTTGAACATGATTATCCATGAACTGCTGGAAAGCAGCTTCAGGCGTGCCACCCGGCAAATCCTCAAGCGAAACAGCCGTTTGGCTTACATCAACACCAGATGCAAGCATGGCAAGATATTGGAGAAGTTCCAGCTCGGTTGCTACATAGTCTAGCGGCTCGTTCGTGCCTTCAGGTTGACCAAGCCCGCATGCGTTGCAAAACCGCTCCACATCCATAGAATGCGGATTCACAAACAAAAGCCCTTGTACGCCGTCGTCTTCTGCCCGCCATATTCCCTCATATGGAGACACAGCTGGATCGGGTGCTCCAATAAACAAATAAGTGGCTTCTGCGCGCAAGGCATGCAGAAAAGCTTCAGCGTCATTGCTTTTTTCCGAATAGGTATCACATTCCCAATCTAGGTCTAGTGCTTCTGTTATCTCTTTAGCAGCATCAAGCCATTCCCCGCTTACAACTGCTTGCGAAAGCGCCGTATCGGGATAGCGAAAACTAAATGCAAGAAGTTCATATAGTGCAGCACGCACATGCCACATCTTAGTTGTATTAGGCATTTGATTCCTCCCTTTTTGATGCGTGAGGCTCCGCCTTCCAAGAACAATACGCTACCTTAATATTCAATACTATATGCACAAACAATACCGCCATAAGAACCTTAGCTGATATGGCATGCAGCGGATCCCAGAAATAATACCCGCCAGCATAAAACCCAAATGTTGGCAGGACTGTGCCCGAAACCATAATTCCCGACACCGCACAAATAGCAAGACTTGCCAAAATGATGATATTTAAAGCAAATCTGGCTGTTTTTATCCCGCTTTTCAGCATTCCTTTAGCAGTTATATTATGTGCAGCACAATGCACCACAAGAGCTAAAGTTGCAAAAATCCCTATCCATTCATGAGCTGGAATGCCGAAAATTGCAGGAAATGCCGAAAGCACATAAAGCGCGAGAAGAAATACATCCAATACAATAAACCACTTATTCATGGGTATCCTCTTCTCTATTTGACGAAACGCGCACATCTTGCGCATTTTGATGCTGTAAGCCGTTGTTCTTCGATAGCAAGCGCGTAATAGCTACCAAAACTACAACAAGTACTACAGGCATTAGTATCCATATGTTAAGAGACGCATCACTTGCTTGGTGATATCGCGTAAAAAGGGTATCCCAAGCATGGCATTCTAGCGAAGCACATGCCGCCTCGGGACAAACCATTTCATGCACGCCGTCCGGTTGCGGCACGTCTGCAAAACCATGACAAGTGCCCGAGGCACATCCGACAACAGGACATAGAGACGTTTCAGTTATGGGATAGATGCCACTCTCGGGTTCCACAGCAAAGCTAACACCCAACACGCCCATGCCAAAAACAAGCAGCACGACAACTGTAATAAGAGTCTTCTTCATCTGCATTGTTCCTTAAATTTAGAAAGCGTATGACTTTTGTTGCTTATTTCAATTGCGTATATATTGAATATGCACACCCCGGCTGCCCTAGAGGGGTAGGCAGCCGGGATGACAGGAGAGAGAAAGTTGTCAGTTATATAGTGCCTATTCAGTCTTATCTTTTAAGGGCAGATACTTCACACCTAAAAGGAATATAAGAATTGCTAGACCAACTACACCTATCGTTATTCCACACTCAAGAAGGGACGGCCAATAAACGATTGATTCGTATGCTCCAGATAGACCTGCAGTCCAATTTGTGATGGTAGAAGAACTTATAGCGCTTGGCCATTCGATGTTTGGAATCTGAAAGCCTCCAACAAGTAGTTGTGTGCGCTTGCAGAAGATGCCAATGATAGCCAAAAGGCTAGCTATGACTATAAGTGGATTTGTGCGAAGACGCGGGCAGAAGCATACAACTATACAAATTATGCCGCCGATTATCTCTATCCAGAAAAACGGAGCTAGAGGTCCTGCAACTAGCATCCATACGATATCTGCACCTGAAGCTGCTGGAAAGCCTGCTGTTAGAAGGTCGCATGCAAAGAAGTATAGATCCACACATACAAATGTGCCTAAAAGCTTTGCTAGCTTTACTATATGAGCCTGCTCAAGTGCAAGGTATCCACATTTTTTAAGCGCAATAGCAATACATATAATAAGAGCTGTTCCGCAGACCAAAGCAGAAGATACAAACCATGGGGCTAGAAGGGCTGTGTACCACATTTCGCGTCCCTGCTGTAGACCAAATATCCAAGCAGTTACGCTATGAACTAGTACTGCACAAATAAGAGCTACTACACTTATTATGCGAAGAGCACGTGCAGATACCTTGCCACTTTCATATTTCAGCTGTGCCCAAAGATATACACAAGACAGTATTAGATATATACCCAATACTATGATGTCCCACATTAGCGGACTTGCAAGATTTGAGTATGCAAATAGCTCCCAAAGGCGCGCAGGTTGTCCCAAATCTACTACTACAAATCCAATAGCAGCGATAGTACATGCGATAGAGGAAAATACTGCGATTTTGCTAATTGCTCCAAAACCTTGTATTCCAAATGCCTTAGGTACAGAAGATATGATTAGACCTCCTGCACTAAGACCTACAAAAAACATGAACATAGTAATGTATAAGCCCCAGCTATCAAGGTTTCTCATGGATGTTTGCACCATGCCACCTGTAAGCTGTATACCCCATAGCACAATTCCTGCTACAGCAAGTATTGCACACACCAAAATTCCTATATTTACACCCTTGTTGTTAAACAATGCACCCTTAGGCTTTGCTTGTTTTTGTTCGCCTGATGTGGGCGATTTGACATTGGCGGCAGTAGCCGCAGAAGTTGTCTCAGTCAT
>NZ_JAAKEG010000015.1 GCF_011039075.1 Adlercreutzia sp. ZJ304
ATGCACAGTGGGCATATGAAGTTACATTAGATGCAGGTGATGGCATCGCAACTTATGGAGAAGGATTTTCTAGTCCTATTTATGCTTGGAAAAACCACGGGTATGTAAAGAGCGTGCCTGAATGGAGTGCATCAACAACTACAAACCCAACCATCATAAATACAAACACTGTAATAGTGACAGCAGAGAAGGAAGGCTACATATCTCAAGGCTATCAAAGTGGTGGTACTACATATATCAAAGCAGATGGCAAATTGAGTTCAAGTGCGGCGCCAATGTTTACAAGCGCTCAAACATGGACGTGTGGTTGGTCTGCTATTTCCTACACCATTCACTTCGATGGTAATGGCAATACGGGCGGAAACATACCTTCTGACATAAATGCCACCTATGATGTTGAATATTCGGTGCCCACTGCAACACCCACAAAAGCAAGCTACACATTCAGAGGCTGGGCGAAAGACCGTGCTGCCACTTCTCCCGATTATATAGTAGGCGGCGATAAACTCATTAACCTTACCACCGAAAATGGCGCAACCGTAACGCTATATGCAGTATGGGAAGAAAATACAGCAACCATCCGTTTTGCTATAGCTAACGATAGTGCAGGCTGGGGTACATTAAGTAAAACTTCAGAGACTATTGGGGTAGTTAATGGCGCTACATCATGTATAGCAACTTCTAATGCCGGCTATGCTCTTGAAGGCTGGTATGACGGTGCCACCAAAATTACTACTACAGATGAAGCTAACAATGCCTATATTGATAGTGAAAACAGTAATACTTTGCATGTGCACAGTACTCCAACCAGCCTGCTGCAGGATAAAACCTACACTGCAAAATTCATAGGCGAAACTATTACGCTTTCGTGGGATTCGTGCGGTGGTAGCCAAGTGGGCGATACTACGCAAGTGTATTCGTCTTCGTCGAAAGTAATTTTGCCCACCACTGTACCCACTCTCGAAGGCTATTCGTTTGAGGGCTGGTGGACGCGAGAATCGGGCGGCACGCAAGTTTTTAATACCACAGCATTGCCTACTTCGGACACTACCTACTATGCACATTGGCAAATTGGTAATTACAGTGTGTCATATCAAGATGCCGATACAGAAGAAGCCTCATCAGCTAATTTCGCCTATGGAACCACCATTACTATGAATCCTGACGGCGGTACATTTTCGCCTGCCACGCCGGAAGGGTGGACTGCTTCCGGTTCTGGTTTTACACGCAATATGCCAGCTGAGGCTATAGAGTTGCCTGTGCCCACGCGCGACAAGTTTAGTTTCAAAGGTTGGCGGCTTAACAACACCACATTTACGGCTGTTTGGGATAAGGCAGTTTATAGGATATTACTAAATGGTGGTGAAGGTGTGAATGCGATTTCAGCCTCGCAATACAACTATACTTACGGCAATCAAGAGACGATTACTTTGACGGTCACGGCAAGGTCGGGCTATGACGTAAATCGTGCAGTTTGTGTTTGTTCGGATGCAGGTGTCACCATAACAGCCAATGGCGGGGGCACATTTTCAGCCAAAATTGGGCAGGACGTTTGGGGCGATATAACCTTTACAGCAACGTGCCCCAAGGCATATTCCTACACACTTGAATACTACGACAATGCGGGTGGCGATACGCCTATAGCCACGCAAACTGAAACCGGGAACAAGGTGACATTGCCAGATGAAACCGATGAGCGCTTCAGGAAAGAAGGCTATCTGCTTCTAGGTTGGGCTGATGCGCCGAACGCTACCGCCGTAACGTATCAAGCTGGTGCGGAAGTTGACGCGCTAACAACCGAAGATGGCGCGGTTGTAAAGCTATATGCGGTGTATGCATTGCGCTTGTCGTGCAGCATTCCAGTTGAGATGCCACTGAAGTTCAACGTGGAAACCGGCAAGTCTATTCCGGCTTCTATAGAAGTGAAGTCGGACACTGTGGTTCCGATTAATTTCAGTGCGTATGCTTTAGCGACTGAAACTGGTTTGTGGTTATTCCCGAATGCGGATAATCGCGACAACGTTACGTTTAATTTCAAAGATGCCAACGTAGTGTTCAAACTGCCGCTGCTGTATACCGAGCCCGGTTCGCCAACATACCGGATGCTTGTGGAGCGGCTTGAGGCAAATGGTGCGAAATCGCTTCTTATGTCGCTGGAAACGAATGGTGCCGATTGGCGACCTAGCGATGAATGGAACCAATCTCCAAGTAACGGTCAAGCGGGATTAAACGGATTAGATGAGGGATCTGCCATCTATCAACTGAATGATTCGATAGCGCAGATTTGCTGGTATGTATCAGCTTCTGAATAAAGCGGCAAATAGGGACGAGAGATAGAGAAGAGGAAAACAATGTCAGATAACAAAGTGAAGAACAAGCAGCCAGCGCCGCATGTTGGGCGGAAAGCGCAAGGCGCTGGCGCTCAGAGTAAGAGTCACACAGGTAAAACCATTGCCATAGTGGTAATTGCGGTTCTTATAGTAGTCGGCATAATTGCTGGCATTGTATATGCTTTGTTCTTCTCAAAAGATAATTTCTACGACTCAAATTCCATAGTGGGTCAGGCACCATACAAGACACGAGAAGAAATTCAGGCAGAGCTTGACCGCAAAATAGAAGAGGGCATGTTCAACATAAGCATAGCTTCTGTTATTGAATTTCAAGATGGCTCGTCTTCAGGTACTGCATATATAGAAAATGTGCCCGGCAATCAATATGTAATGCAGGTAGATATAAAGCTAGATGAAACTGGAGAAACCATTTATGAATCCGGCGGCTTGAAACCCGATTCCTACATTAAAGACATTGCTCTTACTCGTGACCTAGATGCAGGAACTTATCAAGCGACAGCAACATTTCATGCAATAGACCCCGAGACACTAGAGGAACAAGGTCAAGCCGCCGCAAAAATAACTTTGAACGTACTGAACTAGCTTCACCGTATCAACCAAATGTTTCACGTGAAACATTTTATGAAACATAAGCAGCAAGAACTTTGACAGCTAGTTGAGAAAACAATGCAGTTAAGGCGGGATGTCGGTGTGCTCACAAAGCGAGTTCCGCAGCGAACAGAAATGTCCTGTGGACATTTCTGCCGAGCGAGGACTGTAGAGCGACTGAGCATTCCTACATCCCGCCTTAACGAACAAACTAGCAAGGAAGAAAAGGTATCAAGAGGTAAGGGCCCTCTGGATATAGAAATGGAAATGGTCATAACTAAAAAGGAGGAAAGACCATGAAAAAGACAAGAAAGCTGATGGGTGCATTTGCCCTGTCCGCTGCGTTGGCGATTGGGTGCGCCATGCCAGCGTTCGCAGCAGCAGGTGACTACGATGGACAAGGCTCTATCACCGACGCTAAGACAGATGTATTCCTGCAAGGTGTTGCCGATAGTCAACAACAAATTAGCATTACAGTGCCTGTGAATTTAACCCTTTCTGCCCCGGAAAATGGTGGCACTATTACAGCTCCTAGTGCAGCTGCATACACTATTACCAATCGCGGTGCAGCGTTAGTAAAGGTTTCGAGTGTTACTCCGGCTGTGGCGGCTAACTTCACTTTAAGTGAAGAGGCTTTAAGCACTTCATTCCAAAAAGATGCAAACAGTGCAACGGTTCATCTAACTATGAAGACCGACACTCTATCTACACCAATTGTTATTAAAGGGGAAGCCGCAATTACTCTTCCAGGTACTCATTTTGACATTGCCGGTGGCGATAGCTTAGGTATCAGCTTAGCTGGACAGGCATATCCTTCCGAACAAGGTAATTTCAGCGTCGATGCATCTGTTAAGGCTGTAGCTCTAACTTATACCGTTGCGCTTGCTGGTTAAAGCATGTAGCGAAAGAATCAATGTAAAAAATTGGTAGACAGTTTACCAATTTGCCCGTGGGAGCCGCCAAACCGTGTGGGCGGCGGCTCCCACACCCATCCTTAAAGGATAGATACCATGAACAATAACTTAAAACCACCGT
Organism: Adlercreutzia sp. ZJ304; assembly: GCF_011039075.1. GTDB lineage: Bacteria > Actinomycetota > Coriobacteriia > Coriobacteriales > Eggerthellaceae > Adlercreutzia_A. The sequence continues at coordinate 3,975 of NZ_JAAKEG010000015.1, forward strand.
CTTGCGACGGGAAGACTAAAGATTTACCGCAAATGCATAACAATGACGGTATATATAATCCACGTACAGCGCCTAAGAGTAATGCGACAACAGATTCTGCAAGCAGTTCCGCTGCTGATGGGGTTAATAATTCTGGCAAGCGCAAGCGCGGAGCCGCTTTCTATATCGCTATTGTTATAGCATTGCTAGCCATTATTGCGGCTTGTGTGTTCACTTATCTTTGGTGGCAAGACCAGCAGGTTGGTTCGCGCGATAGCAATGCGCTAATAGGTCAGCTAGAAGGCAAGTCGCAAGAGGAAATTCAGGCAGAGCTTGACCGCAAGGTTGAAGAGGGCATGTTCAATATAAGCATTGCCAGCAGGGTTGAATTTGAATCGGGTACGTCTAAAGGGCCACTTCGCATAGAAAATGTGCCGGGTAATAGATATTTAATGCAGGTGGAAATTTTGCGCGACGATACGGGTGAAGTTATTTATAAGTCGGGCGTAATAGATCCGAACTATCACATTCAAGAAGCGGAATTAGACGTAGCGCTTCCGGCGGGTACTTATGAATGTACAGCGTTGTTTTATGCGTTAGACCCAGAAACTGAAGATCAGATAGGAAAAGTTGCAGCCAAGATGGTGATAACAGTTCTAAATTAAAGGGAAAAGGGATGCGCTATGGGAAGCACTATTCATACATATATAAATAAGCTGATAGCGTGTCTTTTATCGGCGGCTCTTGTTGTGGGGTTATCGCCGGGTGCGGCGTTTGCTGCATCTTATGCAGGTTCGGATTCTGCCACGTACGAGGATAAAGACTTCAACAGCGCCAGCGGTCAATTCCAAAGCGACATTTACTTTATTGGGCAAGAGACGTTTGCTGTAGTTGACCCGACAACTTCTATGTATGAGCGAGAATTTGTAGCGGGAAACGCCATTGAAATGTATGTAAAAGGGGCTGCTAATTTTGTGGACAGTCTTACGGCTACGTGGAAAATGGCAGAGGCGGTGTATACGGGAGTTGATACGCCAAACTATGCGGCGGCGTATGCAGCAGCGCAAGTTGTGGCGGCGCACGAAAACGACAGCATTGCATTAGACAACCAGACTAGAGCAGTTGTCTGCAGGCATTTTCCGCAAAACGATGGGCTGGAAGCTAACAAAACTTATTGGTATTGGCTAGAGGTGGAAAATGCGTCGGGTCAGGTGGCGGTGCAAAACACGGATAAGCCTTTTGTAGTTATACGCGAAACGGGCTATAGAGTAGGACCCTACTACGATGATTTGGCTGCGGATGGGGCTGCTTATACTTGGATGGTGGCGGGCGGTCCGGTGGCTAATATTGATGGAGTTAATGTAAATACCGGTGTTAACGGTGCAATTTATAAGGGGTCTACGCTTTCTAGTGTTGTGTCGCCGTCTGTGTCGTCAGTGTATGAGTTTTTAGAGCAGGTGGCTGTAGCTGATAGGGATACAAGTGGCAATGCTATGAAGCTTAGTAAGGTGTGGCAGGTTGCTATACGTGGAGTGAACGAGGGTTTCGAAGCCTACAAGGAAGACATTTTCGTTAAATTGAATACCGATGCTGTAGAGGGTTTTGACACGAACGCTCTTGATGACTACAAGCTGTTTATGCTTGACGATAGCGGGCAGACGTGGAGGTCGGTCGACTTGATGGACGCTGCGGCGGCGGCAAGTGTCGGCATTACCGATGTTGCGGTTGAGGCAACGGGCATTACGTTTAAGCTGACGGGCACAAATACTACAGGCAATATTGGCGTGTTTGGTTTGGCAAAGCGCATGACGCAAGAAGAAACTGACTATTCTTTCCGTGTTACTCCGCAATTCAGCAGCGGCGGACAGATAAACAATAATGGTGGCGCGTTCGCGTATGGGGCGCACCCAATGTTTGTGTTCGATCCTTATCCGGGATACAAGGTTGATAGTGTAGCGCTTTTAGTTGGTGGTGGCAGTTCGCGCAGCGGTCAGGTTCGGTATGAAATTCCGCATGTGTCGCAAGTAGGTGCGCAGGCGCCATATGGCACATACAGTGGAAACACTTACACTTTTCCCGCCGATTTTAACGACGGCGGCAGTATGTCAGATGTCACTTTCTCTGTGACGTTTACTAAAGCCGATTCTTATGTGCCGCCGGCGCAGGGTCAAGTTCCTGCCGTGCAGCTGACTGCAGGCAATGCCCCACAGCTTTTGACTGATGTGCCGCATGGCAGTGTGTATTTTGGCGCCAAGATAAACGAAACGCGCGTGAATGCTGGCGAAACGAAGCGATTTGAAGCGAACAAAACTTACGGGTCATTCACTATGAAGACGAACGATCCTATGATGCTTTATTTCGAACCTGTTGATGGGTGTAAGGTTGAGTCGGTAACAATAAATGGTGAAACGCATACTGTATATGGAAGTTCTTACGTTATTCCATCGTTTAATACCAATATGTCTATAAAGGTCAACTTCGCATTTACTATGATCGAGCCTGTGTTCTACTTTAAGGTGAAAGCCGATTACGATAGCAGTCAGGCGCGCGTGGGCTTTGGGCAAAGCGGCGTTCAGTGGGTTGATTCTATTAGTGTGGCTCAGGGCGATCATACTACATTTATTGTTGAGCCGCACGCTAATTATGTGCTTCAAAGTGCTGTTGTGTCTTATGGTGAAGGCACGTCTGAAACTGATGCAACAACTTGGATTTCAGAGCAAGGCATTCTTACTGTCCCAAATATTCAACGTGATACTATCGTTAGCTTCGTGTTTAAGAAAACCAACGAGCCGCCTGTACCTGTGCCGGCTGACACGTTTACCGTAACTGCGCGCGCTGTGGGTAAGGGCGGTTTTATATCTGGTAGTGGTACTGCTGGCACACTTTCTGCGACGGTTCAAGCCGGTGGTAGTTACACAATAAATTATCAGGTGCATTTGGGTTACAGGGTTGTATCCATTACCGATAACGGCAAAAGCATGAATTTTAGTTTGCACGATAGGTCGTATACGGTATTTAACATTGCCGAAAACCACGACGTTGTTATAGCGTTTGATACGGTTAGTTCATGTCCACCGGCTGGCGTAATATCGCCCACAAAAAGGATAATTCACCGGTTGCAATCGCTTGCTAAGACGGGCGACTTGAATGTGCCAATTGCAATTAGTTTTGCTGCGGTAGCTGTAGTTGCTGGCGGTACTGCTGTATTTCTTTTGCGTCGCCGCAAACGAGCCGCTAGCTAGATGTTTCCTCTTCGGCGCGTGCATGCACGTAGGGGGCGATGGCGCGTATCACTGAATCGCGTGCAGGTTTTACTTTCGACGCATCAGTAAGAGTGAATGAAAGTGTGCCTTTGAAGCCGTCTGCGGTAACTTCCGTAAAAGCCACCGATGGATCTTTGCGCAGCTTGCTTACACGGGTAAGTGCTTTTTGCGCTGCATCTTCTATGCGGTGGGCAACCGTTGTTAGGCGCTGTTCGTTGTTAGTGGCAACAATGGGAATAGATACGTTTTCCGGATCGGTTAGCTTCAGCAACGCTGTTGTATTGATTATGGAATTCGGAATTATGACTGTGGTGCCATCTGGATTGTCTATTGTTGTGTGTCGCCAAGTTACGTCGCGCACTATGCCGTTTACTCCGTTTGCGCCTAGCTGTATGTTGTCGCCGGGTTCTACGATGCGCGACAGACTTACCTGTAAGCCCCCGATTAGGTTTGATATTGTGTCTTGAAAGCCCAGCGAAATTGCGATGCCGCCTACACCAAGCGCTGTGATTATGGCGCTAACATTTATGTTGAAGCATACCGACAACATAAAGCTGATGCCTATCAACCATATGCAAACACGTATTACATTTACAAAGATGGAGCTTTGTGGCAGCAGCGAACCGCGCTTCAAAATTCGGCGCAACAATATTACGCAAATACGCGATACCAGCGCGGTTATTGCCAATATAACAACGATGCCTAAGGCAGTGGTTATCCAGTCGGTGTGGATGAATTTATCGAAATTGTTATATAGGCTATCCATATATTTCCTACCAGCTTGCCGGTTTTGGTGGTGTGAAGCTAGGCTGGCTCCACTCTACTATTTTGCCTGTATTACGGGTGGCTTGCATGTCTATAATTCGTTGGTTCGACGATCCTCGCCATTTCAAATCTAGCGATTTGAGGCTTTCCACAAATGGACCATCTATAAGTACGTCTGCTGCATTTAGCAGTTTTGCTATAGCTGCCGCTTCCGGGGTTTCGTCTTGGGTGCGTTTTAGCAGGTCTTCATAAAGGTATCCCGTGAACACCCACAAGCCGTAGCCTTCCGCTTTTATGCGGCTGGCAAGTTCGGCACAGGCTTGCGGCTGTTCAAATGGTTCACCGCCGCTTAGGGTTACATCGTGTACAAGACCGTTATTGCGAATGTCTTGCATTATGGCATCAAGTGAAGTTTCGATGCCGCCTTGCGCATCCCAACTTTCAGGGTTATGACAACCGGGGCATGCGTGTGTGCATCCCTGCACAAATACAGCGTAGCGAAGTCCGGGTCCGTCAACTATAGAATTTGGGTCAGCCCCGAAAAGCCGCACGCTGGTAGGTGCAGATTCCGGAGCAGGCGTAGAGTCGGTGTTGGAAGTGTTGGGCATATTTGTTCTTTCAGCTGATTGTGCGTTGCGTTTTGTGTTAGTCGGTTGCGTGGTTGGCTGGTTCGTTGTTTTGTATGTTTGCGTTTGCGTATTCATAACTGTAATTATAAAAGTAGCCCGCTGGCATTGCTGTGCGCGGGCTACTAAATTTACTCTATTGTTGACGAGTTACACAGACGGAATAGAGTGCTTCACTCTTTCGCTTTCCTCGGCGCGTTTAGCGTCGTTAAAGCGGTCTAGCGTACCTACCAGATAACCGGTGATGCGGCGAATGCGCTCAAAACCTTGCTTGCCGTCGTTTTCGCTGCGACCGCATTTTGGACATGTATCGCCGATGATGCCGTTGTATCCACATACCGGGTCGCGGTCAACCGGATGATTGATAGAGCCATAGCCCATTCCACTTTCCTTCATGTAGCGAATAACCGATTCAAACGCCTCAAGATTTTCTGTGGGGTCGCCATCAAGTTCGATATAGCTTATGTGACCGCCGTTGGTTAGTGCATGATACGGTGCTTCAATAGCAATTTTGTCGAATGCGGTTATGTCGTAGTACACCGGCACATGGAAACCGTTGGTGTAATAATCGTGGTCGGTTACGCCGGGGATAACGCCATAGCGTTCACGGTCGAAGCGAACGAAGCGACCCGAAAGACCTTCGGCAGGCGTAGCGATAAGCGTGTAATTCATGCCGCGCTCGCGTGATACGCTATCGCAGTAGCTGCGCATGTGACCAATAATTTCAAGCCCCAAGCGCTGTGATTCTTCTGATTCGCCATGATGCTTGCCTGTTAGAGCAACCAAGCATTCCGCTAAACCAATGAAGCCAGTTGTTAGCGTGCCGTGCTTTAGCACTTCGCGCTGCTCTTCGTCGTGCGCTAGCTTTTCAGAGTCAATCCAGACACCCTGACCCATAAGGAACGGCGCGTTATAAACCTTTTTGCGAGCCTGAATTTCAAAGCGCTCTTCTAGTTGCTTGGTGACTAGCTGCAGTTTGCTGTCAAGCAAATCGAAGAATAGGTCTAAGTCGCCTTTAGCGCGGATAGCCAAACGTGGCAGATTGATTGAAGTGAACGATAAGTTGCCACGACCGGGCGTTACTTCGCGTTCTGGGTCGAATGTGTTGCCTATGACGCGCGTGCGGCATCCCATGTAGGCAATTTCGGTTTCGGGTGTGCCTTTGTAGTATTGGGCATTAAACGGTGCATCTAGGAAACTGAAGTTCGGGAATAGACGCTTTGCCGAGCAATGAATAGCTAGCTTAAACAGGTCGTAGTTAGGATCTTCCGGATTATAGTTCACACCTTCTTTGACGCGGAAAATCTGTACTGGGAAGATGGGGGTTTCACCGCTGCCTAGGCCTTCTTCGGTGGCTAGCAGCATGTTTTTTATAACCATGCGACCTTCAGGTGATGTGTCCATGCCATAGTTAACGCTGCTGAAAGGCGTTTGTGCGCCTGCGCGGCTGTGCATGGTGTTCAGATTGTGCACTAATGCTTCCATAGCTTGGAATGTTGCGCGGTCAGTGTCTTTTGCGGCGCTTTTCTTGCTGTAGCCTATTATGGCTGCAATTGAATCTTCGGCGATTCCAGCCTGACGCAGCTGATCTTCTATTGCGTTTTGGAATTCTTCGCTCATGTCTAGCGCTGCCCACTGACCGGTGGCATCTTCTACTTTTGCCATTATGTCTTCAGCCATTGTGCGTTCGTCTTCCACATTGCATAGCAAATCTAGTGCTTCGGCTAAGTGCTTTTTGAACAGACGACGATGCGTTTTGCGCACGCCATCTGCCAGACCATAGTCGAAATCGCAAACGCTTTGACCGCCGTGTTGGTCGTTTTGGTTGCTCTGAATTGCGATACAAGCTAGGGCTGTGTAGCTGGCAATGTCGTTCGGTTCGCGCAGTACGCCATGACCGGTGGAGAAGCCGCCCTTGAACAACTTTTTCAGCTCTATTTGGCAGCAAGTAGTAGTAAGCGTGTAGAAATCCATATCGTGAATGTGGATATCGCCTTCGCGATGTGCTTTGGCAAAACGCGGGTCAATAACGCACATTTCGTAGAATTGTTTTGCGGATTCGCTGCCATATTTAAGCATTGTGCCCATGGCTGTGTCGGCATTAATATTGGCGTTTTCGCGCTTTAAGTCAGAGTCGGAAGCTTTGCTGAATGTAATATCTTTTAGAGTTTGGATTAGACGACTGTTTACATCGCGCACACGGCTGCGCTCGGCGCGATACAAAATGTACGACTTGGCTGTTTGTACAAAGCCGCTTTCAATAAGGGTTTCCTCTACAAGATCTTGCACGCCCTCTACAGTAGGGATGCCTTCGATAGCGCCGTCATCAATTTTCTGCGCAACTTTGTGTGCGATTTGATCGGCGGTTTCGCGATCTTGCATGGCAGCGCATGCCTGAAAAGCCTTCTCAATAGCTGCAGCTATTTTTTCCTCATGAAATTCGGTTTTACGACCATCACGCTTGATAATGGCTTGTGGCATGGTTGCTTCCTTTCGTTTGCTTTTATTCAGCCATTGTTCGTTTGTAAGGTTCCACCTGCGAAATGATATGTTTAATCAACATTCTTTCCACAGGCTTTATACCAACTTATCCACAACATCTTGTGGTTGTATTTAATGTAGCGGGTATATATAGTATATTGCTAGACGCGAAGGCGCAAGTGATTTTCACAAGTTTTTTAATTTCTGTAGGTTACAAAATTGGAAATTGGTGGCTTTTAAGATATTGCAGCTTAGGGTTTTTTATTGGGGTTGCTTTGAGAAGTTGTTGGCTTATGAAACTGTGCCGTAGACTTGCCCCCAAGCGTGACCGATTATGGCTGAATTTAATTGGGTGGTTAGGCGTTCGCGTGTGTATTCGCCCGGAGGCAATAAATTGACGATGCTCATTAAGTCGTCGGGCAAATCGGACGATTCTGCTGCTAACACTGTTTGCAAGCGCGTTACGGTGTCGTCTTCGGTCATATCGCGATACAGATTATCCACAACAGCTTGAAGAGCGCCGTAGTGTTTGCTTCTGTCTATGTTGGTGCCTTGTGCCACAGTTTTCTTTCTGCTTGCAATGTTTTCAATCAGGTCAAATTGTTTATAGCCTTGGCTACTTTTTCGCGCAACTGAGTGGCAATGTCTTCAACAGGGGGCATGTTTTCAGCATTGCGCGTAACAGTTGTGCCGGATAAAAGTATTGCATCTAAGTCGTCGGTGGCAGCCACTAAAGCGCCGGTGTATGCAGGTGTGGCTTCTCCGGTTGCGCGCAGGAATTGCACGCCGCTTTCGCGCAGGGCATCGGCGGCATCTACCATAGTTTCGGCATCGTAATACGGGTTTTCAGGTGTTGGCGCGGTTTGGTCTTCGTTGCGGTGCGAAACGTACAGCTGTGTCAGTATAGGCAAACAGATTGCTTGGCGAATGCTGGAAGCTATGCGGCAGGCATCGGATATAGGTGCACCTGTTTGGAACCCTGCTGTTTGGGCTCCGTATTCAGCCATAACAGTTACTGCGTCTAGTATTGTTTCGCCGCTGGGTAAAAGACCTTGTGCATCTATGTTGACAGATGCCAGAATAGGGGCATCGCTTACCTTGCGCATGCCTATTAGTGCGCATTTTAGGTCGGTTATGCGTGTAAAACCATTTAGGAAAAAGGCATCGAACGTTTCGTTTTCGAACAGTAGGGCTGCTCGTTTGTATTGATCGCAGTTTTCATTTAGAGATGCTTTCGACGAAGCATCCAACGGAAGTCCGCATGGTCCTATTTCTACCAAAATATGTTGTGGTTTTTGTGCTTGCATTATGCGAATTGCTGTATGCGCCAGCTCTTGTGCACGTTCGCGCATGTTTGTATGAGTAAGTCGGGCTGGTGTTAAGGTTGCTGTAGGTGCTATTAAGCATTGAACACCAGTCAGCATGTCAAGTTTATATGCCTCTTCGAATACTTCAGGTTCTAGGAGCAAGGTTAACTCGCCGTCGCGCGCTACGTTTAATCCTAGTTTTTCCAACCCGGTCATAATCGGTTCAGATAGCACAAGCATATCTTTATGGAATCGCAGTTGTATATCAGCCATATATTTCCACCTTGTCTTACGACTTCAGCTAAATTATGCACAACAGTACAATCTAGCAGGAATCTGGTATGAATCTAGCAGCAATCTTGCATGGCATACCAATCTTTACATATCAAACTCAACATTGCGTGTGTTGTTCGTTTCTCGTTTCGCTATCTTCAAAAGCTCCAGTTTGACGGTTCCATAAATTTGAATATTCTCCACCGGCTTTTACTAAGTCGGCATGCGGACCATCTTCCACAATTTGTCCATGGCTTAGCACCACTATGCGGTCTAAGCTGGCAACAGTGGATAGGCGATGTGCAACCACAATGGTAGTGCGATTAGCCATCAATTTACGCAATGCGTCTTGTACCAATGCTTCACTTTCGCTGTCTAGTGCGCTAGTGGCTTCGTCTAAAACAAGAATTGGTGCGTCGGCTAGCATGGCGCGCGCTATGGCTATGCGCTGGCGTTGTCCACCGGAAAGTTTTACACCGCGCTCGCCAGTAAGTGTGTCAAAACCCTGAGGAAGCCGTTCTATAAATTCCAATGCGTTAGCTCTTTTTGCCGCTGCGCGTATTTCCTCTGCGCTAGCGTCGGGGCGTCCGTAAGCAATATTTTCGGCGATGGTGCGATGAAACAGCATGGCTTCTTGAGGCACATATGCGATATTACGTCGCAGGCTTTGCTGCGTTACGTCGGCTACGCTTTGACCATCTATTAATATCTTTCCTTTTTGAATGTCAGCCAAGCGCAGTAAAAGCTTAGTTAGTGTGGTTTTTCCAGCGCCGCTCATGCCGACCAAGCCCACACGTTCGCCTGCGGGAATATGTAGGTTGAAATCGTCGAACACTACTGTTTCTGCGCCACCATCGGTATAGCTGAATCCGATGTTGCAAAAATCTATGGTGCCTTGCTTTACCACAAGCGGCTTTGCGTTGGGTTTATCAGCCACAAGGCGTGGCTCATCTAGTACGGCGGTCATGCCACTTGCATCACCAAACACCTGATTCAGCCGTTGCAGTCCAGTATTTATAAAGTTGAACTGGTTTGTAAGTGTGTATGTATAGGTGAACATCATTACTAATGTGCCGGCTGAAATTCCAAACCACGCATTGCCGCCGGCTATGAATACGGTAACTATACTCATAATTACCACAGTAATGCATGCGGTTATAACACCGCGCGCAATAGATGATTTCATGCGCTTTGAATCGCGGCGCACAACATCGCGATTTGCTGTGTCGAATAGTTCGCGTTCGTAATCTTCGCGACCACAAGTCTTTACTGCCAAGATATTGGTAACTGCATCTGATAATTCACCTGACAATCTATTTTGTGCGGCAGCAGCTTTTTCATTTAGATGCAAGATACGTTTGTACATCAAGTAAGACACGCTGGCGTATATAACCAATAACACCATCAATATACCCACGTATACCGGCACAAGTGGTAACAATAGTAGGCAGGTGAAAGTTACAGAGCAGCAAACCGGCAAGAAAGGAAACACGATAGTATTTATTAGCAACGTGTAGGCGCTCATAAATTTCGAAGTTTGACTTACAAGTGTGCCACCGAAGCGGCTGGAATGAAACGACATAGACTGATTCGACAGTGCGTCAAATGCCATAGTAGCAAGGTCGTAATTTACGGCTATTTGCAGTTTCCAAGAAACGTAATCTTGAAGTTTGCTGCATGTTTGACCGCAGACGTTAATTAATATTAGCGCTGCAATATAAGGTCCAAACACAGAAAAGACCTGATCGGACGCTACTGAACCTTCTGCTACGCGGTCTACAATTAGGCTCATAACATATGGGTTTCCATATGTTAGAAACCCAACAAAACCAATTGTAGACAATAGCAGCGCTACAAAATACCCCAAGTGATTACGTGTGGCTATCCAAAAATAGTGCAGCGTGCGGCGTGTTGCAGAGTGATTGTTCCTAGTGCTATTCATGCACGCTAGTATAACCTCAAGTGCATGCCAAACTGGTAGTGAATTGATATGTTGTGGGCGATAATGCTATCAACTTGTTTACCCTAAGCCTGATTGAAGGTTACTCGTCCGCTGGCTATGAATACATTGAAATTGCTCTTTCCGCTTCCAACTTTATAAACATTATCGTTTTGCTGCGTGTTATTTGTGGGGAAATTGCAAGTGAAAGAACCTGACATTTTATCTACTGTAGCCAAGAAACTGCTATCTGTAGGTAATGTCATGTCTACGTTGCCGCTAGCTATTTGCAAATTGGCGTTAGAGGGGCATTCTTGAAGACAAGTTAAATTGATGCCTCCACTGGCTATATCCAAGTCAACAAGTTGGGAGAAAACTCCGCGTATATTTGCATCGCCGCTAGCCACGTTTATTTGTAATTTGTTTGCACGCAGTTTTTCGCTATTTACATTTCCGCTTGCTAAGTCAATTTTAAGAGAATCGCAGCCGATAGATCCAAGGTTATAGGTGCCGGATGCAGCTTGTAAAGTGAAGGAGTCTAAGTGTTCGCCAAGTGTTTTGGGAATAGTAAGGGTTAGATTCTTATGCGACGTAGCTGAACAACCCACCAGCCATGATTGTTCCCAACCATATGCAACTTGCAGCGTATTGTTGTGTACGCGCCAGCGCATTTTTTGGCGCTCTGGCATTCTTGATGAAGACGTTTCGCTTAACACGATTTCGTTAGAGTTGCTTTCATCTAAAACAACATCTACTGCGCCAGCCAACCATTGCAGTTCAATATTTTTTATGTCGTCAGCGTTTATGTTAGCGCTGCCCATATTTTCAAATTGAGCTGCATCAAATTCAGTCATGAAATGTTTGTTGAATTGCTGGAAGGCGCGCGAACAGCCTACGCTGCAACTAAAAATGCCGCCACACAGTACAAGACAAAGCAATATAACAAGAGATATTTTTACATAGGTGGCTTTTGTTAGTTTTGTCATGTGAACTACCTTTTATCCTGAGTGGTTTGATGAGTGGCTTTATAGTTTGGATCGTGCAATATAAGGCTAACCACCCAGTAATAGAAAGGTATGGTTAAAAATACGATCCATCCCGGATGCCATAAGCCGCAGAAAAACCCGAGGAACAAATAAATAACTATACAGAGCAGCGGATAGGGAAAAATTCGCCATGCGCGGCTGGTTTTTTGCGCATTTACGTCTGCGGTATTTGGCGTGATGGTTTCAGCAGATGAATTTGGCGCTACGGGAATTTCTGAAGCCGGAACAGATTGAGTGTTCGTGTTCATGCTGGAACCAGATACAGCTTGAGGTGCTGCGCCGTATGCTTGTTGGTATGCGTTAGGTTGCAAATTCGGTGCGCTTTCTTGGAAATCTTCAATAGTGGTTTTAGGTGAAGCAATTTCTTCTGTGGCTGCTTCAGTTTCGCTGATTGCTGCATTAGCTTCTGTTGGCGTTGATGTTTCATTTAGTGCTGGCGCATCTTCGGCTGATTTCTCGGGCTGTTTAGTTTCTGGTGAGCTTTCTATTGCAGTTTCTGCTTCAGCTTTTGCTTCTGTTTCAGATTCGACTTCTGGCGTAATTCCGCGAACTAAATCGTCTAGCGATATTTCGTACAATTCAGAAAGCGCGACTAGATTTCCTATGTCTGGAGCTGATTCCGCTCTTTCCCATTTCGAAATAGCTTGGCGCGATAATCCTAGCTTCTTAGCTAGTTCTTCCTGACTTAAACCCTGCGAGCGTCGCAGTTCTATTAGTCGGTCAGCAAACTCGTAGCTCATAAAATTCCCTCGTTTGTTGGCTGTCATACTATCTGCCTTTCGAGTATGTAGTAGCAATGCGGGTTGCGTAAGAAATTTCAGTAGTCATTTTTAAATTTCTTTGCAACTGTTAGTTGCATTATTAATTTGCGCTGGTAAAACAATACTTTTAGCATACATGCAATATTAATTCATTATGCATGAACCTGCTTGCATAATAATAGAACATATGTATAATACATGCAAGATGCATTTAATAAAAAGGAGGCATCATGCCAGCATTGCAAGTGCGAGATTTTCCTGCCGATTTGTACGAAGATCTAAAAAAATGCGCTGCTCGTGAACATCGCAGCATGGCACAACAAACTATAAAAGCTGTTGAAGAAATGCTAAATAGGCGCAAGTTTTCCGTATTCTCTTCTGCGAAAAAAAAGACGTTTGATGTAGAAACGGATGCGGAACGAATTCGCCGTATTGAAAAACGCAAAGCTTTGTTTGCTGAAATAGAAGAGCTCAGTAAGAAGCTTCCTAAAGATTTACCTGATGCCGCCGAAATAAACAGAATGGGGCACTATGAAAGAGATAAACGGATTATGGAGCCACTTGGTATCGAGGTTTCTTACGACGACTACATTTAAGGATGAAACGATGATAGTTCTCGACAGCAACGCAGCCATCAATATAGTCAAAAATACTGATGAGGGAAAAGCGCTTCAAGCTCTTATTTTGGACAATGAAGAAGTAATAGCCCCCGACCTTTTTGTATATGAAGTATCGAATATTGTGAGAAATTATATTCAGTTCAAAAATACAGATATTAAAACGGCTATGGACTTCGGAAGAAATGCGTGTGGCTTAGTAGACGGATTTGTCAATTGCGAAGATATGTGGGACGAGGTTACGGCAGAGGCTGTACACAACCAACACTCTTCGTACGATATATTTTATTTTGTGCTTGCACGTCGGAATAATGCTACGCTTTTTACACTTGATAAGAAGCTGCAAGAAATTTGTGTAAAAAATAAAGTAAATTGTGTGTATTTGGATGAAGAGTTCTAAAAAGATATTTACTAGTAAGAATGATAACTGTTGCTGACATATTGGCATTACCTGCTTTTCACAAATGGGATTTGTTGGGTGGTAGCTTTTTGCTTTCGCAGCGCAAAGTTTGGAACATGGGGATAGTAGATGCAGCTGTAGCAGAAGATGCGTATAGCGATTATCGACCGGGCGAATTTATTGTTTCAAACTTAGGGTTTGCGCGAGACAATTACGAATTGGCTGAGCGTTCGCTCTGTGCTATGTTGTCGCGCGATTTGGCAGCGATGGCGATACGTAATGTGTATGGTATTCCCATAACCGATGCTATTAAAAAAGCTAGCAACAAGTCGGGAACGCCGCTAATAGTTTACGAGGGTGAATATTACGAGCAAATAATTTTTCAGGGGATGAAGCTGCTCGAGCGTGACAAGATAGATTCCGATATCGCACGTTTAATTGATGGGCTTTTGCAAAGTCGTACTCCTGAAAGTATTCGTGAGGTTTTTTATCAAGCAATTAAAGCGTCAGGCTCTACTGTGCAATGTGCTGTACTGCGTCCAATTAATGGTGACGAAGCATCGCTGTATGCTCAGATAGACGAGTTGGTAGGTGTTACAACATTTATCAAACGAGAATGGGAGCGCGTAGAAACAGCAAGCGTGTTTCGATATCACGATTGCGCCATAGTGCTGGTGACATACAATCGACCTCCGGCGGCATTTTCCATTCAAACTGAATCGGAATTCATGCAGCTTTTGCAGCCTCATGGGCGGCTAGTCGGTGGCATTAGTGAAGAATTACCGCTTAGTGAAGGCGACTTGGCAGTACGTGAAGCGTTTGCTGCGCTAGAAAATGCGAAGCCCGGCAAGCAGCCTATTGTGCGTTGGGCAGCTATGGGTGTATCCGCTTTCAAAAAAGCAGCCCAGAGCGATAGGCTTATATCTAGTACATGTGAACTCTACAAGCAAATGCTGCAAGATCAGGATGAAAAGAGCGATTCTAATTTATTGGGTACAGCTGAAGCTTTTGCCGCAGCACGTGGAGATGTGCGTGCAACTGCCGAAGCACTATTCCAGCATCGAAATACAGTGCGCTACAGGCTACATAAACTGAAAGCAGTACTAAATATGGAAGACGCATCTGACCGCGAACTCGCGTATTTTCTTATGTTGGTGTTTTTAGTCTAAAAGTTATATTTGTACGATTGTACAAATAGCATTAATAAATTGTGTTCGTTCGTACAAACCATAAAGAAACATATGCAACTAATATTGCTTCCACGCTAGATAGAGAAAGGAAATAAGCGTGTTAAGCAAAAAGACTTTAGAGATGATAGAAAATCTTAGTGGACTAGAAAAGCAGTATTGCTTCGAACTTCTTACCAGACTAAAGAATTTGAATATGCGCGATTATTCCGACAGTGCTGTTTGTGCTGTAGCTTCTGCACCAACAATGCCTATTAAAAAATAGGCATTGTTTAATAGGCGCATTCAAACTTTCATTCCAGATTTGTTTTAGGCTTTAACCGGTTCAGATAATTCATCAGCTTCAGGCATTGCTTCGCGTGAAAGAGTATCTTCATAAGGTACTTTCCAGTCGGCTTCGTCGCTGGGGCGCGGTGTCATATTAGCTTCTATGCCATTTGCAGCTTTAAGCCGGCTAAAGTAGCTTTGAGTTTCGCGTGCAACCACACCAGACAGCACAATAAGAGCAATCATATTTGGTATAGCCATACAAGCATTGAAGATGTCGGCAATAGTCCATACAGCAGAAACAGTTAGATATGGACCAATGAATACGGCAGCAATGTAAAGCCAGCGGTACACCTTAACAGCTATCATAGAGCCGTTGGTGAAATACTCTAAACAGCGCTCGCCGTAATAATCCCATCCAAGTATGGTGGTAAATCCAAACAACGCTAGGCACAGCATTAAAATAAACGACACAATTGTTCCATCAATAAAACTCATGCCACTTTGGAACGCCGCTATAGTGACTCCGGCGCCTTCCAAACCCGGTGTTAGATAAGCGCCTGACATAACGATTGCAAGACCTGTCATGCTGCAGACTATTATGGTATCTAGGAAAGTACCGGTCATAGAAATAAGACCTTGGCGCACGGGCTCGTTAGTGCGTGCTGCGGCAGCGGCAATAGGGGCGGAACCCAAACCGGCTTCATTAGAGAAAATACCGCGAGCAATGCCCTTCTGCATGGCAATTATAATGGCACCTAGCATGCCGCCAGCTGCCGCCTGTAGACCAAATGCACTTTCAAAAATAGTTACGAATGCTGCTGGCAATTCGGTTATGTTGGCAAAAATTAGTATCAGAGAAAATACCACATAGATAATTACCATTGTAGGTATTACCTTTTCTGACACGCTAGCAATGCGGCGCAGTCCGCCTACAAGCACAAGACCAACAAGAAGCGCCAACACAAGAGAACTTATAACAACAGCCCAAGAATATTCCATGCCAAATAGCATTACAGTAGCTGTGTTATTAGGGTCGAAGAAATTCGTAATAGCGCCGGTAATAGAGTTTACTTGAGTGATTGTTCCGATGCCCATAAGTCCAGCACATAGTCCAAAGAACGCAAACAGTTTCGCAAGCCATTTCCAACGTGAACCCATGCCGCGCTCAATATAGTAAAACGGACCGCCTAACACATGACCATCTTTACGAATGCTGCGGAATTTAATAGCCAGCAATCCTTCGGAATATTTGGTAGCCATGCCAAATAAAGCAGCTAGCCACATCCAGAACAAAGCGCCCGGACCGCCAGCAACGATTGCGGTTGCTACGCCAACAATGTTTCCCGTACCGATAGTGGCTGATAGAGCTGTGCATAACGCTGCGAAGCTGCTAACTTCACCCTTGCCACCTTTTTCGTTTTTCAGCATGTAGCGCAAAGCGCGTGGTAGCTGCGAAAATTGCAAGCCTTTCAGCCTTACAGTTAATAGTAAGCCGCCGAAGAGGATAAGTACCATTAGAGGTACACCCCAGACAAAGTCATCTATGATAGCCAAGATATTATCGAATGTTTCCACGTCTTCTCCTTCAACCTGTTTGCGCATTTTGCGCAGCCCATAAATATGAAGGAAAGCGTAGAGAGAACGCTGCGCGCGCGAAGCTAAAGCTTGTGCGCTGCTCTGTCCTTTTGCCTGAGAGTTTCAGCAGATGCTTTCTGCCTTGCCCCTTCGGCACCCACTTCCGTGGGATTCTCCAGAGGCCCCTTCGCGTCCTGTTTCTTGGCGATTCAAGACGTTTCAGCGGGGTGCGCTATGCAGCGTCAATTATAAGCATGCTGTTAAGCATGCGTCTAGAACGTAACATTGAATTAACAATAGCCGTTCTTTATGGCGGGGTGAGTGGGGCTGTTGGGCTTTTTTGAACCAGCCCAAGCGCCAGAGAGTGTATGCATATTGTGATGCCGTTTAAGTTCTTCACGCGATTCGCCGGTGTTATTTGGGCACCGTTTTGCATGTCCTGATATATTGACTATATACATATAAATACATATAGTATAAATATGATTAAATATGCATTTATAACATTCGAATGGGATGATGCCAAGGCGGAATCGAACCAAAAGAAACATGGTGTCTCTTTTACGGAAGCATCTACGGTATTCTATGATCCATATGCAATCGTGGTCGATGACGAGCCGCATTCTTACGACGAGGAAAGATTCATTATCGTTGGCGTTAGCGCCGTTGCTCATGTTCTGACGGTATGCCATTGTTACCGTCAGACCAATGAGGTGATTCGGATTATTTCTGCTCGCAAGGCAACAAAAAACGAAGAGAACAGCTATTGGAGGTATCGCAATGAAAGCTGAATACGATCTCTCGAAGGCGCGCCCTAATCCTTATATAGACAAATTGCGGCGTCCAGTAACACTGAATCTCGATACCTATGCGATCGACTACTTCAAGCGAGAAGCCGACCGTACGGGCATACCCTATCAGCGACTAATCAATATGTATCTTGTTCAGTGCGCCAGACAAGAAAAGCACGTCGAGTTCGTTTAAATATAGAGAAGGGCGAGACTTCGAAACACACTGAAACTTTGCCTTTAGCTTAATCGGGAAACTGTAGAATCTCGTGCATTCTTACGATAGTTTTCCATTTTAACTCTTCTACTCGCCTATATATGATAAGCCGCATTCGGTTGATAAAGCATTGAACGCAACTTCGGTAATTTCAGCCAGAAAAGATGAATCTTTGGTATTCAGATATTGATTCAGTAAAACGAATCAAATCAATGCTCAATGAAAAAATCTTACAAATAGAGATACAACTTGAATCCATTAAACAAGAAGATTCTCCTATTACCATCCTAAAAGCACCTAATACGATCGACGAAGTTAAAGATAACGATGTGAGTACAATTGAACTGGGTTCAAAGAAGCAAGTCAAGGTTATTTCCAGAAGTCTTAAATTTTTGAATAGATGTAGTGACGAGCTCGCAGAAATTATCTCTAAAAATATTTAGCAAATAGAATATGATTTTTCTACCACTCGTTAGATATGGTGTTGCAGATATCATATTGAAAATGATACCTGCAACAGTCAATTTCACTTAAGACACCTTGTGGAATCACTGTTGATTGCGGTTGCTACGCCAACAATGTTGCCCGTGCCGATAGTGGCTGATAGAGCTGTGCATAAAGCTGCAAAGCTACTAACTTCACCTTTACCGCCTTTTTCGTTTTTCAGCATTTAGCGAAATATGTCTTCGTGTGTTCCGGTGCGCTGGAAATAGGCTATGCCGTCAACTTCGCGCCAGACCAGTAACCAGTCTCCGGCGTTACAAATATGACATTCGTTTGAACCAGCCCAAGCGCCAGAGAGTGTATGCATATTGTGATGCCGTTTAAGTTCTTCACGCGATTCGACGGTGTTTTCCAGTATAAGAAATATGCATTCTTTAAGACGCTTCATGTTTCGGTGTTTTTTCTTATTGCGCTTTACGTCTCTATAAAAGATAGGTGAGTATGATGCACGAAGATTCATTTATATTCCTAAAGCTTCGAATAACTCTTCTGCAGAGTTATATACCTCACTGCTACCGGTTGCTATCATTTTGTCGGTATCACGGATGGCTTGCATGCTCTCTTCGTTTGGCTCTTCGCTAACAAAATAGAGCGGGATGCTTTTGGTATGAGCCATTTGAGTCCAGAAAGCTCTAGTGGCAGTAGCTAAGTCTAAGCCATAATATTTTGCAACTTTCGAAGCCTCGTTTTTGATATCTTCATCTATTCGCACGGCATAAGTTGTAGTCATAATGTCTCGATTCAATATGTTTGCATGTGTTATATATTGTATCACGTGTGCAAACATTTTCCAACAGCTCCCTATCAAACATCTTTAACCATAGCTGCGGGTAGGGCTAATACCAACCTGTTTGCTAAAGCAATGAAGTAATTGAAAAATAAATCGCTAGCTGCTGCCATCGGTTTTTCTAATAGCGCGCTATCTGAACTTAGCGAAGCTAATTGTATTGTGAAAGACAACCTTTTTTGGTTTCATAAATAACGCTGCGCCGCACCAAAAAATAACACCAGCCAACGCAGTAAACGCACTTCTAAGAAACAGGAGACAACATGGCAAAAAAGCATATTCCGTACGATCAAAAATACTACGATCCAGAAATAGAATGCATGCCACGCCCACAGCTAGAAGCTATGCAACTTGAACGCTTGCAGCAAATGGTGAAGTACGCATACGAAAATACCGTCTACTACAAGCGCTCATTCGACGAAGCTGGCGTGTGCCCTGAAGACATCAAAACGCTTGCTGATATTCAGAAACTTCCATTTATCGACAAGAAAACAGAACGCGACACGCAACATGTAGGTAGCTTCTTCGGTGAAATGTGCAGCGTACCCGAAGAAGACGTAATCTTCATGGCAACAAGTAGCGGCAGCACGGGCGTACCTACAGTAAGTCCTTTCACGCAGGAAGACTTCGACCTGTGGCAAGACACCGAAGCGCGCCTGTTTTGGCAAGCGGGCATGCGCCCGAACGATCGCTACGTTCATGGACTGAACTTCGCGCTATACGTAGGCGGACCCGACGTAATAGGCGCACAGCGACTAGGCGCGCTGGCTATTTGGGTGGGTGCCGTTCCCAGCGACCGTCTTCTGTTTGTGTTGAAGCAGTACCAGCCTACAATTATCTGGACATCGCCATCGTATGCGTGGACGCTTGGTGAAAAAGCCAAAGAAAAAGGCTTCGACCCGCGTACCGACTTCAATATTCACACCATTATTGTGGCAGGAGAGCCGGGCGGCTCTATTAAAAGTACACGCGAAGCCATTGAAAACCTTTGGGGTGCAAAAGTTGTAGACTTCTTCGGTCTGTCTGACATATATGGTGCCTGTGCAGCTATGTGCGAAGCGAAGGACGGTTTGCACATTGTGGAAGACCAGATACTGGTAGAAACGGTAGACCCAGCTACAGGAGAGATTTTGCAACCGGGCGAAATGGGCGAACTGGTATACACAACGCTGTGCAAGAAAGCGCGTCCAATGATTCGTTTCCGCACAGGCGATATCGGCTATGTCTCTAACGACAAGTGTGAATGCGGGCGCACGCTAGCGCGCATCCATATAACTGGACGCAAAGACGAGATGTTTATTGTGGGCGCAGTAAATGTGTTCCCAACAGATATTGAATACGTTGTACGCGCCGAACGTGGACTTACCGGCGAATACAGCATTCGCGTATACGACGAAAATTTCACAACGCGCTATGAAGTATCGGTAGAGCGTGCGCAGGGTTCTGATGAGCCGTTTGACGAAGTGGCGCGCCGCGTGGAAGGTGCGCTAAAAGCGCACACTGGCGTGCGCCCGGCAAAGGTGTTGGTGTACGATGCTGGCAAGCTGGGAACTTCCAGCGAACACAAAGCTTCGCGATTCGTAGACGAAAGGAAGGCAAAGTAAATGTCTGTTACTTTTTCAATTTCTCAGCAGCATTATCTGTTCAGTGTACAGGCGTTTGCCCACACTATATTGTCGCTGGGCGGTGATGAATATTCGTATGCGCTGCGCGACCGCACCACAGCTGGCGTTTTGGAAGACGTGGCAAACGGCACAAGCGAGCTAGGTGTTATAGTGCAAACAAGCGATACGGCAGCTGAACTTGATGCAGCTATAGCCGATGCGGGGCTACAATTTGTAAAACTGGCAGAAAGTGCGCCTCGCGTTGCATTGCCGGTAAGCCATCCGCTTTCAAACGCTTCCAAACTTTCGCTTAACGATTTATCGGGTTGGCCTTACATCTGCTTTGATCAAGGCGACGATGCGCCGCTTGCATTCGCAGAAGAAGCGCTTGCTGGCGTTGCGCGAAACAAAGTTGTGAAATGTACCGACCGCGCCTCGCTTTCCGAACTTGCTACTGCGCTAAATGGCTACACCGTAACAAGCGGAATATTGGTGGGAATTGCCGACGGATCAAGCCTAACTACAGTGGAGTTGGAAACAGATGTGAAGCTTCATTTGGGCTATGTGTGTCGCACAGACGAACCACTTAGCGAAACGGGGCATCGATATGTGGATAAACTAACGAGAGGGCTGGCTCTTTATGCTCGGTCGTAGCGCATGCATGATAGAATTGTTTGCGTGCCCCTGTAGCTCAATGGATAGAGCACTGGTCTCCTAAACCGGGTGTGCAGGTTCGATTCCTGTCAGGGGCACCATTTCCTTCATTTCGCAATACTGAACATGAACCGCTAAATTGCATAAATTTCTGTTCATTTTTTGTTATAAAAAACCACCTTGCATTCCTGCTTTTGATTGATAGTATGACATCAATAAATGGTAGCGTGCGTCGGCAAATGTGGGCGCACATGGACGCAAGGAAAAACGGTGCTAGAGATAAAAGATCTTGTATTTGAAGTGCCTGCTACAAACGGCACTGGCGAAAAGAAGCGCATTATTGACAACTTGTCGCTTACAGTAAACGACGACAAATTCATAGTTATAACTGGTCCGAATGGTGGCGGCAAATCTACCCTAGCTAAGCTAATAATGGGTATTGAAAAGCCCACTTCGGGCACAATTCTATTCAATGGCGAAGATATAACTGGCATGTCAGTTACCGAACGTGCCCGCTTGGGCATTGGTTACGCTTTTCAGCAGCCTGCGCGCTTCAAAGGTATGAAAGTGAAAAAGCTGCTAGATATAGCTTCGGGCAAAAAGCTGCCTATGTTAGCGTGCAACGAATATCTATCGAAAGTTGGTCTGTGCTCAGCCAGCTATTTAACGCGCGAAGTGGATAAAAGTCTGTCAGGTGGCGAAGTGAAGCGTATTGAAATAGCCACCATTTTGGCACGCGACCCGAAACTTGCCATTTATGACGAGCCAGAAGCTGGCATAGACCTATGGAGCTTCGACCGTCTTACCGAGACATTCCGCGACATACACGAAGCTAAAGGCGGACGTTCTATTGTGATAATTTCGCATCAGGAACGCATAATTCAGCTGGCAGACGAAATAATGGTACTGGCGGATGGCAAAGTAAGCGAAACCGGCACACCCAGCGAAATAATTCCCAAACTTGGTCTTATCTCAAAAGGAATGAATGGCTGCCAGTTAACCGAACCTACCGAGCTGCATCTAACCGAAATTCCTACCACTTGCTAGGCGAAGGCGGAAGAAAAGGCGAAGACAGAAGCAGCACAATCAAAATTCGCAATTAATTGACCAACGTAGTTTCTACATAAGGAGAAAAAATGGCTAATGAGCTTTCATCTATAGATATGAATCTTTTAGCAGAAATAGCCAACATACACGGCATGCCAAAAGGCGCGGTCAACATTCGTAAAGATGGCGAATTGGTGGAGCGCCATTCGTCGGCAAACATAGAAATATCCACCAAGACCGACCACCCCGGCATAGATATACATATTGCACCCGGTACGCGCGGAGAAACTGTACATATTCCAGTCATAGTAACTATGGCGGGCGTGAAAGATGTGGTGTACAACACCTTCTACATTGGAGAAGACTGCGACGTAAATATAATAGCCGGATGTGGCATTCATAATTCTGGCGACGAAGCGTCCGAACACGACGGCATACACACTTTTTATTGCGGAAAAAATTCACGTGTACGTTATATTGAAAAACACTACGGCGAAGGCGAAGGTACGGGAGAGCGCATCTTGAATCCTGTTACCAACGTAATAATGGAGGAAGGTTCCCAATGCGAAATGGAGTTGGTACAGCTGCGCGGGGTTACATCTACCGTGCGCGACACCAACGCTGAACTTGCTGCCGGAGCTAAGTTGGTGCTAACGGAAAAACTGCTTACGCACGACAATCAGACAGCCACTTCGAATATGAAAGTGGAACTTAAAGGCGAAGACTCTAGTGTGCAGGTTATATCGCGCTCGGTAGCGCAAGACAATTCAGTTCAGGTGTTCAACCCGCTAGTAATAGGCGAAACAGCATGCCGCGGGCATGTGCAATGCGATGCCATAATTATGGGAAACGCAAAGGTTAAAGCTATTCCGGGAATAGAAGCTGCTAGTGAAGATGCCATGCTAGTACATGAAGCAGCCATAGGTAAAATAGCTGGCGATCAAATAGTTAAACTGACAACACTAGGTCTTACGGAAGAAGAAGCTGAACAGGAAATACTTGACGACTTCTTGAATTAACCAAACTAAAAGCCCCTCTGTGTTAGAGGGGCTTCGTTGGTTTGTGAGTCTGTATTTGATAGCCTAAACTTGGTCGGGATGAGTGTTTGCGCTGGCAGAAACTGTGGGATCGGTAATCCAGTCGCTTGCATAGCGTGCGGTCCAATGACCAAGAGCACGGAACGTTAACAAGTATTGGAATGCAGTGGCGAAGCATCCTATGATGTAGCAAATTAGAATAGCTGGAATCAACGTGCCAATTATTGCTAAAGCTGCAGCTATAATTTCGGGTGTGTAATAGCTTTCAGGTGAGTAATAGCCGCTGTAAGAATAAGCATCGCTATAGTAGCTAGTCATGGCAAGGCTCATAATGTCGCCGCCTACAAACAGGGCTGCTATTCCTATGATAACAACCGTTATAACGCACACGCACGCCGCTATGATAAGAGCAGGCACAATGCTTATGCATAAAAGCGATCCGGGGCTACGCTTAAACGCTGTCCATATGGCGCTAAAGTCAAAACCTGCGCCTAGTCTGTCAGCCAGCGCGGTGCGCATGAGTGCCGCATCCAGAAACATTTCTACGAAAAAGGCTATAGCAATACCGGCGATCCAGCCCAGCAGAGGTACTATGCTCAATATTCCGGCTACGATGCTACCTACTAGACCAAATACTAACGACAGCAAGAACCAGAATGCGCCGTTTACAAAGCCACGGTTTACGAAAATACCCTTCGGCATAGGTGCTATTTTTCCCATGGGAAGTTGGCGTGCCCAACGCATGCAATAACCGGGAACAATCCAGTTAAGAATGGGGACTATGTTGATAAGTCCAAGCAACAGTGTGTGACCAAACCAGCCCTCGCTGTGTTTTATATCATCCCATGCGCTAGATATGCAGCCTTTCTTGTAAACCTGTGCAGCGGGTTGCTGATATGTTGCTTGTGCGGTGGGTTGTGGCTGCGGTTGTGCAGTTGGCTGCTGTGCAGCTGCGGGCTGCGGTTGCGATTGCGGTTGTGCGGCGGCAGGCTGTGCTTGCGATGCTGCCTGCGCTGCAGGTTGTTGCGGCGTTTGCGCCTCCGCATTTGCCGGTTTTGGCAATTCCGCGCTACAGCTATAGCAAACTGCATTGCCATCTGGGTTTTCTTTTCCGCATTTTGGACAGAACATAGTACTTCTCCTTTTATAGTTGCGGGCGCTATTGCAGCGCCTTTATCACCTTATCGGCTGCTTCCGTTATGGAAAGTCCATCAACGTTAACTGTTATGTCTGCATATTTCTCGTACAGCGGTATACGCTCTTCGTATAAATCGGCAAGACTCATCCCGCGCGCACGACGCATAACAACACCGCGCTCATCAAAGCCGGGGAAGCGGCTTTCCAGCTCTTCTAATTCAACTTTAAGGTAGACTACGCGACCGTTTTTTGCCAAATGCTGCATACCTTCGTGCGAATATATAGCCGAACCCCCTGTAGAAATAATAGCGCGCTTAAATTCCAGATCTGCCAAAACTTTGCCTTCAACCTCGATAAATCCATCAGGACCCAGCGTGTCAATCAATCGTTGCAAGGTTTTGTCGCAGCGCTGCTGAATTATAAGATCGGCGTCAACGAATTCGTAGTTCAGAATTTTCGCCAACACAACTCCGATAGTAGATTTCCCTACACCGGGCATGCCTATAAGCACTATGTTATTGCGAGTTTGCTCGGTGGAATTCTCGTGCATTCTGCCCTCCTTCAGTATGCGCGTTCTGTGTTTCTTCCCGTTATTGTTGCGCGACGGTTTTGCGATTTCACGCGTGGTCAATATTACACGTTATTTTGACCTTTCTAAACAGTTTGGATTTTCTGAAATCGAAACGTTAGTTTTCCGTGACGGCTTTTTTAGCGGAAAGGCTTCAGACAGCACTATAGCGCAGAAGATAAGGACAAAACCTATAACTAACGGTACTGTAAGAGTTTCTCCATATAGCGCTACGCTGAAAGCAACTCCGAACACCGATTCAAGCGACAGAAGCAGCGAGGCTTGCGATGGGTGGATATATTTTAGGGCTGTGTTTTGAAAAACCATAGCTACGCAGGTGCAAGCAACAATTAGATATGCCATGTTTGCAAAATATGCAGGCGGTATGGCGGCGAAGTTGGGCATGGGTTCAGTGGCTGCGCCCACTACAATGCCTAGTGCTCCGCTAACCCAAAACTGATAGACGGTTAACACAATTGCGTCGCGATTTTTTGCAAGCACGGCGGTAGCTACAATGTGTGCGCCGAAGAAAAAGCCGCCTATTATTGTCATGAAATCGCCGAATCCCACTGATAGCGTATCGCCTGAAAGCGACACAAATCCCACACCGGTTATGCACAATGCTGCAGCTGCAAGATTGTAGCGTGTTGGGCGCTTGCGGGTAACGAACCAGAACATGAAGGGTACCAGCACACAATAAATATCGGTTAGAAAAGCATTTTTGCCCGGGGTGGTAAAGTTCAGTCCCACTGTTTGAGCCCAGTATGCCGCAAAAATTAGTGCACCTAAAATAGAGCCTGCGCGCAGTGATTCTGCGTTTAAGGCGTGTCGCATGCGTTTCGCAAACACAAGTGTCAGCAAAAGCGCTGTGAGCAGGAAGCGCACGCCAATTAACCATGAGGGTGGGAAAGCGTCTATGGTGTCTTTCATGACTACAAACGAGCTGCCCCAAATAAGTGCGGCGGCGGCGCACATTAGTTTATATACAAATGGAGGTAGGGGCTGCATGCGCGACATATTATGAATCACCCAATTTGGCGCTTTGCTGGTCGGTGGTATTTTCCAGCGCCAAGGCTAAAGCTATGCCTTTTGGCGTGCGTCTTGGTATGTAGTTTGCGCACACGCCTATACATATTCCAGTAATAAGGAATGCGGCAAATGTTAGCCAATTCCCAAATACGATAGCTGCGATTGCGGAAAGCGCTATGAATACCAAGGCGACAATGGCAAGCACTTTCTGAGCTTTGAAGCTGCGCATGTCAAATAAGTTGGCTTCTTGCAGGCGTTTTGTTGTGTTGTCGGGATTGATTTCGCTTTCAGCTATATGATTCCACGAGTTAAAGCGCGCTAGCATTTCGCTGTCGGAGGTTATTGATGCTATTTCTGCATCGGTTAGCGCGGGCAGTTTGTCGCGATGTTTTTCGCGACAAAGCACCATGTATGTTGCGCCCGATGCAATTAGCGCTGCAGCGCATACAGCCAATGCGGCTATATTCATACTTAGCGTATTTACGACATTGTTGCTCCAAGTGTCGGTCCACGATTCTTCTTCGGTGCGGGCATTGTCTAACCGTGTGCCCGAATAGGCTTGCTTTGCTTCTACCGTCAGATTTGGTAGCCACGTTACTGGAAAAATAATATGTGCGTTTGCGTATTGTCCCTTTGGAATGTATGGCACTTTGTAGGTAATGGTGCCGTCTGTTCCTATATCGAATTCGCCGATTGCTCCGTGTCCCCAAGCTAGTACTGTTTTGCCCGGGGTTATGGTGGCGCTTTCCGGAACTGGTAGCTGCACCGTTGCTATAAGATTATGCGTTTCTGTGTCATTGCGTGCGGGGGCGTAATCCCAATATATTTCTGCCACATCGTCATAGGCGGCTATTGCGTTTTCAACTGAGTAGTCTATTTCAAAAATTGTACGGTTGGTGGTGGGTTGGAAGAAAGCATATAGCGCATGTTGGCGATCGTCTAATGCCCATGAGTTATCTGCGGGGAAGACAGGCGCGCTTTCGCCTGTTTTTTGGGGTGTTTGCGAATCGGCGTACTCTTTTTTCATGTTTCCGCCGGAATCTTTAACGGCTTCGCGCCAATCGGAATTAAAAGTTACTTGAAAGAGCGTAATCCAATCGCCTTCGACGGTGTTTTCTTCATTAACTTTCGCCATGCGAACTGAGGATACGTTTATTTTTGCGTCTTCGGGGAAGCCGGTGAACGACCAGCGTAATGTGTCATATTCGCCGTTGAACGCGAATACGCGATGTTCAATTATGTGCATAGTGCCTGTTGTTTGCACTTGGGCGGTTATGTCTACGCTGGGGTTTTCTAAGGTGGGCTCTGCTGCTATAGCGGAGAGCGGCAAGGCGAGCGAAAGCATTAGCGCAAGTGCTGTTGTCAGCGCTGTTGTTATGGTTGCTTTCAATATGTTGAAGTTAAGACTCAATGTTTCTCTGCGTTCTCCGTTTGTGAAGTTTTGTAATGGTTTCATTATAAACATGCAGCGTAGTTTATTGACCCGCAGGCTTTGCTCGGGTAACATGCAGGGTTACATGCGGAGGAGTGACCGAGAGGCCGAAGGTGCTCGCCTGCTAAGTGAGTAAGCCCCAAAAGGGCTTCTAGGGTTCGAATCCCTACTCCTCCGCCAGCCCTACCTATTTCGCGAACAGCACTATACAGGCGTTTCTTTTATCTCACCCAACTCGTATAACTTGAAAAACGCTGATTTTCGTTCGGTTGTTCCCAAAATGCTCCCAAAAACGAAGCAGCCACAAAACCACCAAATTCGTGGTAACACTATTGGCAACACAAAAAGCACCGTTTCTCAAAGTTCGCCCAGCTAGAAGCGCATTTTCAAATACTCATTTAGCTGATTCCCCTCATCTGCGCAGCCCTAACCGTTTTTAGAAAAACGCTAAAAACAGTCAGGGAACCCCTGCGCACAGTCCTTTTCTCCTTCCTTACAGGAAGGGGCGGCTCATTCTAACACGCTGCTCACAACGTCAAAGCGCATGAGTTTTATAAAAAATGAAACTCGCATTTTTTATAAAACTCATGCGCTATCGCGTTTCTGCTTCCTCTTTGACATTGTTGCGCCGCGCGTTCATTTGCCGCCATCTTCCGAAAGGAAGTTCGATGACAGGACCAGATGATGGGAGTCGAAATGAGCAAGTTCCCGGAGCGCGTAACAGAGCAGCGTCAAGCAGTGGTAGAGAAGATAATCGCGGACATGACCACCAAAGGCTACGAATGGATTGAGCCGTTCGAGTACGGACACGCGCCGCAGAACCCGATTTCAGGCACGACCTACAAGGGCGGCATCTCCCTTCTAATCCGCTGCCCAGCTGGGCAGCCAGTCCCCGCTCTCTTTTTCGCGTTCCGAGACGTTACAAAGGACCTCCTCGTACCAAAAGGCTAATGCTTCAGATTCGGCTTTAGCTTCAGGCGAGGACTCATACTCCATCCAAGGGTCAAGCGCACTCGACATGCAGATACCTCCTTCCAAATAAGTACATACTGAACGTCACAAAGTGACGGAATTTGTTAATCAACAACCTGCTCCTTGGAATTCTTGTCCGAGCGCTCCTTTTCCAATTTTTCTTCATAATCATGAATAACGTCCCACATGAACGCACGTACAGCTTGAGTCGTATTTTGCCGTGGCTCACCAGCCTGTAAGGCAGCCTTAAAGCGACGATACATATCCGGCTCAACACGAATAATTACTTGCTGCATTTCAACGGATTTCATTAGAATCTCCCTTCTTCGGGTAGCTATATGATAGTAAGTAGCTATATGATAGTAAGTAGCTATCAAATCGTCAACCAAAAAAATGAAAACTCCGAATCGCAAGCTAAACGGATTCGTAACAACCATTCAACAGGCATCCTTAATTATCGGCCAATAACAAATCGTTTAAGCCAATTCGCAATTTGCTATTGACAAAATAGAAACTATCAAAAAGATAGTTAATTTTTGATAGATGGCAACTGAATCCGAAGAAAGAAGGAAATATCATGAACAATAATCACCATCGTTATGAGAGCATTAAGAAGCTTCTCGACACTTTGCCTTCTAAAGGTTACGAATTTATCAGATTTATTGAGGATTGTTTTTGGGAGCTCACTGAAAAATCTACAGGCAAGCAAATTATAATGCGGATACGCTCTCACGACGACGGTAGCTGTGCAGACATCATTCCTTAGTACGTAAAACAAATAGAATCGAAGGGGCTGTAACAGAAGTCCCATCAATAAGAAACCTGCTACAATATGTGGTGGGTTTCTTGCATTTCATTTCAATATATAGCGGTTCAAGATAACCATTCAAGACTTTTGTTACAGCCCCTTTATTGCTCATATCGAGTTATAAACCTACAAATAATCTTCGAGGTCAACAATGGAACGATAAAGAACAGTATGGCGGCTGTCTATGTTGCAATCTCTGTGAAAATGACCGCAGAACCAGTGCCTATATTCCAGCTTGTCCTCTACCTCGTCTAAGAAATCCGTCAACTCGTCATTGACAGCACCAACGCCAATAAAGCCCTTATCGCCTATGGCTTCTGCGAGATAGCGCGTTGCACAGGTGTGCGAGAGGACGAAATCGACGCGCCAGCCGTAGCGAGCAAGATTCTTCCTCGCATTAGCGTATTCAGCTTCGTCCGGCATTTCCTCCGGAAACCAAGTTCCCCAACTCTGCTGTATCGCCTTGTCTATCGACTGCGCACCACCCATGCAGAAGAACGAATAACCGCCTATGTCGTAGACCTCACCGCGCATGAGATGGACAATATTCTCGTATCTCGGATAACGGTGAACCGCTCCACCATGCCATTTCTCAATTTTTAGATGATTGAGATAGTCGAAGTGCTCATGGTTGCCGTCGATGAAAAGGGCGGTCCAAGGCTTAGCCGCCAAGGAGCGCAAATCATGGTCGCTATCAAACAAGTCCGAGGGCATCCCGAAGTCACCGAGGACAATCAGATAATCATCCCTCGTCAACTTCGCGCCCTCGGGGAAGTTCCAGACCTCGAAGCGGTCGAAGTCCTTGCTTCCAACCATGCCGTGGGTATCGCCAGTGAGATAGACAGCCATGACGGTCAATCGGAGCAGTCAGGCAAACTCGCCAGATAGTCATCTAACTCCTCAAGCAAATTGGGATATCGACCCTTCCCGGTATCACGGAAGGCTACGGCTTCTGCAATGAAGTCCTCCAAGCGTTCAACCTCCCGACGATGCATCTCATATGGCAGGTCTTTCATGCTATACACCTTGTCACTCACATCGTCGTGAACAAAAAGGTTGCCATGCTCGTCCATCGCGATATTGACCTTATTCATGCTCCCACCAACGACCCTTCTATGTAGTCACTGACATACTGTCCGCTTCCGAGAACGACACGCTTTGTCGGGTTCATAGACTCGTAGTACCTTATGAAATAGGCGAAGTCACCATAAAAAACCTCGATGAAGGACTGCGCATTTCCCCTGTCCTTGTATCGCTGCAAATACTCATCGGCCAAATCCGCACGGGGATAGACCAGCGTGTAAGGCTGGTAACCGCCATTGAAGCATTCTGCTTCAAAAGTAACCATCACAGGAATAATAGGCGGCGCAAGAATGAAGCGGTACTCACCACTTCGCTGAACCTCGGACAAATAGTGATAGTAGTTCATCGACCACTCGTCGCATATGTCGCTCTCGCAGCAAGGCGAAGCCTTCAACCTCTCCGCTTCAAGCAGGGAATGAGCGCATATAGGCTTCTTGTACTTGAATCGACCAATCCTCGCATCAAGCACGCCATCAAAACCACCTGCATAGGTCTTGCCCGTACCGGGATAGGCGAAAACCACTTCACATTCACCGGAACGCTTAAATTGAACAGAAGTCATAACCAACCCTTTCAACAAGCATCCTATTGATGGAGTTAAATTCTCGATAGATGCCAAGAACGTTGCCAAAGGATGCACGCTCAACTAAACCACCCAGCATCCTGCAAGGTGAACGGTGCTTTTCCTTGCAGGACTAGCAGGGAAATCCTTATTCCTCCACCACAATCCCAACAGCGCTCGAAGAAATTGCGGTATTCGCTGATAATGTAGAACAAAGCCATTTCCTTATCAATCGCCTTGCTGTGCTTTTTTGTAAAAAATGAAGAGATCGGCTTACGCCGATCTCTTCATGAGAGATGAGAAAACAATAGAACTTATTGCGCTTTTGCCACTTTAGCGAGGAAGCGCTCCTTGCAAAATCTCACTCAATTCAGCATCTGTAAGGTCTTTGTTGTACATCGTCTTGTAGTAAGCTTTCGTAACGTCTTCGATGCTGTTGTTGAACTTGTCAGGATAGAGCAGGCGTGGCAGCCACTGCATGCCCATCAACTGATTCACGGTGGGGGGATTATTCATCCAGCACCATGGATTGTTCGGTACTTCATAGAAATTGTTGTTGGCGATGGCTGCGATGCCGCTCCATGCCGGATCGCTGCCTACAGTGTCGTAGATGCTGCCTTTTTGGAAGATAATCAACTCCGGATTCCAAACAGCAATTTGTTCAAGGCTGATTTCGTTGCCATTGCCCTTACCGGAAACATCGTCTACTACAACTACATTATTCGCAACCATGTCAATGACCTGCGCTTGGAAGGAAGTCTTTGCAATGGCGTTTAGCCCGTTCTCGCCAAGTAGATATGCCATGTTTACACGTTCAGATTCGGGGATTGTGTCCATCGTGCTCTTCACTTCGTCATAAACGCAGGTGCAATATTCGGAAAGCTCGTTGCCGCGCTCTTCCATTCCGAGAAGTTCGCCGAGCGTTTCGTAAGCTGCGCCGTAGTCTTCGAGATAAGCCTCAACGAAAACAACGGGGATGCCGAGCTGCTCCTGAAGCGCATCAAGGCTTTCCTGCGTGTCTTTCTTTACTTCGCCAGTGTCGATGATGACCTGCGGATCAGCGGCGGCAACCGCCTCGCGATTGAGGTCGTCCTTCGCACCGAGTACTGCACCGAAGACCGGGTAATCCTTGAACTTTTCACCGAAGATAGCGAGCTGGTCATCGCTAAGCGGCTGAGATAGACCTACCATCTTGTCCGGTGCCATGGTGAGCAGAACCTGCTGTGCGGTATGACCCGATGGACATATCCTCTCGATGTTCGCCGGCAGCTCCACCTCGCGCCCAAGTGAATCTGTGAACATACGCGTTTCTGGCTGCGCCTGAACTGCTTGGCTGCTGGATGCCTGATTGTTTGATGTGCAGCCTGCGAGAGCAACGGTTCCCATACATAGTGCACCGACGCACAGCAGCGCGGTCGCCCCTCTCAAAACTGACTTCTTAGATATTCGCATCGATCCCATCCTTTCCAATTTCTTCTCGATTGCGTTTTATCTCTTTAACGGGCACGCACACGCGTACCTTGTCGCCATAAAGGGAGTTGACCTCGACATCTATGCTGTAAAGACCGCTGATAAGCTTCGACGTAATGACGTTATATGGAGAGCCGTAAGCGGCTACGCGACCCTCTTTGATGACAAGTGTTTTGTCGGAATAGAGGAATGCGTGGTCGGGATTGTGGGTTGATTGCACGATTGAGAGGCCTTCTCGAGCAAGCTGTCGAACGCATGAGAGCACGCGCATGGTGTTTCCGTAATCAAGCGCACTTGTGGGTTCGTCCATAACGATGGTGTTTGCATTCTGCGCGAGCGCTCGCGCCACTAAGACGAGCTGCTGTTCGCCACCAGAAAGATGCGTGTACATGCGATGCGCGAAATTCTCAATACCGACGCGTTCTAGCGCTTCATACGCACGGCGGCGCTGGCTGCAGCCGGGATTGCTCAGCATCTTCAGATCGGCGCCGGTTGCCATGAGCACTACATCGAGCACTTCGTAGTCGTATACGGGTGCGTGCGACTGTGGAATGTATGACACTTCTTTGGCGCGCTCGCGAATAGAAAGATTCTTGATGTTCTTGCCATTCACTTCGATTATGCCATCGTAATTGCTGTTTAGACCCAAGATGCAGCGGAACAAGGTGGACTTTCCTACGCCGTTTGGTCCGAGCACGTTCACGAGCGTGCCATCGGGGATGTCGAACGTCAGGTCGTGCAGTACCTCATGGTTGCCGTATGCAAACGTAAGATTCTTCACCGATATGCTCATATGCGCTTCCTTCTAGTAATGAGATAGAGGAAGAATGGTGCGCCGACAAATGCGGTGAGGATGCCGATTGGGATCTCGGCGGTAGTTGCTAGGCGTGCGATATCGTCAACAAGCAGGAGAAAGCCTGCGCCCATTAGCATGGATGCTGGGATTAGTTTACGATAGTCGGCGCCGACAAGCATGCGACAAAGATGTGGAATGACGAGTCCGACCCAACCGATCATGCCAGTGACGGATACGCATGCCGCCGTAAGGAATGTAGCGGAAACTATAACGACAATTCGGATGCGACGGGCGTTCACTCCCATTGTGGATGCCTCGTCGTCGCCCATGGTAAGGATGTTGATTCGCCAACGCAATGCGAAAAGAACCGCACATCCGATGAATAGGATTGGGAACACGGTTGCCACCTGCGACATCTTCGCGCCGGTAAGGCTTCCCATTAGCCAGTATGTGATATCGGCGAGTTCATCAGAAGGATCGGCAACCAGTTTGCAGTACGAAACAGCCGCTTGAAAAAGCGAGCTTACCATGACTCCTGCAAGCACTATCACCATCATATGGTTTCCCTTTGCGCGAGCGCTTATCAGCAGAACTATCAATACGGTAAGGAGCGCAAAGCAGAAAGCGGACACCGATACCACCGCAGCGGTAAAACCTAGCAGGATCGCGATAGCTGCACCAAATGCAGCTCCTTGGCTTGCGCCTAGAATATCTGGTGAAACCAGCGGGTTTTGGAAGGTGCCTTGGTATGCGGCGCCGGCAACAGAAAGACAGCAGCCCACCATAAGTGCGAGCAAGATGCGAGGGAGACGCACATTAAAGAAAAGAGTGGACTGCTGCTCTGTCCAAGTTACATCTAGCGGAATGACGCAGTTAATCAGCATTGCAACTGCCTGACCGGGGTCGATAGGGTATCTTCCCAGCATGAGCGAAATGGCGGCAAGCATTACCATGAAGATAGCCAGTCCGAGAATGATGACATCGGCATGCGTACTCAACTTAGAGCGGCGCTTACAGACCTCAACTTCCTTGCCATGCTTCTTTTCGGCAGACTGGGTTTGCATGTATTATCCTTACAAGGGATTAATCTAATATAAATATTATACTCATTTATAGATATTTCAAAAGAGAAAATTCTTCTATGCGGAAAATTGTTGATATTTCGCTGTAAGGGCTTGCTAAAGCGAGATCGTTTGAGAGCCGCCCCATTTGCTGGCAAAACGATTTACTACCTTTTCCGTCAATTCACGGCGAGCAACTACTATTGCATTTGGGAAATTATCGCTTGCACCCGCTTCGAGAAGCTTCATGG
Organism: Adlercreutzia sp. ZJ304; assembly: GCF_011039075.1. Lineage (GTDB taxonomy): Bacteria > Actinomycetota > Coriobacteriia > Coriobacteriales > Eggerthellaceae > Adlercreutzia_A. The sequence continues at coordinate 38,271 of NZ_JAAKEG010000015.1, forward strand.
CTTCAAGAAGACCTGCATTATGGTCCAGCTCTAAGCGCCCGAGTTCATCGACTACAAGCATTCCGTGAATCTTATCTGCCTTAATTTGCTTTGCAATCCATGCGAAATGCGCATTCACTCGCGCAATTGCTTCATCCGAAATATGCCAACCAAGCCCTACTTTGCCAGCTTGGCTTCGCTGGTTAAACGAACCATTAGCTTTAGCCAGATCCTTCCGCTTTGCGAATTCGAATCTCTCCATCTTAGGCAGCAGAATGCTTTCGATGCCAAGTTTTTCGAAACCTTGGCTATTAGCATATTCGCTATCAGATCTAATCCAGATGCCTGCAGAAATAACACCATAGCATTCGATGCCTTCGGCACCTAGTGTCTTAACACGCTCTTCCAGCCAGCGGCTCTTTCCTGCTTGAACCTTGCCTGTAAGAATGTAGAGCATTTCTTTTCCTAGCGTACCTCGTAAAATATATTCTCATTTATATATTATACTGAAATCAGTATCAACTGATAAATTGATGAGATAAAACACTTCAACAAACGATTTAGGAAACGCCCTGCGCAGCTTGTTGGGCGAGAACCTGTAATTAAGCGATTTCTTGATATGGCATATCTTTTATGCGCGCAATGGTTGAGGATAAATCGTTTGTAATAAGATAGTTTATGTTTGCTATTTGGGTAGCTGTCAACAAAAAATGCTGAAACGGCTGTTGACGGTGCTTTTCTCTTGAGAAGTTATTACTTGAAAGAGGTTTATATGAAGCTGGATTTGTATATAAAACCCACATGCCCGTATTGCATGCGCGTTGTGAACGCCATTGACGATATGGGTGATGCGGCTGCGCATATTGAAATGCGCGATATAAGTTCCGATGCGACTGCGCTACAAACACTAGTAGAAGTAGGTGGCAAACAGCAAGTTCCTTGCCTTTTTGTCGATGGTAAGCCTATGTACGAAAGCGCTGATATAATAAATTGGCTGCGTGCGAATTGCTAGATGATGAAGCATACATGCGGCTAGCTTTAGAAGAGGCTCAAGCGGCTTTTGCGGAAGGCGAAGTGCCTATAGGTGCCGTAGTAGTTTATCAGCCTTTTGATGCGGGCACGCGGCGTGCGCTGGCAGAGCCTTGCGTTATTGCTAGGGCTCACAATATGCGTGAACAGTTGTGCGATCCGGCAGCTCATGCAGAGTTTTTGGCACTGGAACAGGCTTCGCGCGAATTAAATGCATGGCGGCTTTCTGACTGCACGGTGTATGTAACGCTTGAGCCATGCATAATGTGCGCGGGGCTTATGCATCAGGCACGTGTGCGGCGTTGCGTATATGGTGCCTCCGATAAGAAAGCCGGGGCATTGGGCACGCTTTATAGCGTGCATAATGATGAGCGACTGAATCATCGTTTTGATGTTGTAGCTGGTATACTTGGCGAAGAATGTGCCGACATTTTGCGAAAATTTTTCAAGCAACGCCGTTGAGTAATTAAGCTTGCGATTTATCGAAATTTCGCATTTGGACTATTTCGCGGTAACATTTTTCAAATTATATTTGACTGAATTTGATTAAATTAGCGATACGAACGGAATGCGGATATGGAAACCCTAACTGTAGACATGATGGCTGAAGCTAGAAATGCTCAGTGGTCAGCTGATACATTCTTAGGGCCGGGTGCTTTGAAAGTAATAGCGCCAGCGAAAGTGAATTTGTTTTTAGCTGTGGGTAGGCATCGTGAGGATGGTTATCATGATGTTGTAAATGTAATGCATGCGCTAGCATTACATGACGTTCTTTATTTTCATCGTAATGCTCAGTCTTGGTGCGCGCCAGAAAAGTTACCCTCGCATATGGCAGCGGTAGGTCCAGCTAACAATTTGCTTGTAAATATAACAACGGCAGATAAAACTCAGGCTGCCATCAGGGCGCTTGATGTTCCGGCTTTAGAAAATTTGGTAACTCGAGCTTTGGCAGAGTTGGCGCATGCGATTGATTACAAAACATCCGAAAGCATATCTATTCACATAGAAAAAAACATACCTCATCAAGCTGGATTAGGTGGAGGTTCGTCAGATGCGGCAGCAGCGTTGGTGGCAGCTGCGAACATGTGGGGCTTGCCGTCCGATGCTCCGGTGTTATACGAAGTAGCTTCTTCACTTGGTGCCGATGTGGCGTTTTTCTTACAGGGAGGATGCGCGCTTTTAAGTGGCGCGGGGGAATGTTTGAAATCGCGTTTGCAGCCCGCTAAGACCCCAATAGTGTTAGCGAAGCCACATGCGGGTGTTTCTACCGCACAAGCCTATGCGCGTTTTGACGAAGATGCGCAGTTTGTGCCATCCGATTTACTGGCGCAGGTTGAAAGTGCGAAATTAGCTAGCGAAGTTCCGCTGTATAACAACCTTTCGTCTGCGGCAGAATTTCTGGTGCCTGAATTGGTTAGCGTTCGCGAAAAGCTAGAGGAATATCTTGCGGGGGATATATCTGCAGCAGCGCCGTCTGCAGTTTGCAACCAAGTATTACTGTGCGGCAGCGGTTCTTGCACATTTGCCATAACTGACAGTTTTTCGCAAGCATCACGTATTGCCGCTGAAGCCAGAACGAATGGTTGGTGGGCACGCGCAACAACGCTAAGCAGTTTGAAAGCAGCCATATTATGATAGGTCTTCTTGCTCGACTTTCGCGCAGTTTACCGCTAGTAATAGCGCTTATAGTTCTGGCTATTGTTATATACATGGTAGTTACTTATGTGCACTCTAAAGCGCGCGCTAAAGAGGTGCTTATTAGTGTATTTACCGTGCTTTGTGCAGCCATATCAATATTTTTCGGGCTAGCCTCGCTTTATGCAGTTATAGATAACAACTCATCCGTATTGGAATTAGCCGCAAGCTTTGCTGTAGTGGGTGTTCTGGGTCTTATTATCACGAGAATTTGTAACCACTTTTTCAAGAAGAATAACCCGCATTACAGCCAGAAAGCGCAAAAAGCTACAGTTGAGTCGGACAGCACTAGCGTAACGCGGAGTACCATTTTTTGGAAAATATACGACTTGTTGGGGAATTTTCGCCCAAAAAAATAGGCTACTGAGGTTGCGCTAGCGTAAAAAGCCACCCACATAGGTAGCTAAAACTTTTATGTTGGGTATATCTTCTGTATCGCATATTAGTGGGTTGCTACTAAGTATGGTTATGTCGGCAAACTTGCCGGATTCGAGACTGCCAAGCTCATCTGCTCGACCAGTAGCCATTGCGCTTCCTAAAGTGTAGGCGCGCAATGCTTCGGCTACAGTTATATGTTCGCTGACTGACCAGTCGCTTGAGGGCAGTCTGGTGTCTGCGTCGCGACCGGTAACGGCGGTATACACAGCAGACAGCGGGTCTATATTTGTAACCGGCGAATCGGTGCCGAAAGCTAGCGTTGCCCCCGATTGCAAAAGTGTACGCAGCGGCCAAATATAAGGCAGCCGCTCATCTCCAAGATCGCGCTTGGGACCTCCGGGATCCAGCGTTATGTGTCGTGGCTGCACCGAGGCAATTACGTCTAAATTTGCAAGGCGTTCTATATCGTGTGGTTGGAAGTTTTCTACGTGTTCCAAAGTGAAAATGGGTTTTGGTGTAGGGCATTTTTCAAAAATATCTAGTGCTTGGTGTATGGCTTCATCGCCTATTGTGTGGATGCGCACGCTTTGGTTGGCACGTGCAGCTTCAAACACCAGCTGTTTCATGGCAGGTGGGCTAATTGTGGGGCGCCCGCAATCGTCGGGGAAGCGTGCGTTTGTATATGGTTTGTGCAGCCATGCGGTGTGTTGGCTGGATACGCCGTCAAAGAATTGTTTGAATCCGCAGGCGCGCAACATTGGGCTTTGCAGACGGGCTTGCAGTTCGCTAAGGCGCGTAGTGCCGGATAAAAGCGTGGGGAATAAATGCGTGCGCACAGTAAGTTCGCCAGTGTTTTCTAAGTGTTGAAATAAGTCGTCGCGCACGAAATCGACACCGGGTGTAGCGCTAAGTGCCATATCGCATATTGCCGTTATGCCATGCGCATTAAGTTGTGCTTGGAAATTGCGATATGCATCCAATAATTCTTCGGTACTGAACGTGGCAACTATTTTCGGCATAAGTTCCATAGCGGCGGTTTCGCGCACGATGCCAGTAAGTTCGCCTGCGGCATTTTTTTCGTATGTGCCGCCTAATGGAGCTTGTGAGCTTGGGTTTAGCCCCAATTCTTCCATGGCGCAAGAGTTTAGCCACAGTGTATGGGCATCGCCGGAATACATAGCTACCGGTCTGTCGGAGTAGGCTGCATCAAGTGAATGTTTGGACGGCATAACCGGTGGATTCCATAGATATTCGCGCCATCCTTGTGTTAGTAGCCATGAACCTTTCGGGCGTCGCTGCGCTAACGGGGCAAGTCGTTCCACGCAATCTTGTTCGTTTGCGCCTACGAACTGCTCTGCCAAGGGCGACGCATATAGTGCAGAATGAAAAAAGTGCAGATGTGCGTCGTGAAATCCGGGCATTACAAAGGCGTTTTTGTAGTTGAGTATTGCAGCGTTTTTGCTAGTGGGGAATTCAGTGGTAAGTGCTGTGGCTATTTTGGATGCAGGTGTGGTGGTTGTGTCGGCTTCGTCCGACAGCATTTCTACTATATGTGCAGCGGGTGCTACCCAGCATATGCGGTCGGCATATATGCCTACGGCTAGCGGCTTTGCTTCGTCGTTCAGCCCCGTGAACACATTTTGTGACACGATTACAGTGTTAGCAGGGGTGTTGTTTTTTGCTATATTCATACAAGAGGTTTGATGAGGACCGCAGTCTTATATTCCAAATTCTTTGAATAGCTGTTCACGATAGGCTGGGTCTTTAGAGGCTTTAAGTACGTCAGCTTCACGTCCAGCGGCAAATAGGTGTTCGATAAGAGAATTATAGTGAGCTGCTTCTTCCGCTCGTCCACGTTCCAGCCCACGTTCTAACCCACGTTCTTCTCCCTCTTTTAGAGCAGCTCTGCGGGCTATACGTACTTCTCGCTCCCAATCTTCTCCTATTGTACTTACAGAAAACACCTTATTCACCCACTCTCTATCTTTATTGGCTT
>NZ_JAAKEG010000016.1 GCF_011039075.1 Adlercreutzia sp. ZJ304
CTTTGCGATGGACTGAGTCTTACGCACTTTTCTGTCTATATGCAAATATATAGGTGGGTTGTCCGCATCCAAATGTCCGCAGGCAACCCACCTATTGCGCACAAAACGAAGCAATCATATTTACACGGCAATAGCCGAAGAAGCAATTTCGCCTAAAAACGCAGCGGAAACACAAAGCACACAGCTAGCGGCGGCATAAGCTATCGCTAGTAAGATATCGCCAGCCTCAAACACAGCAAGCGTCTCTGCGCTAAAAGTAGAAAAGTTGTAAAGCCATCAGCTGTTTCGCGGTTCAGGCAAACGCCTTGGGAGAGCCTCATTCCCGAAGCTTATTATAACGAAGGTGGTAACAGTGAGCAGCAATTCCTATCAATGCAACAGCCGAAACCCCAAGCGTAATGGCAGTAGATATTGCCATCATCTTTTTGGCAGAACCCACTTTGAAGGTTTCCATAGTTTCAAAATCAGTAGACTCAGCCGCGCAAATTAAATCTGCCTCGCTAGAATGTTCGCTTGCAGCACCGGGACTGTCGGACAGTAAATGCTGAGCATAAGGGAAACATACCAACTTTGCAGGATTAGACGAAAGCATACTTGAGTACCACGAAATGCTTTTCAGCGCGAAACTTTCCAGCGGAACGTCTAAGGCACTTGCCATTTCCTCTGGATAAAATGTCAGCGAAAAAATATCAGCTTGGTCATACGACAATGTTTTGCCGTAAGCGATAGACAAGTTGCCCTCTATCCACATGCGTTTATCAAGGCTGCGCATTTCCGAACCATCAAGAGCAGCGGAAAATGCAGCATACGACTGCCCATCACGTGCCGTCATATCAACCAGCATGCGTCCATCACTGGTTGTAGTAACAACAGAATGGCTGACGGAAGGTCCACGCAAACCAAAAGCTCGGTCATAGCTAATGGTGTCGCTAAGGTAATCAATAATTACCCAACTCATAAGACCAGTTGCCTCGTCTTCAGCCATCACATACAGCTCGGCACGACTTCCCCAAAATGCGCTTGTATGTACGCGGAAGAAGCTCATAATTGCGTAATAAGCGGGCTCATCTCCCGCAAATACGCTACATTGCGCCAATTTAAACCCAGACGGAAGAAGCTGCGTGGCATACGTTTTATCCGTAATTTCATAAACAAGAAAGAAAGCGTATGGCTCTACTATAAATCCCATATGCGGGGTTTTCTTGGTGGTACGTGCCATAATTTTGCGCTGAATACCCTTCGGGACAACATCAAAAAACTGCTGCAAAAAATGTATGGAACCAACAGTCATCGGATCGACAAGTCGCTCGGTGCCTTTTGCGAATTTGTCATGGTTTGCGTTATATGCCATGGAAGTACCTTTCGTAGTGCCTACACACATTTTAGAAACGCAGGCAAACGAAAGATTTAGGTGCGCAGCGTTGATGCGCAAGCGTGACTATAACGTTACCGTAATGATGATATCTTCAGCCGTTAATTACGTGCGCCTTGCGAAGGCTGGAATTGCTTCATCCGGCGATAAAAAGTTGCTCGACTTACTTTTGCCATCTCCAAAGCTTCTTCCATTTTTATTTCGCCATTTTTGTACCGATCAATCGCGTCGATAAGTTTTATTTGATCTACCGCCTTTAAGGGGCGACCCAACTTTTGCAGGTTCATTGCAGTCTCAATACCCTCTCGGCGCCTATCATCAATGTATCTCTTTTCTTTCAAATAAATTGGAGTTAGCAATGCATAAAATTCGCCACGATTAGAATCGTCTATACGAAAGCCATCGCCATCTATAATGCGCCCAGCACAAATCGCTTCCAATATAATCCGTAGTGTTTCTGAAGATCTCAAACCAACATTACTTAAATCAGACACACTAAAAACCTCATCGTCTGTTTCTGATGCCATACGAACATATAAATTGTCACCCGAATAGCGCGTATTAGTGCGTATTAACCACTCGAGACGATTTAGATATTCCATCCCTTCAGCGTCTAGTAGTTCTCGAATATCCTCACGATTTTCCGCAGGCGTTCTTTCGCTAATAAACACAGGCGTAACATTTTTGCGAATGTATTCTTCTCTGTGTAAGTCCAAATTAATCCCGGGAATTCCTTGAAAAGAAGGGGGTTCAAGTAAATCTATAACGCTATAGTTAGGCTTGATTGAGTATTCAAATGTTTCGTCTTCGTATTCAGTGTAACCAATCCGAGCAATGCAGTATTCAAATAGCACCTTAGGGTCCCGCAAGCAAATTACCCCTTGGGTTGTAATGCTTTTCATAAAGCCTCACCCCTAAAGGCGATGTACGCATCATGCAAAATAATCTTATAGCGCAAATCTATCATCTTGATATAAAAATCTCGCCGAATTTCACTAATGCCCGCAATATTGCCGACAAGCGCGTCAATAATATACATGCGCCAAAAGGTACTTATAGTTTCCGAAACATTTGTTAATTTACTATTGTCATGTAGCATACGCATAATATCTGTGTATTCATATTGATATCTTGCGTTCGCTGCCTGAATAATATCTACCACTATCTGGAAAAATGGCAAATTCCATATCCAATTCCTTGTCTCATAAATACTGGCATATATTTATGAGATTATATATCAAACAATGTTTGTCTCATAATTAATAACTAGTATTTTTGAGAATTTAAGCAGGCAAAAGCAAGGGTATAATTCTTATCGAAAATATACCCAAAGGCAGCCAAAACATTATCAAGCTGCTCGATATAATCGCTCATATAAGTTGGAATGTGCCTCTGCGCCATGAATTGCCGTATGTCCGTACGCGCCGTAATGCAATTTATTTTGAACAATTTTGAAGAACTTGATTGACTCAGTTGCATAGGGATTGTAGTCAACAGCAGTCGCGTACAGATTGAACACCTGACGATACAGCATCTTTTCGGAGGAACGAATGTTGCGAATGTGATCGAAAAGTTCTTCGGCATCCTACATGTTAATAAAGCGCTAAGCGCACCAATCACAAGCTTTCTTATGCAGTCTAGTCAGACCAACTCAATTCGGCACGCAGCGCGTGCCGAATTGAAAATCTTCGATAAAACCGACGCATGTTACGCAAGACTAGTGCACCCCACGCACATACCATCGGCGCTTCACTAAGCGAAAGATTCACTCTCTAGCCAACTGTGCACAGCGCGCACAAGCACAATTAGCATCCAAAGCTTTGCATCTCCCCTATCGGTTGACTCGTCTTCGAGCACAATCAACATGCCCTCCAACACTTCTAACGCTTCCAAATTGTTCCTAATCATAATTGCCCCCTATGTTGAAGCTTTTAGCTTTGACGCTTTTTTTGAGCTTTGAAAACACGGGCAATGTATTGCGAAACCACACGTTAACTTAAAATGGCTAGAATCTTAGATACAAACGCTTGTCACTATTATTACCCAAATTGCTTAGGAGGAAGCGTGTACGAATTAAAAACCGAAGCATTCTTCGACTCGGCGCACTTCTTAGCCGACTATTACGGCAAATGTGAAAATCTACACGGGCATCGCTGGCGTATCGAAGTAACTATTAGCTCTCAAACACTAGGCGACGAAGGTACCGAACGCGATATGGTGTGCGATTTCTCGCAGTTCAAGCGCATAGTTCGCAGTTTGGCTGACGAATTCGACCATACATTTTTAATTGAAGAGGGCACGCTGAAGAAAAAAACCATCCGCGCACTTGAATCCGAAGGCTTCAGCTTAAAGATGCTGCCGTTTCGCACTACCGCAGAAAATTTGGCACGTTTCTTTTTCGACTGCCTTATAGACATAGGATTGCCAGTTACGCGCGTGGAAGTTGACGAAACGCCGAATAATTGCGCCATATTTTACAAATGACACATACATGAAACGAACTGTTGCGAAAATATAAACGACTAACTTATGCATGTAACTAAAAGGAGAACCTTCGATGGCAAAAATAAACGAAAATTTTGCGAAATTACCCGGTAGCTACCTCTTCGCCGAAATTGCACGGCGCACCGAAACATATCAGCAAGCCCACCCAGATGCGAAACTAATAAAGCTAGGTATAGGTGATGTAACCCAGCCGCTTATTCCCGCTGTTGTAGAAGCAATGCACGAAGCAGTAGACGAACAAACATCTTCCGACACGTTCAAGGGTTACGGTCCTTACGAAGGCTATGATTTTCTGCGTGAAGCAATTGCGGAAAACGATTTTCGGGCTCGCGGTGTAGACATATCGCCCGACGAAATTTTTGTAAGCGACGGCGCAAAAAGCGACTGCGGCAATATAGGTGACATATTCTCGCGCGACAATAAAGTTGCCGTTTGCGACCCAGTTTACCCTGTATACGTTGACAGCAATGCCATAGAAGGACGAGCTGGCGAATACGACCCCAGCGCAGAGGCGTGGACAAACCTTGTATACATGCCCACCACAGCTGAAAACGATTTTTGCCCCGCGCTGCCCGACACAGATGTAGACCTAATTTATCTTTGCTCGCCCAATAACCCAACAGGAACCGCTCTTAACACCGAACAACTACAACGCTGGGTAGACTACGCAAACAACCACGACGCCATAATCATGTTCGACGCAGCCTATGAGCGCTTCATCACCGAAGACAATCTACCGCACAGCATTTACGAAATCCCCGGCGCAAAAACATGCGCCATCGAATTCCGCAGCTTCAGCAAAACCGCCGGCTTCACCGGTATGCGCTGCGGTTACACAGTTATCCCGCGCGAACTAGAGCGCCAAGGTCAAAGCCTAAATTCGCTTTGGATGCGCCGACAATCTACAAAGTTCAACGGCGCGTCATACATAATCCAAAAAGGTGCCGCCGCCATTTATACGCCCGAAGGCGCACGCCAAATACGCGAGGTAATAGATTTCTACCTGAATAATGCGCGCATAATTAAAGAGGGGTTGGAAAGCGCAGGACTTCACGTATATGGTGCCGTAAACAGCCCGTATATATGGTGCAAAACGCCAAACGGAATGGGCAGCTGGGATTTCTTCAATAAGCTTCTTGAAGAAGCGAATGTCATAACAACTCCTGGCGCCGGGTTCGGACCAGCCGGTGAAGGCTACATACGCCTAACCGCATTCGGCGGTGCCGATGCCACCCGTGAAGCAGTAGAGCGCATAAAGAATATTCTTTAATAGATGACACTAGCGCAAGCCAGCAAAATACTAACAGCCATTGGATACATAGCCTATCCTTTGCTGTTAGTTTTGCTTGCTATTTTCGACCGCCAAATGCTGTTGCGATGCATTGTTGTACCAGCTATAGGGTTTGTGGGCGTAAGCATATTTCGCAACATAGTAAACGCGCCGCGCCCCTACGAAGTAAATGACACAGCCCCGCTTATACCGAAGAACACTCGCGGTCATTCATTCCCCAGCCGACACACATTTAGTATGTTCACTATTGCCTGCACATGGATGCTCTATCAACCAATTGTGGGAACTGCATTGCTTGTTCTAGCGTGCGCAATGGCAGTAATTCGCGTAGTAGGTGGCGTACACTTTCCACGCGATGTTATAGTTGGAGCAATTTCCGCTATTGTTGTTTGCGCCGCGGGATATCTGCTTATCCCTTGGTAGCACTATAGAAAGACCAAATATGTCTGATAAAAAGAAAAAGAAGCATGCGAAGAAAAACAAAGGCACGAAGCCAAAGAAGTTAAAAAACATGCATTGCACAGGCTGCAAAAAGCATTGTCCGCTAACTAAGCCAAAATGCAAGAAGGGCGAAAATCAGGCGGAAGCGGCGCTAGAAATTTTGCGCAAAAAGTGAAAAGCAACAGCCATTATTACTAAACCTATCGCATCGAAGCCGACAAAGCGCGCAATGCTTTGGCTTAACACTTGAAGGCTGGCATCTAGCGTGGAAGCGATAAACAATTCGCCACAAAGCCCTATAGCCTGCTGAACCAAAATTACAACGCCAAGCGCCTTGAACCGAAGTGGTCTCCAAATAAAAGCCGGATATGTGGCATTCCACATAAGAAACGCCACGCCTAATCCTTGAATGGCAGCCGCAGCGCCACCACCCTGCAGCTGATATGCACCTATATAAGCCGAAGGCCAACAAATGAATTGCACAGCGCACATCACATTCCACGCAAAAACAATAAAAAACGCTATGCGCACCACCCAAACAGCAACTTTAGTGTTCAAACGCCACTCCCAGTTCAAATTCGCGCTAGTATTTTAACTAGTAACTTAGCTAGCCTTTTATAAGCATGTCTTCCATTACTTGGCTGGCAACAGCATTGCCCGCCAACGCACGCAGCAGTTCTACGCCGAATTCCAGCGCATAAGCAGGACCACTAGCCGTAATAAGATTGCCATCTTTACATACGTCCTGACCGCAATATACGCCTTCGGGAAAATCGGTTTCACATCCGGGATAACACGTTGCTTTGCGTCCATGCAGCAAACCGAGCGAACTCAAAATTGTTGGTCCGGCACATATGGCAGCCACCATACGACCGCCATCATCCATAAACTTTGGCAGCGCTGCAGTCAATTTGTCGCACTTGGTCAAATTCTCCACGCCGCCCATACCGCCCGGCAGGCATATCGCATCGAATTCCATCAGGTCGGTGTCTGCCACAACCACATCAGCCACAACCGTAATTCCCTGCGCTGCAATAACGTGCTTCGTTGGCATTACAGAGACTAATGTAACGTCCACACCACCGCGCCGCAGCACATCAGTTGGACACATAGCTTCTATTGGCTCGAACCCATCTCCTAGCATTATTGCCAGTTTCATCTATATCGTCTCCATTCATGTGTTCGCTTACCTAAACATTATTAGTACAGTAGCTATAATAGCTTGACTGCGAATCTTGAAAGGAATCGAAATGACAAAGGACAAGAAGATGCCAGAAAACCCTGTTGTTGCTGTGGCGGGAGCCACCGGTGCTGTAGGCGCTGAATTCCTCAAGGTTCTGCATGATGTAAATTTCCCGGCATCTGAAGTGCGCGCCTTGGCAAGTGCGCGCTCCGCCGGTAAAGAGCTGGAATTTGAGGGCTGCGGCAATGTTTCTGCCGGCAAACTTGTTGTGCAGGAAATGACGCCCGAATCTTTCAAAGGCGTAGACATAGCGCTGTTTAGCGCGGGCGCTAGCGTGTCGAAGGCAATGCGTGAAGCTGTCGTGAATGCCGGTGCCATTATGATAGACAACTCCAGCGCTTTTCGCATGGACCCAGATGTGCCGCTAGTGGTGCCCGAGGTTAATCCACAAGACATTCAGTGGCATTCGGGTGTTATAGCTAATCCGAATTGTTCAACAATTCAAATGGTAGTGGCGCTAAAGCCCCTTTACAATTTATCGCGCATTAAGCGCGTAGTAGTTTCTACCTACCAAGCGGCAAGCGGTGCAGGTGCACCCGCTATGGCAGAGTTGTACGATCAGACTCGCGAATTTTTAGACGGAACACCGGAAGACGAACTTACCATTAACGCTTTCCAGCATCGCATAGCATTTAACTGCATTCCCCATATAGACGTGCCGATGGAAGACGGCTCGACTAAAGAGGAATGGAAAATGGTGGTAGAAACGAAAAAGATTATGGGCGATGCCGATTTAGCCGTTTGCGCCACATGCGTGCGTGTGCCCGTGCTGCGCTGCCACGGTGAAGCCATAAATGTAGAATTTGAAGACGACGTTACAGTAGAACAGGCACGCACAGCGCTCAGTTCCGCGCATGGCGTACAAGTTATGGATAATTTGGAAAACTGCGAATACCCAATGCCCGGCATTTTGGCAGGTACCGACGGTGTTTTTGTTGGTCGCCTGCGCCGCGACAACAGCGTAGAGCATGGTCTTGCTTTCTGGAATGTAGCAGACCAAATTCGCAAAGGAGCAGCGCTGAACGCAGTACAAATTGCACAGCTGCTAGTTTCTTAGTACAAGTTGTCCGCTAGGTACATGGGTGAGGGTGTGCTCACAAAGCGAGTTCCGCAGCGAACAGAAATGTCCTGTGGACATTTCTGCCGAGCGAGGACTGTAGAGCGACTGAGCCTTCCTCACCCATATACCCAGCAGGTGTCCGGATGATATAAAAACATATCTATAGTTATGAAGTTGTTCCACCCTAGTAGTTACAGTCTCTAAAATTTAGATAGGCAGTATTTTGGCTCAGAAGAAAATACGTTTAGACGAACTGCTAATTAAACGAGGCATTTGCGCTGATGCTGAAGAAGCGCTGCGCCGCGTATTGGCGCGCGAAGTTCGTGTAGAAGACGTATACGCATCAAGTGCCGCTATGATGGTGCCACCAAATGTAAATCTATTCGTAAAGCACGAAAAGCAATTTGTATCGCGCGGAGGTCATAAACTACAAGGTGCGCTAAACGCATTCGGGCAAAACGTTAGCAACATGCGCTGCATAGATATAGGATCTTCTACAGGTGGGTTTACAGATTGCCTTCTACAGGCTGGCGCAAAAAGCGTTACGTGTGTAGATGTAAATTACGGACAGCTTGCGTGGAGCATCCGCACAGACCCACGCGTTGAAGTATTTGAGCGCACAAATATAAAATTGGCAAATCCGCAAGAGCTAGGCGCACCATTTGACCTAATAGTGATAGATGTAAGTTTTATTGGGCTTGCTAGTTTAGCGCCCATATTTCCCAAGCTAGCCCAACGCGGCAGCGTTTTTATTGGGCTAGTGAAGCCGCAATTTGAATCGCGCCACGAAGAAACCGACCGAGGTGTTGTGCGCAACGAAACAATTCGTGTTCGCACAGTGGCAGAAGTAAAAGAAGCCCTCGAAAAAGAGGGCTTCCGCGTAACCAACACGCAAAAATCTTCCATAACCGGACCTAAAGGCAACGTGGAATACCTAGTGCATGCCGTTTTTGAAGGCTAGAATTACAAACCCATTTCGGCTTTCATCTTCGCCAACGCATCATCTACCGCAGCCGTGCTGCCAGCCTCTTCGTATTTGCGGGCTAGTTCATCAGCGCTATCTTTCGGCTGAGCGTTCAATTCTGCCATCGCGTTGCTCTTATCCAGCATTGCGTCAGCCTTGCTCTCCATGCGATTAAACGCATTCATAGCACCTTCAGCCTTAGCACCCGACGCAGAAATGTCGTTTACTTTATCCTGCGTCTTCGCAACAGCCACTTTCGCCTTTATTGCCTCTTGCCTACCCTTTAGAAGCTCTATGTCGGACACAAGCTTGTCATGCATTTGACGCATTTTATCAGCATTGGCTTTTGCCGCCTCATACGCCGAAGTTAAGCCTTCATTCTTTGCCTCTAGCTGCTGTTTCTTTGCTAAGAACTGACGCGCGTCATCTTCATTTCCCGCCTGCAGCGCTTTGCGTGCAAGACCATCGTATTTAGCCATCTCGCCAGCATTTTCATCCACCAAGCGCTTGCATCTAGTTTCTTCAGCCATAACGCCAGCTGTGGCTTCCTTAACTTCAGCCAAGCTTTCAGTAAGTTCGCGCATATACTGATCTACCATTTTCGCCGGATCTTCGGCTTTATCCAGAAGATCGTTGATATTCGCCTTTATGATCGAAGCGAATCTATCCAGTATTCCTGCCATTTTCAACTCCTATTCCGGCTTATCAGCCTTATTGTCCGCCACAGCGGTATTAACACCATCGTTATGCGCCCCTGATGCCGCAGCGCCATCCTCGTACTTTTTCTCAAGCTCTTCTAAATCTTTGTCGCCAAATTGATCAAGCGGCGTGTTCAGTATGCGCTCCATTCGATCGGCTTCGCGCTTTTTCGCATCGCGCCCGCGCTTTATAAGCAGCGCCACTATAACAACCACAATAACAACGCCGGCAACAATCGCTATCGGAATAACCGGATTTATAGTTTTGCTCATTATATGATCGGCGGTCTGAGAAAACGTGTTGCTAAATATTTGCTCTTCGCTTAGCGACATATCGTCGTAGTTAATTTCTAAATAAGCGGCTAATATTTGCACCGCTTCATCGTCTATAACCGATCGAGCCGCTTGACCACCATAGTAGCCGCAGTTGTAGCCACCAGAGTTGTTGTCGCAAAACACTAGCAAGAAATGCGCATCGTCGGTAAACAACTCGCCGTAAAGCTGCTGCGCCATATCGGTTAACTGCTGACTAGATGTGGTATAGCCATTCGGAAGAATATACACATAGGGCCACACACCGGTTTCATCATAGAAATGGCGAAGACCCTCTTCCAGTTTCGCAGGAGTATGTATCCAGTCGCCATCTTCGTCGGTGTAGTATTCGCTAACCTCGGCAGCTCCTGCAGGTAAAGGAGTGCGATCTACCGTAGAAGCCGGCACAGACGATGTGCCCGAGAACACCGCAATAATAATTGCAAGCACAACTACTGCAAGCACAATCCAAAGACAGCCCAAGTTGTTTGACTGTTTGGAATTAGGATCGCGCATTCCGCCATCCGACGGACCGCCAGACCCCGGACCACCCGGACCGCCAGACCCCGCGCCGCCGCCGCCACCGCCTTGCGGCTGCTGAACCACAACGGTTTGACCGCGCGATGAACCTAAAAGGTTTCCCCACAGAAAACCGCCAAGCCAACTTCCGCCGCCGTGATAGCCGCCGCCATAAGACGGACCGCCACCCGCGCTTCTGCCGCCGCCTCTGTTACCGCCACCAAAACTTCCGCCAAAACCGCCGCCTCCGCTAGAGAATCCGCCACCGAATCCTCCGCCGCCGAAGCTGCCACCACCTGATCTGCCCATATTTAAGCACCTTTCGCGTGTGTCTATATTATTATGAGCGAAATTTCGGATATTTGTCTAATAAGATGCATTATCCAGATACGTTACATGCAATAGCGCCTATTATCCAGATACGTTACATGCAACAGCGCCTAGCATGTTTTCTCTTTTTAAGCGCAAACGTAGGGCTTGCGGGCATTATAATAGTGCGTTGGTTTGATTAACTGCGAGAAAGATTTGGAAGAGCGTTGACTCTTATAGTTGCAAAATTCGGCGGCACATCGGTTGCATCGCCCGAGCGCATTAAAAACGTTGCAAAACGCCTAGCGCGCATGAAAGAGCGCGGCGACAAGGTTGTAGCCGTAGTATCTGCCATGGGCAAAACAACTGACGAGCTTATGGGGCTAGCGAATGCCGTAAACACAAACCCGCCGGCACGCGAGCTGGATCGCCTGCTATCAACCGGCGAACAGGTTTCTATGACACTGTTGGCGCTATCGCTTGAAAGCATGGGGCTGCGTGCCATGAGCTTCACAGGTCGCCAAGCAGGCATAGAAACGAATGGCACGCACAACAAAGCCAGAATAGTGAAAGTACACAACGAACGCATACTTAACGCACTAGAGGCTGACATAATACCGGTTGTAGCGGGCTTTCAGGGAATTGATGCGAATGGCGATATAACAACGCTAGGTCGCGGTGGTTCTGACACCACAGCTGTTGCTGTTGCTTGGGGTATCGGTGCCGATGTTTGCGAAATATATTCCGACGTAGATGGCGTATACACAACCGACCCGCGCATTGCACCGCGCGCACGCAAACTTAACGAAATCTCTTACGACGATATGCTGGAGTTATCCAGCGCAGGCAGCGGCGTGCTTCAAAGCCGCGCCGTGGAATTCGCCAAAAAATGGGGCGTAGTAATACATTCGCGCTCGGCTTTTTCCGATGCGCCCGGCACCTATATCAAGGAGGATCCAAAAATGGAGGAAGCCGTTATAACCGGCATTGCACACGACACTTCCGAGATAAAGGTGACTATACGCCACGTGCCCGACGCTGTGGGCGTTGCGGCAAAAGTATTCAGCGCACTGGCTGCTAACATGGTGAACATGGATATGATTATCCAAAACACATCCCGCGATGGGGCAACCGACATTTCATTTACATGCCCCGCATCCGATCTTGCACGCGCCCGTGAAACGCTTGACGTAATTATTCCGGAAATTGGTGCCGATTCGGTAGACGTGGAAGAAGACATTGCCAAGATAAGTCTGGTGGGAACAGGCATGAAATCTTCACCGGGCGTATCGGCGCTAGCTTTCCGCACGCTGGGCGAAAACAACATAAATATAATGGCAATATCTACATCGCCGATTAGGCTTTCTATGGTTATAGATTCTGCCGAAACTCAGCGCGCGGTGCAGTTATTGCATACCGCATTCGACCTAGATTCCGACAGCATATTTGAAGAAACGCAGCTATCCGCCGAAGAAATTGCTGCCAAAATGGCAAAAGGTCGCTAGCGGCAACAACAGCAACAGGCAGCCATTATTACCACTCTAGGGTTTCAGCGCTATCTGGATTGTCGTTTACAGTTACAGCAGCCACATGACCTTCATGTACGCGAATTACCCTATCGGCTATGCGCTCGAACGCCTGATTGTGGGTAATAACCATAACAGTTTTGCCGGTGTTGTGGCATGTGTCCTGCAGAAGTTTTAGGATAGCCTTACCAGTTTCATAATCAAGCGCACCTGTGGGCTCGTCGCAAAGCAGCAACTTAGGGTTCTTCGCTAATGCACGCGCAATGGCTACGCGCTGCTGCTCACCACCAGAAAGCTGCCCGGGGAAGTTGTCTATCCTGTGCCCAAGACCAACAGAGCGCAGCGCATCGCCCGCATCCAGTGGGTCTTTGCATATCTGATTAGCCAACTCTACATTCTCTAGCGCGGTCAGATTAGCCACCAGATTGTAGAATTGAAAAACAAAACCTATATCGTAGCGGCGATAAAACGTAACTTCTTTGGGTGTGTAGTCGCTAACACGCACGCCGTCCAACTCTATGCTGCCCGACGTTACGGTGTCCATACCGCCTATCATATTCAAAAGCGTAGTTTTTCCACTGCCCGAAGGTCCAACCACCACCACAAATTCACCGGCGTTAACGTCGAAAGTCATGCTGCGCACAGCGGGTACTTCCACCTCGCCCATCTTGTATGTTTTGCAAAGGTCGCGCACTTCCAAAAATGCCATTTCTACTCCCTACTGTTGCGCCCTAATGAATAACTGCCACAAGTCTTGTTCCGTAAAGCCCGGCGAGGCGAACCACGAGTCTTGCTCCGTGAAGCGGAGTGAAGGCTGCGAAGCCCGAGGATGCGAACCACAAATCTTGCTCCGTGAAGCGGAGCGAAGGCTGCGAAGCTTCTGAACACAGCTTCACGGGGCAAGATTTCCAAAACTCCCTATTCATTCGACTTCAAACTTTCAACCATATCTATATTGGCAAGTTTGCGCATCATGACCAGCATAACCAAAACAGTGAACAACATTGTTAGCAAGAACGCGAAAACGAAACTTAGAATATGGATATCACGACCAAACATAACTTGATTAACCTCAGCCGTAACAACCACAAAATTCTCTAGGAAAATTCCCAGCACAAGCCCTACAAGTGCGCCTAAAACAGACAGAATAATAGTCTCGCGGAATATGTATATCTGCACTTCGCGAGCCGTAAATCCTAAAACTTTCAGCGTGGCTATTTCGCGCACACGCTCGGTAATGTTTATGTTAGTAAGATTGTAAAGCACAATGAAGGCAAGCATTGCCGCTGCCAAAATAAGCACAACCACAACCATATTCACAGAGCTTAGTGCCGATTTGTAGCTATCTATTGTTTCGTCGTTATAAGCCACCGTGCGCACGCTGTCTATTTGCTGCATTTCAGCATCCAACTTGCCGCGCACATCGGCGTCTTCGGGAATATTTGCATACACAGTGCTGAATTGCGGGTTGGCGCCAAAAGCCTTTTCGTAAGCTGAAGCAGACATAAAAACGCTGTGTCCCACATAGTTTTCAACTATGCCCGTTACTGGCACAGCAAATACCTGATCTGTAGCGTTACCCATATCGTCTTTCACAGCCAGTACAACATTGTCGCCCACACTTATTTCGTTTTCGGCAGCCAACTTTTCAGTAACTACTGCACCTTCATCTTGCAAGTGCACATCTTCCCCAGAAAGGCGGTTCTTCAGCGCCCATATCTTGGAAAATTCCTGTTCGTTTTCGGGCACAATAACTTCAGTGGTTAGGTCTTCCTTATTCGGGTTTGCCTGCACAGCGCCCGATCCACCACCCACAGTAACCATCAGTTCCACGTGTGCATCAACTTGCGTATCGGCACCTACGCTAGCTATAGCGTCGTTTACAGCCTGCTTATCGGCATCGGAGGCATCTTCCTCTTCTGTAACAACCACTGTATATTTCACTATTTGCCCATAATGCTTATCTATTATGTCGTTGATGGAATCTTGCAAACCGAAGCCGGTTAGCAGCAGCGCGGTACAGCCCGCAATGCCGACTATGGTCATTATCAAACGCTTCTTATAACGGAAAATGTTGCGGCATGTAACCTTCCATAAAAACGACAGCTTATTCCACACGGGGCGCACGCGCTCTAACAAAATGCGCTTACCCGCTTTCGGCGCAGGCGGCAGCATAAGAGCCGCCGGAGATTCCCTAAGTGTGGAAATGGCGGCAGCGGCCGTAGCGATAAGCGTAATGCCCACGCCCATGCCTGCCGACAAAAGCGCAACCTGCCAATCCATCTGCAAGCCAGCAGTAGGCACAATATAAACTATTGAATATGCCGACATAATAATAGCCG
Organism: Adlercreutzia sp. ZJ304; assembly: GCF_011039075.1. Taxonomy (GTDB): domain Bacteria; phylum Actinomycetota; class Coriobacteriia; order Coriobacteriales; family Eggerthellaceae; genus Adlercreutzia_A. The sequence continues at coordinate 14,583 of NZ_JAAKEG010000016.1, forward strand.
GCAGCGTAAATGCCAGCGCCGCAATGCCCACAACAGAACCCGCAATGCTTGCGGAAGCCGCATATATTAGGTATTTCGATGTTATGCGCGACCGCGAATAACCCAACGCTTTATATGTGCCTATAAGCATGCGCTCTTCATCGACCATACGCGTCATGGTGGTAAGTGACACAAGGGCAGCCACTAGGAAAAATATTAGCGGGAATACGGCGGCAATGTGCCCTATACGCGTGGAATCTTGAGCGAAACTTTCAACACCGTAATTCTTCGTGCGGTCCATAACAAGCCAATCGGGCTTCTCAATAGCATCTATGTCAGCTTGAGCATCCGCTAGTTCGGCTTCAGCATCAGCAAATTCCGCATTTGCCTTTTCGCGATTTTCCTCGTATTCCGCCAAACCCGACTCGTAATCTGCTTTTCCCTGTTTTAGCTGCGCGCGCCCGCTAGACAAATCGGATGCAGCTTTATCTAGCTTTTTTTGCGCGGCATCAAGCTGCGCATTTGCTTGCGCACGCTGTTCTTCCAGCTGCTGTCGTCCAGCAGCTAGCTGCGTTTCGCCCTGCGCCACTTGATCTAAACCCGCATTGACCTTTGCAAGCCCTGCCTGCACTTCGGCTAGCTGCTGCTGGAGCGCCGGGTTGGTTGGATCAAGCACAAGAGCCTGCTGAAGTTGCACCTGCGCCTCTTCTAGCTGTTGTTGCTGTGCGGTAAGTGTGGTCTTTGTTGATTCCAGCTGTGCCGCCTGATTATCAATTTCGATTTGCGCATCAGCCAATTGCTTCTTAGCCGCGCTGCGCTGCTCTTCCAGCTGCACCTTCCCGCTGTCGTATTCGCGCTGACCTTGATTTATCTTGCGCTCGCTTTCCTGAATTTGGGAAAGCGCATCGTCAAGTTTGCGCTGCGCGTCAGCCAACTGGTTTTCCGCATCAGCCCGCTCGGCATTGTATTCGCTTCGCGCATCGTCAAGTTCGCGCTGCGCGTCGGCTTTCAATTCGTCAACCCTAGCCTGTTCGCGCGCATCGGCTATGGACTCTATGCGGCTTAGCACGAAAGCCACCGTATCGTTATAACCTTCGCTGCCAGACTCAAGCTGTTTCGCACCCGAAACGGATATAAATGCCTCGGTTATGGGATAGTCGGCAGAAAAATCGCTAGCAGGAATATACATAAACTGTTGAATAACGCCCGAACCGAGCGAAGTTGAACCCATAGAGGTAGACGATGTGTAATACGACGAACTTACCGTACCCACAATTGTGAATTGCGTCCGGTTCAGTGTGTCGGATAATTCGGTGGTGCCTTCAATAAGCGTTATGGTGTCACCCAACCCCACAGGACCATTCATTATGCGGTCGGCTGAAATAACGCATTCGCCCGATGCGCTAGGCATACGACCATCTACCAGAACCAAATCGTTAATGCGCTGTTCGTTGGCACTAGAATCATCCAGCGAATGAATGCGAAACGTGTAAGGCTCGCTATTCACTTCGCCTTGAGCATCAGTCTCCCAAGCTGCCTGCACATCTTCTACGCCTTCAATTTGCCGCAACGCTTCAATATCGGAATCGGAAAGACCCATAGTAGACACAACACGTATGTCAAACAGATTGGTTTCGTCGTAGAATTTATCAGCAGCAAGGCGCATGTCGGGCGCGGTCATTTGAAGACCTGCGTAGAAACCCACCCCCAGCGCAACTATTGCAAAGATCGCAATAAAGCGCCCAAGTGAATGGGTAATAGAGCGCCACACCTCTTTATTAAAAGCCGTATGCTTCATGTTTGAATGATATCGTACATTTAGCACGCTTCCGCATTATTCTTAATAAAAGTTTGCCATGCCACTAAAGTGCCGTTACTTTGCCTATTAAAAGTTGCCAAGGATGCCAGCTTTCTGCAAGATTTACATTCATTAAAAGTTGCAACTATGAAGATTTGAGATATCAATAGGTGTTGTACACAGTTGGTTTTGACATGAAATCTGTATGTCACTTGATATCGCATTTTTGATACACAGATATAAGGTTTGCAATCTAGTCTTGATTAGAAGATTTATAAATCTTCTAGAGAAAGAAAAGACAAACATGGATGAGCAAGCTACTGTTTCTATTACTAATCAATTTATGTTTAATCGCGTAATGATTCAAAAAGAAATATGTAAAGACTTTCTAGAGTGTGTATTAGGTAAACAAATAGATGATCTAATCTATAAAAACGCTGAACAAGCAATAGAACCTAGACTAGACTTTAAGAGTGTTAGGTTAGATTTGTTTGCTAAAACAAAACATGAAGTTTTTGACATAGAACTACAAATTCAACAAAGAGCAGATATCGCTAGGAGATATAGATACTATCAAGCATCTATTGATACTGCATCGCTTGATAAAGGGGCAGACTACGATAAGCTAGACACAAGCTATATTATCTTTGTTTGCAATCACGATCCTTTCAAAGCAGGACTTCCAATTTATGAAATAGAACCAATATGTAGACAAGACACATCTTTAGATATAGACAGCGGTATACACTGGATTGCTCTTAACTGTAAAGATTATAAGAAGACAAAAGATAAGCACCTGCTTTCTTTTATGGAGTATGTCTCCACTGGTAAAATAGATAAACAAGACAAACTAGTTACATCTATTGCTTGCGCAGTAGATAGAGCCAATGAAGATAGAGAGTGGGTGAATAAGGTGTTTTCTGTAAGTACAATAGGGGAAGATTGGGAGCGAGAAGTACGTATAGCCCGCAGAGCTGCTCTAAAAGAGGGAGAAGAACGGGGGTTAGAGCGAGGACGAACTGAAGGCTTACAACAAGGACGCACGGAAGCCGCACGCTACGACTCTCTTATCGAACACCTATTTGCCGCTGGACGTGAAGCTGACGTTCTTAAAGCCTCTAAAGACCCAGCTTATCGTGATCAGCTTTTTACCGAGTTTGGCATTTAATACAAAGCTAAATACATTAAGTATAAATTCATAGATCCAAAAAAGAAAATAATGCCCTTTATTGGCAGTTGTACCAACAAAGGGCATTTTAGTTAGGCATATACAAGTTCGGTCAATTGTCATAACTGGCAAACTATTGCAGCTCATTAACCGTTGTAGCTTTCCATCAGGGCTCGGAATGCAGGCATACTGCGCTCTATGGTGCTGCGCGCAATGCAATACGACAGACGCACCCAACCTTTAACGCCAAAACTGTCAGACGGAACTAGCAAAAGCTCATAGTCTTTCGCGCGTTCAGAAAATGCTATCGCATCGGGCTCTAAAGCGCGAACCCATAAATAGAATGCGCCTTCTGGCTGCACATATTCGTAACCCAATTCGCTAAGTCCTTGCGTTAGCAGTTCTCTGTTGGAGGCATACGTAGCCACATCGCTTGGCGTGCCCAAGCATTTCGCTATAACGCGCTGCAACATAACGGGCGCACAAATGTAACCTAACGCCCTGCCCGCACCAGCCACAGCTGTGCTTATTGCTTGCGCATCGCCCATGCGGTCGCTAACGTAAATGTACCCTATGCGCTCGCCCGGCAGCGAAAGCGATTTGCTAAACGAATAACACACTATAGTGTCTGCATACAGATTCGGAACATATGGTATATCGGCACCGTAAGTTATTTCCCTATAGGGCTCATCAGCCACAATGAATATACGCCGACCTAGCTCTTGTTCTTTAGCAGCTAACATCTTGGCAAGCGCTTGCAAGTTTTCGCGCGTATATACAGCGCCGACCGGATTATTCGGGCTATTAATTATTATGGCACTTGTACGCTCATTTATCGCCGCCTCTATTGCCGCTATATCGGGCTGGAAGCTGGGCACACTTGCGGGAATTTCCACGAGAGTACAATCTGCGGTGTGCGTCCACGTGCGATACTCCGGAAAATATGGCGCAATAGCTATAACCTCATCGCCCGGCTCGCAAATAGCCGAAAGCGTTATAGCAATGGCTGACGATGCCCCAGATGTAACATAGACATTGCCAGCAGTAGCCGAAATGCCAAATTCACTTGTTATGTAGTCAGCAATAGCTTTTCGCACCGCTGGATCGCCGGGGCTGGGCGTATATTCATGCGCCACTACCGGGTCTTGTTGTAGTTGCTCAACAAATGCCTGATGCACGCATTCCGGCGCCGGCACACTGGGGTTGCCTATGCTGTAATCAAACACATTCTCAGCACCAATTTCAGCTTTGCGCTTAAGCCCGTATGCAAACAATTCGCGAATTTTATTAGGTTCAGCACCTAAGTCGAACATTTTTTGATTAATCATAAATACAAATCCTCCGTTTGTGCCATATCCCCAAATAACGCCAGCAGCAACCTGTCGCTGTGTCGCTGGCGGAATACTCAAATCTAATTGTACTCTCGCTTATAGCACGCAGAAACCACGCAAACGTGAAGAGTATAATTCCATGGCATAAACTGCAAAACAAGGAGTTAACATGGCTATTAAAGTAATGCTCGTAAATGGTGGTCCGCACAAAAACGGTACTACAAATCGCGCACTAGATGAAATAGAAAAAGCGCTTACGGAAGACGGCATTGAAGTAGGGCGCTTTTGGGTGGGCGCAAAACCCATAGCTGGATGCATTGGCTGCCAATACTGCGCAACGCACGAAGGCGAATGCACTTTCCACGATGTAGTAAATGAATTTAATCATATTGCAGCCGACTACGACGGGTTCATATTCGGAACACCGGTGCACTATGCCGCAGCATCGGGCGCAACAACCTCGTTTATGGACAGGTCGTTTTATTCGCAGGCGCTAGGCGGTGTAAACATTTATCCGTTCAAACCTGCAGCTTCAGTTGTTGTGGCGCGCCGCGGTGGTTGCTCGTCTACATTCGATCAGCTTAACAAGTACTACACCATCGTGCAGATGCCGATTATATCGTCATCCTATTGGAATATGGTTTACGGCAACAGTGCTGAAGATGCCGAACAAGATGCCGAAGGCTTGCGCACAATGCGCGTGCTTGGGCACAACATGGCATATCACCTGAAGTGCCAAAAAGCCGGAGAAGCCGCAGGCATTCTGCCACCCGCGCCTGAGCCTGCTGCACGCACAAACTTTATCCGCTAGTTATAAGGAAAACGTAGTTAAAGCTACAAGATTCTGGCGATGCGGAAGAGCGTAGTGAAGGCTGCGCAGCTTCTGAACGTAGCTCTTCCGTATCGTCAGAATCTAAGTGGAGACTGCGCAGCTTCTGAACGCAGTCTCCCCGGTTTCGCGCGTTGGATATCGTTTACATATAAATGTTACTTCGCGCCCGTCAATTCCCTATTTCGTCTAAGTGCTTGTGACTGTTCTCGTGCGACAAAATCATAGCCACCAGCGCCACAACAGCAACCACCACCATATACCATGCCGGTGCCAAATTAGACCCGGTTGCCGATATAAGCGCTGTGCCTATCATAGCCGCGGTACCGCCAAATATAGCATTCGCCAAATTGAAGCTTAATGCAAAACCGGTGTAGCGCACATCGGTAGGAAATGTTTCGGTAAGATAGCTGGAAAGCGTTCCGTCGTTAATGGTTAGCACAAAGCACATAACCAGCTCTACCCCAAGAACTATTATGAATTGTGCCGTATTCAGCAACATAAACGCAGGAACCGTAAGCACGATAAAAAGCACACAGGCGCTAATAAGCATTTTCTTGCGCCCGAAGCGATCGGATATTTTGCCCGATATGAATATGAATGCAATGTATGCCACAAGCGATATGGTGGTAGCCAGCTGCGATTCGTCGGCAGGCATGCCCACAGCCGTTTCCAAATATGTAGGCAGATATGTTAGAACTGCATAAAAACCAACTGCATTCAGCATACAAGCGCCAAACGAGACAATAAGTTCGCGCAAATGGTTTTTACACAGATCGCGAATAGGATGCTGCCCTTCGCTATGAGTAGTCGCCAAATTTTCCTGCATTGACTGATATGTGGGCGAATCTTCAAGCCTAGTGCGAATGTAGTGCGCAATAAGCCCAAGCGGACCAGCCAATAAAAACGGAATGCGCCATCCCCACATATTTACGGCTTCTTCAGGCATAAATATAGTCATTATGGTTGCCAGAGTAGAACCCACAAGCAAGCCAACAGCAGTAGATGCCGGAACTAGCGAACAGTACAAGCCGCGTTTATCTTGCGGAGCGTATTCAGCCAAAAACGTTGCCGCACCAGCATATTCTCCTGCAGCTGAAAAGCCCTGCACCATGCGCAGAAGCAACAACAGCAGCGGCGCACCTAAACCTATCATTGCATAGGTTGGCAAACAGCCGATAAGAAATGTTGCGCCAGACATAAGGAATATACTTACGGAAAGCGCCCATTTGCGACCTTTTTTATCGCCCAAGCTGCCCCAAAATAGTGCACCAACAGGGCGCATAATGAACGACACCGCAAACACCGCAAATGTACTAATAAGCGCTGCAGTCGGGTCTTCCGAAGCGAAAAACACCGCGGCTATTACAGTTGCAAAATAGGAATACGACGCATAGTCAAACCACTCAATAAAATTACCCAAAAACGATGAAACCGCAACGCGCCTTATAGTTGCGCCATTATCTAAATTGGGATCCAATGCAGCAGTATCTGCAGTAGCATCTGCCATGATCTCCCCTTCTCTTCTTCGGGCTAAAGGCTTGCCCGGAGGAAATGATACGCCAAAACCACTTCTTCTACGCGCATCTTTACATGCTTGAAACCTATAACGCGTGCGAACGGGGCATATCTACTAGCGCTTCACTTTATACACCATATAAATTGCGGGCACCCATACGAGCGCCCGCAATTCACAATAACTGTTAAAACTGGCAGAATTTACGCATGTTTGCCATAACTTTTGCGACGGCGACCGCGCCCGTTAGTTAACAGAGCCACGCCTAGTGCCGCGCACGCAACACCAGTTAGCACCAAAATGCCGGGAACGGTTAAATCGCCAGTTTGCGCCAAAGACGTTAAGTGGCGAAGCGCCTTAGCAGGAGCACTATTTGACCCCGCCGGAGCCAAAGCCGAGAAATTAGCCACCACAGTGCAATCCGACTCCACTGTTAAAACAAACGAAGTAGGAGTAGTGGGTTTCAGTGTCTGTGTTTGTCCTTTACTTGTCAGAGTAATGCTATCGGCTTGCCATTGCGAAGACTCTGGAGTAAGCGTAAATTCAACCCTAGTACCAGCAGCATATGTATGCTTACCAGATGGCGTTATGCTGCCGTGCCCAGAAGACGAAGCGTCAACAACACATTCAACCCCGGGAGTTGGCGGATTAATAATAGGATCGTCTTTCTTTTCGTTAAACGATGCAATTATGCGACCGCCCGACGCGCCCACCGTGAACGAATGCACCTCGGTTGCGCGTGCCTCGGTTGCGCGTGCCTCAGTTGCACGTGCCTCAGCTGCGCGCGCCTCGGCATCAACGCCGCCCGCTTCAGAACTATCCAACGCCATCATCTGCGGTGCTTCGGCAACTCCATCGTAGCTAATCATGTACCCTTTCGTGCGGAAACCATCAAACGTATAACCTTCGTCAGCCCGTTCAGTTAGCAGTAGTTTTTCTCCTGCCGGCACGCTAAGCGTAGCGCTAACTTCACGCCCATCGCGTGCAACTGTGCCGCCCTCACCAACAGTTACATCTACCGTAAATTCATCCACTACAAAAATACCGCGCACCCACAAGTTTTGAGATATACCCGACAGCACAAGACAATTTCCCATACTGCGCAATTCGTCAAGCGTGTAAGTTTTTACCACGTTTCCGTTGGCAGATCCGCTGCGCACTTCGGCACCCGTAAGCATATACCCATCGTTTGCGCGGAATGTAAATGCTTGGCTTGCAAGTTTGTCGCCCTGAACGCTTATGCTAGACGGACACACGCTGCCGCCCGCATCGCTAACGCCAACCACAGTGTAGAAGTTACCGGGTGTTTGCGGGTCTTGCCAAGTGGTATTACTGGGACTAGTTGCACTACCCTGCGCAAACGTTACCTCTAAGCTGGTGAAATTGCTATCAACATTCGGATATGTATAACTTTGGGCAAATTTATCTATAAATACCTTAGTGCCATTTACCTTCAGTTCAGCAATATATGCTTTGTCGTTATCGTAGGTAAACGTGAATGTCTGCGGCTTATCAATTATCGCATCAAAGACTCCCTCGCCGGGGCTTACCGCGCCACCTTGCCCATTCACTATTATTTCCACAGGAGTAGTATTTGCCAAAACCGGTCTGGTCTTAAACACAACATAAACAGCCGCTAAATCGCTAGTTGTATACTTGCCGTCTAATACAAAAGCGCCGTCATTCACATTGTTATCTTGCAGAATTTTGCGACTTCCATCGTTATAATGCAGTGAAATATACGAGATAGTTTTACCCTCGTCGGGTTGCAAATTCATAGGAATATCGCTTCCCACCGGAACACGCATTGGACTAGCTGCACCCAGCACACTGCCACCGGTTACAAATAAGCTAGCATTTGTTAGTTCACCCTGAGTGCCAAGTGCGTTGTCTTCCTTGTTGCCTATTGGCTCTACAGTAGGAATAAGTTCCACACTTGTAGCGTCCACATATTGCAACCCAGTTTTATAGTAGCGAATGCTCTGCTCATTGGTCGCCGCTTTACTTTGCGCCTGTGCACCTAAAGTCGCGCCAACGTTTTCAGCACTACGAACATTATTCACTAAGCCACCAGACCTCATGCTCTTCAAATTGGCTATATTGTTCATAAATTCGCCGTGACTTATCTGCTCGAAATCTAGGTCTATCAGATTAGAGCTACCATCTAAACTTGCCTGCAAGCGAGTTACAACATAACCCGCCGCCGGATAGAACAAGAATATGTTCTCATCGGCTGTGTAGTAAGGAACGGTGGTGTTTTCAGGCCATGCCGACACATTCTTAGTAGAAACCTGCACCCACACAGGCACTTCCTTAGGCGCTATAGGCGCAAACGACACTACTAAATTGTTGCTGCCGTCGCTAAGAGCATTGTAGTTTACGAAGAATACATTGCCCGGCTTGGTTGTAATTGATGAGCCATTTAGCGTAATGCCTTGCACTTTATATCCATTTGCAGGCTCGGCGCTTATCTGCAGAAAATCGCCTTCAGCCACTTGAGCCGTACCACTTGCAGGCTGAATTATCCTACCCATACTTTCGCATCCGCTGGCTATGCTTACGGTTGCGCTGCGCAATTTCGCTGCCGGGGCATCTGCGCTGCGCTTGTCAAATACAGCATGCACGCCCACTATGCGGTCAGTAACTACCAGCGAATAGCTGTATTGATTCTTAGCCGGAATGGTTTGCACTTCAGTTGTGCCGTCGTCGCCCAAATAGGTAATTTGTATTTCTTTCATCATATCGCTTGTGGCATTTTCGGGCACAAACGTTAGATTCAGCGTCTCGCCAATTGTGGCGTTATATTTGCCTGAGGGCGATATGGTGCCACCGTTAGTACTAGATAGATTTATTTCCACCTTAGTAGATTTTACAGGCTCAAACATCACCTTCACATCTACCGCAGCACTACCAGATGAAAGCTCTGCAATTAGGCTGCCGCTAATATTGATGGTACTGCCGCTCATTTGCTGCGTTATATCGCGGCTACCTACAAGTACCTGCCCTACTTTGTAACCCGCATTCGGCGTTGCAGTTATCGTTATAGAACTATCTGCGCCCACAAACTGATTTCCAGAAGGCGACACGCTTCCACCTTCGCTACCTTTAATAGTTACAGGATAGCTAACCGGCGGCTTTGAGTTGCCATCTTCCTTAAACGCACACTCAATCCAAGTTTCAGCTGTAATTTTCATAGTGTGCGAAAACGCGCTATCCAACGATAAATTCGCTATAACATTGCCATTGGCATCTACTTGGCGCATGAAATCGGCAGTGTATCCTTCATCGGGCTTCATGGTGAAAGTTTGCTCTTTACCAGCTGCTATAAGCGAACTACCCGAAGGGCTTATAGTGCCGCCAACGCCCAACACCTGTGTGTGTACACTTACGCGCGTATCGTCTGGCACAAACCGCACAACCACAGCATGTACATCACCGGTACCCGTAAACGGCAACTGCAAAGTAGCACCATAAACGCTACCCGAAAGCACGCTGCCAGCTCCAGAAAGCGCCTGTTCGCGCCCGTCAATTAATACTGCACCAATAACAAACCCGCTATTCGGACTTACGGTTACCTGCGCTGGCTGCTTAGCGCTAGCGTAAACATTTCCGCTGTTGCTTAGTGTGCCGCCATTAACACCGCCCTGCGTAACAGCCTCAAGTGTATACTTCGTCAGATTATTGTTCGGCGCAGCTGCGAACACCGCATGAATGCTATGTGATTGTTGCACGTTGCCGAATACATATTCTCCAACTGAATTCAGTTCTATGCCAACAGGATTACCATCTACTATCAACTGGCTAAGTTGCATGCCTGCACCGGGCTGGAATGTGAAAGCCTGATTGCCATTTTCTGCCACTTGCACACGATTCTTACCAGTGGCATCAGGCGTACCAGCAGGATCTATGCTGCCGTCACCCTCGCTAGACACCCATATATCGAAGTATTCTTTCTGGTCAGGCGGATCGCTGTAATCAGACTGTTTGAATTCTATAAGAATTTCTTGGTCGCTTGTTATGCCCATTATGGTATGCGTTTCGCCCACCTGCGTGCGCACACCATTAACGGTCATGTACGTAACATAGCCCGTGCCCGGCTTAAATGTAAACGACAAGCTGCCACCATAGTTCACAAGTTTGCCCCGAGACGTGAAAATGTCATCGCCAGATGCAGGATTTAGCACCCAAGCTTGCTGCTCGGCCGACGTACCCACTGCAAAAGACACCTTCGCAGTAAGCTTTTCACCAGTATGGTCTTCGCTAAAGAAAGCAGTAACAGTGTCGTAGCCTTGCGTTATTAGTGCGCGACCCAACATGTAGGTATAAGCAGCGCCGTTTGCGCTTTGAGCATTTAGTTGTATATCGCCGCCTGTCCAAGTAAGCACCGGCAAAGATGAATTTGCGCCAGAAGACACGGCAACGTTTGCCAACTTGCTCTTCTGACCTTGCGTTCCATCTTCGGGTGTTATGGTGAACAACACTCCGGCATCTGCGCTGTTAGAGGTATAAGTTGCATTTGTTGGATTTATGGTACCTGTACCGCTGAAATTGGCAGTAGTTTCCACCTTGCCACGCAGCTGATACGTTATAGGTGCAGGCGGTTTTGGTGAAGATGCGCGTGTAAACGTTACCGTTATGGCACCGTTTTCAGCCTTCACTTTGTCGGCTGGAATTGAATAGGTGCCATTTGTGGAGTTCAAGATATCGGCACCACACTTCACAACAACCGAATAGCTGTAATAGTTATTGCTGTCTTCGTCGCTAGCCTTAGGCGTAGCCGTAAAATCTATAGTGGAAGTGGTGAATTCCACCGTGCGCTCTTGAAGCGACGATGCGCTGGTCAAACTTTTGCCCTGTACTGCCACGGTTCCATAAGAGCTATCGCCTTCTATTGTGAATATAGCTGTAACCGGGTTTTCTATGGGCTTATCGCCCTTGTCTTTAAACTCAATTTCAATTTTGGCACTGGCATCTTCAAGTGCGCTGCCAGCTATAGTAAAGCTGTTGTTCACACCTGCCACAACACCATCGGTAGCACCATTTACTTTAACAATAGCCTCGTAGCCGTTGTTGGGCACCGCAGTTATAACAACATCTCGACCATGCAAATACGTAACCGTGCCATTTGCGCCCGATGAATCCATAGTAACGCCAGTTCCAGAAACAGTGCCATTTGCGCCGCCCGTTACCACTATGTCGCGCGTCTGCTGCACAAGCCTAAAATCAGCCTGAACATCAACGTCCGCCAAAACATCGGTAATTATGTAGCTGCCGGCAGCAGTCATGCTTGGTGTAACAGCCACACCATCAACCGTTAGCTTCGCCAAATAATACGTATTTTGATTGCCTTCCATGCTTATTATTTTCGATCCGCCATGCACAACGGTAGAAGATGCTGGTCCCACGCTTACGCCCGCATCCGTTGCTGTAGTCTGGGGAGTGTAATTATTTGTAACAGTAACCGTGTGGTTCGGATAAGTAATTTGCGTGCCATACCTAAAATGCGCCACCACAGAGGTAGTGTTATTTATTCCCGTTAAGGTAAGTGTGTCGCCAACAACATTTGCGCGTTGCTTGCCGGTGCCATTCAGGTCAACCTCGACGTAGTCAAGCACGCTGCCGCTAACTCCATTAAATTGGAAAGTGGCAACACCCGACAGCGTGGAATACACCCCTTTAGGATTGCTTTCCGTATTCGTAGAATCTGCCGTCTGGGACATTTCGCCAGAAATAACCGTAACGGTACCTGTAGCGTCTTCTTCGCCTGCTCCAACTGAAACATTAATCAGCTTACCCTGCGCTGCTGTTGTTGCTTTGAAGTACGCCGCTATAGTGTATTCATTGCCCAATGTAGGAACTGTGAAATCGAGATAATTCAAACCGGGAAGCGCTTGTAAGCCGCTGCCTTGCTGCGCAGCAGGTGCGTAAGATTCAATAACCGAACCAGCCGTGCCCTGTAAAACATCGACGCGAGCCAGCTCGTAGCCGCTGAACGGCAAAAACGTATACTGAACTTTGGTGCCCGGCGCATAGTTTATTTTGCCAGACGGAGTAACTTTGCCGCCCACATCTGGGAAGTTGTATCCAGCGCTGGAATCTACCTTTGTTGCCGCTATAGCCGATACGGCTACTTTCTTTTCGCTTGCAACAGAAACGGCAAAAACGCCCACACCTGCGCTTAGCGTGTTCGCATCGGTTATAACTACACTTCCGTTGTCCAGATCGAACGAATTTACAGGCACAACAGAAGTGTTACCACCATTTTGTACAATATGCCAAACACGTATTTTGTCTTTCTGCGCGCTGGTGTTCGCGGGAATGCGTACTTCGTTTATAGTTGATATTGCCTGCGGAGCTTTGTCATCTACCGCCAACTGATTTGTTATTGCTAGGTCTAACGCGGTGGTTATTTCATCTCCATCCGCTGCATTTAGAAGCTCATTATATATAGTTGCGTTGCCGCCATTTTGGGAAGGGATAATGTCGGTTGCTTTCAATGTAGCGCCACCACGATACGTCCAAGCACTTACGCTGGCGTTGCTTCCTGCATCTGTCATTTTTTGGAATTCGAAAGTTGCGCCGCAAACCACAGTTTGGGAATTCGATGTAACAGTGTAGCCTGTGCTGTCCTTCGCGACTAAGTAGAAATTATACGTAGGCGCTGCAGACGCATTCCCAAAATCAAGTATATCTTTTACAGTTTTGCCGCTAGCGTCTTTTACGTTTGCATCGTTTAGCCAAAGCGCAACGCTAGCATTTTTACTAGCATCGGCTGTTGCGGCAAATTCCGTACTTTCAAAAATGGCAGTTTGCGCTTGTACGCCGCCATTCATTTCATAAACTACCCACTTGTAGGTGTATTCATTATTGCTGTTCGGAACACCACCAGTAAGCTGGGCGTTTATGGTGTAATCAGCCTTGTGCACATCTTGCTCTAGCAGCGGTTCACTCTCTATTTGAACAGGAGCCGCATTCGTTATAGTAGCCTTGAAGTTACTGATTACTTTAACGCTTACGGTTGTAGATACCTGATCGCCGCCAGCGCTAAGTTGGCTGCTTTCTGTACTTACACCAGAGCCGTTTTCCTCCCAATTCATTCCATCGGTAGCGCGGCTTTCCTGTTTCTCGCCGGTGTCTATGTTACGTATTGCCCCATCTGTCTGCGCTAATGCCGACGCGGGATTCAATCCCAGCACCATACAAACAGCCAGCACTACTGCTAGCGCCCGTTTCAGCTGTTTTCCCATTGCACTTCCCATAGTGAACCCTTTTCCCTTTACTTATTTGCACTCTTGCACTCGCAACTTAATAAATGCTGCACGTAAAGCATTTCTTTGTTTCTTTGTTGAAAATGTTTCATGTGAAACATTTAGTTAAGTACTTCTATATCTATCTTTGCTGCTGCTTGACCTACTAGCTCTTCTGTATCTTTGTCATATGCTGAAAATGTAGCTGTACAGGCATAGCTTCCTTTTGGAAGCGCCACATCTAGCGTGTCTGATTGGATGTGATAGTTTGGCTCTATCATGTCTGTTTCGTATATCTTTTCCCCTGTGTCATCTCGCGTTATTTCTACGCGCATCAGATAGTTGTTGGCAGGTACGTTTTCTATACGCAACTCGCCGGGCGCGGTGCCGTTTTCAAACTCTACATAAGAGGCAATAGATATGTTGAACATGCCCTCTTCAACCACGCGGTCTAGTTCTGCTTGTATCTCTTCTGGGGTTTTGCCTTCTAGCTGACCAAGGTCGCCTTGACGGGCGCTTTTGCTTGAACCGTTACACAGGGTAAAAGCAAGCAAGATTGCCACAACAATAGCCACAATGGCTATAACAATGCACACCCAGAAGCGTGCTTTATGTTTGCGTTTAGATGCCGGCACAGACTGAGACGTAGCAGGCTGTACGTACCCTCCCTGAGACTGCATGTTAGACTGCGTGGGCATTTGGGGTGCCACAGGCGACACCCCAGACCCCATCCCATAACCGCGCACCCTATTTCCCGCACAATTTTGTTGCAGGTTGTTCTGGTCAAAATTAGCCTTTTGGTTATTTCGAAATGCATCAGTCATAGGATTTCCTTATTAGTACAGTTACGCAGTTTCGCGACTTACAGAGAGGTTGCAGCTACGGTAAAAGTGATTCTGAAAGCATCTACACCTGTAGTAGTCAAAGCACTGCTTACTCCCTGTAACTCAGAGCCGCTGCCGCTCATTTTTAATCCCATAATTGATGCGGTCTGTTGCTCATTAGGTTTAGCCGCAACAGTCCACTTCGGATCATTACTACCGGTAGCTAAATCGATTGGAGTAGCTCCTGTTGCTTTATTTCCTTCATTCTTGGTACCAGTAGTTAGATCAGAATCTTCTGAATCTTTATTAACGGCGTCACTGGGTTCTAGCTTTATAGCCAAGTCGCCAACTGCACCTGTAATGCTTGCATTATTTATAGTGCTAACAAGCTTCCAGTCGCCACTCGATGAATCGGTTGTAGCAATATTTGTAATCGCTACTGGGAAAGAAGACTCATTCTCAATACGGTAGCCAGAAATATCAGCAGTATTTTGCGCAGTAAAGGTTTTGATGCCCTCACTTGGAACGCCAAGAGGTCCGCCTGCCGCATCCGCAACAATAGTTACATTCAGAGGAACAGTCACATCAATTTGACTGATTCGAGCTTTTACTTTCACATCGGTAGATACAGCACTGTTAACAACTGGATTGTCGGTTGAGGCATCAACAGTACCATCGCCCGATCCTAAGTCGGCTGCGAATGCAGGTACGGCGCATCCCATTGCTAGCGCTGCGCTAAGCGCTACTGCACCAAAAATCTTACTTGTCTTTTTCATGGCTTTTCCTCCT
>NZ_JAAKEG010000017.1 GCF_011039075.1 Adlercreutzia sp. ZJ304
AACATTCGGAACAAACCGACATTGCGGTCTATTCACTCCACCCGTTAAGGCGGGGTGGCGGAATGCTCAGCTGCTCTGCGGTCCTCGCTCGGCAGAAATGTTCACAGAACACTTCTTTCGCTGTGGAACTCGCTTTGTGAGCACACCGCCGCACCGCCTTAACTGTTCAAATGCATTTCTCACCCCTTTCTAATTCAGCACGTTTATCGTTATCTTGGCGGCAGCTTTTCCTACCTCTTCGTAGGTCTGTTCGTCTAATGCTGTAAATGTGGCTGTAGCCTCATGTGCCCCAGCATCTAAGTCTTTCGCAAGCGCAATGTTTTCGATGTATTGGTCGGGCTTTAGTACTCCAGACTCATACAAAACATCTCCCGTATCGTCTTCTGTAATGGTTACTTTCATCAGGTAGTGGTTGCCGGGCACGTTTTCGATGTATGCAGTACCAGAAGACGTACCATCTTCAAACTGAATTACAGACGCAATTGATATGTTGAACATGCCTTCTTCAACTGTACGGTCAAGTTCTGCCTGCATTTCTTCTTGAGACTTATAAGGCGCTTGTCCAGTTTGCGCATTAGGATCAAATAAGCTGTTGCCGTTACAAGCAAATAGCCAAACTAAAAGCCATATAGCCAAAGCTACAACAACAATGCCCACAACCAAAAGGATTGTTTTCTTTTTACTGCTATGGTTAGCGCTATTTTTGCGACCATTGTTGCTGCCGTTGCCGCCCGCATTTGCGGAACCCGAGGTTTGCGTTTGCGGCGGCACTTGCGTTTGCGCTTGCGCCCTAGTAGGTCGTGATGAACTATTTGCACCAAAACGCGAAGACGACACATTGGGTCTTTGCACGCGATTCGCATCTGCCCCGTCTACTCGCCTTACCTTTGGTCTTTGCTGGTTGTTCAGGTTCTCGTTTGCCATCAATCTATTCCTAATCGTCGTCTTATAAAACCCAAGACAACCGAATAGAAATAAAATAACCAACCCTGATATACTGCAATTAAGTCAAGCGTCCGACTGGAATGCATCGTTTATACTCAGGCGCTTTCTTACGCCTAAACTACATAGTTTTACAGGCAAAACTTTCTTGCTAAATAATAAAAAACATGATAGTCTTTTGCCTGTAAGAAGCCTGGCGCCGAGGTCACAGAGCCTCACATGCGAGGCTTTTTTCATGCCTATTTCAGCGGAAACACTGACATAAAGTACTTCTGATTCTTTGAATTGCGCTTTATTTGAACCGCAAAGTTAACCCCATCAGAAGATGTGCCAAAAAATCTAAAGTATTTGTTTCCTGAATCGTGAATAGATTCCGGAGCGCATGTCGTCTTTCTTATCAGTTCTATTGCGCAAGGATACAACATTAGGCGTCTCTGGCGTTCTGCACTGTTTTTCTGCTTCAAATGCGCCCAAAATAGATCTAGAAATACTTTATCTCCACCAAAATATCGTGAACGTACATAAGCCATCCTACGGTTTGATTTCACAATACTGTTATAGACGGCACGAGCCTTACGAAACAAATCACTTGTTCCGCTAGCTTTCAAACACGCAGCAGATGTCTTATAGAAATTTGGCATGCATGCAAGTATAGTGCATTTATCATGCAATAGGAAAGATTCATTATTCTATTCGGTTGTCAAGGTGCGGTGGTGCCGCTTTGCCATTTGCATGGCATATTGCATACGTCGGGAATTAGTGGCTGCGTTTTGCTGTGGTGCAGCCACAAATTCCTAAAACGTGTGGTTTATAAATTCGCTAAAGCTGATTGCGCACTTGCAGCTTTCTTTGCAGCAGAAGTGCTGCTATCGAATGTCCAAATGTCGTTATCGGTTGGTGCACTACCACCTGTACCGTCGGTAGCAACATTGACTAAATCAATCGTCCAAGTAACCTCAGCCACATTATCAGCCGTTATGCCCGTATCAGGATGCTTAGCTAACTCATTCATAACAGCTTGAACTGCAGCACCGTTAAGCTTCATGGTCATGTTGCCGGAAAGTGGCGGATGATTGGAATCGCTAGTCGCTGCTCCTACTACTTGCTGGAAAGTAGTATCGCCACCGTCTAGGCTAAATTCGCTTCCAACAAATCCAAGCGTCACGCCATTTACAGCACTACCAAACACTGAAGACGCATCTGTGCCTACAGCCGATTGTGCACCCACCTTAATTTGCAAAGGAGTTCCGTTATTGACACTTATAGTTTCTTCTGATGAAACAGGTATATCTGCTTGCGGCGCACTTAGATCAAATGTAGCCACACTGTTGTCAGGTACTTCCACGCTGTAAACTGCAGTCCATCCAGCATACAGATTAATGTTGCGAACGCCATTCTTGTCTGTTGCAACATCAGATGTATCCCCTGCCGCAGTTTGCACTAGTGCCCGCAGCTTAGTATTGTCAAGAGTTGCGCCAGCATTATGCACAAGCGGTGTACCCGTTTTATCGTCTATACGCCAGTCGCGCAAGGTAAAGCCATACATCTTAGCGCTATCAACCACATCACCTGCTGCCGGCAAGGTTAAGCTGCTATCGTCCACACTAAACGTCTTATCCGCTATGCCTAAATCTCCGCTTCCATCAGCATATTTAGCAAAGTTAAGCGTATAGGTATTTGGCGTAGATGCAGCATATACCGTAGCCACTCTGTCATTTGCATTTCCAGATGCAGCATTCGGGAACAACTTGTCAAAAGTGCTGTTAGTACCAAGCGATACATCAGCCACACTCTCATAATTGTTGGACGCATTCTTAGCATCCCAGCCGCTAAGCGTATACCCCGTGTTGGCTACAGCTTGCTTAAATGCCACTTTTTGGTCTTTGTTTGTACCGAAATCATCAACTATGAACGTTGTTATATAGCTGCTATCCGCATCGGTTAGCTGCGTAGCCACACGACCAGTTTCGTTATCTTTTTCGGCATAACGCACGGTGTAGATGTTCTTATCCCATACCGGATGAAGCGTTAAGCTGTCTTGCAGTACAGGTGTTGCTGTAGCCGCGTATTCGGCAGAGCTGTCTGCCCAAGCTTTAAACGACACCCACTTATTACCTTCATCTGTAAGTGTCATGCCGCCCATGTCTCCAAGTGCAGCCGGCACAGCAGTATTCCATGCCACATGCTTTATGCTGTCTTTTGTACCTTGCGAATATCCATCCGCATTGTTAACAAATTCCACTTTCAGAAGCACGTTATAGTAAACATCTATCTTGGCATTTTTGTCAGCAGTTAGTGTTGCTTGCGTACTAACCGAGCTGCCCCCATGGTTTGCATCTAGCAAATACACATACTTTTCAACGTGGTTGTCATAAGCCGTCGCGTCATATTCGCGACCATCTTTCTTGCTAATCTTTTCTTTGTAGTAATCTTTCAGTGTATTGTCAGTTACTGTTGTGCTGCCGTGTTGCACCGTGCCAGCTTTTATGTCCACCACATCGCCCGTTGTAAGGCTAGAACCGCCTGCCTGCGCTATGGTTTCTGTAGTGGTAACACTGTCATAGTCCCCCGTTGCTGGGTCTTGCCAGTGATAAACCACCGTAAGTTGATTATCTCCAGCTACCCACTTGGCATACATTACCATAGCCGTGCCATCGCCATAGGCTTTCACCGCATCACTCATCTTTGTGAAGTTCACGGTGTTAGTGTCGCCCGCAGCTTTCAGCCACCCGCTAAATACGTGCCCCACCTTACTAAAACCAACCTGCTCAGCTGTGGGCAACGTTATATTGGCTGTGTACTTCACATCTTCAATAAACGTACTGTTTACTGTACCCTGCCCACCATTCGGATTAAACGTTATGGTGTAGGTCTTGGGAGTCCATTTACCGCTAAGTACTATTGTTGTAGCCGATCCATTGCCTATCAGTTCTTTGAAAGTTTCCGTGTTTAAAGTGGTGTTTACAGCATAAGTCTTATTTGCATTGCCGCCGGTAAAACCACCGAATGTGTAGCCCATAAGACTAGGCTCTGCAGTATAGAGCTTCGCTGGTGTAGCCGTCGCAGCTTCTTCTATGTTTGTAGATACAGACGCTGTTTGGCTAGGTGTGTCAATCAGTACTGCGCCATCAACATCTTTGCTATTCGCGAAACTGAACGTGTATGTAACCAAATCCCAGTTAGCCGTAATATTTATGGTTGCCCCATTCGCAGGGAAACTGTTTGCGGGCAATATATTGGATATGTGTGTACTACCAGTTGATATCTGTGTGCCGTTTGGTCCGGTGTAGTTTTTGAAGCTGTAGCCTAAGTTCGTCGGGTTTGCAGCACTTATATTTATAGGTGCGGAAGCATACGCAACGTTAGCTATGTCTGCCGGAAGCCCTGTTGCACCTGCCTTAGCGCTGATGAAGTGTAATTTATACTTGTTTTCAGCCCACTGTGCATTAAGCACTATGGTGTTATTGGCACCCACATTGCCGTTGGAAACAAGGTCTTCTACATTAACTGTATTTGTATATGTATTTGCCGCAGTACCAGTAGTTGCAGGCTTCCAACCAGATAATGTATAGCCTTGGCGCTGACGCACATTTGTATCTGTGCTCTTAGGTAATGTGATAGCTGCGCTCTCTACAGTAACCGTCTCATCTGCGGGCCATGATGCGCTATTGAATACACCCGATGCTCCATCAGCAAAATGTAGGGTATAGTTAATAATCGCCCATCTTGCATGATAGGTTGTATTAGTATCTGGCAAATAGCTATTCGATGTTATTTGATCGCCCTCACCAGATGCTGTTGTCCACCACCCAGCAAAGGTATACCCAGACTTTGATGGATCTGCAGGCAACTGAACTTTAGTAATAGTTCCACCAGCTTGCGGCGTATCGGCAATCGTGCCACCACCATGTGTATTCCACGAAATAATAACTGGCTCAAAGTTAGCCCATACATCAGAAGTCCAGCGATATATAACATTACCATCGCTGCCCAACTGTTCTAAAGCGGTACCAGCAGGAGTTAGTGACCAGTTCAAGAAGTCAGGTCTACCCTCCA
>NZ_JAAKEG010000018.1 GCF_011039075.1 Adlercreutzia sp. ZJ304
GTTCTAAAGCGGTACCAGCAGGAGTTAGTGACCAGTTCAAGAAGTCAGGTCTACCCTCCATGTTCCATAAATGGAAGTTGCAATAAGAACCGTTTACGTACTCCACACCTATGCAGCTAAAGTTTTTATTTTCTCGGTATTCAACATGCCATCTATATACACCGTCTGTCCATCTTGGAGTGTTGGGATATATGATCCAAGGTGCATCCTCTTGACGCCAGCCACCCTCTACACTTGAATCCGCCCACATAGGCATTAACTCCACATAAGAAGCTGAGTTAAAATATAGTGTAAACCCAGCATCCCTTGTCGATGCACCTGCACCAGCAGCCATAACTCGTACTGCACCTGTGCTGGCACCTAAATCCATCGTTAGAGAATCGCCGGCTGATGCGCCTACGCTGCGAACTGCGCGAAGCACGTTCATTGAATTGTCTTCGCCACTAGCCTGCACTTGGCTTACAGTTTCCGCATCGCCCAAATTCAGGCTTAGACTTACCTCAACTGTACTAGCGCCTTCCACTTTAGCTGTTAGGGCACCATTTTCATCTATGCTAACCGGACGCGCCTTATAAGAATAGCTAACTTCAATATCGCCCGGAGCTTCCAAATATCCACCATCAAACAGGTTTGCGGTTTCGCCTTCTGCTAGCTCAAATGGCTCATCTGCAATTTTCACACCATAGGGCATAAAGTGATTATTTGCTACAGGAGCACCTAAACTCCAAGCGTATTCGCCGCTTTCGTTATAGGGCACATAAATGTTTGCTCCGTTTATACCTACAAGCGCTGTGGGGTCAACACTCTCAACGCTACCCAATGCAATTATGTTTTTAAGGTTTGTATTGTTACTAAACGCCTTAGCACCAATTGCCTGCACAGACGCAGGAAGCGCAATGTATTCTGCCTGAGCGCAGCCGCTAAAAGCTTCATCGCTAATTTCTTTAAGCGCGCTGTTCAGATTGACAGAACGCATAGCAGCACAATTTGCAAAAGCAGCGTTGTCTATAGTTTCCACATTTGCCGGCACATATATAGAAGTAAGACCGGTGCCTTCAAAAGCGCGCTTGCCAATTGTGGTAAGAGTTTCAGGCAGCTGCACCTGAGTAAGTTCTGCCATGTTTGCAAATGCGCTGTCGGCTATTGCGGATACAGGATATGTTATGCCGCCAACTTCAGCTTGTGCGGGAATTTCTATGTAGCCTTTGGCGGTTTCGCCCGCATCACCGGCACTCCACTTAACAGATAGCGTGTAGTCGGACAAAAGCGTGTATGTAAGACCGCTTGCCTCGGCAGTTTCTCCCGGCTTTGCGGGTTGCGTGAAGCTTCTAAAGCCCGCTGCTTCCCAAGCAGTACGTGAATAGTCGCCCACTAAAGCCACGTTTGCGCTTGCAATAGCATCTTCGCTAAATGCAGCCGCGCTGTTTTCTTCACTATTTACAAGAACGCCTTCAACTTTAACAGGTTTATCTTCTGTAGAAATTGCTTCAACGCTGCTGTTAACAATTATTGTTTGAAGATTAGCATTGCCCGCAAAAGCACCTTCTGCAATTTGTGTGCACTCAGGCGCTATGTTTGCCGTTGTGCCAATGCCAGCCGGCACAGCCAGCAGGGTTTCAAAATCGTTTGTGTATAGAATGCCGTCCCGTGTGGTAAAAGATGTCGCAGCGCTTCCAATAGAAATGGCCGAAAGCTTAATACAACGGGTAAAAACATAAGCAGGGACGGTGGCCAAAGAATCGGGAAGCGCTGCGATTCCCTCCTTACCCTCGGGACAGGATAGGAGACTAGTTAAATCGGCATTGAATAACATGCCGTTATAACTTGCGAATTTGGTACTTTCGGCATCCACTTCTATCGCCGAAAGGTTAGGGAAATTTGTAAAGAATGCTGGGTCTATTTGCTCGATCGTTGCCGGAATATGAAGGGTAGACACCTCGGGCGATGCGGTTTCGCCAGCTGCAGCATTAGCCGGCGCAGCATTGCCAATAGCCGTAACGGTGTATAACTTGTTGGCACTTGCCACATGCGACGGAATAACCATGTCTGATTCTGGCATTTCGGCGCCCGTGGAAATTAGCGTAACGGTGTCAGCAGCATCAGTATTGATGCGATACTTCAAGCCGGCATATTCAATGTCGCCCACAATGGTCGATTCGCTGCCTATAGGAGCGGCTGCCACAATGTGTTCGCTGGAAGAATTCAGGTACTCAATTTTGCCAGATGCGTTTGCCGCAGCAGGCTCATCTGTTGCAGCTGCTGCGGCAACTGTGCCAGCCGAACTACCGTTTTTAGCGGGCGCGGGTGCGTCAGCTGCAATGCTGCGCGTTTCGTTGATGAATTGACCAGACGAAGAATCGGTAGTGTTTGCACCGTTATCGTTGGGTGCATTGTTTGCATCGTTTTCGACAGAATTGTCGTCGGCATTGCTTTCAGTAGCAGTAGCAGCCGATTCGCCGCTAGTATCTACGGCATAAGCGATTGACTCTGCAGACACAAAGCCTACAAGTAATGCTACAACTATCGAAATTAAAACAATTGTATGCATGAGCGAACGCGCGCTCACAGAGCAGTTCCCAAGCTTATTCATTTTTCTGTCCCTATAACACTTGCTTGCGTTTAACGAGTTTCCCGACTCGTTCGCGTTTTCCCGACGCGTAGCTTGCATTAAAGCGATTGGTCGCAAAATTTGCAAGCCCTTTCACATTTTCACCAAAAAGAAAAATGCCCGCATAAAGCGAACATTTGTACTTAGATACCGCTATAGCATTATCAAACAATGCGTCTATTTTTGTCAGCTATGCATTTTCCAACGAGCGCATAACGGCATCCGAAAGGTCTAGGATGCATGCATAATACCCATCTGGATACACTTCGCTAACCTTATCTCTAAGCGCGCCAATCCAAGCACGGGGATGCTCGTCTATGAAAAATTTCATATCTTCCAAACTTAGCTCTCCCCCATTCACACGGCGGCACATCTCAGATAGAGCCAGAAGCTCTATTCCTATATGGTCTGCATATTGGTTGTTTGAATTGCTTACTTCAAGCCCCATATCGCGCAGAATGTTCTGCATTTTAATTGTAGGCTCTCCAAATCCAACGGATATATCCTTGCCTTGATACATCGTTTCCCAAGGAAAAGCGGAAGGGGAAGGCGGTCCTATGAAAAGTTTTGTGTATTCAACGGCTGTGTTCTCTACCACATCTTCGCCTGCCTCTTTGCGTTTGCCTGCCTTCCTTGCAAACTCAAGGCACTTATCTATGCCCTTTTGCACCTCTTCATTATCGAAGTTTGGGAATGTCTCCCAAAAAGAAGACTCTAAACCTACACTTGGTGTTTGGGTTATAGGTTTTAGCAATGAATTGCCAAGAAAAGCCAGTACATCCGCATAGACTTCTAATCTGCTATCTTTCATATCAGACCCTTCTCTGCGCCAAAGAATGTTCTTATTATCTAACACTGTGCCCTCTTTAAGGCTAGAGCCGCTACATATAGCAGCGGCTCTGACAATCGTGGCGATCGCTAGGGAGGGACGATCGCCCACGGAAGGGATGGCAATAATTTAAGCTATAGCGCTAGCCTCGCTGCCAATCTGAGAATCTACACTATCGCTTGCTTGAGGTTCTTTACTTGATATCAACAGCTTTTGAGCTATCGCCCAGAATATGATGGCACCAACACTTATAGCCCCTATGGTAATGAATATCTCTGGAATGGTTGGAACGTATAAACCATACATATTCCATGTAGCAGCGCCACCTTCCTGAGCTGCAAACGTACCTAGAGCAACACCCGGAGCGCCTTCTAGGTTAGGAACAGCAAAAGCAGTTAACAGCAACCATATACGCTTACAGAGCACACCCAATATTACAAGAACGCTAGAAGTTACAACCAAAGCTGCACTCTTTCTGTTCTTCGCAAAAACAAGAATGCAGAACGGAATTACCAAGCCTCCTATAACCTCAAACCAGAAGAAGGGTGCCATAGAGCCTGATAGCATAATTGCTAGCGTATCAGCACCTCCCGCTCCGGGATATGCCATGGTAAGCACCTCGCAGCCGATGAAGAATGCATCCACCGCGATGCATGCGCAAAGAAGACCCGAAAGTGTTGCCATAAGGTCTTTGTCTGTCTTGAACTTGCCCGACTTGTTCAGCCCAGATAGAACGCAAAGCAAAAGCGCCAACCCAGAATCCATAGCGCTTGCTACAAAGATAGGAGCAAGTATTGCTGTATACCAGCCTTCCTTCGCAATCTGAAGCCCAAAAATCCAAGCGGTTATTGAGTGAACAAGGATAGCTATTGGAAGCGCGAAGCGGCTTATTATCTCAACTTTATGCTCGGCGCCTTCTTTTTTGGAGCTCATGAATACAAGGTAAAGTATGTTTATCACCAAGTATAAGATTATGACGCACATATCCCAAAGAAGAGGGCTTGTGAAGTTCGGGCTTATAAGCATCCACCATATGCGCTGTATGCCGCCAACATCTATAAGCACGAACATGCCTGCAACACAAATGCAAGCTGTAGATAGTATTACAGCTGGCATAGCTACTGCCTTGAAGCGCTTTATATGAAAGACGCTAGCAGAACTTGCCACTATAAGACCACCAGCAGAAAGACCAACAAACAGCATGAACATTATTATGTACAGACCCCAAGAGTTGGCATTTGACATGCCGGTAATCCCAAGACCTGTTAACAGCTGATATATCCAACACGCAATGCCTACAACTGCCAACACCACAAGAACTATGAAGGCAGGTTTTTTGAATAGAGTTGTCATTTTATTTCTCCTTACCTTCTCTAGTTGTAGTAGTGGACTTGAGGACGAGTGCCCTGCTCGGGAAGAAGCGTGTAGGCATTCTTTTCGCTTATCTTCTTGGAAATCTCAGAGTTCGGATCGTCTAAGTCTCCAAACACTCTGGCTTTTGTTGGACACGACTTTACACACATAGGCTCTTCGCCTTTGTCTGTGCGCTCCTGACACATAGTGCATTTTTCTGCTACACCTTTAGGGCGTACAGGCACATCCTTGCCTCCATAATTGAAATCCGGGTCGCGCACAGGCTCTTCCCAATTGAAAGAACGCGCGTTGTAGGGGCATGCAGCCATACACATGCGGCAACCTATGCACTTGTCGTAATCTATCTCTACCCTGCCCTTGTCATCTTTATAGGTAGCGCCTGTAGGACACACCTTCTGACATGCAGGATTCTCGCAATGTTGGCAAGCAACAGGAGTGTAGCTTCGATTAAGATTCGGATAGACACCAAAAGCGCCATCTACAATATCCGTACCATCAGTAAGCACCCTATTCCACAACATTCCCATAGGAACGTTGTTCTGCATCTTGCACGCATTAGCACAAGCCTGACAACCAATACAGCGGCGTTTATCTATAACCATTCCTAATTTTGTCATGATATTCACCTATGCCTTCTGTACTTCAACTAGAGTGTCATTGAAAGGTATTACCGGACCGTACATCTTATAGTCCGCCCCTCTCAAATTGCGCTTGTCGCTTGTAACCTCTTGCATATTTCCCGATTTCATATGCTTTGACCACCAGCCTTCATAGATCTTCACAGATCCGGGTCTGACGCTCTCGTCCAAAGCTGCCTCACAGCTGAATTCTCCGCGATTGTTGAACACTCTAACGTTGTCTCCGCTTTGGATGTTTCTTTCTTTTGCGTTTTCCGGGTTTATGTATACCGTCGGGTTGGCATACTGCCTGTTCCACTCGGCATCCGCGAAAGCACAATGTGTAAGATACTTAGTTCTAACTTGCGCAAACTGCAAAGGATATTCTTTGCGCATTGGATTCTCGTCGTATGCCTCTCCCGGGCGCTCATACGTGGGAAGCGCGTTATCGGAGCTTAGAAGGTCTTCATAGTAAAGTTCAAGTTTCTTGGAAGGAGTCTTGAATTCTTTATTGGTATAGAGATGCTCTTCTGTTGCTTTACGGGGAATAGGTATAACACATTTGTTAGCAAGGAGATCTTCTACGGTAACTGCAGCAACACGTTCGTCCTTCGCCGTAGCAAGCTGCTTTCTAACCAATTCTTCGGCAGTACTTGGAAGATCTGCCTCTGCACCAAAACGCTTACATAACTCTCTTTCAATCCAAAAATCCGTCTTGCTCTCAAATAGAGGATCTATAACTTTTCCTTTAAGAAGCACGCTATGATGGCTGCTATGCAGCATTCCAGCATCTTCGTCGCTTTCATATCGCGTACATGCTGGCAAAATAACATCAGCATAATCAGTGGACGGCGTGTGGTACATATCAATAGCCACAACAAAGTCTAATTTGTTGAGCCATTCTTTGGTCTTGTTCATGTTTGCTATTCTGTCGTGCAGGCAATTTCCGCCCGTTATAACAGCATGAATGCCATTGTCATCTCGAATATCAAAGATTCCTTTTGCGCTTTTACCTGCAGCATAAGTAGCAGGCAAAGGCCATGCCCCAAAATTAACCTTATCGCGCCTCCATGTCAGCACGTAAGAGCCAACTCCAGCCCCTGTATCCGCCCCAATGCTGCCGACTAGTGCTGCCAAAATAGCTTGCGCATGACCCGCAACGTCTGCATTTTCAAACTTGTCTCCACCACCAAGTCCAGTAGATAAAATCTGGGGAGACATTAACGCATAGTCATTTGTTATTTCTTCCAACTTAGCTTTTGGAATGCCTGTTTCTTTGG
Source organism: Adlercreutzia sp. ZJ304 (assembly GCF_011039075.1). GTDB lineage: Bacteria > Actinomycetota > Coriobacteriia > Coriobacteriales > Eggerthellaceae > Adlercreutzia_A. The sequence goes on from NZ_JAAKEG010000018.1 coordinate 6,709, forward strand.
AAGCCCAATCAAGGGAGTAATCTTTTTGCTTGTTCTTCAGCAGCAAAAATACTGTCGAGTATTTATTGCCATCCTTTTCAAACTTTCCTTCCAAAACTGGATTTGCAGCAAGATTATGCCTAACTGGTGCTCCTACAGCCGCGTCCCAAACCATATAATCGGCTGGATCTATCTTTTTCCCGTCCTTGTCTTCTGAAGGCTCTTCGCCATTTCTAAGCAGCGCTCCGTCTTCGCCAACAAGGAAAGGCATGCTTGTATATTTCGTAAGATAATCACGGTCAAACAATTCGTCATCTATTATTTTAGAAATCATGCCCAAATAAAGAGCGGCATCTGTTCCGGGTTTAATTGGAACCCACTCCGTCGATTTAGATGCAGTAAGTGAAAAATGGGGATCAACCGTCACTATCTTTGTACCAGCTTCAATGGCATCAAAAAAATTAGAACTATAGGTCAGCGTAGTTTCAAGAAGATTGCTGCCAACGTTCAAAACATATTTTGACCTCTTCCAATCCTTGTACATATTGGTGCTTTGCGCATAGTTCATTTCGCCAAAAGCTTTATCAAAACCATTAGCAAATCCTATGTCTATTCCCTCGTTCATGGCACCATCGGAAACGCCTTTAGCGCCAAGAACTTTTTGCAAGAAAAGATATTCAGTGGTTCTTACTTCTCCGGCCATAATAGTAAGTACCGAGTCTTTGCCGTTTTTGGACTGTATGTCTTTTATCGTGTCAGCAACACGATCTAAAGCCTCATCCCATGAGACGGATTTGAATTCGCCGCTTCCGCGCTCTCCGGTTCTGATCATAGGAGTTTGGATGCGCTCTTTACTATATACATGCTGTACTTCACCGATGCCTTTAGCGCAAATACTAGCCTCGGCATTAGAGAAAGCATCGTTTGGCTCTATCAAAACAAGACGACCATCTCGCACTGTGCATTTGTGCGAACATAGACACTGGCAATGCCTATTGTGGAATGTATATCCAATCTTTTCACTAGATCCCTCGGCATGCGCTTTTGCTGGGGCAAGCCACTCGCTTGTTGTAGCCATACCACCTGCCATAACGCCTAACGCACCAACAGTAGCTGCGCCCTTCACGAAGCCACGACGAGTTATGCCTGTGAGCGATTTCCCTCCTGACATTTCTCCTCCTTAAAAATGCGCCAATATTCTCAAGCTTCCCCTTGAAGTCTTGCAGGAAAACTTCTGGGAATTGCTTAAGTACCTTTTAGCAACCACAAAGCTGCTATCGCTTTTAATGAATAGAGAATCCAGATTCCGTTGTGGCTACTATAGCACGATTGTCCTATGACAATCAAGGATAATCATAGGACAATTTTGGATAATCTCTTTAGCTAAGATTCTTGTTTGCAAAGTCGCTGCCTTGTTTGCAAAGTCGCCATCTTGTTTGCAAAGTCGCCATCTTGTTTGCACTCAACGGTTCAGGTCAAACTTACAAACTCAGACTTACAAACTCAAACTTACAAGCGCTTTGGTTCTACATTTTCCCTTTAAGGCTGTCTGGCAACACATCAGAGAATCCCTCGCTGAACGAAGACGGCACCACCACAGTACCCTTTCCTTCTCGAAGAGATTCATTAAGTAGATGCATGGCACGAAGATGCATTGCAGCATCGTTATTCTCGTAAAGACTTTCCATATCATTCAGCATTTCAAATATATCCTGCTCAGCTTCTATCAATATGATACGGGCTTTCTTGCGCTGTTCAGCCTGAGCTTCAAGCGACATCACTTCTTGAAGATCTCTGGGCAACAAAATGTCGCGCACCTCTACAGAGAGTATGGTCACTCCCCACGGCGACACCTTCTCTTCAAGAACCTTTTTCAGTTCCCGGTCTAGCTGATCGCGCCTGATGGCAACTTCGGCTGCGCTTGCCCGTCCAATAGCATCGCGCAATGCCGTCTGCGCAGAAAGCTCTACCGCGGCGGTAAAATCTCCTACCTCTATACAGGCAGCCTCGGCGTCCCACACATGCCAAAAGAGCACAGCGTTCACATCAAGCGATACTAGGTCGGCTGTAAGAGTTTCTTCTGCACCAAACGTGGTTACGCGCATACGGGTATCTACTCGCATGGTATTGCTCTCTATTATCGGCCACGTCCAAAACAAACCGGGACCAGCTACGCGGTTCAATTTCCCCAGTCGCAATACCACCACGCGCTCCCACTGTTGCGCAATATGACAGGAAGACACAACCAAAGCCGCCGCAATAACGCCTACAGCAATAGCTACAAGAGTCACCCTTCCCTGCAACACAAAACCGCCGATTAGGCACAATGCGAACACCAGCAAGAAAATAGCAACCGCGAACACAATAACGCCTGCGTTCGATGCCTTTTCTCCGATGACCTCTGTAACCGTATCCGGCTTAACACGAAAGCGCTTGCCCCTAGCATCAATCTCGGTAGCAACCAAATCAGACTTTTCGCGCACTTTTCTTGATGTCCCCATGTTTTATGCCCCTCGCGTCTTGCGTTTATTCTTCTCTTCCCTGAAATCCATGATGCGCCCACCTAGAACCGAACCTTCTCCGCCATGTTCAGCATTGAAACGAATGCGTTTTATATAGCGAGTAAAAGTCTTTTCTATGTCGGCGTAGTCCATTCCTAATTCACGGCAGGCAGCTATCGCGTCATCTATAATTCCCTTCACTTGATCTAGCTCGTCATCGCCAAGCTTCGATGCAATATCCGTTACGAATACGCCGCGTCCGCGCGTAGATTCAAGATAGCCATCTGACACTAAGCTCAAATACGCCTTATTGACCGTGTTGTAATTTATCGAAATATCGGACGCTAAACCACGAACCGTAGGCAGCTTTTCTCCCGGCTTCAATTCGCCCGAATTTATAAGATATGCGATCCTTTGCCTTAACTGTACCCATAAAGGAATATCGCTGGATTCATCTATTTGAAACGAAATCATAAAGTTGCCCTCCTACGACACAAGATATCCGATGGGCTGCATTGCCGCCTGAACTACCAAGAAACGAAGCAGAGCCCCACCAAAAAGAACACACGCAGCCGTACTCAATATAAAAAGCGCACTTGAACTAGATTTTCCCATACGCATCAGGTTCGACCTTTTTCTGGATATGGCAATATCTTGAACGAACGGCACAGCAAGCCCTATAAAAGCAAAACCAACCCAGAACGTTACAGCCAAAGGTCCCACAAGAAGACTTTCTAGGGAATCAAACGCCGCTTGACCTGTACTATCCGCAGGTCCTGCCAAGCCACCTGCCGCGCTCCATACGCTAAACAAGCAGAAGAACCCAACTGCAGCTTCTATCAATATAATAGCGGCATCAACTTTAGATAGACGCACTAAGGTGGAATAGAAGGCTGTCAGAGATCCGGATATCAGCGAAGAACACAAAGCCAGAGCAATTCCGCAAGATAATGCCGAAAGAACAAACAGCAACACCAGCCAGAATGTATTCCAAACCGGAATAGCGCGTATATCTGACAGCATTAATCCTGTATAAACCATTACCACGATGCTGGAGACACCAGCGATTATGCTTAGCACAGTTAAGCATTTCCTAGATATACGCATATGACCAGCCCATAAGACGACACACAAAAGAGCCGATATAGAGCACACAATGATGAACCACGTCCCAACAGCCATATAAGTAGGAGTGGGATAAAACAACAGTAACAAGAGTTTATCTGGACGACCAAGATCGGCCATCAGGCAAATAGCCCCCAAGAACAAAGCCCCAAGAGCGGCTATATATAACGCAGAGAAAAAACGTCTCCAAGTTTGCGCCGATGCTGAATGAATGCCATAAACAAGAAAGCGATCAATCTCGGTAGGTTCTGCCAAAAGCGCCAAAATAGAAGCGATCAAACAGCATCCGGCACCGGTGCCACCGAGAAAAAGATATGCAACTACAAGATCGCTAAACATCGGTTTCATCCCCTATATGCACATCTAAATGCCCATAGATTATCATAAGACAATTCTATAAGAAACATGAAAGAGAGTCGTATGCCAAGGCATACCCTTTGGCACAAAGCAGCGTTTGCTACGCATTGTTGCAACAGGCGCATCGCGGGCAAGCAAACGGAAAGCGGATTGACAGAAATACGTAACAAATGCGTAGCGAGAGAAATAAATTGGCAAAAATGGTCAAAACTTCCGACTTTCCACTGTGAAAAGCACAAAATAGCCCCTATAGATGCATCACCAAATGCTGTTTGCCCAGTGTTCTCCATAATTCAAGCTGCCTTCATGGCAATCCGACCGTGGAAAGTCGAAAGTTTTGACCACTTTTCCGTAAAAAACTTTCTGAAAGCTTGTAATTGGGCGTTATGCAATTAGTTCTTTGGGCTGTAAGTGCTTAATCGCCCTTCAAACAAAGCGCAACTTTTTGCAGTTACTCTAGGAAGAACGGTCGCTGCTCTTGTAAAGGTCGATCGCGGCTTGCTTTTCATCTCGGGTGTGGTGGTGATACATAACCATAGAGTGGTCAAGATAAATTGGACACCAAGTTAAGGGTGAAAGGGGAGAGGGTAAGATAAATTAGACACCAAGTTAAGAGTGAAAGGTGTTCGATATGACTCAAAGAAGGAAGTGATACGACAAGCGGTTCAAGATTATGTCCACGCTCCCATTTAGGTGCAGTTAAGTCGAGAGGTTACAGAAGTTACATTTGGCACAAAGCGCTGCCGCAATTGCAAAAAATATGAATTTTAGGGTTGACGAATTACATATTAGTTGCATAATACCTTCAATCGTAAATGAGGGAGAAATTGTACTGATGAAATTGTTGGCACATACTTTTAATTCAAATAGCAACAATGCTATTGTGCCATCACACTTCGCAAACTCCCTTTTCTCCACGACTAGCAACCGTTGCCGACGAATCATCCGTCTGCGACGACGCTGCGCGTAACAGCAAGCGATCGTTAGCTGCCTCTAGCAGGCTTCAAGGCACCCCTGCCTTGGAAAGAGTCGTGGTTTCTTTCATTTCAAAGGCTAAAAAGCGCTTTTGCGCAGCAGCCTACTACATTAAGAATAGAACTATGCCTTTCCGAAACGGGAAACCAAGAACAACAACAAGAAAGGCATATTCATGAGCACTCAAAGTATCCAAAACACCACAGACGGCGCAGGCATCTCTGCAAATTCTTTCCTGCACGACACATTACAGCTTTCCGCCTCTCCTGCATCTGGCGAAAAAGAACGTGTCGTACTGGCTTATTCCGGCGGATTGGACACTTCCGTATGTATTAAATGGCTGCAAGAAGAATACAACTTAGACGTTATAGCCGTAGTGGGCGACTTGGGTCAGGAACACGACGGCTTGGAAAAAATCAAAGCCAAAGCGCTTGCAACTGGCGCTATAGGATGTCAGGTAATAGACATGCGCGAAGCGTTTGCAAATGAATATCTTAGCTGCGCTATGGCGGCAAACGCCTTGTATGAAAACAAATATCCACTTGTAAGTGCGCTGTCGCGTCCTCTTATTGCAAAACACTTAGTATCAATTGCTCATAAATACGGTGCGAAATATATTGCGCACGGCTGCACAGGCAAAGGCAACGACCAAGTTCGCTTCGAATCGTCGGTACTTATGTTAGACCCGGCAATACAAATTCTCTCGCCAGTGCGCGACTGGGATTTAGGCTGCCGCGCCGACGAAATTGTTTGGGCTGCCGAACACGGCGTGCCCGTTGAAGCCACAGCAGACGCGCCTTATTCCATAGACGACAACTTATGGGGTCGCGCAATTGAATGCGGCGTGCTGGAAGACCCTTGGTGCGAACCCCCAGCCGACATATGGACCATGACAACAGAACCCGCTGACGCACCCGATTGCGCAACATATGTTGACATAGATTTCGAATGCGGAATTCCATGCGCGCTAAACGGCAAAACTATGAGTTTCCTAGAAATAATTTACGCAATGAACGAAATAGCTGGCAGCAACGGTTTTGGTCGTATCGATATGGTGGAAAACAGGCTGGTTGGCGTGAAAAGCCGCGAATGCTATGAAGCGCCCGGCGCACTTGCCCTTATAACTGCACATAAAGCGCTTGAAGACTTGTGCCTAGAGCGGGAAGTTTTGCATCACAAGTTGCCAATAGAGCAATCGTGGGCAGAATGCGTATACAACGGACTGTGGTTTTCGCCGCTTAAAGAGGCGTTCGATGCTTTCTTAGAGCACACCCAACAATGCGTTACAGGTACAGTAAAACTGAAATTCTATAAAGGAAGTTGCACGGTAGTGGGGCGCAAAAGCACTTTCTCGTTGTACGATTACGGACTGGCAACCTACGATGCCGACGATGAATTTGACCAGCAAGCAGCCAAAGGATTTATCGACCTTCACAGCCTTCCATGTAAAGTTTGGGCAGAAAACCGCCTAGCAAACGACGCGCGTATGCCATCTTTCGCCGAGGTTGACGCTTCAAATGCAGCGTGCCACGCAAACGCAAGCACGAACGCAAACGCAAATTAGCAACCTATTTAAGCCCGTTAGTTTATGCCAATTGGTCAAAACTAATTAAGCGGGCTTAAAATTTTATTTATTAGCTCGCAAATTCGTTATAGAAGAGGAAAATATGGCACTTTGGTCGGGAAGATTTCAAGACAGCGCAAATGCATCCACGCAGCATTTTGGCGCATCGCTGCCTGTGGATAAACAACTTTACGCACAAGATATTGCAGGCTCAAAAGCGCATGCAGCCATGCTTGCCGCCCAAGGAATTATCTCTAGCGAAGATGCCCTTGCCATATCCGCAGGTTTAGACAGCATTAAGACAGACATAGAAGCGGGAAATTTCGCGTTCGACATAAACAACGAAGACATACATATGTCTATAGAAAGCGAGCTGATTCGCCGCATTGGAGACGCAGGGGCGCGGCTGCATACCGGGCGCTCGCGCAACGACCAAGTAGCAACCGATACGCGCCTTTATGTTAAAGAACGCGCTACTGCCTTAATGGCTGCCAATATTGAATTGCGAAGTGCACTTATCAGCCAAGCCGAAACAAACTTCAATGTAATTCTTCCCGGATATACACATCTGCAGCACGCCCAACCAATACTGTTTTCGCATCATATGCTTGCCTATGCATGGATGCTAACACGCGACTTCAAACGCCTAGAAGCAGCACGCACGTCAGCCGACGCTAATCCGCTTGGCGCAGCGGCGCTGGCAGGCACCACATACCCGCTTGATCGCTTCGCAACCACCGCCAAGCTCAACCTTGCGCGCCCTATACCCAATTCGCTAGATGCCGTGTCTGATCGCGATTTTCTGCTCGACTTGATATATGCGTGCAGCGTATCGTGCCTGCATCTGTCTAGGCTTTGCGAAGAGCTAGTTTTGTGGTCTAGTACAGAGTTTGGGTTCATTACGTTGTCGGATGCTTATTCCACAGGCTCGTCAATAATGCCACAGAAAAAGAACCCCGACTTCGCCGAACTAATTCGAGGAAAATCTGGGCGCGTGGTGGGCGATCTTGTGGCCCTTATGATGACCTTAAAATCGCTGCCTCTAGCCTACAACAAAGACTTACAGGAAGACAAAGAAGGCGCTATTGATGCGGCAAACACGCTAGAAGATTGCTACATGTGCGCAACAGGTATGATTTCCACCATGCAAGTAAACGCAGGCGCAATGTTTGCACAAGCCAAAAAAGGCTACCTAGCTGCCACTGATGTGGCTGATTATCTAGCGAAAAAAGGTATGCCATTTAGGCATGCTCACGAAGCAGTAGGTCATTTGGTTTTACTGTGCGAACAGCGCAAATGCGATTTGGAAGATTTAAGTTTGGAAGACTTCAAAGCCGAAAGCGAACTTTTCGAAGCTGACATTGTTGATGCCTTAAATTTGGAAGCTATCGTAGCAGCTAGAAACACATATGGCGGAACAGCCCACGAAGCGGTGCGCGCGCAGCTGCAAGAAATACAAGCCGCAATCCAGCAAGACAAAAGCCTGCTATAAAAAAGGGGCAGCCGCATCGCTGCCCCAGAGTTTCCCAGTTTGAAGAGATTGAAGATTTAGCTCCACATCTCCGGACGCACCAGCGTGGGGTCTGCAACTCGGTTCGGGAAGTAGTCTTCGCAGCCACCTTCACGATAAACGTCGGCAGTACAGCAATGCAAACCGCCACCGAACGGATAAGCATCACGCAGATCACAGGGGATAACGTTCATGCCCAATTTATCCATCTGCTCCATCTGGTAAACCTCAGAAGCCTCTACAACTACAGTCTTAGGATCAAGTACCAAGCAGTTCATAGACAGCCATACAGAGCTGTAGCACAGTTCAGGCGGCTCAGTATGAGCAGGTTTTGCAGCCTCTACTATTTGCCAGTCGTTAGCCTCAAAAATAGCGCGCTGCTCTGCAGGCAACGGGCGCACAGGGTTGTTAATTATCAGACCCGGACGCAGCGGCACAAACGTTGCGTCGATATGAATAGGATACGGATCGCCCGGGAAGTTTACAGCGTGAATACGCAGCTCTGGATGATAACGCTGCATCCAATCCATAGCGGCGCGGTTGGTGGTTAAACCATGCTGTACAAAAATATCTTTGCCCATACGCATCCAGTCGGCGGCATCCCACATAGGCTCAACTTCGGTAGTAACGAAGTCTTTGTTGGCGGTGCGCACTAGACGCTCTTCTAGCGTAATAGACTCGTCGTAGTAGTTATGCTTGTAAGACTTATCGGTTAAGCGCGGACGCGGTGCTTGAGTCCACTTGAAATCGGGGTCTTCCTCGAAATATTTCTCCATCAGCGGCCAGTAAGCCAAGTATTCGAAGTAACGACAACGGAACGATTGCGCTGCTGCCATAATTTCGTTACCAATAGTAAGAAGAACATCGCGCGGAGGCATGCAGCCCATCATAGAATCGTTCGTGAAATCGGGCGTAGCAATTTTCTGGTTCCACTGTAGCGGGGTCGGGCGATCTACCTTAATCCCACGATCCTCAAGAATCTTCACCAAGCGATCGAGAGCCTCGTTGCCTTTCTCAACTGTGCGCAGCGGACGCAAACCCCACATACCGCGCATATCAGAATCTACTGGCACCTTCTCAGATGTAGCAGGCTCTTCTGGCGGGATCATACCGTTATCGCAGCGGCCAACTATAACATGCTTCAGCGGATCCCAATCGTTCCATGAATTCACGATTTTCGGCATGAATGATTCCTTTCTCAATCGTGTACAAATACCAGCGAAGATTATGCCACTTTTTGCGCTTCAAGACAGTTAAAACACGCATAAATAAATGTGGACGAAGCTAATAAAACTTCGTCCAGCTTATTTCGGCAATTGTAATAGCTAATTGAAATTGCTAAGCAATATGCCCCAAGAAATTTTTGGTCCGCTGATGCTGCGGATGGTCAAACACTTGCTCGGGCGTTCCCTCTTCCACAATTAAACCGCCATCCATAAATATGACGCGGTCAGCCACGTCACGCGCAAAACCCATTTCGTGTGTAACCACAATCATAGTCATGCCTTCAGCAGCAAGATTGCGCATAACGCTTAAAACGTCGCGCACCAACTCTGGGTCAAGCGCACTGGTAGCCTCATCAAACAGCATAACGTGCGGATTCATGGCAAGAGCACGCGCAATCGCCACACGCTGCTGCTGTCCACCCGATAACTCGGCAGGCTTATAATCTACTCTCTCCCCAAGCCCAACCTCGGTCAGGCGCTCAATTGCAATTTTCTCGGCTTCTTCGGCAGAACGCTTCAACACTTTACGCTGCGCCAACATAACGTTCTTTTTTGCCGTAAGATTCGGAAACAAGTTAAAGCTCTGAAACACCATGCCAAGACGAGAGCGCACTTCATTCAAATTCGTATGCTTGTCGCACACATCTATGTCTTCAAACCAGATATGCCCCGATGTAGGCGTTTCTAGCCTGTTAATACAGCGCAGCATAGTAGATTTGCCCGACCCTGAAGGCCCAAGTATAACCACCACTTCGCCACGCTCTACTGTTAGGTTTATGTCGCGCAGCACTACATTATCGCCAAAACGCTTCTCTAAATTTTGAATGCGAATGACAGGTTCAGACATTATTCCTCACCTCTCATCTTTGCCCCTAGTGAACCGGGTGCCACAACCTGCGTTCCATGCGCAAACCCCTCGCTCATGCGCATATTAACAGCCACGTCAGCCTCGTTTCCCTCGGCGGGCACAGACCCTACTGTGCCAGATATAGCCGCAGGGGTTTTCTCCGCTAAGTTATTCTTCGCGCGTTGCTTTGGTCGCCCACTTACCAGACGCTCTTCCATGATATTAATGGCTTTAGTCAGCGGTATTGTAACCACCAAATAGAAGAACGCAGCCACAATGTAAGGCGTAACATTGCCGGTTGCCGCCGTTATGGTCTTGGAGTACATCATTATTTCCATAACGCCTACTGCAGCCAGCAGCGACGTGTCCTTATACATTAGGATAAATTCGCTTGTCATAGTGGGAATAACCCGCCTAAATGTCTGCGGAATTATGACGAAAATCATGGTTTGCGCACCGTTCATGCCAAGACTGCGCGCGGCTTCAAATTGACCTTTGCTGATTGACTGAATGCCCGCACGGAATATCTCAGCCAAATAAGCGCTAGAGTTCATTATTAAAACTATTACGCCCAGAACAAAATTATCCATTTGAATGCCGAGAAGTGGCAAACCGAAAAACGCAATATAAATCTGCAGGAACAGAGGCGTTCCGCGAATTATGTTGATATAAGTTGATCCAATTGCGCGCAATACTGGGTTTTTTGCCATGCGCAAGAAACTCCAGCAAAGCCCCAAAGGTATAGCAAGCGGAAAACTAATAGCCACAAGCGCCAACGCCAGCAACCATCCCCAAAAAACAGCCGGGATAGTGGTAACTATGATGGTTGGATCGAAGAACAAATGCAGGAATTTATTGGAATTCCATGCCTGCACCCAACCCTGCTCGCCTAGCCAAGAAGCAAGCTGCTCTGGCGGCGTAGTGCCCGTAACGGTAATTGATTTTCCGCCATCGGGAATTGCTTGCGTTGTGCCATCAGATGTAGTGTAGCTACCCGACACTGTGAAAGTGCCACCATCTGCGGGAAACTGCGCGTTGTTCAGTTCCAACATAACCATAGTGCCCGCAGGTGTAGGCTCGTCAAAATCTACAGTTATGCCACTGTCAGATTCGCTTACTGCGTTGGACACACTCAATCGCTTAAGACCGTCGAGCACAGTAACCGTAGTGCCATCAGCCGGCAGCACCGAACCCTCGGGTAACTCTAAAGTCACGCTAGCGATAGATTCATTTTCGTCTGCCTGACCCTGCCATGTTATGCGCGTATCGGTGGCACCCATTATGCCATCAGCACCATCTTGATTGCTCTTAGCTGTAAAGCGCTCGGTGGTAAGCGCTTCGGCTTGAAAAGGCATCGCGCTTATGCAAAGCAGCGCAAATATTAACGCACCAACACAAAATACAAAGGGCAGACCGAAGCCTGCCCTAAACGATATGTTATTTTGCCTACTCAGCGGAAGCCCCAAACCACTTGTTGTAAATTTCATCATAAACACCATTGGTCTTCAGCTCAGCCAAAGCCTCATTCAGCTTATCGGTAAGCGCCGGATTTTCTTTGCTAACCACTATAGCGTATTGCTCGCCAGTAGGAATTTCCTCAATTATCTGCATATCGGTGTAGGAATTCTTCACGTAATACTGCACAACTGGAAGGTCGGACACTATAGCATCAGCTTGGCTGCCTTGCAGCGCTGCAAAAACAGCGGTCATTTCGTCGTAAGGCACAACATTTGCACCCGGAATATTTTCAACAGCCCAGTCGTAACCTGTTGTACCAGATTGAGTTGCTATGGTTTTGCCAGCCAAGTCGTCAACGCTGGTGTAGCCAGAGTTTGGCATAACGACAACACCTTGGTTTGAATCGATAAGAACATCGGTGAAATCAATTTCCTTCTTACGATCTTCGGTAACAGTGAAGCCAGAAACTCCAATGTCTGCCTTGCCGCCCGCACTAATCAGCGGAATAATCGTATCGAATTTGGTGGAGGGCAGATATTCAGCCTGAAGACCCATCTGCTCGGCAAGTGCTTTCACCAAGTCTACTTCAAAACCAACTGCCTCTTCGCCTTCCAAATTTTCGAACGGCGGGAAGTCAAGCGAAGCAGCCACAGTAAGCTTGCCGTCGTTCACAAGTGCTACCTCGGTGCTTCCAGCATTAGAAGCATCGCTAGCACTAGAGCTAGAACTGCCTGCCGGTTGAGAGCTGCAACCCGGCAGCGCCACAGCAGCAACAAGCGCAAAAGCTGCAGCTGCTATGCCTATCTTTTTAATCTTCATATATCTCACCTTCAAATCTTCTCTCGTAGAACCCCAGTAATCAAACTGAAGAAGCGATAATCATACCTGCATATCGCTATTCTTTCGCCGACATATTCCAATTTTGGAGCCGATGGTAAATGCCTGCGTTGGTTTAGGAAATTTAACATCGGCTAAAACATATACTTTTGGGCAATTGTACAAAAAATGCTGTTTCCTTTTGTACGATTGCACAAAACCACAAAGAATTTCCCAGTTAAAAAGGTACAAATACCTGTGTAAACGCTTTGTAAAATTGTACAAAAATATATCCGCAAACAATGCGAGCGGCTACCTCAATTGTTCGGATAAATCTATTTGACGCGCCGCATTTACTTCATGCTTGTCAGCTGGTGCATTTTGCTCCAATGCTCGTGCTAGCACCTGCATTCTGTCCTCTGCTTCTTTAATTATGTTTGAACACTGCTTTAGCTCTTCGCCTACATTCAAACCCGAGGTTTCGCGAACAGCCTTATATTTCAAATCGTGCTCTAAACTAGCCCAAAAGTCCATAGCAATGGTGCGAATCTGAATTTCTACCGGCACATGCTGCCGTCCGCTTAGGAAATACACCGGTATCTTAACAATCATATGCAAGCTGCGATAACCGTTTGGCTTAGGGTTGGTAATGTAGTCTTTTACTGTTACAACTTCTAGGTCGTCCTGATGTTCAAGATAGTGCAGTATGTCATAAACATCTTGCACATAACTTACAATAACGCGCAGCCCAGCAATGTCCATTATGTAGCGCTCCATAGAATCGAGCGTTTGGGATTTGCCGTAGCGCCCCAACTTTTCAAAAATACTGGGCACGCTTTTCATGCGCGATTCAATATGGTGAATAGGATTACGACTTTGTCGCAATTTCAAATCTTGGTCTAGCGTTTCAAGACGCGTTTCCATCTGTCGCATTGCCGCATGATACTTCAGCAGTATGTCTTGCGCGGCAAATTCCAATACCGTAAGAGAATCAATATCGCTAGATGTAAGCGGTCTTGAATGCGTCAACGTGCGCTTTACAGCCGCCGTGGCTACCTGAGGATGCTGATTATAGGCTGCAGTAGCTCCAACAAGTATGTCATTTAGCGCATTGTTATTCGACATTCGTCCTCCATTGTTTCGCTAAGCCTCCAATAGCCGGCATATTTCGTAAGAATTGTATATATATCCTACCTTAAACTGAAAATATGCGTGCAAAGCAGGCAAACTTCTATTAATATCGGTGGAGCTTGTTTTTTAGACGCACATTTAACCCTTAAATACACTAAGCGTCATAATAGTTTATCCGATGCGATATGCTGCCAAGCAACATATCGCCGAAGAGATTGTGAGTAAAAATGCCAGCACCCAATATGACACCCGAACAGCGCGCTGCTGCCCTAGAGAAAGCTCGTATCGTTCGTGCAAAACGTTCTGAAGTAACCACCAAGCTTTCTTTGGGCACCATGAGCGCTGCGGATGCCTTGAAGCAGGTGGATGATCCTATTATTGGACGCATGAAAGTAAAATCTTTCATCAACGCACTACCGGGCTACGGTAAAGTTAAGACTGAGAAACTAATGGAAGAACTTGGCATTCCTGAAAGCCGTCGCCTGCAGGGCCTAGGCACCAAACAAATGGAGAACCTAAAAGCTGCTCTAAAGTAGTAAAGGTTATATACAGAAGCAAAAAGGGCGCTTGTGCGCCCTTTTTGATATACAAAGCAAACCTATAAATTGAAATGAACAAAACGATTTATGGGAATTTTTTATTGAATAGAGGTAACCTATCTTTTGGACGAGGTATTTCTATTAAGCGCGGTTCGAAATCTAGCACTTCGCGCATGCTAACATTCGGCGTTACTTCTATACAATCGCGCAAACATACATCGACGCACATTGAACATTGTGTACAATCGGCGGCTTGAAATTCCAAATATCGCATATCGGGATTATCGGGTTTATCAAATTCGCCATATTTAAGCGCCTCTGTAGGACAAAACAATACACACAAACCGCATCCCGAACATTTTTCTGAATCTATAGTTACGCTGCCAAAATGCCGAGTATTCAGCGCGGCATCTTCATGCCAAGCCACCTTACCTTCAGTTAAATTGGCAATTTTTTCCGAGTTGCCAACTTTCAGCAGGCAATCTATTAAGTGCATATTTTCATCAGCTGGAAACGTAGGCATTTTACCGCTCTTGCCCGCGCCTAAGCGATCTTTCAAAGTCCGCGGCTTTGATTTAGCCGATCCTAGTTTATCTTCAAGCGTCTTTTGAGCCACGTTGTTTGCCACAGTTCGCAAATAGCGACCCGTCTGCGCCATAAGACCGCGCCTGTCTGCCCCGCGTATATCGCGCTTGAAAGTGTTAGCAAATTCTGGAGGAAATTCCTGCAAGCGCGTTACTATTATCGGCGCTTCCAAAGTCTCAAATAACTTCAGCGCATTATCAAGCGTGCATTCTATAGCTGCATCAGCAGCGCCATATTTGCAAGTAGCGCAATTGCCATCCACAAGCGCAATATCGCGCGCCCCAGCCGCTGCAATGTCAGCCAGCAGACCTTCGGTTATATGCGCTAAACATGGTACTTGTGCAAATAATTCAGGATCGGCATCGTGGCGCGCAGCCTTCCGCGCACAAGCTATGCATGTAACACCTTTAGCCCGAACAGCAGCTTGCAGCGCAGCCTCAACCACCTCAGAGCGCGCTGGCTCTGTAGCCGATATGCAGCTAGTAGGACACACGCCTAAACACGCACCGCAATTTACGCAAGCCCCGCCGTCTACGCTTATCTCGTTGTTTTCTATCGTTATAGCCGAGGCAAAACAAATATCTCTGCATTGGCGGCATCGCGCATTGCGATTGCGCACAGCCACACAATGATCTTGGTCAATAACTAAAGGAGCTATTGTAAATAGCTCGGCATACTCCATAACGTCCGATAGCGCAGGCATGCCTATTCCCCTAAGTAGCTATCTTCAATACGGGCTAATTCATCTGGAGTATTGGCATTTATGAAACAACCGCCGCGCGGCTCAACTTCCAACACGCGCTGCTGGCTGAATTCGTAAACATTAACAGCATCGTCATCAAAAAACGCTTGCGCGCGTTTCTCGCCGCGATTGATGGCGCGCAATATAGCCGGCACACACACATCGCGTCTATACATTGCATGGAACGGTTCGAAGCCATGCTGGTTTACCGGCACTACTACATCTGCTCCGGTTTTCGCCATCTCTATAGATTCTGCCACCACAAGACACGGGCTTGCAAAAATCATGTCGCACGCCACTACCGCCACAAATGGATTGTTTGCATTCGAAAGCGCCGTATACAAACCCGGCAGCGCACCGCGAAAATCGTATTCATCGCGCACTAGCCGCGGGCGAATCGGTAAATCCATATCGCCTATAAACGCCAAATTGTCAGGCTCGTTCGTAGTTATTATCAGTTCATCGGCAATAGGAGTCAGTCGCCTTAACAGCCGGCAGATTAGAGGTTTGCCCGCAAACGGCACTGTAGCCTTACTGCGCCCCATACGTCTACTTTCGCCACCCGCCTGCACAACCACAGTTACTTTCGGGCGCACAAAATGCTCTTGCAAAAATGTTGCAATGCCGCTTATGTCGCTTAGATCGAACGCCGGTATGCCATATACCGCCGCCGCTTCAAGCGCGCGGGGAATGTCGGTTATTACTGCAACTGTACTTTCCGTAGGCGTCTTGTCTGCTAAATCGGCTGCATGTACGTCATCTGCATCGCGTCGGTCCAACGCATCCGACTTCGCCAACTGTGTAAAATCGGTACCAAGCGGAAGCCCAAGCGCCGCAGCTTGAGCAAATGCCTCCGCTACTGCCGAATCGGCCGCGTTGCCGGCACGCATTAACTCTATTGTAGGAAGACCGCTTTTTCTGTAACCCTCTACAATAATTATGTCGTGCCCCGGCATGCTGCGCACTATTTCAGCGCATTCAACTTCATGATGCAAAGTTTTCACACGCGCCAATTTTTCAGGCGAAGCAATTACGGTTTCAGTTGCACCGGCTTCGCGATGCCGCCAAGAGTCTTTTCCGGGATAATCAATCTCGAATTTGCTATGCGAGTGATGTTTGACCGACCCCACATCGCAACCACGCGCGGTAAGTTCAGCTATCATTTTCTCGATTAGCGTGGTTTTTCCAGAATTATGTCGCCCTACAATAGCAATTGCCGGACTTGGAATATTAACCATGCGCGCCTCCTAAGCGCATCACAGAATCTGCCTACCTTCTATTGCGCGACCAAGTGTTACTTCGTCGGCAAATTCTAAATCGCCACCAACAGGAAGACCACTTGCTGGGCGCGTTACTTTAATGTCAAGCGGCTTTATTAGGCGAGCTAGATACGATGCGGTAGTCTCTCCTTCAATATTAGGATTTGTAGCCAGCACAACTTCCGATACATCTTCGCTACCTAAACGCGCCATCAGTTCAGCTATACGCAAGTCTTCCGGTCCGACACCATCCATCGGAGACAAAGCGCCGCCCAAAACATGATATATGCCATCGAAGGCACCTGTGCGCTCAATAGGCGGGATATCGCGCGGCTCGCTTACCACACAAATGATGCTGCGATTGCGCTTATCGCTTGCGCAGATTTCGCATAATTCGGCTTGTGCGTAATTAAAACAGCGACTACAAAAGTGCACCGTATCTTTCACATCTCGGATAGCATCCGCCAATCTAAGCGCCTGCCCTTTGTCGGAGTTCAGGATGAAATATGCCATACGCTGGGCAGATTTAGGTCCTACGCCCGGCAAGCGCTCTAATTCATCAAGCAACTTCTGTATAGCAGGCGCGCTTTGCATTTGTGTCTCTCAATTGTTTGTGGCTTATTCAAGTAATTAGAACGGAAGATTCATGCCGCCCATTATGCCGCTCATGCGATTATTGCTGGCTTCAGTGGCTGCGCGCAGCGCTTCATTTACAGCTGCCACTATCATATCTTGGAGCATTTCCGCATCGCTAGGGTCGATAGCTTCAGGGTCAATAACGATAGACTTTACTTCCATAGCGCCGGTTACAGTTGCCTGCACCATGCCACCACCAGCAGTAGCGCTGAATTCCATAGATGCTATTTCTTCTTGAGCAAGCGCAGCTTCACGCTGCATTTTTTGTGCTTGCTTCATCATCTTTTTCATGTCCATATAAATTCCCTTCACTTGGCGCTATAAGCGGCTAGGATTTTTCAATCAACCCAAATCTTTAAGAAATATAGTATCAAACTAATCAATTAACTTGTTGGAAGGTGACACCTTCGCCAAATGCAGCAGCTAGCGCATCGTTTAATTGGTCGGCTGTAGGTTCTAAAGCAGATGAATTGCTAGATGTGTTGGCAATATCTGTTTCGTCCCATGGTGGAGCGTCTGCTACATCAACATCTTCATATGCAGAAAGCGGCACCGAATCGGGCTCTGGAATTAAATCTGGCTGAGGTTGCGCGAAAACCTGTGCGGCAGCCGGTGCCGAAGCCTGCACGGGAGTTTGCGCCGAAACCTGTGCCGGAACCTGCACGGGAGTCTGTGCCGAAGCCTGCGTAGAAACCTGCGCGGGAACCTGCACAGAAGCCTGCGCCGAAGCACCAGATTTCACCAAAGTGAACGGCATACCGGGCGCGCCTGCCTTCGATATAGCATCAGCAATAGCATCTTTTACTTCTGGCTTTTGGCTAGCCTGAAATGCAAAGTCTGTATCGGCTGGAAACTGCACTATAAGATGGTCAGCCTCTAGCTTAGGACGTGCATTCATCAGCAACACGCCATAAGCGGCAGCTGTCTTTTTAAGGTGTGCCATAGCAGATGCCCAAAATTGCGGAAGCTGAGCCTCGCTTATATTCACAGCAGACGCTACCGGCTGCGTTTCCCGATCGGGCACAACTTGCACTACCGAACTAGCGCGCTGCTCAACAACTTCATCGGGATTAACCACAACAGGTGCAACAACTGGTTCTTCAATTTTCTGAACCGATGGCGAAAATGTTTCAGATGTCGCTACACAACCTGCCTCTAATGCTTCCACTCGCTCAGCCAAAGCTGCCAACGTCAGGTCTGAATCGGGGCGAACCATGCGCGTTAGGGCTATTTCAAACGACAACCGCTGATTTGTAGACGTTTTTAAGTCGGTCATTAAATCGCCCAATACGCCCAGCATGTTCGCAAGACGCTCGGGACCAAACCAAGCCGCTTCACTCTCAAGTTCCCTGCGCGCAGCCTCTGACACATCCAAAACAGTATCGGCACCAGCCAACTGCATCACATACATATTGCGCATATGCTCTGCTAAATCTTGTGCGAACTGAGCCAGATCGGCACCGGTTTCCATATACTCGCTTGTCCACCGAAAAGCAGCCGCCACATCGCGCGTACCTATTGCGCGCACAATGTCAGCCAAATCACTAGAATCAACCGACCCCAGCAAACGCTCCGCCAGTTCACTAGTAACTTTTCCATCACCAAACGCTATAAGCTGTTCAAGAGAAGTTAGGGCATCGCGCATTCCGCCATCCGCGCGATGAGCTATTAAATCTAGCGCATCACCATCAAACTGTATGCCCTCCATTTCGCAAATTGCACCTAAGCGACTGACCAGTTCCTCGTTGCTTATTCGGCGAAAATCGAAGCGTTGACAGCGCGAATGTATAGTCTCTGGAACTTTCTGCGGATCGGTTGTGCACAGCACAAACACAACATGGGCGGGCGGCTCTTCCAAAGTCTTCAGCAGCGCATTAAACGCCGCTGTTGAAAGCATGTGAACCTCGTCAATAATATAAACCTTGTAGCGTCCGCGTGTGGGCGCATAATTAACGCGTCCAATAATTTCCTCGCGAACATTTTCAACACCTGTGCGACTAGCCGCATCTAGCTCATATACATCGGGATGTTCGCCTGCAGCCACAAGATTGCAGTCTTCGCAAGTACCATCCGGGTCGGGCGTAGGTCCATTTTTGCATAGCAGCGCTTTCGCCAGCAAACGCGCCGTAGTGGTCTTACCGGTGCCACGCGGTCCTGTAAACAAATATGCGTGACTTACCTTATCAGAGCCAATCGCATTCTTTAACGTGCGCTCAATATGCTCTTGCCCAACCACATCCTCAAATATCTGCGGACGATATTTTCTATACAGCGCTTCAGTCATAAATAGCCTTCCGAATATTGAATAAGCGAAACTTCTTAAAATTCAATAATAGAATAACGACGGCGTATCTACTCTTTGTTGGCAGCCTTCTTTTTGCGAGACTCTAGGGCGGTTTTCACAGCGCCTATAACAGCCGGCGCTACCGACACAGCCACTATGCCAAGAACTATAACCTCGAAGTGCTCTTGCACAAAGGGCACGCCACCAAAGAAGTAGCCCGCAAGCACAAACAGGCTTACCCACGCCACACCACCAATAGCGTTCCACAGCGTGAACTTCGCAAAATTCATATGCCCCGTGCCTGCGATAAATGGCGCAAACGTGCGAAAAAACGGCATAAAGCGCGTAATAACAATTGTAAGCCCACCATACTTCGCGAAGAAACCATCTAGCTTCGCCATGCGCTCGGGCGTTAGCGCCTTCACCTTGCCCGAATCTATTATGCGATGCCCTAAAAAGCGAGCTATCCAATAGTTCGACGTGTTGCCCAGAATAGCCGCTGCGTAAAACACAATAAGACTGGCAGCCAAATTTAGCCCGCCGCCCGGTGCGCTAAAAACGCCCACCGCAAACAGCAACGAATCGCCCGGCAAAAATGGGAAAAATACCAAACCTGTTTCTACAAATACTATAAGGAACAGTGGCGAATAAACCCACACAGGACCAAGCGTAATTATCCAACCCGCAATAAACCCACGCGGATCGCGCAATAAGTTAACAAAGAAATCTACAATTCCCAATTTAGCTCCTAGCACCCGACTGGTCGTAGGACTTAGGCGCAACTATGATTACATAACTTTGACTGCATAAAGAAGCACCCCCGAAAGACAGGACGCTCGTCAGCGGTCCCTTATGGCTGCTTCCTCCCGGACCTGACCAGATTCAGAACTTGGCGCCGCCCTGTCCTTCGGAGGTGCTCCATGCATCTGAACAGTATAGACGAAAAACGCCCGTATCGTCTTCGCATATTCAAACCTATCTTTCACGCTGTTCGGATACGCCCATATATGACACGTTGTCATACTCATCCAAGAGTTTTTGTGTCATACTGACAATAAACTTCTATAAGGAGATTCTGATGTTCGGTGAGTTAGCCATCGCATATCTGTTTCTAGGTGGCGCAGGTGCCGGATGTTTAATTGTTTGCTCAACGGCAGACCTTGCATTTGCCCACCAACTTTCCAAAAAGATTATCCCTAAAACAGTCCCAAACGCGCTAAACACCCCAATGTCAATTTCAACACAAAAAGCACTACGAAGCGCCTTTGTAGTCGGATACCTTTTTCTGGCAACAGGCGCATTTTGCCTTCTCGCCGATTTGGGTCGGGCAGACCGCGCCTTAAATCTTTTCACAAACATTTTTCCTACATTTATAACTATGGGCACATTCGCAATAGCAATTACGCTAATTGTTGCCTTTCCCCTAGTCCTCTCAAAGTTGCTTTATTTGCCGCAAATAAAGCAAAATCTAACAATTGTTTTAGAGTTGCTAACTATTGCGTTTGGCTTCGTTACAGCCATATATACAGGTCTTTTGTTATGCGATATAGAAGCTGTAAATCTTTGGGCAACACCGCTTATTCCAATATTGTTTACGCTTTCTGCTCTTTCGTGCGGCGAAGCCATCCTTATCATATCCATATTCTTCACCGCGACCATACACGAAAAAAGCAAGCTGCTGAAATCCTTAATTATTATCGATGTGGTTCTTCTAGCTGCAGAACTTATTTGTGTAGTCATATTCTGGACAGCAGCAACAAATAGCAGCCATTCCGGTTTGCAAGAATCGGTGCGCCTGTTAACCACCGAACCGCTTTCTTTACTTTGGTGGGGTGGATTCGTTTTTGTAGGGTTGCTAATTCCGCTAATAGCCGAAATTACACTTTACTGCCTGCGCCGGACGCGCCGTCGTAATATAAATGCTCAACAATGCTACGCTATCGTTGCAACTATGGTGCTTTTTGGTGCCCTGTGCATGCGCTGGTCTATTGTAGATGCCGGAGCACATGCACAACTAGCGCTAGATTATCCTAAAGAGACATCTTCGATTTTGGAAGAAAGGGACGTTTCGTGATTAAGCTGAAAAAAATTGTACCCGCCGCCGATTTGTTTGAACTGGATGAACGAAGCAGCATCCCTATCTGGCTTCAACTGAAAAATCGTTTCATATACCTTATAACCTCTGGATACTATATGCCCGGAGATCAACTGCCAACAGTACGCGGACTTGCAGCCGATGTAGAAATTAACTACAACACCGTAAGCAAAGTGTATCAAAGCCTAGAAGAAGACGGCTACATACAATCCAAACGCCGGCAAGGCGCATTTGTATGCGACGTAAGCAATAAACCGGGTGTAAGCATTGCAGTAACGGCAGAAATAATAACTGTCGAATATATACAGCGTTGTCAGGAACTAGGAATGTCGCTCGATGATATCGGAATGCAATTCTCTACCAGCTTGTCTAAATTAAGACGCGCAGATAAGGGAGAAACAAATGAGAGTGAAGGGACGAAAGCAGAAAACCGCTGGAACGTCGTGGCATTCCCAGAGCCAGAGAATGGTTCAACCACACGTACAGCCGGAAGCGGGGCTTAATCACACATCCAGAAACGGTGCAATAGTTTTCTCCGTTTTCGTATTCGTCCTCGCAGGCGTATTAACACTTGCCATATATCAAACGATACAGGGAAGAATCGATATAGCCGCCATCTGCATAACCCTTATAGTCGGATGGCTGGCATCAAGTTCAATCCATTTTATAATGGAATGGGAGAAAGCCGTTATTATGCGGTTTGGGCGATTTAATCGCATAGCTGGTCCGGGCTTAGTATTCACCTTACCTATAGTAGAGTTTTATAGCCTACGCATAGATCAGCGAGTAATGGTTACTTACTTTGGTGCCGAAGAAACACTCACAAGCGATCTCGTGCCCGTTAATGTAGATGCCGTTATTTTCTGGATGGTATTTTCGCCCAAAAAAGCAGCACTTGAAGTGGAAGATTATCCGGTAGCAGTATCGTGGCTAACGCAGACAACGCTACGTAAAGCCATCGGACGCGCAACGCTTTCCAAAGCAGCAATGCGCCGCGATCAGCTAGATGCCGAGCTGAAAGAGGTACTTGAAACCAAGCTGTCCGAATGGGGAATAGATGTTATTGATGTAGAGGTACGCGACATTGTAGTACCAAAAGAGTTGCAAGACCCCATGGCAGCCGAAGCCATCGCTATGCGCGAGCGCAACGCCCGCATGATACTAGCAGAAGCGGAACGCGATATTTCTGCAATGCTGCACGATGCCTCGGCGGCATACGACGGCGACACCGATGCTATGCATCTGCGCACCATGCATCTTGCATATGAGTCGGTTAAAAATTCGGGTGGAACTCTTGTAATTCCTAGTGCCTTTAGCGAAGGTTTTAACGACCCAAATCTTGCAGAAAATCGTATACCAAAAAACGCCGACCATAAGTAGCGCCACCGTTTGCATTATCCGCATCTATACCATAGGTACCCAAACCTGCAATGCCCGCACCTAGCACCTGCATCTATCAATTTCTATTAATTATGAGTATATCTAGCAGGAAAAACTAGCGTCTTTATTCTGTAAATAGAATAAATTTGTCATATATTGTCCTACTAAAACTGTTGACTAGACGTTATGCGTATGACAAACTATGACAATAAAGGATCGGCCGATTCTCAAATTGGGGGAAGTCTCACAGATTCTCTATATTCAAACGCATAGACAAATTCGTCATGTGGGTGTCTGCGAGGTTTCCTAGAAAATTCATTTTTCAAAAGAAGAATGGAGGAGAGAAGATGTCGGATACGATCAAGGAAAAGACAAGTCTAACCCGGCGCAATTTCCTAAAAACCACAGCAGCAGTTGCAGGTGCTACAGCAATTTCGGGTAGCACCCTTACTGCTTTTGCAGCTGAAAGTGGTGATGCGGGTGCCGAATCTACCGAACAGGTATATCAGGGTGTATGCAGAGGTAACTGCATGGGCGGATGTCCGCTAGACATATACGTGCGCAACGGAAAAGTAGTGCGCGTTTCAGCCTCTGATGTGCCAGATGACCGCTACAAGCGTGCATGCATGAAGGGTCTTTCGCATCCTCAAAAAATGTACCTCCCCGACAGGATTCTGTACCCTATGAAACGTGCAGAAGGAACTGAACGTGGCGCAGGCGCTTGGGAGCGAATTACATGGGATGAGGCAATAAGCACCATTTGCAACGAATGGACTAGACTGCGAAAAGAATACGGAACAGGCGCTATTGGATGGTGGACCCAATCTGGTCAGTTTGGCTTGCTAAGCGGCTGCCACTACAACGGCGCATACACGCGCTTGCAAAATGCTATGCAGGCTATTCCCATTTCAGGTTCAATCGACATGAACTATTACACGGCAAGCAGCGCAATGTTTGGAAGCAGCCTTGTAAGTCAAACTAACGAATTGACCGACTTCGCAAATGCGAAAACCATAATTGCGTGGGGTTCAAACTTAACCGAAGCACAAATTCAAGCGTGGCATTTCTTTGCTGACGCTATTGACAACGGCGCAAAACTAATCGTAATAGACCCAGCATTCACAACAATTGCATCTAAAGCCGATCTTTATGTTCCGCTTCGCCCCGCAAGCGATGCTGCTTTGGCTTTAGGAATGTGCAACATTATCATCGAGAAAGATCTTGTAGACTGGGACTTCGTAAAGAACCACTCCGTTGCCCCATTCCTAGTTAAAGAGGATGGCACATATCTGCGCCAAAGCGACTTAGGTCTTGGCGAAAAAGGTGCCAAAACCGACCAAGTTATTGTTATAGATGCCGCTACCGGCGAAGCTGTAGCATCATCTGAAACCACCAATCCTACCCTAGAAGGCACACACGAGGTTGCTGGTTTTTCTGTTCGCCCAGCATTCGCATTACTGCTGGAAAGAATCGCCGAATACACGCCAGAAAAGGCTTCTGAATTAAGCGACGTTCCGGTGGAAGTAATGGAGCAAATTGTAGACTTGTACACCCAAAATGGACCGGCAAGTATGTTCTGGGGCTTCGGACAAGACAGATACTACAACGGTCATGGCTCTTATTATGCAATGGGAACAATGTCTATTTTGGCAGGCAACATAGGCAAAAAGGGATGCAGCACCGGAGCATGCTCTTACAACAGCGTTCCCCTAGATGCAAAACTATGCACCAGCCCAATTAAAGCTAAACAAGAAGACACCGTAGGCGGAGGATCGGCTTCTTACACAGCCGGCGTTCTGGCTCTAAAAATGGCTGAAGCTATAAAAACGGGCACATACAACGGCAAACCGTTTGTTATGAAAAGCATCTACATTCATAACTGCAATCCGCTGAATTACGTAGCTGACCGTCAATCTATTTTACACGACGTTTTCGACAAGATGGAACTTATCGTAGTAGCTGAAACCAGACCTACAGATACAACGGTATACGCCGATATAGTTTTACCGTCAGCACACTGGTTCGAGCAGGAAGACTTTACTTGCGGCACTGCCCACTTACAGCCATTTGCCGTTCTGCAAGAAAAAGCCGTAGAACCTATGGGCGAATGCAAACCTGACTATGAAATATTCAAGCTTCTTGCTGAAGGTCTTGATATGCCATATGTATACGACGGCTTAAATTCCGAAGAGGCATTGCGCTACATTTTAGATACACCTACAGCTGCAAAATTCGGCATAAGCTACGATCGTATGAAGAAGGAAAAAGTAGTCCGCTGGCTGCCGGGTAAAAACTTTATCTTCGCAGCGGGTGGAAATTTCACAACCCCCACCGGAAGAGCTCAGTTCTATTTTGAAAAGCCTGTTGCCTCTATGCAGTACGGTCAAACAATTGATGTAGAACTGGAGCATTTGCCATTCTTCATTGAGCCTTCAGAAGCATGGCCGAGCAACCCTCTTGCAAAGAAATACCCGCTTACATGCTATCAGGAGCACACACGATATCGCGTACATTCCAATTTCAGTCATATTCCATGGCTTCGTGAATTCGACCCCGAACCAACAGTGAAAATTCACACTAAAGATGCAGAAGCGCGAAACATAAAAAGCGGTGACATGGTTCGTCTGTTCAACGATCGCGGGTCGTGTACGGTTCGCGCAATCGTTACCGAAGGAATTAGGCCCGGTACTGTAAACACTCCTCATGGTTGGCAAGCCGATCAATACGTTGAAGGACATTATCAAGATCTGACAAGCCGCGAGACAAATCCCTACATTGCTAATTCGCAGTTCTCCGACTTACTTGTTGAGATTGAAAAGGCATAGGTGAGTAAAATGCATTATGTAATGGTTATAGATCTGAAGCGTTGCGTAGGTTGCCATACATGCGCGCTAGCTTGTAAAGCTGCTAATAATGTTCCAGAGGGCATAGCGTGGAATCGCATTCTTACCGATGGCGGAGACGAGCCCGATACTCCATCGGGACAATTCCCCGACACATTAGCAATGCAATATATGCCCGTCTCGTGTCAGCATTGCGAAAACCCAGCTTGCGTTAAGGTGTGCCCAGTAGGAGCAACTTACAGAGACGAAGAAACTGGTATTGTGCGACAAGATTACGACAAGTGCATCGGGTGTCGTATGTGTATAAGCGCTTGCCCATACACAGGCGTGCGTAGCTTCAATTGGGAAGAACCAAAATATGCTGTAGATATGACATTTGGCGATGCCAACATACCTAAGCATCAGAAGCACGTAGTTGAGAAATGCACATTCTGCTACCAGCGTGCAGCTAAAGGCGAAACGCCGGCATGTATGGAATTGTGCCCCGGCAGAGCACGTTTCTGGGGAGATTTAGACGACCCCAATTCCGATGTGGCAAAGATGATACAGAGCCGCTCTTACAAACAGCTATTGCCACACGAAGGCACTAAGCCGTCTGTGTATTACTTAGTCTAGGGCGAAAGGAATAAAAATGACTGAGACAACTTCTGCGGCTACTGCCGCCAATGTCAAATCGCCCACATCAGGCGAACAAAAACAAGCAAAGCCTAAGGGTGCATTGTTTAACAACAAGGGTGTAAATATAGGAATTTTGGTGTGTGCAATACTTGCTGTAGCAGGAATTGTGCTATGGGGTATACAGCTTACAGGTGGCATGGTGCAAACATCCATGAGAAACCTTGATAGCTGGGGCTTATACATTACTATGTTCATGTTTTTTGTAGGTCTTAGTGCAGGAGGTCTAATCATATCTTCTGTACCTAAGGCATTTGGAATACAAGGTTTTGGAGCAATTAGCAAAATCGCAGTATTTTCCTCTATCGCATGTACTATCGCTGCTATTGGATTTGTAGTAGTAGATTTGGGACAACCTGCGCGCCTTTGGGAGCTATTTGCATACTCAAATCTTGCAAGTCCGCTAATGTGGGACATCATAGTATTGGGTATATATCTAATACTGTCTTGTGTATATCTTTGGGCACAGCTGAAATATGAAAGTGGCAAGGTATCTGCACGTGCTCTTCGCATAATAAGTGTAGTAGCTCTTATTTGTGCAGTACTAGTTCATAGCGTAACTGCTTGGAT
>NZ_JAAKEG010000019.1 GCF_011039075.1 Adlercreutzia sp. ZJ304
TATCTGTATCTTTTTGCAATATCTTTTCTAGGTTGAATTTGAAGTTCTATGTCATATACCTTATTTTCTCCTTTAGCAAACAAATCAAGGCGCACCCCTTTTGTGTGCGCCAGAGGTTCAAATGCCTGTTCTGCATTTTTGTATTCAAGGGACTCTATCTTTTTGTTTAATATACGCTCTAGCGTTTTGATGCATATATCCTCATCTGTCATAACTCTGTTGAACATATATTGGTTTTTAATGGTTAGCTTCTGTCTTTGCTCTGATGCCATATCTTTTTACACCTTTCTAATAATTTAAGAGTACGCAATTCTCTTAAAATCCTAGATATGACATCTAATGCCTATGTATCAGAAATGCGATATTTAGTGACACCGAAAATCGCTATGAAATCAACTGTTTGCAACAGCTATTACGTCGCAAATCTGCTCAATTGCAACTTTTAATGTATACAAATCTTGCAGAAAACTTGCAGAAAACAACACACCTGCTTTTCGCGTTGAAGAAATTAACCTGTTATCTGTATCCGTAAATCGTATATAGTCCGTTATCCTCTTCGTAGGGTATCGAATATTTGCGCAGAGCTTCTACGAACTCTTTTTCGCAATCGTGCCATACTTTTTCTTTAACCAAATATCCGCCTGTAAGTTCAAAAAAGTGCGGTCTAACTTTTACCCATTCAATCGTCTTATAAGTTGAGAAATTGAAATTTTCGTCGTCGTAATAATCAATAGAAAAAGGACCTTCACCTTTAAGCAAATAGGAACTGTATTCGCTGTCATCAAAAAGAGTTTTGTAATCATATGGTGGTTCGAAAGGCAGTTCTTCGCGCATAGCTTTTATAAACTCACTCCACTTAGTGTTGTTCATATAACTTACTAAGTTTCGTTCGGAAATAATTTTGGCAATTTTTTCGCGTTCGGTTTTCTTTGAAGAACTGTTCATGCTCAATACCTGCTTGTTGTTTTTGTACTTAAAGAAACAGCATAGCGCATATTTTGCGCCTAAAACACGAAGACCGGACATGTAGCCCGGTCTTCGCCAAATGCATTTTTAGCTTGCTAATCTACTAGTCTTCAACTATCTCCGTAATAGCGCCCATGGGGCATTCCTCAAGACAATCGCCACAAGCTATGCAAGCATCTTCGTTTACAGCGTCAGCTACGCCGCCGACAACTTCCAGAACCTCTTGCGGGCATGCGTCAACGCATATACCGCAGCCGATGCATTCGTCAGCCTCAATAACAGGATGCGACATAGAATCAACTCCTTTTCGTGTCGTTGGGAATGCGTCGCAACGCACCTCGTCTACCCAATGGCTTTGCTAGCGGCACAATACCATTACCAGAATAGGATGCAACCCTAAAACCGCTCAACGGACAACTCTACGTTAAACAAACTACAAAAACTATGCCAATTAAGCACCATGACGCTTAATTGGCATAAATTAGCAATAATTTAGCAGATTCTAGGAAGTTGTTCGCCAACCAGCATATCTAAAATACGTGTACTACCGAAAGCTGTACGCAGCATAACGCGCGGAGTGCGATCAGAAGGTGTAGCATTAACTTCGCCGATGATTGCCGCGTCAGCTCCGTATTTGTTTGCGCGCATAGCTTGCAGCGCCGCTTCAGCCTGATCGGGCGCTACCACGCACACCATTTTTCCCTCGTTGGCTACTTGAAGCACATCATAACCAAGCATTTCGCAGGCTCCCATTACTGCCGGTTGTACCGGAATAGCCGTTTCTTCAACGGTGATATCCACTTGCGCTTGTGCAGCCAGTTCATTTAACGTAGAGGCAAGACCCCCGCGTGTAGGGTCGCGGAAACAACGCACGTTTGGTGCAGCTTCCAAAACATCAGCTATAAGATGATTCAAAGGTGCAGCGTCGCTTTCAACGTTTGCCGTAAACCCCAAGCCTTCGCGCTGGCTCATTATTGTTATGCCGTGGTCGCCTAGAGTTCCGCTAACCAATACTTTGTCGCCGGGGCGGCATTGCGCCCCGCCCAGATGCACGCCGGCGCGTATCACGCCTACGCCGCTAGTATTTATGAAAACACCATCGCCATGACCCCGGTTCACAACTTTTGTATCGCCAGTAACAATGCGTACTCCCGCTTCAGCAGCCGCGCTAGCCATGCTTTCGCATATGCGGCGCAAATCGTTTAAGGGGAATCCTTCTTCTAAAATCATGCCGCAGCTAAGCGCTATGGGGACAGCTCCGCTAGTGGCTACATCGTTTACGGTACCGCACACAGCTAAACGCCCAATATCGCCGCCCGGAAAGAAATGGGGAGTTACTACAAACGAGTCTGTTGAAAACGCAAGTTGACTATCGGCAGAAGGAGCCGGCAACACAGCCGCGTCGTCGCCAGTGGCTAGCGCGTCATTGCCATAAGCGCGCATGAATACTTCGTCTATGATGCGCTTCATCATGGATCCGCCACTGCCGTGACCTAGCATCACTTTCTCGTCAGCCATTTTTCCTCCAAATTGAGAATTTCAAAATTATCCTAGCTTCACAATAGCAGCACTACAGTCCGGCAAACAAACCATTACATGTACTCACCAGTTGTAGTAAGCACCAATTTGCCGCTTTGCACGCCCTTCGTGCCAAGGATTAAATTCGCCACGTCCTGCACAAGTGTTACCTCGCCGCGCAATACTATTACTTCTAAACACGTATGCGCATCTATATGAACATGCACTGTAGAAACTATATGTTCGAAGTAGTCGTGCTGAATGCTATGCAGTTTTTCCTGCAGGTCGTTCGAATGATGGCTGTACACAATAGTAAGCGTACCCATAACTATACTGCCGGGCATAGAGCACTTTGACTCTATCAAAGCTTCGCGCACCAAATCGCGCACCACCTCGCTGCGGTTTTTCGCAAGACCACGTCGTGCCACAAGTTGGTCAAATTCCATAAGCAGTTCTTCGGGCATAGCCACTGAGAACCGCATAAGATCTTGTTTCATAAAACGCCTAAACTAAACTAACAGTAACGCCACCAGCCGCTTCGGCATCATCCTCAATAGCGTCTTTTGCTTCGTCAAGCAGCGCGCGAGCATCGTCAAGCAGCGCCTGAGCCGCATGCAGTTTCTCTGAAACGGTTGCGAACCCAGCATCTTCGGCATTGTGAGCCAGATTATGTGTCCAGCGGCGCTCTAGCTTCAAATGATCGTCTATTTGTTCAATCATCAATTCCAGTTGCCCTGTATTTACCCCGTTAGTGCACATATTTTCCTCCGTAATACACCACAAGTGCGCCTTATCAAGCCATACATGCCGCATCGATTATTAGCTTCGAATGCTAATATTCTTTTTAATAGGCTGATGAAGTTTATGCAAGGGGTTGGTGTGAAGAATCCTGCGAACAGTAACATTTACGAAGTCAACGCACGCAATGTGCTTGAAGCATATGCCGAATTTCTGGACGGAACACCAGATTCGCTTCTTGTTGTTGTGTCGGAGCAAACACCCAGCTCTGAAATGCAAGATGCTATAAACAATTCGGCTAGACGTCTTGGGTTCAAACAAGACATAGCATGGCTTCAGATGTATGCCAAAAATGAAGCTGTCAACAATAATCTGTCTCTTGGCGCTAAAGATTTAATGAGCATTATAGAAGGAATCGATCCCATTGCGCTAATTGTGCTAGATTCCGCCAGTGTAGGGCTGCTAAGCGAAGCTTATCGCTGTAAGATTCCTGAAAATGCGCATTGCAGAGTGTTCGGGCGTAACGCCGTTACACTCTGCAATTTCGCAGACATGTTGAAAGATGACGACTTAAAACAGCGCGCATGGGCGTTGCTGAAAAAGCTGGCATCTAATTAGCGCGGCATCTGCATTGCGCGCACAGCATTTATGCGATTGCTTGCCTTGTCCGCTATGCGCCATTCTCAACAATGCCTTGTGCCCAATCAAGCAGCGCCTCCACCTTATCTGTAGTTTCAGCTTCGGCGTATATACGCACTAGTGGCTCGGTGCCAGAAGGACGCATCATTACCCAAGCGTCGCCTTCCAACATGAACTTCACGCCGTCGCGTCTGTCTTCGCCAACAACACGGCTGCCACACACTTCTTCAGGTGCAAAATTCGGAATGGTTTGGTTGCGGAAATTGCTCATCTGCGCAT
This sequence comes from Adlercreutzia sp. ZJ304, assembly GCF_011039075.1. Taxonomy (GTDB): domain Bacteria; phylum Actinomycetota; class Coriobacteriia; order Coriobacteriales; family Eggerthellaceae; genus Adlercreutzia_A. The sequence continues at coordinate 4,141 of NZ_JAAKEG010000019.1, forward strand.
CGCTGACAGTAAGTCCGCGACGAGCAAATTCCAAATGCCCCAAATCTTCTAGCATTTCGTCTACTAATGTGCCTAAATCTTTGCCGGTTTGTGCCATCATTTCAGTTAGCAGAAGCGCCATTAGCAGTCCGTCGCGCTCTTTTACGTGACCGGGCAGTCCAATTCCACCCGACTCTTCGCCGCCAACCATAACTCCGCCTTTTTCCATTTCGCCATAAATCCATTTGAAACCAACCGGCGTAGATATTAGCTCCAGCTCTAGTTTGCGGCACAAACGGTCAAGTAGGGCGGATGCTGTTATTGTAGATACCACGCGCCCGGTTTCGCCACGATTTACCATGTGCTGAGTTATGAGGGTAATTATGCGATGTGGATTCACAAAATTGCCGCGTGAATCGCCTGCGCCAATGCGGTCGGCATCTCCGTCGTTTATAAACAGCGCATCGTAGCCTAACTCGCGTACCTTCGCCAAACCTCGGTCAACCCATGGCGGAATTGGCTCGGGGTGTAAGCCATCAAACGTAGGATCGGCTGCGTTGTTTATTTCGACAACTTCTACGCCCATATCGCGCAACAAATTTGCAAGATAAGCGCGACCCGCACCGAAAAGAGGGTCCACCACAATGCGCAGATTTGCGGCGCGAATAGCCTCTGTGTCTACAAGTTCTCGCAGCGCTGCTAAATATGGTGTCATAAGATCGACCTCAGCAACAGTGCCAACTTTGTTCGATACGTTGGCGCTGTTGGCGCTTTGGGCGTTCGCACCGTCGGATGCATTTTCGATAGCATCCATAGCTTGCTCTACCCGGTCGGTGAATTCCTTAGGGCTAGCGCCGCCATCAGCCATGCGCAGCTTAACACCCAAATATTCGGCAGGGTTGTGCGAGCTGGTAAGCATTATGCCGCCAACGGCTTCATCATCGTGGGCAACCGACCAACAAAGTGTAGGTGTGGGGCAATAATCTTGAGTTAGCTTTACGCGGAAGCCGTGATTGGCAGCTGTATTTGCGGCTATTTCGGCGAAATGATGTGCATCTAGGCGACAATCGTGCCCAACGTACAAAACGCCCGGCGCGCCTGCTGCCGCACCCGCCTTAGCTGCATCTTCTGCGAATACCAATGCAGCTGCATTGACTACTTTTCGCAAGTTTTCTTCAGTGAAACCTTCGCCAATAATGGCTCGCCAGCCATCGGTTCCGAAATGTATGTCAGACATACTATCTCCTTGATCGGTTTATACTGCCCATTTGATGCCTACTATTTAAAAGTACGGTTTCTGCGTCACTGCGAAACATTGTTTGCAATGCCATTAGTGCAGTACATAAATTGTCGAGAAAGATTATAGCAACGCCCTGCGTAATGCGCACAATACACAGCTTCTTTTGGTACGCTTTTTGCTCTGTTCTCAGTTTTTGCTTCGTTAGTGCAAAATTTTCCGAAAAATGGTCAAAACTTCCGACTTTCCATGGTAAGAAAGGGTAAAAAGTGTCCGCCGGCGTGTCGCTTGATGCTGTTTGCCCAGTGTTCTCCATAATTCAGGTTAGCTATGCAGCATACCAACCATGGAAAGTCGGAAGTTTTGACCATTTTGGTCTGTTTATTTGACTAGAAGCTACTCAAAAGTTACTGAAAAACATTTGCTGTGAAGAAAATATGTAAATGGCGCTAAATCTAGCATTTTTCTAGACTTTATTCTTGCATATTCGCAAAAGTTAGCCTATTCTAACTTGCGTAGAACAACTCGTGCAACCCCCACTACATAAGCACAGTTGTTTCTCACCTCCTCTCTTTTGCTTTTGAGGTGATCTGCTCTCCTCGTCTTGCAGATTCGCCAACAAACAAGCCCTCGTCTCCCCGAGGGCTTGTTTAACATTTGAATCCGAATAGGAATTTAACCCCGTAATTGTCAAAACTTTATCGTCTTTTCCTATAATGTAGCGAAATAATAATCGTCCATAGGAGCAAAGATGGCGAACAAATCGCTTGCAAAGAAGCCGAACGAGATTACCGTATTAGTTACCGGCGGTGCTGGTTTTATTGGCAGCCACACTACGGTAGAGCTGCTTCAACGTGGCTATAACGTAGTGGTACTTGACGACCTTAGCAATTCAAACCCTGTTGTGCTAGATCGCATACGGCAAATAGTTGACATTCCTGCAAACTCTCCGCAGCTGGTTTTTGTGGAGGCTTCCATTCTAGACCGCGAGGCGCTCAAGCGTACTTTCGACACTTTCCCTATAGATGTAATAATCCACTTCGCAGGCTTTAAAGCGGTTGGCGAATCGGTGCAAAAGCCACTGGAATATTACTGGAACAACGTGGCGGGCACGTTGGTGCTGCTAGATGTTGCGCGCAGCTACGGCGTGAAAAACATTGTGTTCTCGTCTAGCGCTACGGTGTATGGCGAACCCGATTTTGTTCCACTAACTGAGGCGTCACCCAAACATAACGCAACGAATCCGTATGGTCAGACGAAAAGCATGCTTGAACAGGTTCTAACCGATACCTACATTGGCGATAACGAATGGAATGTAGTGCTGCTGCGCTACTTCAATCCAATTGGCGCGCACGAAAGTGGGTTAATTGGCGAAGATCCCAAAGGTATTCCGAATAACTTGCTGCCTTATGTAGCGCAAGTTGCTGTGGGAAAACTTGCGCGCGTTGGCGTTTTTGGCGACGACTACCCAACGCCTGATGGCACAGGCGTGCGCGACTATGTGCATGTGGTCGATTTAGCGCGTGGGCATGTTGCGGCGCTTGATTGGATGGGTGGTGTTGCCGGAACGCCTGATGGCGGCATAACCACAGGTGATGCCAGCATATCGGGCACGCCCGATAGCGATGGCACTCGTCGAGGTGTGGGGATATTCAACCTTGGAACCGGTAATGGCTCTAGCGTTTTTGATGTAATTCACGCTTTCGAAAAAGCAAGTGGGCGCGAAATACCTTACGAAGTTATGCCGAGGCGCTCTGGCGACATAGCCGAAAACTACGCCGCTGTAGATAAGGCGCGCGAACAACTTGGTTGGGAAGCGGAATACGATTTGGATCGCATGTGCGAAGACGGTTGGAGATGGCAGTCTAACAATCCCAACGGGTTTGAAAGCGCTTGAAACATAATGAACGGATGCTGTGCAATATGTACTGCGGCGACATATGGTGCCGCCAGCACTAAAAGCGTAAAAATGTCTAAAACTTATGGTGAAATTAAAATAATTAGATGAAATAGCGAAATTGTAAACGTTCGCTTACGCAATTATCAAAACCGCCGTATACGCTGTAAAGATGCAATTTTCGCAGCGCAATACTCAGCTTTACCCCAAACATACCCAGCTTACCTTAGAAGAAGCAATAACGCTGGGTCTAAATGTAGCGCGCCTGCGAAAAGAACAGTCGATGAGCATAACAACTTTTGCTCAAGTTGCTGGCATTTCTAGACCGACGCTTTATAAGATAGAAAGCGGCGAATCGGATTTGAAACTTTCAATGATTACGCGCGTTGCTCAAGCGCTAGATACGTCAGTTCTCGACTTGCTTACGCCGCACAATTCGTCTAGCCGCCGCTAACCAAATAGCAGCTCCTAACATTGCGCCAGCTGTGTCCACTATCCAATCAATAGGATCGCATGCCCGGTCGGGAACAAAAATTTGATGCACCTCGTCAGTTATTGCATATATGCTGGCAACCAATACAGCCAGCAAGAATATAAGCAGCCAACGGCGACTGAAGTGCTTTCCGAAAGCGTTCGCTAATAAAGCGCCAAAAACGGTAAATTCGCAAAAATGCGCGATAGATGATGCTAAATCTACTCCGGGACCCAAGTAGTGCATCTGGATATCGTTTAACCACTGCTTAACGAGTGCAATAAAGTCGTCGCCTTCATTTAGGTCGCTTCCGGTATGGGCAGACATGAAGAAAATAACCAGCGCCCATATTATTACCAGACCCCAAGACAGAGCAATAAGCCATATGGCGTTGGAATTTTTGGTGCTATTTTCGCCGTACTTATTAATCAACTGCATATGCAAGTAATTCTTCCGCAGAATTCACGATAGCGTCAGGAATAGCCTGTGCGCCTTGGTCTGCAAAATTATCTGGATTGTTGTAGCCCCAGCGCACCGCTATTGCGAAAAGACCAGCATTATGTGCCGCTCGCATATCACCTGCTGAATCACCAACATAAACAGTATGTTCGGGCGTAGTTTGAAGCGACCTGACCATCATGTTAATTCCAGTAGGATCGGGTTTGCGCGGCACCGCTGGGCTTTCGCCTAGCATGTCATCAATCATGCCGGGAAGCCGAATGCTTACTATCTGATCGACCCCAGCCTGCAGCTTGTTCGACACCACGCCTATGCGCACGCTTCGTGCCCGTAACTGTTGCAGCACATCTACGATACCCGGATAGGGGTGCGTGTGCTCAAAATATTCTTGGAAGTGATCGTTCCATATTTGCATGGCGCGATCGGTAATTTCTTCGGGCGCGCCTTCGGGCAATGCTTGATACATAAGACGACGAACTCCGTTACCAACAAACGATAGAATTTCGCTTTCTGAGCGCTCGGGATAGCCAACTTCGCGAAGAATGCGGTTTGCTAGCAGTGTTAGATCGGGCAGCGTGTCTAGCAGCGTACCGTCTAAATCAAAGATGAACGTGTCGAATTTCCGCGCTGTCATAGGCTTCCCTTTCGCAATTCGTTTTATTGCAAGCATGCCTGCAAAAGTATTGTACGAAAATGCAAGCCGCAGTTTGTTCGACAAGGCGAACCGAGATAAAAATGGAGCGGGCGACGGGAATCGAACCCGCGTCAGGAGCTTGGAAGGCTCCGGTTCTACCATTGAACTACGCCCGCAATGTAAACGAATTATAACCGAAGTGATTCATAATCGCCATTACGATTCGGTTCTAGCGGGTTTGATGTAATCATAGTGTCCATTAGCTACATTAGTACAAGTGCAGTTTCCGCCAAATTGTAAAAGTGTGCTAAAAAGCTACCGAAATCCTTTGATTTCTTTGTTGGTACCTTACAATTTCTATAAGCTACCTGTTTAGGATATGTATTTAAGTGATTTACCAACACAGTTTTGTTGAATGCCTACTTTAATTATTTTTCGTCGCTGTTATGCTAGAAAGCAACTCTTTCGGAGTAATAACAGGTATACATGAATTCTTGAAATCTTTTATATTGCGAGTAACAATAGCGTCTACTTTTTCTCGTTCAGCCACAGCCACCACCAAAGCATCTTCCACATCGGAAAAATCGTATGAAATACCCCGAATTATCGCTTGCTCATCCAATGCAGCCAACTTCACATAATCCAATAGTTTCGATATTGCTTCTCTAGCGACTATCTTACTGTTATTTTTTGACACGATATAAAAAATGGTACTTATTGCATCCGTCGAAAGAAGAAGCTTCACCGTTTTATTTTCTGCAAGGGCAAATATTTGAATTGCATCCAGCACAAATGGTTGCCTATCAAGAAGTAGATCTAATACGACATTTGTATCTAATAAAACTTTCATCATGCGAACTATCTATTTTTCAAATATAGATGCTGGCGATAATCGCTTTCGTCATAATTTCCAGCACCAATACCAACAAGAGATTTAAGCTTATTTGAAATAGGCACTTCCGTTGTCAAATCACTAGTTCTTCCTAGTAGCAGCAAATAGTCTTCCACAATACTAGAGAGCGATTTTTTAGAATTTGAGGCATACATTTTCCCTGTACGAACAGCTTCGCTATCTATGCTGAGCGTCAATTTCTGATTCATGATACCTCCTTGCTTTTATACGTGTATATTTTATCAATTAATACGTATAAAGGCAACTAGTTACGGTCAGCTAGGGTAAGTCTTAAGGCATGTGGTATTTAGCAAGGTTTTTGCTATCCCTTGTCTACCCATGCGTTTTCTGCCTGTTTTTGTATGGTGTAGCGTTTTGTACCCTTCCCAGAGTCTCTAAACCTTACAGTTGAGCGTATGGGACAGGCTTTAGTATCAATAGAGTAGAGGGGCAGATATCCTTGCCCTCCCGTGTTTTCAATAGGGATCTTAAGAGAGAGTAGAGCTCTCTTAAGATCCCTATGGCAGTCCGCACCCTCAGAAAGCAGAACAGCCGCGGCAGAAAGTCTTAACAGACAGATCAAAGACATCATACGTACATGTCGGGGCTTTATGAGTTTTGCAACTCTTAGACATCGCTGTCTTTTGGTACTTGGACATGAGAGAAAATTTATCCCACACGTTTTAAGACTTACCCCGATTTTCGGAAAGACCAACATTTTCCTTTTGAATATGATTATTATCTATCTATAGATCCAGTGACCTAACATCATCGTAAATCCAGTTAACTATTTTTGCGGTTGGCAGTGTTTCCTTCTTGTTGGAATAAATATAGAAGAATTTATCATCACTTTTTTCGGCTTCGAAAAGCCTTGATACCTCTTTTAATTTTACTGGTCTATTTCTGCCAGCAACTGAAATCAGTGTATTTTCTAAGCTGCCGGAAGCAAACCCACTATTAAAATCATCGGTTGCTATAATTGCAAACTCACAATCATTCTGATCTTCTGCAAGCTGAAGGAGATTCTTCGCTATTTCCAACGATGTCTCATACTTTTTTATATTGCTTTCCAAAAGAGATTTTTCGGTTCCCGCTAATAGTGCCTCACCTTTCTTTTCTTCTATGTATTTACTAAGCTGCTCGATTGCTTTAGCATTCACAAACGGTAAATCTGTTATCTCCATTAATACATTTTCAAGATTAACAAATCTTCTTATAAGGGCTACGCGCTCACGACCATTAAATCGCGATCTAAGAAGAGCCTTGAATTCTTCTTCGGATTTCCAAAATGGCTTATGCCTTAACCCTCTATCAAAGAATAATGAAGCGCATCTATCATTTTTAAGTTGTTTAGCGTAACTGATAATATCATCATCACATAGAAGGCGAATTACTTTCTCATTTACAGTATGACCTTCTTTTGTTAAAGACTTTAAGCAAAATAATTCAGATACATTTCCAAAAAACTCATGCGAAACCGATTTTAGAACATGCCTCAATAGCATATCTTCGTATATGATAACTGGATGATTTTGAATCCATCGCTTTTCTGAATCCCTTGCAAGCACAACATTTTCCAACACAGATATAGAACTAGAACAGTAAGCGAGTTCGTATTTTTCAGAATCCTCGTTATAGTTATCGCTCATGTTTTTACATAAGGTAACACCAGACAAAAGGCGTTCATAATCAATAACTGTAGTTTTAAAGCCAGTTTCAAAAGAGTCTCGAATTAGATAATCGAGTTTATCAACGTCTATAGTCTGGGAATTTAAAAGAGATATAATGGCGTTTTTAATCTCGTATTCCTCGCCTTTAGCACTATACAAATAACCAGTAATGCATCTTGCGAAGAATTCCTTATCTGCCGCATTTTTTAAATGATCTCCATATACGGAAAGTCCAACCATAGCGCTTATGGTTTCATGCGGATTTGCGGCCTTTACGCTTGATATGTCTTTCTTAAAAGTAGTGCTTCCAACTAACTCGCCAAGCTGAACATCTATATTAGTAGCGGACTCTCTATATAGACCTTCGCCAGTATGTGAAAAAGGAGCATGACCTACATCATGCAACAAACAAGCTTTTAAGAATACATCTCTGCAATTAGTCCAATCAAAATCTTGTGGTATAGATAGTTTATTGTCGGATACGTTCTTCTGTAGAGCATCAAAAGCCAATACGCCAAGATGATAAACTCCAATTGAATGAACAAATCTGTTATGAGTGGCAGATGAATAAACTGGCATATAGCCCGTTTGTCTGATATACCTCAAGCGTTGAAATTCAGGGGTGTCTATAAAGCACTCAAAAAGCTTTTCATCAAGCTCTATATAACCATAAACAGGATCTTTGTATCGTTTTCTTCGTTTGTTAAGCTGCATTTATATTTAATACTTTGAGAGATTCGGGATCGATGCATGCTCTTAAAACATCAAATGGCGTATCGTTTCTGAATCTCTCCTTGAGATCTTTTATTCCATTATCAGCTTTAAGTCTAAACGCCGTGTTGTCAACAACCTCAAGAATATCGCTACAATCATGCATGAATCCATTTGTCTGTGTTCTGGACAAAACAAGATAAGCGGTTATGTCCCGCTTTGCCATTATTCGCACTACGGCTTCTCCGTATTCGTATATCTCTTCGAAAGTGACCTCTGTTACCTGATTGTTTTCAAAAAGCTCTATCAGTGCGTTTGATACGAGATCTTGAATACCAATGCGGTAATTCATTATTCCCCTCTTCTAGAATAAAAGTTTATCCAAGGTACTAACCTGCTAACATAGCGCTAGCGCTAGCGCTATGTTAGCAGGTTAGTACTTGTCTTTTGAATAATCTGCCCAAAATGCTACTAAAAAATGTACTAGAGGTTTGCTTAAAACTCGGAGGGGCAGCATGATGCCAATAGTGTAATATGTAATTAGTTCTGGGCAATGCCGCGTTTGCTCGGACGGGCTAAAGCCCGCACCTCCCAAACGCAGTCATGACACCAACAATCGGCACACAACCTAAATTTTCTGCGAGTATACTTTTTATTTCAGAAAAATGGTCAAAACTTCCAGCTTTCCATGGTCATAGCGCCACATAGCTAACTTGAATTGTGGAGAACACTGGACAAACAGGGTTCTTCAATTCTATTTTGATTCGTAATTGGCGTAATTTGGCATTGTAGACTGTGGAAAGTCGGAAGTTTTGACCATTTTTCGCCTAAAAAGCGACAAAGGCAACACATAACTAGCTGTATAGGCTTTCCTCATTTTTCTGTTGTTTTGACAATTTGTGTGTCCTTCTCTTGAGTCAAATTCCCGACTCCTTTCAAACTGTGTTGATGAACATGCTTCGACATATCTTGAAGGCTTACGTTGCAAGCTCCCTGCGGACTAGAATCAATGTGTATGCGGTGTATATCTATCAACTTAATAGTCAAAGATGCAGGATGTCTGACGCATCGTATATATGGCGAGGAGGAGGAAATGTCACCAACACTAACTTCTCCTTTTTTGGTACTTGCGTTATCGGTAGATAAGGAGTTTTTTCTATGAATACAAGAAGTGTCAACACTAGAAGCAAGCTCGCATATAACGAACATGTCTTGCCGTCGGTTGAAGATGGCTTGTATGTAGACGGAGTGCTTCCCAATGATATAAGCACTCCACATGAGATAGAGCTTAAAGCACTTGAGAAGATCGTGGCTTTAGTATCAATAGAGTAGAGCTCTCTTAAGATCCCTATAGCAGTCTGCAGCCTCAGAAAGCAGAACAGCCGTGGCAGAAAGTCTTAACAGACAGATCAAAGACATCATACGTACACGTCGGGGCTTCATGAGCTTTGCAGCTCTTAGACATCGCTGTCTTTTGGTACTTAGGTATGAGAGAAAACCCAACAAGCCTATTGTGCTGTTTACAAGAAGCGACAAGAGAAAAGAGGACGAGAGTCACTAAGTAAGGATATCGAGATGGACTCTTAAGCACCTCCATATAAGTATCAACATATTCAGTTTTAGCGGTACTAGTCATTTTTTAAAAGCTGCTCTTAAAGAGGGCTTGGGTTTTTATACCCTTATTTTGTCCCCAATCGTAGAATCGAGGTTAGGCTTTCTTTGTTTTACCAGTTCAGACATCATTTTTGAGGGATTTCCCCACACGTTTTAAGACTTACCCAACTTTTATTCTGTCAAAGACAACCTTTAGAATAGAAACGAATTCTCTGTAAGTATTTTTTCATACAAAGCTTCTATCTGATCATAGGTGAACTCGATAGGAAAATTGGAGAGCCGTTGAAGATTAACCGAAGCAGCTAGGACATCAATATCAGAGAGGTCAGTAGGCATCCAATTAACAGGCAGGTCCATATCCTGGCATATTCGTTTAAAACACTCCACACCTTGATATATATTCTGCACTTCGCTAGATTCGTTACCGCACATCAATGTATTGAGCTGATGGAGTTTATCACGAATCGAGCCTCTGACTCCATTGAAGCTATCGTATAACTGTCCTACGTCTGCCTTATTGGAGAGGTCGGATCCACAAGCATCAATCAACGCATCCCAAACAAACGGCATACAAACAGCAACAGCATGCCCATGCGGAATGCTGTATAGCGAAGTGAGCTTATAACTCATAGCATGTGCGGCCGTTGTGGTAGTAAGATTGATTGCCTTGCCTGAATAATTGGCAGCCCTCATAACCAACAGAGCTGCTTCTTCATTCCCGTGCAAGTAAGCTTGTCTGTTTGCAATAAGCATCTTAATTGCTTGTGATGCATAATGTTGACTTTGCTCTACTGATTTAACTGACCAATAAGATTCAATAGCATGGGAAAGAGCGTCTAAAAAGGTACATTTGCGCTGATAGTCAGGAAGACTCTTCAATGCTGATGGATCGAGAATAACCGCCTCGGGCTGCAGACAGTCTTGGGTAATCGAAACCTTTTTGCCCTTGGTATAACAAACCGCAAAGTGGGTAGATTCACTTCCCGTTCCTGCCGTTGTAGGTAGTGCAAGATGAGGAACATCGCTAAAAGGAATCTCATAGAACACCGGACACTCTTCACTATCTATACTTACAAAAGCCTTGATGCATTTGGCAACATCGATAGCACTGCCGCCGCCTACACTTATTAAAGAATCACGGTCAAAAGAGCGAAAAGCATTCACTCCTGCTAGGCATTCTTCATAGGTCGGATTAGAGTTAAACTCGTCGAATACTTTATAATTAACAGCCGCCTTATCCAACAGATCTTTAACTTGGTAAGTATCGAAGTGCCTACCACTTACGACAAGAGGTTTAGATATATCGAGACTTTTCATAAGGGATTTCAGATCGTTGACACCGTCGGCGCAAGTACCACAAAGAAGCTCCAGCTGACCGTTCTGAAGTTCAAATACTGGTTGCTGCTCAAAATCAATTCTACGGATCATTTCGGATACTCGTTGTAAATCATCAGGAGTATCGATTTCTTCAACAACGTGGTCCTCGTAACTAAAAGCTTTCAAGCCTATCTTTTCAAGGACAGTATTAGCTGCATTTTCAGCATAGACAGAGGTCTCTCCCGTTTCAACAAAGTACTCTACTGCATCAAGCCAAATATACATAGCCTCTTTAGATAACTTATAAAAGGGTTGAAAAGCAACACAGTCCTCGTCAAAAATACCAACAGAAATCTCGCGGATTTCATTATATGCAATACGAGCTTTAAAGTCTTTTTGAGGAAGTGATAAGGAGGCATTGACGCTACCGAGCGATTTCTCTTTCGAAGCTAATAGCATTCGCACATACTCAGCATCAAAAACGAGATCACCGTGGATCATCACAATATCAGAATCTACTAACAAGTGACGAGCACAATACATAGAATATATATAATTAGTTCGATCATAGATCTCATTAGCAACAAAGTGAAATGTACAACCTTTGTTCTCAAACTCACGTGCCTCGACGTAGAGCTGCCAGGCAAAGGGACCCGTTGTAACCACAAATTCGCTAATACCACAAGTACTGAGCAAACGAAGCTGTCGATGAAAAATGGTCTCTCCGTTATTTAAGCGCACCATACTTTTATGATTGTTTTTGGTAAGATTCCCTAGTCGACTACCAAGACCAGAGTTAAATATCAATGCTTTCATAAAAACTATCTGTAGCTTTCAAATTGAGCCATCATGACTGTTTTGTTTTCTTGAGGGGTTTTAGTTGGACGCCCTAAATCAATACGAGAACCTTGGTGAGTAGTGATAACAAGCGCTGCTTTAGGTTTTTTGCGAACAACTTCCATGCCAGTCTTGATTTCGTCAGGCGTAGATGCCTCATATACAACCTCAAACCCACAGGCTCTCAAAATGGCAGAAATACCAATACATAGCGCTACGGTGGGCTGTCCGCCAACACTCTCATGGGCTCCATTGTTGTTGAGAATATACTTGAAATTATCCGGAGCATTCTGTGCAATTATAGGAAAAGCGCCCATATGCATTAAAAAACTTCCGTCACCATCAATACACCATATGTTTTTCTTGGTACCTATAGCCATTCCAAAAGCAATAGAGCTGGTATGACCCATGCCACCCACCGTAAGAAAATCATGAGCGTGGTCTTGAGAACGCGCTTCGCGAATTTCAAAAATCTCTCTACTGGTTTTTCCGGTAGTAGAAACTATAAAGTCATCTTCATCAAGATTAGAAAGAATGATTTCGAGCGCTTGTTCACGAGATAATGGAGACCCATTATCTTTTACTTTGAATTCATATTTTTCGAAAGTGTTTTTCCGGATAACGAGAGCTACAGGACAACTACGATTTCGCATAATTTCTAAGCTATGGGCAAGTTGTATTTGCCAATTGTCGTCTAATACTTGATATGGCACTCCCATACAATCGAGAAGTTCACATGTGACTTTGCCCTGTTTGGCATGCTGGGGTTCGTCACGAACTCCCGGCTCTCCGCGCCACCCAATAAGAAGAAGCATCGGAATGCTGTATACGTCTGGATCGGCAATTGACAACAAAGGATTGATAATGTTGCCCTCACCTGAGTTTTGCATATAAACAACGCCATAGTTGCCGGTTGCTATATGATATCCGCACGCCATACCCAAAGCATTACCTTCGTTGGCGGTGATAATGTTGTGCCCGGGTGGAGTGTTTTCAAAAATGCAAGCGCATAAATCCTTTAGCAAACTATCAGGCACACCTGCAAAAAAATTAAAACCAGATTCATTAAGACTCTCATAGAAACTGTTTGGATTAATCGTCATCAAATTACTCCTTCGGGATAAGAGTAAGGACTTCCTTTATTGGTAAAATCATTTCGTCGGCCTCTTTGGAACGATGGCATTCAAGAATTTTATTAGCAACATCACGCATGGCAACATAGGCTGCGCGAGTCAGATGATTGGCATGAATGATGATATTGGCACCAGCTTGACTCAGTTCTTCTTCAGTGAATTGGTTATAAGAGGTAGGGATAAGAATTATGGGAACCTCATGCCACTTTTCACGAAACTTTTTCATGAATTCAAAAATCTCAGAGCCATCTTTTTCTTTGGAGTGAATCACGATACCATCAGCGCCACCCTCCTCCAAATAAATATCGGCTCGAATGAGCGCATCTTCCATAGGCTGCCCAGCAATGAGCGACTCAATACGAGCAAATATCATAAAATCTCGAGTTTTTTGCGCTTTCTTTCCAGCTGCTATCTTGGCAGCAAAATTATGAGGATCATCTTGAGTTTGCTTTACTGCCGTACCAAATAATGAGTTTTGTTTAAGACCGGTTTTATCTTCAATAATGATGGCAGAAACGCCTAAACGCTCAAGTGTTTTGACGTTGTGAATAAAGTGCTCAGTCTTACCACCAGTATCCCCATCCAAAATAATAGGCTTAGTGGTAACTTCCATAATCTCTTCAATGGTGCGCTGACGGCTCGTAAAGTCAACAAGTTCAATATCTGGCTTTCCCTTGAATGTTGAGTCACACAAAGATGACACCCACATGCCGTCAAAAGAACGGATTGCACCAGTTTTATCATCGACAACCTGTGCATTCTCAACAATCAAACCAGATAAACCATTAGAAGCCTCAATAATACGAATTGGCTTTTTTAGTTTAATAAGTTTTCGCAAAGAGGCACGACGCGCATCGGGAGAGCGATAATAGTTCTTTAGATCATCTTCCAAAACAGTAGCCGAAACACCCTTTGTGTAAGGTATCTCAACAAGCTCGCCCCCCCATTCGGAAAGAGTATCTATCACTTCTCGACGAACAGCAGACTGAACACCAGTTCGCCAATCATCTCCATGAATTACATAATCGGGCTTGAGTTGCAACAATTTCTCACGATACGAAAGCGAAGTTTGCTCTACTACTCGAGATACGCCTTTCAAGTTCTCATACATATTCATACGAGCGGCTGTACTAAGTAAAGGCGTGCGCTTATAAGATGCCACAATTTCATCAGTAAGAACACCAACGATAACCTCACCATATTCTTGAGCTTTCTTAATAATATTAAGAATTCCTTCGTGGACAATATCAGATGATATACATAGATACACTTGCTTCATATGATTACCTCTACGATTCATTTTTCAAAGTGCATTTTTATTGACTGTTCGTTATTTATAAGCAGACAAATTATGAAAACCTTGTGACATAAGGGCTTTTTGAGTGATTTACCAATATAGTGTTGTTGGCTGTCAAAATATATTTGATAGTTAGAATGTTTTCGTTTTAACTATTTAGTATAAAAAGCTTACCTATTATTTCCTTTAATTAAGCAATCCTTTATTACGGCAATCGAATTCCCGCAATTTGGACCCAAAACTAAAGACATATCACAAGTCGATCTATGACTACAAGAATAATCCTCGCCAAGATATCGATCGATACACTCAAATACTTCACTCGTTGACGACACTATACTAAATGATTTCACCATTTCTTGATATTCAGGAGTAAAATCCCCATTCTCTATCGACCACAAAATGGTAGGTTTTTCCGTAGCAAAACGTTCTATCAGAATACCACTCATATCGGAAACCAAAATGTCAGCGGCAACAAGAGTGTCGGTATAACCCTTAGATTCGTCCAGATATACATTCGACAAACTCTCGCAATGATTCTTAAAATCATCAATCTCTTTTAGACTCATTTCTCCAGTTTTAGCAAAATTTTTAAACATTAGCGGATGAGGTCTTATAACTAAACCAACCCCATCATGAGTTTTGGCATATTCAAGAAATGCATCTTTCAGTACTAAAAAATGACTTCCTCCAATTGCAGAATCAGTTGACCATCGAGGAGTCCAAAGAATGCGTTGAGAACATTCTATTTTTTCCCATACTCCTTCATTTTCTGGAGCAGCCAATCGCAGCTCATCAACGCTAGGTAGACCTACAGCAAAAGTAGTTTGGAGTTGAAGCTCAACACCTTCTTTATGCTTCTTATTAAAAAATAATTCCTCTGATAAGCATCCCGTAAAAAAATATCTAACATGGTTAAAATAATCATCATTAATCAATGCTTCTAATATTTTTTTCGAAAAGCATATGCTATACAAAATCGAACATAAACAACTGTACTTAGCAATCTCGGCACTTGTATAGACTTGCGGCATGCAAGAATTGTAAGGTCTTGAATGAAATACATAATCAGGTCGCAAGCTTCTCAAATCAAACCATTCGTCAGGACCAGTTAATGCATTTATTGCGTCATACCCATGAGAGATATACCAATCATAAGTGTCATTTGATAAATCTGCCTCATCAATAAGATGATTATTTTCTATGCCAAGAGGAACACATACAATACTTACCTCAAATCTATTATCTGTCATAAGATTTCGAAATAGAGGCTCTAGCTTATTCCATGATGGAATATATTGCGCAATAAAGACAACACGAATAGGACCGGGATCTCGTGGAGTCTTCTTTTGAGCCTCTAAAACTTTTAACGCCCGTTTCTGTTCTTTTTTCCGTTTTGCATTCTTAACTTGCTGAACTGTGCTGTATATAAACGCATTGGATTTAAGCATGCTTTTTAATTTACTTATTAAATCTGCCCTCTTTGATTCACTAGACATAAACGTTATCCTCGAAATCCCTTAACTACACCAATAATCTTCTTTCTAAAAATAATTGCGCATACACAACCAATCAAAACAACGATATATCGCGCAATTGCTGCTTGATACAAAAGAACGCATGCAAACATTGCTCCGATCATTACGACCGCCAAAATCGTCAATGTTTTCATGTCACAAATATCTCTGATTGTTAGTCCGGTTCTTTTTAAGGTCTGTCTGCAAGAAAGCCAGTTACACAGCCAAAAAAGAATATAGCTTGCCAATGTCGTATAACCAGCTGCAATATATCCAAATTGCGGCAAGAAAATAGCATTTAATACTATGTTGGTAATAGCTGCTACAAGCGATCCTAAAACCAGCATGAACCGAGCCTCAAACAAAAATTCTATATCTACAAAAACCTGCGTTAGGAACAAGAAGAACATGCTTGCAGCCACCGGAGGAATGATCCATCTTGCTTCAAAATATTGAGGAGCTGCCAGAATAATCATAATTTCAGGACCTATTAAAATAAGCATAGACATCATACATGCAACAAGTAATGCCAATGCATTAGTGGTATTAGGCACAGGTTCTAAATCGCCCTCTTTAATCTTTCTGTATTTCCAAGGAATAAATGAATTACTTATAGCCGATATGACAAAAGTTAAAACAACTGCAAAACTATAAGCTACTCCATATAGACCCGCATCTGCCATGCCGCATATCTGGTTAATCATTAATAAATCAGATGAATTAAAAGCCATCTGTGCCAAATAGTAGGGAAGCAATACAAGATTCATTCCTAATGCATATTTCCAAAACTTTCTATCAAAAAAGCATTTTCCCCGTTTAGCATTATAAAAATACAGAACGCTATAAAAGACAAATTGCACTAGCACCATCGACAGAATACGCATCTCCCCGCGCCCCGTCTCAACAGATAGCACCATCGCAATACCTAAAATAGGAATTAATGCTGAGACAAGCAGAGTGATTGCCACTATACCTTTATATTCAAAATCAAAGCGTTTCTTGCCTACCCAGAGACCAAATGCGAATTGAGCAAGAATCTCAATACCCATAATGGCGATCAGCACTGTTGGCAAGCCAGTTGCTTGAGATACTTGATCACAGAATAACAACAATATGGCAAACACTACAACAGTAATGAGTGTAACTAAGCTCTGTATGGATGAAATATAACGTTCTCTATCTTCCTCAAATTTGACCATAGCGGTATTAAATGAACCATATTGCAAGTTCAAAGTTGCAAAAATCGCAATCATTGAAAGCCATGTGTTATATACATTTGTCAGACCATAGTCTTCTGTGGTAAGCAATCTAGTAAAGATTGGAACAGTTAGCAGTCCGATACTCTTTTGGACTATGCTGCATACCGTATACCATACAGATGCTTTCATCTCTTTTGGTATAGAGAGATATTTATTTTTCAAAACTGACTTACGCTTTATCATTTACCAAATGAGAAAAATTGTCAGCGAGTATTCCATACCAATTTAGATCATAATATTTGTCATCGATGCAAAGCATATCCTTAGATGTACCCTCAAATTCAAAACCGACTTTCTCATAGAAGCGATTAGCACGCACATTATCAGTTCTAACGTTTAGATACACTTTGTGAAGATTAAGCTCCCTAAAGGCATAGTGTAAAACATCTAAGGTTGCTCTATTAGCAATACCTGTTCCGTGTGCTTTTGCTCTTGTACTGATAGCGTATTCAGCATTTCGATTCTTATTGTCGATATTTTTCAGACTGACAGTTCCCATATATTCATCATTTGCGTCTACAATGGCAAAGTGAAGAGAAAGCCCACCTTGTTTTGTTTGTTCTATAAAAGTGAGCACATCATCAAGTGTCATAGAACGAAAGTTATATTGAAATACCGATGCGATGTTGTCATCGTGCATCCATTCAAGCATGCCTTTAGCGTCACTTTCTCTAAGCGCCCTAAGACAGCCATATCGAAAATCATTGGCTATGGTATGCATATTCATTCCCTTAATAAAGCTTATGGCTTAAAAGTATTAATGGATTCGATAACCCGACAAATCTGCTCGTCTGTCATCCCATAAAACATAGGTAGACTAAGTTCAGTCTCGCTTATTTCTTCTGCAACAGGGAAATCTCCCTTTTTATATCCAAGAGATGTGTATGCTCCTTGCAAATGAATAGGAGTTGGATAATGCTTTGCACATTCAATACCGTTTTCTTTAAGGTGTTTCTCTAGTAAATCACGCTTTTTGCATCGTATTGCAAAAATATGCCATACAGGATCTGTTTCATCTATGACCTTCGGAAGCACAATACTAGGATTTGTTATACCCTCTAAATATGCCTTTGCAGTTCTTTTTCTATCCTTATTCCATCTATCAAGATTATCAAGTTTTACAGATAGAAAAGCTGCCTGAAGTTCATCTAGGCGAGAATTGACTCCCTCATAAATATGATGGTATTTTCTATCAGAACCATAGTTTCCAAGTGCTCTTATCTTTGCAGCCAAATCTTCATCGTTAGTAACTACGGCTCCTGCATCTCCCATAGCACCTAGGTTTTTTCCGGGATAGAAACTAAATGCAGCAGCTATACCAAATGATCCTGCTTTTTTGCCTTTATAAAGAGAGCCATGCGCTTGTGCAGCATCTTCTATGACATATAAGTTATGTTTATTAGCAATATCTAGGATTGCATCCATATCGCATACTTGCCCATAGAGATGAACAGATATTATTGCCTTTGTGTGAGAAGTAATAGCGCTTTCAATTTTGTTTGGAGATATATTGAATGTATCTATTTCCGGCTCAACAAAAATAGGCGTTGCGCCAACTCGTGTTACAGCTAATACGGTTGCTATAAATGTGTTAGAAGGAACAATAACCTCATCCCCCTTGCCAATGTTTAAGGCCATAAGAATTAAAGTAATAGCATCAAGACCATTACCACAACCTATGCAATGTTTAACGTTGCAGTACTGCGCAAAAGACGACTCAAACGCTTTACCCTCTTCGCCTAAAATATACCAACTTCTATCTATAACCCGCTTATAAGCCCCATCAAGTAAGTCTCTTATTTCTTTCTCCATTGGTCTAAAATCTACAAAAGGTACTGTTAAGTTAGTCATTGTTTTCTCCAATGTATTTTAAGAATTCATCATAGTCACGAATGTAGTCAGACTCGTCATATAGCTCAGATGCAAGTACTAGAAGAACCGCATCAGATGAAAAATCATACATTTCTCTCCACATAGCATTAGAAACATACAGCCCTTCATAGGGCTTTTCTAGTGGAACTATCTTCTTTTCATGCCCATTATCTAGAAGCACTTTGCATGAACCATGAATGCAAACCAATATTTGCTCTAGATTTCTGTGAGCATGAAAACCACGACGAACGCCTTCTCCAGTGTCGTACATAAAATAGACGCGCTTCACATGAAATGGAATATCTTTCACTTCTTCAAGTGCAACAAGCTGACCACGTTCATCTCCGTGAGGCTGAAACATATATTTAATTATTTGCATGAAGTCCTCTGATATTTTATTTATTACGCAAGCAGTGCTGAAGCCTGCCCCAACCTATGCGTGCTCATTAAATTTTTCTGGATGGTGACCGAGTTCCAAAATCATTTTGTAATTCTGGATATCAAAGTTTTTACACTTATAAAATGCTCTAATCATTAATGAACGCAAGCGAAATACAAATTCTGACGGTCTACGGAATAGAAGACTTATCTTATTTCTTATCGTTTTCGCCTGAGATTGATTACTTCTTTCTTTCATTTGTTTACGATATTTAAAATCAGGATATTTGTTTAAAAATAGGGTACAAAACGATTTAGCATCCTGCATTATTCTATTTTTGTTGTTTTCGGAAAGAGATGTCGATATTCCGGTTCCGTATTCATACCAAACCGTAAATTGATCTATATACAGTATTTTTTCGCCCTTATAAACCATCAGCTGAATTGAATAATCCTCGCAATATGTAACACTACCAAGAATTTCTGCAAGCGCACACTTCCACAGCAGCGTTCTAAATACAGGTAAAGCTCCAAGAATAAAATCTCCAAAACCAATCATATTGCGAGCGATAATCTGATTATTAATACATTTTCTTTTATAGGGATTAATAACAATGGGATTTCTTTTGTTGATAATTTCTATATTATCAACCCCATCCGAGTAATATATCGCTGCACCAAAACCTATATTCGCATTAGACGAATCCATTTTTGTTACTATTTCTTCTAAAACATTTGGTGCATATAGGTAATCACCAGGAGATATCGTTTTAACGTACCTAGAATTTACATAATTCGATGCCGCAATACAATTTCTCACTGTACCAACATTTTCATCCGCAGTTAAAAGCTTATAATTTTTGAAATGTGCCCTTTCAAAATAGTCATATATACAGGCAAAATTTGTTTCACGCGACCCATCGTCAGCTATTATTATCTCAAACCTAACATTTTGTTGCATCAGTATTGATGCAATAGTATTCAAGGTTTTCTGACAATCTGAATTATATGTAACAACTATAGCAGCAATGTCAAATTGAGTAGCATTCATCCATCTCTCAGCAATCCTCTCCAAATATTAGATCTTTCCAATCTTTCATAAGATAATTTCTCGCAGAATAAAGCTGGATTTTCTAACACGGTATCCAAATCAATGGTCGACATATCACAACGCAACAAGGTTTCTATTATTTGGTCTTCGAATCTATATCTAATAATCTTGGCAGGACATCCACCTACAATTGCAGATACTTTTTTAAAGGTTGAAAATCTTTTAGATCAATATCAGCATTTGTTAATACATATTGTACGGAAAAGCCTAAATCCAATAGTCCTTTTGCATAAATCCAAGCTAATCCGCGATAAGACAACCCAAAAGAATCTATTAGCGTTACTTTTTTAGTATCACTACAATATTCATTCTGATTTGTTGACGGCAAACGCTCTGAAAGAGAAGTAATTAATTCTTCAAGGCGTACATCCGTATAAATAAGATTGTAGTTATACATAAGTTTTGCTGCTTTTTTTGCATAATATACAGCCGAATTATAATTATTCTTCTCTAAACATTTTCTAGCTTGATTGACATAGCTCTCATAAAGAGAGGTAACATGTTCTTCTGAAATTTTCAGATTAAAAATCAAGCCAGCTCTCTCTTACACACATCGAGAAACTCTTTACTTAAAGGCGTATACAGCTCATCTAAATGACTCTCAATAAAGCTTGGAGTTAGTTTAGATAAATCTAGAGTCGCCAAGATTGAACGAGTTTTTTCATCGAATCGATATTTGATTATTTTTGCAGGGCATCCACCAACTACCGCATAAGGTGGCACATCTTTAGTAACAACTGCACCGGCAGCTACTACAGCACCCTGTCCTATAGTTAAACCATCTAGTATAGTAGCGCGATATCCAATCCAGACATCATCACATACTGTTATTCCACCTTTTGACCCAGCTTCAGGATCATCGTTAAACAACATTACCTTAAAAGGATAAGTGGATAGAGTATCAATTCTATGCTCATTATTGAGAACAAAAGAAACGTCTGGAGCTATTGAGCAATAGTCTCCAATAATCAATTTGCCTTGATTGTTGGACGAAAAGACATTCAGTATTCCATACGTACTTTTACCAACCTGAACTATGGAAGAATCAAAAGTATACGCATCTCCGGGTAATGTATGATTATGACGATTGCTCATCCGCCATTTAATTTTAGCGACTATATTGTTTAGTTTTGTTTTTATTCCAAACATACACCGTCAATAGCCCTTTTGAGAGCCTCCAAATATGCATACTTGTTTATAGTGTCAGGCTCTAAATACATTCCCTCGCCCCATTCATTCCAAGCTGAAAGAAAAGTGTATTCTTTACCTTGCGCTTTAGAGATTTCGGTCTTTCTGAATCTGGTGTTGTTTTGCCAATTTTTGCCTCCATTTTGGGTCTAGCAACACAACTCTTGTGGAAAGTTGTGTTGCTCACCTGCCCTGACCTAGGGTATTGCGATTTCATGCGGCAACTTTCATGCTTGTAGGGTGCTTCCGAGTAAATCTATTGATAACGATTTCCGATAACGCAGATACCGAAGCGTATCGGAAGCGAAAAAGCGGAGGATGCAAGGTGCCAACACCACCTCGCATCCTCCTTGCGGCATCTGCGTCATCGGAGGATTGGAGAACTCCTGTGAACAGCAGAGAAGCCAACAAGAAAAGAAGGCTCACGTATAAACAAGGCTTACTGCCCGATACATACGCAAGCGAGTGCACAAAGCCCGACGGCAGCGTTATTACTACACACGAAGTCGAGCTTGCAGCACTAAAAAGAATCGAACAAGGTGAGCATAACGCATGGAATGCACTCTGTGCCGAGGCGCTCGCAGAGAAGTGCTTCTCACACGGATGTGTTTTCGGCACAGGTACAATTGATGACTGCCCGGGATGGTGCTCCACCGCGATCGTTGGTTTTGAGAGTTGGGTGATGGCTTCATGAGTAGGATAAACCCAACAGATGTAGGTCTGTCGAGCACTGTTCGCGTCGACAAAGCAGGAGTTAACGCAGGCTTTTCTGATCTCTATGTCATCGTTGATGCTCCTGACCTTACCTGCCCCCGATGCGGACATGCCATGACAGGACATGGTAGTTTTTCCAAACGTATGGCGCACGTCGTAGGTGAGACACCCTGCACGCTGACTGTCAAGGTCAAAAGGTACAGGTGCAAAAAGTGCGGGATAACCAAAAACACACAGATTCCCTTCGCCTCTGTTGTAAGCCCTGTCATTACAGAGACGCTTGAAAACCACATCCTCGACTTTTTGAGAAGGCGGCAGACCATAACCGAGGCGGCATATGCCTGCAACGTCTCGCACGATATAGTGCGTCTTGTCATCAACAGCGTACATATCAGAAAGCCAAAGCTCCCGAAAATCCTGCTCACAGACGAGATCCATTCCAAAAGTCATCGGAAAACTGACACAGGAAAGCAGGTCTGTATCTTTTGGGCCTGTACTTATGACGATGCTACCGGATACCTGGTCGATGTCATAGAGGGTAGGGACGCAGATGACATGGACCAGTGGTTTGCACAATTCGGACTTGACGAGCGCAAACACGTTGCCTTCTTCTGATGATATGTCCATCGGGATGTTACACAAAGAGGCTCCGACCTGAACAAATGGTTTATTCAGTCCAAAATCTGGGCTAGCATCTAGGTGTCTCAATTCCCGTGATTCAACAATCACACAATGCCT
>NZ_JAAKEG010000020.1 GCF_011039075.1 Adlercreutzia sp. ZJ304
AGATCTATACTTCTTTGCATGCGACCTTCTAACAGCAGGCTTTCCAGCAGCTTCAGGTGCAGATATCGTATGGATGCTAGTTGCAGGACCTCTAGCTCCGTTTTTCTGGATAGAAATAATCGGCGGCATAATTTGTATAGTTGTATGCTTCTGCCCGCGTCTTCGCACAAATCCACTTATAGTCATAGCTAGCCTTTTGGCTATCATTGGCATCTTCTGCAAGCGCACACAACTACTTGTTGGAGGCTTTCAGATTCCAAATATCGAGTGGCCAAGCGCTATAAGTTCTTCCACCATCACAAATTGGACTGCAGGTCTATCTGGTGCATACGAATCAATCGTTTATTGGCCGTCCCTTCTTGAGTGTGGAATAACGATAGGTGTAGTTGGTCTAGCAATTCTTATATTCCTTTTAGGTGTGAAGTATCTGCCCTTAAAAGATAAGACTGAATAGGCACTATATAACTGACAACTTTCTCTCTCCTGTCATCCCGGCTGCCTACCCCTCTAGGGCAGCCGGGATATAAATTAGAAACTTATTATTTGAGGTGAGTAATAAAATGAAAAAGTCTATCCTCACCGTTTTAGTAATGATTGTGTTCGGGGCCGTTATTTTAGGCGTAGGCTTTGTAGCCGAGCCAAAGACATCCATCCAACCTATAAGCGCAACTTCACCTTGTCCTGTTACAGGATGCGCATCTGGTGTATGTCATGGCTTTGATGATGTACCCGCACCAGATGGCATACACGAGATGGCTTGCCCAGAAGCAAGTTGTACGTCTGTTGAGTGTCATGCACTAGATACGCTTTATACACGATATCACCAAGCAAGCGATGCGTCTCTTAATATTTGGATACTAATGCCTGTAGTGCTAGTTGTGTCTCTTGTTGTTATAGTGCGCCTGTTTTCCAGAGGAAGAGAAGATAAGGAGGCATCAAATGACTAAACGAACAGTTATAGTTGATGTGGTTTTGCTTATCTTGTATCTTGTGTCTGCCTTTCCTGTAATAACAGGCATTCCTCTGCATGAATGGATAGGCATATTTGCAACGCTTGCACTTATTGTTCACTGCGCAAAGCATGGCATAGCTAATAAACAATCTTTATCTAGCAGCGCCAAAATTGGCAGGCTTGTACTCAATGTCTTAATAGCCGCATCTCTTATTGTGTGTGCAATATCGGGCATTATGGTATCGGGTACAGTGTTGTTGACATTTGGTCTATATGCAGATGGATACTACTTTTGGGACCCGCTACACGCGATATCCGCAAAAGTGTTTATGGCATGTTTGTTCGTACATATAGTGATAAACATAAATGTTGCCCGTCGTCTTTGGAAAACCGATACACATGCATCTACAACAGGAGACATTAATGCTAACAACTCATGACGCATGGCAAGTTCGCGCAACTATATGTGAACTTTTATCAATTAGTTTTCGCTACCCTAATATAGAACTTGCAGAAGCTGTTACTAGTAAACAGTGGAGAGATGCTGCATTAGAGATTACCGATGTGCTTAATCTAAATTGGCAATACGAAAACATAATTGAAAACGATGCAGAGGTTTTTCTGCATACGCTAAGAGTTGAAGCAACACGTATGTTTATAGGTTTGCCTGTAATAGTGTCTCCATATGAAGGAATCTGGCGGGCAAAAGACGACGGTGTACAAGGGCTTTTGTTTGTGAATCCGCATTCTATGGATGTGGAGCGGTTTTGCAAGGCATGCGGGCTTGGTCAACCCGAAGGCACGAACGAGCCGCTAGATCATATTGCTAGCGAACTTGAACTTCTTGAGTATCTAGCCCTGCTTTGCACTGCAGAAGACACGCAAGATGCAAACGAAAAGTCTAGCGAAAATTCCCAAGCAGATTTCCCCGGAGGATGCGCGTGTGCGGCTTATAAGCAATTTATGGAAGAACACGCGCTAACATGGATACCTCGTTTTGCAGATAAGGTATGCGAGCAAACTCGCATACCTTTCTACAGAAATGCAGCATCACTTTTGAAATGCGCTCTTGGGGCGCTGTATTAATTCGCGAGTAGCGAAAACCATAGGTTTACCAATACGATACATCTTGATGTCAGATTTCGATATCAAGTACTTCCCCGCAGACCAATGAATGACTATACACTTATATGATATTCGAAACACGCATAAAGCGCTGCAGGAAATGTCGTTTGTCAAATGGCAAACTTTGCAGCTTTCCGATGTTAATATGGTTGTAATCATTCAACTCCTGAAAGGGAAGCACATGAAAATCATAGATAGCGACTTCCACACCAAGATAGATGCCTACATTGAAGAAAATTGGGATGCGTGCCTTGCCGACATAACTAGTCTGGTGAAAATTCCCAGTGTTGAAGATTTAGACAAAGCTGAAACAGGCGCACCGTTTGGTCCCGGACCGCGCGCCGCGCTAACCGAAGCGCTATCTATTGCCAAGCGCATGGGTTTTGCCACTACCGATGTGGAGGGCTACGCCGGCTTCGCCGAACTTCCCGGCGCACACGAAACGCAGTTGGGCATAATCGGTCATGTAGACGTAGTGCCCGATGGACCGGGTTGGCATTTCCCGCCGTACAATGTAACCGAGAAGGATGGCTACCTTATAGGTCGCGGTACACTAGATGACAAAGGTCCGCTTATGGTGTGTCTGTACGCCTTGAAATTCTGGAAAGATCAGGGCAAACAGTTGCCTTACACCTTCCGATTCATTTTTGGCGCAAACGAAGAAACCGACCTGATGGATGTAGAGCATTACCGCAAAACATATGCCGACCCTGAGTTTTTATTTACGCCAGATGCAGAATTCCCGGTATGTTACGGCGAAAAGGGTGGCTTCAACGCAAACATAACAAGCAAGCCAATAACCGATGGTGTTATCGCAGAGTTCACAGGCGGTGCAGCTACTAATGCAGTACCGGGCGAGGCCATAGCGCTGGTACACGCAAATGCCGACGAACTGCCCGCATCAGATGGCATAACCGTAACATGCGAAAATGACACTTGCGCACGCATACACGCGCAGGGCAAAAGCGCGCACGCCAGCACACCGGAATCGGGCAAAAGCGCTATAGCTATGCTGGTGAATTATCTGCTAGAAAATAATCTATGCAACGAAGCTGAACGCGAATTTTTGGAAACCGACAAAAAATTATTAGACCATACAGATGGTAGCGGCGTTGGCATTGCTACGCATGACGACTACTTTGGTCCGCTAACCGTTGTTGGCGGCACCATCAAAATGGACAACAATCGCTTCATACAAACACTAGACAGTCGCTTCCCCACTTCAACCGATGGCGATAAACTGCTAGCTCAACTACGCAAAGTATTCGAACCCATAGGTGCTACAGTGGAAAACACTATGCTGTTGCCTCCTTTCCTAACCGATCCAAACAGCCCTGAAATACAGGCGCTCAGCGAAGCCTTCAACACTATAACTGGTGAAGATCGCAAGCCGTTCACCATTGGTGGCGGCACATACGCGCGCGAATTTAAGCGCGGCGCAAGTTTCGGAGTAGAGATGCCTTGGATAGAAAACCCAGATTGGGTGGGTAGCATGCATGGTCCCGACGAAGGAATAAGCATTGAGCAACTAAAAACAGCATGGAAGATATACGCACTAGCATTCGGCAAACTTTGTGAGCTTGACCTGTAGGGAGTATTATGAACTTTATAATGCGCTGGTTGATAACAGCTATAGCTGTAGGTGTGGCAGTTTGGGTAGTGCCCGGAATAACTATTC
Organism: Adlercreutzia sp. ZJ304; assembly: GCF_011039075.1. Taxonomy (GTDB): domain Bacteria; phylum Actinomycetota; class Coriobacteriia; order Coriobacteriales; family Eggerthellaceae; genus Adlercreutzia_A. The sequence goes on from NZ_JAAKEG010000020.1 coordinate 3,756, forward strand.
TAAGCAACGATAGCTCTTGGATAGCCATAGCTATATTTGCATTATTCCTGTCGCTTATAAATATGAGCATAAAACCGATTCTGCAAATTCTTAGCTTGCCAGTAACGGTGCTTACGCTGGGGCTTTTCTACATTATAGTAAACACGTTTCTACTATACATTGCCGCATGGCTAGCAAACGGCATATTCCAAGTAGGCTTCTACATCAGCGACTTTGGCTGGGCATTCCTTGCGTCCATCATAATAAGTATAGTATCAGCCCTACTAAATGGGCTAATAGGCAACGATTCCAACTCGGAGAGTAATTAGCCACAAGCTAATCTACAGCAAACGTAGGTTAGCTTCTTTAAGTTGACGTCCGGTTACTTCATTTGGCGCACCAGTCATTGGATCGCTTGCGCTGCTTGTCTTCGGGAACGCAATAACGTCGCGAATAGAATCTTTGCCCGCCAGCAGCATAACCAAACGGTCAAGCCCAAGCGCAATGCCACCATGAGGCGGACAGCCCAGCTCTAGCGCATGAATCAGGTGCCCAAATTTTTCATCTATCTGCTCGTCGGTTAAGCCAAGCACACGCAGTACGCGGCGCTGCTCTTCGGCATTATGAATACGAATAGAACCGCCGCCCATTTCGTAGCCATCCATAACAACATCGTATGCATAGCTTTTCACATCTAACGTATCGCTTTCCATACGATCCATATCTTCGTTCACAATTTTGCTGAACGGATGATGCTCAGCAGCATATTTCTTCTCGTCTTCGTCGTAGCGGAACATTGGGAAATCGACCACCCATAAAAGCGAATGACCTTCGCGCGGTATGTTCAACGCATCAGCCATATGCAAGCGCAGCGCCGACAAAACAGCATTTGCAACATCGGGAGTGTCGGCTGCAAACAACAGCAAATCGCCCGGCTGCACATCCATTTCGGCTTTCAGCGCTGCGAATTCTTCATCGCTAAAGAATTTAATAATGGGGCTTTTTTCCTCGCCTGCGGTGGTGAAAGCAATCCAAGCCATACCCTTTGCGCCGTTCGCTTCGGCAATAGATGCAAGTTTCTCTACATCGCCACGGCTCCAGTCGCCCGCGCCCTTGGCGTTGATGCACTTCACAATGCCGCCGTTTTGCGCCACGCTGCTAAACACTTTGAAGCCCGAATCGCGCACAATGTCGGTTATGTCGTGCAGCTCCATGCCAAAGCGCACATCGGGGCGATCGTTTCCATAGCGCGCCATTGCCTCGGCGTAAGGCATGCGCTGAAGCGGCACCTGCAAATCTAGCCCTACGGCAGCAAATACTTCATGCAGCACGCCTTCCATCATGGTCATAACATCGTCTTCTGTAACAAACGACATCTCTATGTCTACCTGCGTAAATTCAGGCTGACGATCGGCGCGCAAATCCTCGTCGCGGAAACAACGAGCTATCTGGAAATAGCGCTCTATGCCGCCCGCCATAAGCATCTGCTTGAATTGCTGCGGGCTTTGGGGCAGCGCATAGAATTTACCGGGGTTCGGACGACTAGGCACAATGTAGTCGCGCGCACCCTCTGGCGTAGAATTAGCCAGAATTGGAGTTTCAACTTCTATAAAGCCGCGCTCGTCTAGCGCGCGGCGCATGGCTTGCATAACACGGTGCCGCAGCTCTATGTTTGCATACATTTCAGGACGACGCAGGTCTAAATAGCGCCACTTCATACGTGTAGTCTCGTCGGTTTCTATTCCATCTTCAATAGAAAATGGTGGGGTTACACTGGTGTTTAGCACCTCAAGTTCACTAGCTAGCACTTCTATTTCGCCAGTAGCCATATTCGGATTAACAGCCTCGGGCGCGCGTTTGCGAACCTTACCAACCACGCGCAGCACGTATTCGCGTCCTACATGTTCGGCACAAGCAAAATCGTCTGCACTAACGCAATCCGGATCGACTACCACCTGAGCATATCCGCTGCGGTCGCGCAAATCGATAAAAATAAGACCACCGTGGTCGCGGTTATGCCACGCCCATCCGGTAAGTGTCACCTCGCGATCTACATCGCTAGCGCGAAGTTGTCCACATGTAGCAGTATGCATACTAAAGTCATTTAAATAGTCGACCATGCCATCTCTCCTGTATAAAGAAAATTGAAACCTTCATATTGTACGCCAGTTATACCGATAATTTACTCGGTATCTCTGACAGAATTACCTGCTGTTCTTCATGCGTGTGCATATCGCGCAAGTTCGCAACACCTGCGGCTAATTCGTCGGGTCCAAGTACAGCCACAAAACGCGCGCAAAGCTTGTCTGCCAACTTAAACTGACTCTTTAAGCTGCGCTGCTGATAATCCATCTGGCAAGCAAAGCCGCTGTCTCGGCATGCTTGCGAAAGCGCAAATGCCGCTGCGCGCGCCGAACTATCTACACACGCCACAAACAAATCGCAGTGTTGCGCAGCGGGAAATTCCATGCCAGCCGCCTGAAGCGCCAACACGCAGCGCTCGTAGCCAAGTGCAAACCCGAAGCCGGGCGTTGCGCGCCCGCCCACTTCTTCAGCCAACTTGTCGTAGCGCCCGCCACCACCTATAGCATTTTGGCTTCCCATGCCATCTATCACTTGCACTTCAAACACCGTGCGCGTGTAATAGTCAAGCCCGCGCACAAGAGACGCATCTTCTACATACTGCACACCCGCGCTATCCAGCAAGTCTTTCACCTGCGCATAATGTTCTTGGCATTCGTCGCATAAGTGATCGGTTATTTTCGGAGCGTTTTCCATAACAGTCGCGCACGCCTCGTTTTTGCAATCAAATGCACGAAGCGGATTTACTTCGGCGCGCGTCATGCACGTATCGCACAATTCATCCGAATGCTGTTCCATATATTCGCGCACCATTTCGCGATAAGTTGGGCGACACTTTTCACAGCCCATGGAATTTAGTAACAACCGCATATTGTCAGCCGGAATACCTACTTCGGCAAAAAACCGCATGCACATAACTATTGCCTCGGCATCGACCGCTGAATCGTTTGCGCCCAAGCACTCAATTCCTATCTGATTGAACTGGCGCTGCCTGCCTTTTTGCGGACGTTCTGCGCGAAACATAGGTCCCGCATACATCAACTTCACAGGCGGCGCACCCTGCGGTACCAAGTCGTGCTGAACAACCGCACGCACAACTCCCGCCGTGCCCTCTGGGCGAAGCGACAGCCGACTTTTTGCCTTTATGGTGCCACCATCAAGCAGCGTCTTCAAATTCTCGCCCGAAATGGCTGTGAACATTTCTTTGCTGACCACATCGGTAGCCTGACCTATGCCGCGCACAAAAAGCTCGGTCTGTTCCATTATGGGCGTATCTATTAGCACATAGCCGCAGCGCCCAAACACATCTGTTGCGCTGCGTTTGAATTGCTCCCAAAATAGCGCTTCGTCAGGAAGAAGATCGCGCGTACCCTCGGGTGCTTTTATAGCCATTTGAATTGCCTTTCAATTGCGGTGGTCGAATCAAGAATGATTTAAGCAATTGTAGCGCAGATACAACCTTTCAAACCGCACGCAGCCGCCAACAACACGTATGTAAGCATCTGGTACTATTGCTTCAATGAAACAGCGCAACAAAAACAAAAGCCAAGCTCGGCAATCGCGGTTTTCCTTCAATGGCTTCTTCGAAACGAAGCCAAAGATAGCCGCACTTCTGTGTGCTGCGATTTTTGCGCTTTTGGGCGCTTTTGGCATAGCAGCGCTAGATGTGGGTCACGCACCAGATGTATGGACGCACACCTATCGCATATCTGCCATCTTGAACGGCGATGTTGTAGCGCACCCCGTAAGCTCTACTTCGCTATACCATTGCATTGCCGAAGAAAACGTGGGCGGTCGCGTATCTAATGACATAGTGCAGCTTTCCATAGACAACTACAACAACCACGACACAGGAGTAGTTGACCCAGCTAGCCTTGCTAGTAGCGCCACCGGCACCGCTAGCACCACCGACACCACTAATACAGCTAGCACCACCGGCACAACCAATTCCAACACCTCCGACACATCGGAAGTGCCGTTCAACAACACTGCCGTATACAGTCCTGTTGCCTATATTCCACAACTTCTTGGCTTCGGACTTGGCAGCGCACTAGGGCTTCCCGCTGTTGTTCAATACTACTTGGCAGAAATTTTCATGCTTCTATTTTGGACAGTATGCTGCACCGCCGCCATCATGATAATCCCGCGATACAGACTGGCGCTGTTCTTAGTTATCGTGTTTCCCGGAATGTGGTTCCCAAGTTCGTTTGCTATATCAGCCGATTCACTCGCCCTTGCTTTGAGTATCCTATTTGCAGCTCTGCTATATCGCTGCGTGTTGCTGCGACCATCCACGCGATATGTTACAGCGCTTGCCAGCGTAGGATTCCTGCTTGCCATTGCCAAATTTGCATACGCGCCGCTTTTTGTGTTGGCGCTTATTGTTCCGTTCATGCACCGCAAAGTAAAAGGCTCATGGATAGTGTTTGCGACATTCGTGGCTGCAGTACTTATCGATCTTGCATGGGTGCGCACGAATTCATGGTTTTCAACTAGCCCCGCAATGGTTCCCTTCGACGCGGTTCAAGAGCGCACTTCTAGCCTCTTTTACAACCTGCCAGACGCAATATCGCAAATTGCATACAGCATAGTGAATGTGCAAGGAAGTTATATTTTTGGGCGCGAAGGAGTTTTTGTATTCTGGATAGGGATTTTACTAGGCGCCGCTGCAATTATCGCCTGTATAGTAAAGAAAATTGCGCTTAGAAATTCCGCGAACAACGCACCGCAAAACCCGCAGGCGCAAAAGCCAAATGAACCGCAAACCGGCAACGCAAATTCGCCAGTGTTAAACAACAACAAACTAATAGTGTTCTGGTGCGCCGTATGGATAGTGTTAGTAACTACCGCTCTGCTTGTATACCTTGCTTTATGGATGCAATACACACCTGCCGACACAGCCGGCGTACTAGGAATACAATACCGCTACTTTTTGCCATTCCTACCCTACGGTGTACTGCTATTAGTTGACTGCCATCATGTTTTTTGGCATGCATCTAATTCATAAAGATTTACAAGATGCGCTGCAAAATGATAATCTCTTTTTTATGGATCGAGCACCTAATAACAACCGGAGGCGCCGTCCTGCCAATTCAAGAAAACCACGGCAATCCCCCGATCGTCGCAATTCTGGGCAAGGAAACAGGAATAGGCAGCACTCCGCCAGCGGCGTTACGCGCACACGCACAGATCGCGTAAGGTCTGCGTCTTCGCGCAGTAATTCGAGAAAGCAAACATCCAGCAATCGAAACGTCCCCCGCAAAGAAAACAATTACAAGCGAACTAGATCATCTTCCGCATCAGCTTCGGCATCTCGCTCAAAAAAAGCCCCAAAAAAAGCCCCTAGAGTCACACGTAGCAATGGTGCCAAACGCAGTAATTCGCAGCGCAGAGGAAAAATCAGCAGCGCAGATATGATTCAAAAGAACATGCTTCCCGGATCTTTCGCCAGTTCTCTAGGCGGAAAGCGCGGTTGGCAGCAGCTGCTGAATTACATCAACAAATACACCGTAGGAGCCGTAGTGGTAATAGCGGCTGTGCTTTTCGTGTGGCATCCATGGGCAGCTGCGCCAGCGCAGCTCGAGCCAGACCCAGCGGCAACTGAAGAGCAAACATCACAAACCTTGGAAGAAGCGCTTGAAGCCCAGCCCAAGTACGAGCCACTTTCTCCGACCGACTTCTCCAGCATTCAACCAACCGACAAAGAAACCACTTTTGGCTTTACGCTAACCAGCGGCGATGCGCCCACGCTGACCAGCGAAAACGAAGCTGCCCTAAACAACGTACTGGCGTATTACAACGAAAACGACATTTCTGTTGGATATATTCTGATGGACATAGGGTCGGGGCGCGGCTTCGCGCGCAATATTGACGAAAAAATTTACGGAGCCAGTTCGTTCAAAGGTCCATTCTGCGCCTACTTGCTTATGAATAAAGTAGACACCGGCGAATTTAAGCTGACATCCTCAATGCGCGACGGCACAACATCCAAGAGCGGGCATTTCTCGTTTTCGGGCAAAGATACGCTTAAAAACATGATAAGCGACACCATAATATATTCAGACAATGGGTCTTTTGGCGCGCTGCGGTCCAGCTTTAAGGATGAGAATTTATCTTCATGGCTGTCGTCAATTGGTGCCGACAGCGGCATGGCATATGATGAATGGTACCCGCACTACACCGCGCGCGATGCCGCCCGTCTTTGGAGCGTTACATACAACTATCTTGGCACCAATACCGACGGTGCCCAGCTGCTAAACGATTTGTATTCATCAACCGAAACATCGTTTATGCGTACTGCGATAACCGGCAGCCTAACCGAAGCCGAAAAAGCAGCTGAAGCAGAAGCAAACAACCATGTAAATGAGCACGGTCAGTACTACAACGTTGAACAGCTTGTTGAAGTTGGAGCTAGCGAGACTAGTGGCAATGAAGCGGTTACTGATGCAAACAATTCGGGCAATTCTGCCAACGGTGACGAAGCCAGTAATAGCAGCAACGCTAGTAAAGTAGTCATGGAAACCGTAGGGGGCGACAACAGCATAACCGAAGCCGACGAAGAACTGGTACTGGTGCGCAGCAAAGCTGGATGGTACCCCGGCAGCAGTAAAAGTGTGTCGTCCATTTCGGAAAACGGAATAGTAACTCTAAACGGGCGCGACTACCTGCTATGTGTTATGACTAACTCGTACTTCAACGACAGAAATACCGAGCATATGCACGAACTTGTAAATGCCGTGTTTAATCTGCGCAACAATTTAGTTCCCACACAAGCGCAAACCGACCAATCCGAAGAAGTAAGCGCATAGAGAGCGTTGGATGTAGTCGGTGCGGGCGACTGACTTGCTAGAAAGCATCGAATGCAGTCGGAGCAGACGACTCGCAGAAGCTGCAAAGTTTAGGTGGCAAACACTTAATGGGCTTAGCAAGTAATTTCACAGCACATCAGAGCAGTTTGCACGCAATCAGATCCATGAGTAAACTTTTTTCTTAAAAATGGTCAAAACTTCCGACTTTCCATGGTCGGATTGCCACATAGCTACCTTGAATTGTGGAGAACACTGGGCAAACAGCATTTAGCGATGCATCTATAGGCGCTATTTTGTGCTTTTCACAGTGGAAAGTCGGAAGTTTTGACCATTTTTCTGACTTTTTTCTCCGCTCAGCGCGCGCCGCGGTTGTTTGCCGATTGTTGGTGTCATGACCGTGTTTGGGAGGTGCGGGCTTTTGCACGAAATTACAGTTGGGAATTGCCCGATTTTGCACGAAAAGACACCTAGAAACGCACCCGAAAGTCATAATTCGGGCATGCGAATTATGACTTTCAGGCTAGAGGTTTTGCGGCTACATCGGTAGTGCTTGCGCTCCATTTTGCCACTAGGCAGTTAGCGTTTATGCCCCCTTTTGCAGCGCCTGTTAGTGCTTGCGCTCTTTCCTTCTGCAGGTCGCACGACTGCTAACAATGATAGCAACACCTGCAGATGCAAAAGCAACTGTTAAAAGCCCAAGCACTATAGGAGCTTGAATATCTCCAGTTTGAGCAAGGCGCTGAAGATGCCTTATGGCGCGCGCCGTACTCGAATTATCCCCAGAGTATGCAACGGGTCCAAACTCAACTACTAGCGTGTGATCCCTATCAACATTTGTAAACGTATAAGAGGTTGATGTATACGATACAGAAGGTAGATTATCCAGTTTTATGGACACAACTCTATAAGCAGAAGTTTCAGGAACAAAATGGAAAGTAAAGCTAGAACCCCTCTTTACAACCTGAGTCGAGTTTTCTAACACTTTTCCATGCCCTGTACCTGCAACTAGCGCAGTTAGAGTGTAGGTTCCTGCTTCAGGCTGAGTGGGATTTTGTTCGCTATCTCCATCATCTCCACCACTTGAAGGAGGTGGAGTAGCACCACCTAGCGTCTTAAAGCCAATTCTTACATCTACTTTAGGCTTGCTTGTATAGTAAGTGCCGGGAATAGTGTATTCATAGTAAGTTGCACTCGCCGCCTTGGCATCTGCTGCTTCTTCTGCAGGAAGCGCACCGATATCTCTACTTAAAGCCATCACAGACGATCTTTGAGAAAACGTACTTCTTTGCGAAAGCGCGTTCCTTGTCTTTGTATCAAACGCTTCAATTTGATCCCAGCGTGTATCTGTTTCGCTATCAAGATAAACAAAGTCTAAGTCATAACCTGCAAAAGGCGTAATTGTAATAACTTTGTCCTCTGCTTTACCGTCGCCACTTTTTACAGAATATGTTCCGCCATCAGTTGCGCTTCCAGTGTTAGCCCCGGTTACAACATCGACTTCAAACTGGGTAGTCTTAGTAGCGCCAACATGAACTAGTCCATTTTCTATATCTTCTTCGCTGATATTTTCGTATGTCAGCTTGTAGTTTCCGTCCTTATTTGTTGTGTCAAGTACGATAACTTTGCCGTCTTCTTTAGTGAATGTGTATATACCGTTATCGTCTTCACTTCCGGGAGTCGGACTACAAGTCCAACCGTCAGGCACTACTATATAGTCGCCTGCATTAAAGCCATCTCCACCAACTATTACCCCATCAGGGACGTGGAATATTACATCATCCCCGACGACAATATCTTCAATTTTGTTTTCAAAGCCATCGCTATCTGGCGTAGTCGGAACAATATCTAGCGTTACTTCATCTCCGGCATGAACTATTGTACTTCCCGGACGTGTTGGGTCTTGACCTTGCACAACAACACTACTTGTTCCGTTTCCGCCATCGCCATTAGTGCCCGGAACTTTTGGACCATCCCCCGGCTTTGTAGGTCCCGGAGTTTCAATTTTAACGGTGTCGCCACCTTCTTCTATAGGCGCAAGAATAAACTTTAGTCGCGTATCATACTTTACAGAGGGAAGGCTAAAGCTAACAACGCCTTCTGCATCAAAGGTTTTGTCCCCTGTAAGAGTCCATGCGTCGTCCCCTTTTAAGTCGCTAGAAATGTTTGCAGACGCTACCCTGTAACCTGCGTTTGGAACCACGGTAACAACGGGGCTATCCCCATCTGAAACACTTGCAGAAAACCCGTCTGCCTCGCCTATCTTTGCACTTTTTATGCAAGGATCAACATCTATTAATACGTTGTGTTTCACATCAGTTGGCACAGGCGGCGCAACTGTACCCGCCTTAAATAAAACGTCTATTTCCACATCGTCATAAAAGTTGTTTATGCTTACCCAACCGTCTTTATCCGGCGTGTATTTAAGTCCCACAACAGGGTTTCCCGCAGCATCTAAGACAGGTTCACCTTCGCTATCTAGAATTTCGTGCCCTACAAGGTTGCCCTCTTTATCCTTTGTTTTGACAAGCACATAGTCAACTTGGCTTCCCTCAATAATGCTTGCAAACTTAAGCGATATTGGCTTTGAAATATCGAATTTGGAATCTGTTGCCGGACGGCTGTTGTTTATGTACTTTGCGCCCGATTTAAGGTCTGCCACTTTGTTTTCGGTATTAGTTTTGTCCCCACTCCATAGCTCAATTAAAGTTTTATTATCTGGGCTTGTAAGCGTGTTTCCAACATTTACATTAACGCTTACTCTCTTTGGAACTAAAGGATTATCGGGCGAGGGCGGCTCGGTTGGGTCTTCTGGCTCGGTCAGCCCAGAATCAGGGTCCTCTCCTGTGTCTTTTTTCACAAATTGCGCAGTAATTCCAATGCTAAAGGGGCTTTTGTCACTTTCGCTGAACCCAAAGTTTTCGCGGGCAAGAGCAGAAAACGTGAACTCGTCTCCATCAAGTGTACCTATTTTCTGTACGTTTTCGCCGCCATCAATTTTGTTGTTTTGCGCATAAGAGTAACTTTTGCCCTTAACACTTATAAGAATATCGCCTACATAATAGTCATCAGATGATGGAGTCAGAGAAAACGTAGGATAAGTTCCCTCTGCATGCACAGATGCACCCAAAGGGTCAATCAGTCCACCAGTTGGACCGCTTTCGGGCACATACACATCCGATGTTATAGAAAACGAATCTTTTTCGGGAGCCTCTGGCGGAAGCGTGCGGCAAAGCGCAAAGCTTCCTAAATCGGCACTTTCGCCTCCAAGCATAAAACTTGCAAATATTTTCCCACCATCAGTTTTGTAAAAGGAAAGAGAATCGCCTGCGCCAAGTTCTCTTACAGTAAATGTAGTGCCTGCATCTGTATCTTTTGGTTCGTACCACAAAAGGCTTAGAGCGCCCGTAAGCTCGTTTAGTTTGTCCTCCGTGGCTACAGATGCATCAAACGCATCCCCAAGAGCTGCTTTTAGCGCATCTGTTGCATCTAGTGTTGTATAGAACTTTCCAGTTCTAATAATTGGCGTATCTGCTGGATAATCTGCCAGACGAAGCCCCCAAGCGCCAACAAGTTCCGCCTTATCATCTGCGATATATTCAACAAATGCCTCTACAGCATTATCGCTTTCATCTTTTGTATTTAAGGTAGTGCCACTAAGAGTAGCGCCGCTTATAACACTTGCAACAGACTTCCCGTCCGTATCTTTTGTAGATGCCCACCATGTAAAGTTATCTTTTGTGGCAGCTGCGCCGTCTTTCCACAAAAGCTCTGCGTTATCTGTTAAATCTAGGCTGTCCGATGTATCCAGCACAACACCAATCTTGTGCGTATCTGCAAAAGCAGCTTCAAGTCCTGTTTTGTCTTTTACGGTTGCCCAAAACTCGTATTCGCCATCAGGTGAACCTGCCGATAAAACCTTGGAAGGATAAACGCTAAATTGAGCAGTCTGCCCTTCAACTTCTGTGAAAGCTATTCTGTTTGACGCGCCATCGGCAAGACTGTCTGTAAATGAGTAGGTAACTTCTCCTTTGTAATCGTCTGGGTTTACGCCGTCTTCTGCAGGCTGCACCATTTGATAGTGCCAGCAAACTTCAAAGTCGGCAGGATTTGTGTATGCGCTGCCTTCCGCCCGAACCCAAATAGCATCTGTATCTTTTGGATTTGTAACAGAAGATGAATTTTCTGTTATTTGGAAGTTGTATTCAACGCTTACCCAAACGCTAGTTTTAGCCTGACCGCTTGCGTCAAGACCGCCTAAGCTCTCTTCATCTACGTTTGTTTCAGGGGTAAATGTTGGATGCGCATCCGACGCGCCCGGCGTGCCACCTTCAGCTGGCGCGCCAAGTGCCATGGCGGGTACAAGTGATGAACACATGCACAAAGCTACAAATACGCGCAGTATGTTTTTAAGAAAGCTCTTCATGGCTAAAACCCTTTTCCCTTTATCTTCATCTGCAATAGCGTTTGCAGAAGCCCCACTTTTTCATCCCACCTTTAGCTAAAATGACTTGCCTCTTTGATAGCTCGCTCTTAGTTATGAACTACAAGCGATATCTTGGCGGCAGCCTGACCTATCTCTTCTTCAGTTTCTGGGTCAAGCGCCAAAAACTTAGCGGTTGCAGCATATGTGCCGGGATCTAAATCTTTATCAAGCGTGTCTTTTTGTATATGGTGATCAGGCTCGATAATGCCGGTTCTGTAAACCTCTTCTCCTGTATCATCAAGTGTAATCACCACCTGCATTAAATAGCGATTTCCCGGTACGTTTTCTATTCTGAATTCGCCTTCACTTGTGCCATCTTCAAATTCAACAACAGAAGCAACTGAGATATTGAACATGCCTTCTTCAACCGTGCGGTCAAGTTCGGCTTGTATTTCTTCTTGCGTTTTGTTTGTAAGCTGACCTTTATCCCCCGAGCGCTCCCCTTTAGTGTTGCACATAGAAAGCGCCACAATGCACGCAAGAACAACGCAAAGCAAAGCCACAATAATTGCAATCCAAAAACTTGCAGGCTTTTTCTTTTTGCCGTTGGGCTGTGCTTGCGCTTGCGCAGACCGCGAAACGCCTTTTGGGTTGGGGGCTGAACTTATTTCAGCCCCCTTGCCCATGCCATAAGTATGCACCCGAGCATTTTGCGCCCTTTTGCTAGAGGCGCTAGAGTTTTTAGATGAATTGAAGTTGTTTTCGGGTGTAGTCATATTTATGTATTCTTTCTTTTGCGTATCAAATACAGATATGTTGCAAATAACTTATGGGTTTAGTGATTAAGCGGAAACGGTGAATACAATATCGAATACCTTGGCGAAGTACTTGCCATCATTTGCTGTGCTGTCACCTACGCCATTTTTGCCGATATCTAGCTTAGAGCTGCTGCCTGTAAGGCTAAGTCCCATAACTGACGGCACGCCTTCAGCTGTGCGAGGATACATTTTCCATAACTTCGTCGTAGCAGCAGCATATGCAGTCTCAGAATCATCATTACCTATAGAAAGTGTAAGAGGATTTTCGTTCATGGTGCCTTCTGACAAGTTAGTAGTCAGCGAAGTAGTTCCATTGTAAGTCGTAGTCACTGCGCTACCTTTAACAGGAACTAAAGTAAGACCTAGTGCACCAACTTTATTAATAGGAGCATCTGCGGCACCACTACCACTAGTAACAGCATCTGTTAGTGACCATTTTTCATCTATGTTTGTTACTTGAAGTGCTGTTACAGTAACAGGTACTTGGGAGTAGTTCTCCATACGATATCCCTTAGCCCCTGCATTAAAATCACCCGGTTTAAAGCCTTTATCTTTGTCATCTTCTGTAAGCTTACTAGCATCAAGTGTAATACTGCCAGTATATGCACCATCTATAAGGTTTTTCACACCAGCAGTTGGTCCAGTTACGGCACCTCCCACAACTGGCGCATTTACATTCACATACAAAGGAACGGTAACATTAATATTTGGAATATTAGATGTTAGATATACATGAGACTGCACACTACCAGAACGCGCAGTAGGCTTTCCCTCACTGTCTTTCGGAGTACCATCAGTATCATCAGTTACACCATCAGCATTGAAAGAGTTTGCTGAAGTAGGAGCCGTAGCCTCACCATCTGCTGCAAATGCTGGCACCATTGTTCCAAATGCGAGTGCCGCACTTAAGGCAATAGTCCCAAATACCTTACTAGTCTTTTTCATGGCTTTTCCTCCTTTATGTAATAAGCCATAACGTCCTTGCTTGCTTGATGCAGCTGTTAGCCGCACCCGCGAAAGCTACTTACTTTCGCAATTGGCTCTGCTAGTACTTTTCCCGTTGTACAAAGCCTTCGAGCCTTATATGTCCAGCGCCCAAAAGCGCATGAAACCAAACTTTCCATTGATTCGAGAAGGCGGAAGGTAGGGTGAAGGCTGCGAAGCTTCTGAACGTAGCCTTTCGCCCGCTCGAATCTAGCGGCATCACCCGGCAACATTGATCGTAATCTTGGCTGCCGCCTGCCCCACTTCCTCGTAAGTCGTAGCGTCTAGTGCCGAAAAAGTTGCAGTTGCGTTATAAGTTCCGGGTTCTAAATCTTTAGATAAGGTGATGTTTTCAATGTATTGGTTAGGCGCTAAAACACCCGACTCGTATATAACATCGCCTGTATTGTCATCAGTTATTGTTACCTGCATGTTGTAGCGGTTGCCCGGCACGTTTTCGATATACGCAGTACCAGAGGATGTGCCATCTGCAAACTCAATAACACTCGCAATAGAAATGTTGAACATGCCTTCTTCTACTGTGCGGTCAAGTTCGGCTTGTATTTCCTCTTGGGTTTTATACGGCGCTTGACCGGTTTGCGCATTGGGGTCAAAAAGCGCGTTTCCATTGCACGCAAACATCCATACAAGCACCCAAATAACTATGGCTACTACAACAATGCCTAAAACAATTAGTAGAGTGCGCTTTTTGTTAGCAGTATTTAGACCTGCGCTTGACTTAGCAGAAGGTCTTGCATGAGGCGCGCCCCCATCCCCTTCGCGCTTTATGCCATAAGTTGCCTGACTTGTACGGTTTTGCTGATTGTTGTTATTGTCTGCCATGTTCATCCTTTAGTTGCTATAAGTTTTCCTACGTCTAACCAATTACAAAGTGCTTGTGCGCTCATGTTCAGCTCGTGCCTGTGTTCAGCTCGCGCTCTCGTGTTCAGCTCGCGCTCTCATGTTCAGTTCGTGAAAGTAAGCAAATAGCTTTTGGTGTTATCTTGTCCGCCACCAACAGTGCCATCAGCGCTTGTTGATGTAGCGGCAATCCATGTAATAGTTGCTATCCTTTGCTCAACTTCATTAGGCTCTGCTTTGAAGTAGCCCGATGCGCTATAGCAAAGCGACATATCAAAGTTGAAGCTTTCATTTGCAGGCACGCTTCCTACAGATATCTCTCCGCTACTTAGCGGCAGCAAGACTTCATTAGAAGACCCTTCTGCTGCGCCAGATTCTGCAGGCGCACTAGAAGTTTTCTTTAACTTGAACCATATATCGTGCTGCAGCGCGTAGTCGTAAGTGTGAAGATTCCAGTAATCTACAAGATCTTCTGTGCCTTCCTTCTTTGCGCGCGTAAGCACATCTTCTAGCACGTATGTGCCCGAAGCGCCCTCTTTAAGTTCTGCAGAAGACGTTGCGTGAAGGTCAATCTTGCAAGGAGTCTTTGACTCAATGGCATAACTTGCAGCAGAAGACTCAAATTCATCTGTCATAAGTTCAAGGTGAATATTATCTGTCGGCGCAACAGGAACAGCCACGTTATAAACAGGTGTCCACCTAGCTACTACTTTAATCAAACCTGCGTTAGTGTTTGTAGCCCCATCTATGTCAGCCCTACCATCTGCTGCAGCTGCAGCAAGTTTTACAAGGTCGGCTAGGTCGGCCTTATCGCCTGCGTTGTAGTCTTTGTACTCTAGGGCAGAAGCGCTTTCGCCACATTTGCCTACATGCCAGCCAGCAAACGCATATCCTTCAGGCTTGCTTGCGCCACCTTCACCAAATGTTGGTGTCCAAAGCTCAATTTCTGCAGAAGAGGAATCTGCATATGTGTATGCGCTGCCCGCCGCGCTGCCATCCGCTGGAAGCGTAGCCATAACCTGAGTGCCACCGGTGTCTTGTACGTATTGAATCTTGTAGATATTTGGTGCCCACGTGGCGACATAAGTTGTAACGCCCGCCGCTAGCTTGCTGGACTCAAGCGCCTTTTGAAGTGCTTGCTTGTAGGGGTTCTCGCCCGTTATGCCAGAAATGTCGTTGTAAACATTTCCAAATGCGTCAGCCCAACCAACAAATGTGTAGCCTTGACGAGCAGGGTCTGCTGGGAAGCTCGTGAAGCAAGTGCTTACATCTTCTCCCGCGGTGGCATTTATTACAGAGGTTGTAGTGTTTGTGCCATCGTTAAAGTTGAAGATAACGCGAGCTTCAGCATCACCACCCACAGAGCTTTCTTTTACAAGCCACTGGGCATAGTATGTAACACTTTGTTCTGGGAATACGCTTGGAAGCGCTGTTACATAGTCACCTGAGCCATCAGCTTGTGTATTCCATCCACCAAACTCAAAGCGCGTAGTGCTGTCTCCCGGGCGCGTTATATCGTCTTTATTATTCGGGAACACAAAATCTGTAGTGCTATCCCCCGGAAGCCCAGTATACGTTTTGTAAGTGCCAGCCGGTTTGCCTTCGTAGTTAAGATCGAAGTTGATGCTTACAAGATTAGCATTATCTATAGCCCATCCGGCGTATAGGTGAGTGTCGCCTTGTACAAATGTAGTCGGAAGTGCAGCTGCAAGACTACACTCTGGGTCTGCATACCAGCCCGTGAACTTGTAATTTGTGCGCGTTGGCTCTGCCGAGCAAGTAAAGGCATCGTCGTGTTTGCCGTTTAAGGTAAGCGTTTGGTTGCCATCGCTTAGCGTACCTTCACTTACCTCACCAAACGTGCCGCCATTTGCATGCAAAACCACAGTGGACGCATTTGCCTGCCACTTAGCCACGTATATCGTAAGCGGCTTTTCAAACGTTTCCGGGAAAGCTGTTATGGCTGTGCCGCCGTCGACCAACACATAATTTCCGTCAGCGTCTTTTTGCGGCGTGCCGTCGCCATTTAGCGCAGCTTCGTACCAGCCATTAAATGTGTAGCCTTGTTTTTCTGGTGTGGCAGATGTTGGAAAGATTGCACTAATTGCATCCCCTACTTTGCCAACCACGTCATTAAATGCGGCATTAGGTGTAGCCCCCAGCGCATCAAACTTGATGATGGCGGATTGCTTTTCCTTCCACACAGCCTTAAATGTGGTGTGAGAAGTTGAGTATGCCACTTTTGTAATGTCGCTTACAGAAGCCACGCTTCCATCTGGCTTTTCCCAGTGTGAAAGCACTTTGTTTGCATCAGGTGCAGTAACTGTTGGGAAGTTGGTGCACGCATTAAATGTTGCATTCGGCTTTCCTGCATAAACAAGCTTAGAGCCGTCGCCATCCAGAGTTGCGCCTTCATAGCTGCCGCTTATCGCGCCTTCCGCTGCATCGAAGTCAACATATCCGGGACCTGCCCAGCTTGCAACAAACTGATACGTTCCCGCCTCAACTTCTAAGGTGTTAACTTCACCTTTGGGAATAAATCCGACGGGCGCGCCATTGTGCACCACATCCCAACCATTAAGTACGTGGTAGGCATCTTCTATAACGGCAGGCTCATCAATTGCAGGCAGCGCTTCTCCCTTAGGCGCAGCAACGTATCTTTCAATATCTGCCTGCGTCTTGTCCTCGTCTGCCCAAGTTGCACGAACAGAATCGGGCACAGAGGCACCTTCTTTGTTGTTAAGGCTAAATGTATAAACAGTCTTTTCGCGCGCATCTTTTATCTTCATGCTAAGGGTTGTGCCAACACCGGCATTTGCGCCGTTGCTATTTGCGGTGTTGTCTGTATTTGTTAGGTAAATGCCAAGGTCGGTGGCTGCCTCCACTTTGCTTGTTGCATCTGGTGCAGGCGCTGTTTGGGTGTTGGTGTTGCCCGCGCTGTCAGTGGATGTGTCGGTTAGGTATATGCCAAGGTCGGTAGAGACAGATGCTTGCGGGACTACAGGGGTGGCATTTGTGTTTGTAATGTTGTTGCCGGCATCGTCAGTTTTGGTGGATGTGTCGGTTAGGTAAATGCCAAGGTCTGTCGTTATGCCAATATTAGTGTCAGTTGTTGGCGCAGCACTTGTGTTTGTATTTGTGTTGCCCGCGCTGTCAGTAGATGTATCTGTTAGATATATGCCAAGCTCAGTTGCAATTTCTGCCTTTCGGTTGTCGCCTGTGCCTGTTATTGCGGGCTTGTTTTCAAAGTCGCCATCTTTCGAGGAATCTGTTAGATATATCCCTAAATCGGTGGTTGCACCAACTAAAGGCTCGGGCGTTACCACAACAGAAGGCGAATTATTGGTAACAGTGTTTCCATCTGCATCAGTAGATGTTGTGGTGTCTGTTAGATATATCCCCAAAGACACATTCTGAGAATAAAGAGTGTTTGAAGGCACATCTGCCCACGCGCTGTAAGGCGCAAAACATAAAAGAGCAAAAGTGCACACACAAGCACACATAAGCGCAAATGCAATATGCACTTTCGACTTTGTCTTAAATGTAAGTTTTCTCAAATGGGCATTCATGTTGTGCCTTCTTTGTCCGTAGATAGATACAGCCATTCATTTAGGGCGTTTTCTGAGCAAAGCACGAGCGTACAGAAAGGATGTCTCTGCTAAGAAAACGCACTAAACAGTTAGGTTTTAAGTGGTACAAAAGTGAAACCGGCTTGTATGCGGAGGCTGCTAAGAGCCTCCGCATACAGCGAATTAATAAAACAAGCGGGAGCAGGTGGTTAGTTATTTAGAAGCAGAAGCAAGGCAATACTCCATACGAATTGCTTAACGAGCCACCATCAATAGCACCCACAGAAGTAATTCTATGAATTTGACTTAGACCATCCGTCATAGTTCTACTTAATGAATAAGCTTGACATTCAGAGGCCGAATAAGTTGTATGCATATGAGAATCGCTAATGTAATAGCGAATAAGCTCAGGATATCTACCGGTCCGCCTTATATTCAATGCATCATAATATTCATAAGGATATCCTTCATTAGCAAGCCAATAAAATCCATTTACCTCATTAAGTTGCCACCAAAGATATTCTCCTACACTCATTATGAAAACGTAATCAGTAGTTGTTTCTATATCATTTGTGCCTCTGTTGCAATTAGCCGAAGACTGTTTTGATACAGGAACAATAACGTTTCGTAACCTAGAGTTAATGCGCGCCCAAATATCATATGCATCTCGATTAATAACTGTGGGATCCACAGGTGTATTTAATTTACTTTCATAATCATATTTATAAGAGCCTATTCCTTTAAAATCCTTAGTCAAATTTTCTCCAAAATGCCTCCGATCAGTAGTGTTTTTAGGATTTAATCTATATCTCAGTTCACACGCAGACCATCCGCCCGCATAACTGTTTGTTGCACTATTCACCATAGATCCCCATGAATCACCTGCTGTCGTATAGATCGGTGTGCGATCTTCATTAGCCATAACACCTACATCTGTAGGCTCCATTACCTCAACAAATTGAAATGTTAAGCCTGCTTTTCCTTCATCTAGCGCTTTATCATCGTGAAGAATGCCTATAACTCTTAATCCATACCACAACTTCATAGATCCATCAGTTTCGTTGATGATCGCATTTCTTATTCCGTCCAAATGCGTAACCCAAAGAGTCTTACATATGTAACCAGCCGCAATTGTATTTCTGCTCGTCTTCTGACCGTTTTCAGTACACACAACATCTTGATTTAGCATCGCGTCATACATATCGTAATAAAGCGAACTTTCTCCATTTTTAGATATATCTTCTGCATGCGCCTTAACGTCTTCTGCATTGTAAATATGTCCATCGTATGCAAGATAGAATCCAGCGTTCTGAATAGAAAGATTATTATCAAAAGCACTTCTAGCTGAAGTATCTGTCATATCCTGAATTTTATCTGGCACGGTAATACTCTTAAATTCCGCACTACTCTTAGGTGCAAAAATTCCAAACGTGAACTTCACCTTACCAAGACTCTGGCGGTCTTGCGTCTTTGCAGCAGCAGGGTTAATCTTGGCGGTGTTTCCAAGGTTTAAGCTGTATGTAACATCAACAGAGTCACCTTTGTTAACACCTATAGTAGATGTAATGCTTCCAGACCCAAGGGTATCCCCATATCCAAAACTATTTGCAGCATCTGTTGTGTTAGCAGTTTGTCTTACGCTAAAGACTTTATCTGCGTTCGTTAATAGATCACCCGATGTGTTTGTAAGAACTGCATTTGCAGCATCTGTCCAAGGTGCAGCCTCGCATTCAATTTGATGAATGCTAAGAGCTAAGTCTCCACCATTTCTAAAGTAGCTTTGAGTTTCTATTGTGGCTGGCTGATTAGCAACATCAATAGGGTTTTCAGCACTACCAAAGTTCACCTCAAAAGGAGCAGTTACACTAATCTGAGTGTTTTCTCTTGTGGTGCCGCCTTCGCCTTCCGCTGCATAAGCTGCATCGGGCGCTGCTGCATTGGTGGTTGCCGCAAGGGCTGGACACATTGTTGCAGCCAACACTACAGCCATTGTTGCAGATATGGCTTTTCTTAGCTTTGGATGCCTAAATGTGGTGCATCTGTCAGATCCCGCAGAAGGCAGCGCCGTACAGCTTGCCTCTAAGGGAAGTGATAGCGCAGCTTGAGGTGATTTTTGCTGTGCTGTCGTTTTCATTTCCTTGCCTTTCCTTGCTTTTGGTACTAAGAAAGCGTGTGTTTCTTAGTACTGTTCCTACAGTCCTTTTAATCTGGGTAATAATTTGCTTTGTTTGATTGGTGCTTGCCTTTTAAGGTGTTGCTTTCTTAAACGTATAGACCACACGCACAAGGTTTTTGTTTGAGCCGTCCGTTATATCGGGAGCTAGTTTTACTCGTGCGTCAACACCTTCAAGAGAGCCTGAAAAATCTGTTAGGTTTAACCTGTATAGACAGTTGATTGATTCATCTATACCAAGACTGAAAGCATCTAAGTTGGCAGTTGCTGCATTTACGCTTCCGTTTCCAGTTGTGCTTTCGTATTTGTTGTACCCGAAATCAACGGACGCACCGTCTTTTATAAGGCTAAAGAGTTTTTCGTCTTCTACACTTGTTCCGTTTGCCGTTTCAAACACACTCGAGATGCTGTTTTCTGCACATTCTTGGCATTCGATAGACTCAAGCACTACAGCACATCCGTTGTTGCTAAAGTAGGTTTCTGCCTGAATGGGGCGAGTTGTATCTGTTATATCAATGCCATCTTGTCCACCAAATGAAACATTGGCAGGTACGGTAACATTTATCTGTTCATCATTTGCGTAGCTGTAGCCTTCAATTCTTGCACTAAGTGTTCGAAGGTTTCTTTGCACGGTTGATGCGGCTTGCGCTGTGGAAGTGTTTTCTTTGGCGGTTTCGTCATTTTCTTTGGCATTAAAACTTGCAGGTGCCAGCTCTATTTCTTTGTAGGAAATGTTGTTGTCTTCTACAGCTTCGGGTATGCCTAACACCATATCGACATCCACGCTCCAAGCGCCCGATTGTTTGGCGGTAAGCGTGTTTGTTTTAGTGTCGATGCTGATGGATTTTGCTTTGTAGGTGTATGTCACCTTAATATCGCCCGGGACTTCAAAGATTCCACCGTTTTCAAAAAGGTTTACACTTTGCCCCACTTCGAGCTCTTCAATTCCGTCTGCAAACTTAATGCCGTAAGGATAAATGTGGTTTCCATTTGCTAAAAGACCAGTGTTTATGGTGTATAGGTCTTTTTCGCTATAAGGGATGTAGATATCTGTGTTTGTTGAGCTTGCTATAACTTCCGGATCGATTTTTGCGCGCGCGTCTTTCGGGATAACAATTATTGCGCCGTCAATGCCACAAAGCGCTTCTTTTCCCATTGTTTTTAAGTTTTTAGGGCACACAAAACTTAGAAGCGATGTGTTAGCAAAAGCTGAGTCTTCTATAACTTCGACGTTGTTTGTTAGGTTGACGGTTTTTAGGTTTTCGCAGTTTGCAAACGCACTTGCGCCAATTGTTTTGACGCTTGCCGGGATGCTTACGGTGACTAGGTTTTTTGCGTTGGCAAAGCCTGCACTTTTTATGCTTGCAACTTTGTAGGGCACGCCTTTGATAATGCCAAAATCTGGGATTGATAGGTTGCTTGGAATGGTGGACGTGTCTGTCCAAGAAACCTCTAGTGTGTAGGCATCTGTTAGCTTAAATGTATAGCCAAAGCCGTTTTCTGGGACTATGGTGTCGCCCGGTTTGGCTGAGTTGTCAAAGTGGGTAAAGCCAGCCGCTTGCCATGCGGCTTTTGCTGTGTCGCTTTCGGCTGTGGCTGCTTCTTCGCCTTCTGCAGGTGCATTTATTACAACAGTGGCATCTTGCACCGTTTCCGGCATAAAAGCAGGAATTGAAACATATTTGATGCCGTTGTATGTATAGAGGCTAGATTCAAATTGCAGCTTTTCTTCGGTGGTAGCCTCGTTTAGGGCGCCGGCAGAAGCTTCGCTATAAATCTTCCCCATATCGATGCTTGCTATATTGCTTTTTGCAATTATTGTTTTAAGGCTAGCATTTCCCCAAAACGCACCCTGCGATATGGCGGTGCACTCAGGAGCCAAAGCCACGCTAGCACCAATGCCAGCAGGAGCAGCTATGAGTGAGGACAAGTCGTTTGTATATAAGATTCCATCTTGGGCGGCATAGGCACTAGAAGCTGCGCTCCCTGTATTTGCAACAGAAATGGCCATAAGCT
>NZ_JAAKEG010000021.1 GCF_011039075.1 Adlercreutzia sp. ZJ304
TGGTAAACACGTCTGAAATTGGAGGCAAGCAACGATGGGTTATCGCCTAGCCTGTCCGGCCAGACAGGCTAGGCGATTATTTGTCCTTGACAAGAAAACTGGTCATATGAATGTTCTACTCATATTAGAGTTCTGCTATTATCGGCTCGGCGAAGAGATATCTGAAGGGAAACCTTAACGAAGAAGTCGGCTTCTCGTTTGCGCAAATGGATTCCAAGAGCGATTTTGGACTGCAGGCCGCAGACTATTGCTCGTGGGCACTTTTCAGAACATGGTCGAGCGGCGAATGCCGCTATCGCAACATTATCGGAAGTGCGATTGCACAAGAAACCGATATTCTTGCCGACAGGAAAATGGAGTGCGTCATGCAAAACCAAACCGGGAAGATAATCATTGGTCTTTCTGAATCTGGTGTTGTTTTGCCACTTTTTGCCTCCATTTTGGGTCTGGCAACACAACATATCATTCCTTTCGATTTTGAGCCCATCTTTTAGATTAGCCTCAAGTTTCCGATCTTTCCCTACTCGCACGCAAACCCCACCTTGCGCAGCTCGTCGTGGAGCGCAGTGCGGCGGGGGTAGGCCTCGCGAATCTCCTGAGCAAGACGGCGAGCCGCCTGTTCGCCTTTGGGGAGGGAGCGCAGGTGCACGAGGGTCTGCGCCAGGCAGCGGTAGGCGGAACGCCCGGTGGCCCTTGCCGCCTCGTCGCGCCGATTCTGCATGTGACCTTCAATAATACCAGGGAACGAGCATGCGGGTATTTCGTTAAGAAAGCTTGCATCCCATTAAGCCCCTTGATCCTTCCCCTCTCCACTTCGACGGTCGTAATCAAATCGCCCTTTTGCAAAACGAAATCAACTTCATTGTTCTTTTGCACGCCACCAAAAAATGCCCGTTTAACTTCTCAAGAAGATCAAGAAGTTAACATTACTACTTCTCAAAAATCTTGAGAAGTAGTACCATTAACTTCTCAATAGAATTGAGAAGTTGCACCTTTCCGTAAAGGAGGCCCGCATGACTGATCTTTCTTCTATCGTACGAGAATACCAAGAAGCCCCTCTGCCTGCGCTTGTCGCTCGAGATGAAATCATTCGCAGCCTTCCATCCCCGCAACGATTTAATCTAGTAGAGATCGTCACCGGCATGAGGCGCAGCGGCAAGACATTCTACCTCTTCCAAAAAATGAAGCAGCTCTTAGAGGCAGGCGTGCCACGCGAGCGCATGCTCCACTTCAACTTCGCCGATGACCGTCTCAGCCCCACGGATCCCTACATCATGGACAACGTGCTGAACGAGTATTGGCGGCAAGCGCCTAAGGCCAGAGAGAGGGGAGCCTATCTGTTCCTCGATGAAGTGCAAGAGGCCGATCAGTGGCAAGGGTTCTGCCAACGCGTGGCCGAAATGGAACAAGTCACGCTTGTCGTCACAGGCTCGTCTTCGAAGCTCTCCTCTGACGAGATCGCAACGCAATTCCGCGGGCGTTCGCATTCACACGAAATGTTGCCTCTCTCCTTTCGCGAATATTGCCGCTTTGCCGGCGTGGAACGTATCGACATCGATCGAGGGGCAGCCCCTCAAATGCAAACGCAGCTTGAAGGGATGTTCGACCGCTATTTGACAGAAGGAGGCTTCCCAGGCGTTCAGAACAAACGGGCAGAAGATAGGATCGAGCTCTTGCAGGGATATGTGCGCGATGTGGTGGCACGTGACGTGGCCGACCGATTCGGGCGCGAGGACATTCGCTTGGCAAATCAGTTCGCACTATACGGATTGCGCAACACCGCCTGCGAATTTTCGATAAACGGCCTAGTAGAAGCCATGAAGGAGCTTGGCTACAAAATGTACTGGGAGAAGGCCAGCCGCCTCGTCACCCTTCTTGAACAGGCTTTTCTCTTCTTCGAGGTTCCCGAGTACGCCGTTTCGCTTAAACCCCAATCGACCGCACTGCCGAAGGTGTACGCTATCGATCCGGGTATCACCTATGCGGTATCCCGCGCGAATCAACAGGACATCGGCAAGCGCTTCGAGACCGCCGTTTTTCTTGAGCTGCGCCGGCGTCTTGCTGGTCGACGCATCGACACACTTACCTCTTATACCGTTCCCGACGCTTCGCGCCACAAGGTCGATTTCCTCTTGGGGGACGCCCTTGCATCCGAGCCCTACGCGCTCATGCAGGTTTCGCTCACTCTTGAGAACGAGAGAACGCGGGCGCGTGAAGTTGGCTCCTTGGCAGCCGCGATGAGCGCCACTCGGCTCGCACGGGGCACTATTATCACCTTAAGGGAAGAGGATCGCTTCGAAATCGATGAAGGCACGATCGAAGTTGTGCCCGCCTGGAAGTGGTTTTTGACTTCTGAGTTGCCGTAGCTTTTACGCTCCGCCCCTTTTCGGACGGCCTGTCTGATTCCTGCACCAATTCCTGAGCACTGTTCCGCAATATACTGAGCAGCATGACGTTCCCGGATACCCAGACGTTTGACCATTTTGTTTTCGAATTCCATTGTTATCGCCAAAATAGAGCCAATCGTTCTACTGGCACAAAATCGCCCTAGCAGTTCGCTCGACCTCTGGGTCGAACTCGGGCTTCATAACGCCAGTCTTCCAATCCATTTTAAGAACGAGGGCGGTGTCGGAAGGGAGCGTGCGCATAGAGGGAGGTGTATCCCTTCCTAACACATCAAAGAGGAAGGCGGGGGTTAAGCGGATACAATTCGAAAGCTGGCTCGATGATAGGGATCGGAATCTCTGGCCGACCGTCACACTTCAGCAGATCATGGTCAAAGGTATGAAACTCATCAATACTATGGAATTGGTTGATATAGACAGCAGTAGCAAGATGAATGGCGTCTTGCTTGTGCTTCTCAAAGCTATAGTTCCATATCACTTCTCGCGCTTGCTCTGCAAGATGTCTGGTTAAGTCAACAACGAGCAGCCCTTTGTCCTGGTTGAAAACCTGTATGATTGCGTCTCGCTCCTCAGCGGTCCCTTTACCAAGCTTGATTACCTCGGTCAAAGTTACGACAGAAGTAATTATCTCCAGCTCACCATTATCTTTCTTGTCGACAACGCCCTTGAGCACTTTTCCACGTTCAGTTCCTTGGAGAAAGTCGATAAAGCAACATGAATCCCAGTAGACACGCTTCATTCGGCATCACCCCAAATCCCAAACAGGTCAGCCAAAGAAATCGTCTCTGGACGCTCGACAACCTGAATATCCTGAGCCACGATGTCATGCTTGGTGCCATCCTCGTTGAAAGATATGTCACCAGTGACGCGCACGTAGTTACTGCGATAACAAGAACGCACAGTATCTAACAGGGCATCGTCATAGTAGACCTTGACACGCTTGCTGGAAGCTTCATCATAGAGCGCAAAAAACGGCTTTGCGCTTGCATATAGGGTCTTGACCTCTCCGTATGTAGTACCGAAAGAGCGGTCGATCGTCTTGGTTTTTACCGGCACGGAATAATCAACCATGGCAATTGGCTCGCGTTCATGGCTACCCGGATAGGAAATATCGATGGTCGGATTGCCAGAAAGACCGTTTTCACCTTTGAACAAGCGTGTCATTGCCTCGTAATGCTGCATAGTCTTCTTTGTAAACGTGGAAGGATTCTTTCCACCCTGAATCAATTTGAAGTCACTGCGAATAATTCCCAGACATTGATCGATTTCCTCGTCTGTCTCGGTATCGGAGGAGGGGTAGGTCGCCAACGCCACGGAACCCTGTTGAATTTCAGCAAACCATTTTACGTCGCTAAGACAGTCTTCGGAGGCGGACTGAATCATCGCGAAAAACTCAGAAATGCAGGTCTGCAATTCCTCAACAGGCAAAACGTCCTTTTCGAGATGAAAAAGGATTCTTCTATCCTTGTTCACAGCGTGCCTCCCTTCACAACGCGATTTCCTCAAGTAATTAGGATACTCCAGCTAGCCGTCGTAGCTTCTCAATCAAAGCAGAAGGACTTTGTCATGATACACCAACGTCACCATCTCGTTCAAAGGATAGCATGCTAGGCGCATCCGGCACCCTAACCCAAACCTTGTCGATTTTCTTATTTCTTTAATCAGGTGTTCATTTCGTGCCGGTACTGCAATCAGTGCATCGTTTAACGTATTTTCATCCCTAATCCTTCCCAAACAGATCGCGTGTGTATACCTTGTGCGATACATCCGCTATGTCTGGGTGGATGCGATTGGCTACTATGATGTTGCTTACTTGTTTGAATGTATCTAGGTCATCTATTACTTTGCTCCCAAAAAACTCACTATCGTTTAGGGTTGGTTCATACACAACAACCTCTATCCCTTTAGCTTTTATACGTTTCATAACGCCTTGAATTGAGCTTGCACGGAAGTTATCAGAGCCCGACTTCATAGTGAGGCGATATATACCAACTCTGATAGAAGATGGGCTGTTTTCTGTATAGCCTACTTTTTGAAGTATATCTTCGGCAATGTAGTCTTTACGGGTACGGTTAGCATCTACTATTGCTCCCATTATGTTTTGAGGAACACTTTCATAGTTTGCAAGAAGTTGTTTTGTGTCTTTCGGAAGACAATATCCGCCATATCCAAATGAGGGGTTGTTGTAGTGGTCCCCTATGCGTGGGTCTTTACATACTCCATCAATAATCTGCTTTGCATCAAGACCGCGAACTGATGCAAATGTATCTAGCTCATTAAAGTAAGCTACACGAAGTGCAAGATAAGTATTGGCAAATAGCTTTACAGCTTCAGCTTCAGTTGAACGCATTATAAGTATTGGAATGTCAGTCTTTTTTGCACCTTGCTGCAAAAGGTTTGCAAATGTGTGAGCTGTTTTGTTTAACTCATCTTTGTATTTTGAAACACTTGGAACACCCACAATAATACGTGTGGGATATAGATTGTCATAAAGGGCGTGCCCTTCTCTTAAAAACTCTGGAGAGAATAAAAACTTAGCGTTTGGATATCTATTACAAAGAGTAGTAGTGTATCCGACAGGAACAGTGGACTTAATAACAAAAGTAGTATCTGGATTAATGCTAAGTACTGTATCTATTACTTCTTCTACATATCTAGTATCAAAGAAGTTTTTATCAGGATCGTAGTTTGTAGGAGTTGCAACAACAACAATATCCGCATTTGAATATGCATATACTGGATCTGTTGTAGCACTAAACTTTAAGGGATGTTTTCCTGATTTATTATCTGCAAGAAAGCGTTCTATCTCTTCATCTTTTATAGGAGATATACCTTTTTCTAGTTTATCTACTTTATCTTTAATAACATCTACAGCCACTACTTCTGTGTGTTGAGATAAAAGCATAGAGATAGATAGACCAACATAGCCTAGTCCTGCTACTGCAATCTCCATAAGATTGCCTCCTTATATAGATTGTTAATTGGGATGGGAATTGGGTTATAGGTTGTAGTAGCCCTTATACCATTTGGCGAACTTGCGAAGTCCGTCTGCTAGCGGGGTGCTAGGTTTAAAGCCTGTATCTCGCTCAAGAGCACTTGTGTCAGCGTAAGTAACAGCAACATCTCCCGGTTGCATAGGTACTAGTTCTCGATGCGCTTCAAAGTTATAGTCTTTTGACAGTATGCCTTCTTCTACTAGTACTCGCTGCAATGTATCAACAAAATAGAGAAGGTTTTCAGGGTTGGAGTTTCCGATGTTGTATATCTTATGCGCTGCTAAAGGTAGACCATCTGTTCCTGTTTGTACAACAGGTGGTGTATCTATTACGCGACAAACACCTTCAACAATATCGTCTATATATGTGAAGTCGCGCTTACAGTTACCCATGTTAAAGATCTTGATAGTGTCACCCCTAACAAGTTTGTCAGTGAAACCGAAGTAAGCCATGTCAGGGCGACCCATTGGTCCATACACTGTAAAGAAACGAAGAGCAGTTGCAGGAATGCCATAGAGTTTAGAGTAGGCATGAGCCATTAATTCATTTGACTTTTTTGTAGCAGCATAAAGCGATACAGGACTATCTACCCTATCAGTTTCTGAGAAAGGTACTTTGGTGTTTCCACCATAGACACTAGAACTTGAGGCATACACTAAGTGCTTTACAGGGTGTTTCCTGCAAGCTTCTAAGATATTAAAGAACCCTACTAAATTTGAATCCACATAGGCACGAGGGTTTTCAATAGAATAGCGAACACCAGCTTGAGCTGCTAGGTTGACCACAACATCAGGTGCAAAGTTTTGAAAGACATCTTCAACAAATTTGCTATCATATATATCTCCGCTTATAAAAGAAAAATGCCCGACGGAAAACCCATCGGGCACCATATCGGTATTATCTCCCCCTGCTGTTCTTGCAAGCATTTTCAATCTATCGTGTTTAATACCTATATCGTAGTAGTCGTTTATGTTGTCAAAACCTACAACGTGCGCATCAGTTTCTTCAAGCAGCCTCTTGCATAAAAACGCACCAATAAAACCAGCTGCTCCGGTTACTAGAATATTATTCAATTGTTTTTCTCCTGATTTCTAAAAGCAAAATTTTATATAAGCACCAACAGGTAACGAAGAGAGATAAGAAAAAGACCGGCAGCAACCGGTCTTAATTAAATCGTATGTACCTGCGCCGCCTGCCACCTTAAAACCAATCGGGTTTCGCTGATGTTTGCACTAGAGCATCTTGTTATGTTGAACTTCACTGTCATGAATACTTATTTCACATTAACATTTAACATTTGCAGACACCGTAATTCCTTGTTCTATTGCTCTACTGTTTAGAAGTTCTCTCAAATTTAGCGATACAGTCGTCTCCACTTTTCGCAAACGGCACAACCTCACTTTTTAGAAAAGTTTTTCGACATAAATTGGTAAGGCGAATACCTCATAAGCATCATCGCAGTGGCTCCACCTATATTTCCTATAAACACTCCAGATTATCCATACAAGACAAACTACAGCCAGCAAAAAGCATAGAATACATGCAATTATTGCGATTTGATCACTCTTAATAAAGACAAGAAAAAGAAAGCCTATGACATCAACAGTAACACACGCAGCGCAAAGAATACGGGGCAATTTTAACGTTGCCCTGCGTACAAAAGGCTCGTCCTCGCGATTGGCAACAACTACAACAGCTATGGAAGCGATAGCTAACAATGTAGCCAAACTGAACGCATTTTCATTACCGCTCTTATTGCTAACCCACATCAAAAAAGCCAATGCCGAGAATGCTAGAAATAACATATAGCCCAACATCCTCAAGCCAAGCCTAGGAACTAAAGAAAGATTTAGATTATATATACCCGCCGTAGATTCTCCTATAGGAATTCTTCGATATAAAGATTGATAAGTCACCGTGTGTTTTTTGTTTTGATCGGGAACTTCATAGAAAGTCTTATGTACTTCAACTGCAGCATGTCCAGGTGTCAGCGATCCAAAACCCTCAGCTTCTGTTAGAGAATCTTTTCCCTTATAAGGCTCTAATAGAGAGCGATATACATAAAACTTAGATTTCTCGAGATCGATTTCATATTGCATAGGATAACATGGCGTAAAATAAGTGCCTTTAGGTGACGCAATTACTACCCGATTCTTATCCGCCGTACCTAAACCATCAAGCTCGAATGACAAAGGAAGATTGCCTTTAAGTGTATTTTTTACACTATCCCACTTACTTTCCGTTTTCTTAACAATATTTTTAGTAACAAGCAAATCGCACGTAATGCGTTCATAAATATTACCTTTGAGATCAATCTTTGCATAAGCAACCCATCGCAGCGTATAAACAACTGTGAAGAATCTAAACACAGGAGAACAAACCCAATATTGCCTAAAATCTCGCAGAGCAGTTTCAATATCTTCAGATTTCCAGTCTCCTGCATTGTCAAAGCAATAAGAATCTTCTATATATGAACTTATATCATCATATATCCTAGGATCTTCCATTCGCATTATGGTGCCGTCAGATCGAACAGGAGGAAGAGGTTCACTAAAAATGCTACTTAACAATCGAGAAAGTTCTACTTTTTCGCGCAACGGTTCTAAGGGGCAATCCGATTCCTCTCCATGCTCGACACGCATAGCGCCACTGAGCGCAGTAAGTGAAACCTGAACAGCATTTTCGCGTAAAAAAAGCTGAACTGGGCAGCCCTTTCCATCGCTAACCTCAAATTCAGCAATTTGAGTACCTTTATCAAGCTCTAATAATGGCAAGTTAAGAACAACAGCATCATAATCATCAATCTTAATATTATTTGTTACTCTACCAGCATTAACGTCCGAAAAAGCTTCGTTAACGTAATCTAACAATTCACCGTTAACAACATGAAGCGCTATATGCCTTCTCCAACGAGAATCATCAACATATTCCCAAGACTCAACACGCCGTTCTGTCCAACCTGTATGGAGAACAATCTTGTAACTAAGTAATTCTTGAACTTCAGGGGACATTTCACCCCAAAATAAAGACTGCCCACCTGATGAAACCATTACCAACTACGTACCCTACGAGAGTCTTCGCGTGTTATATAACCTGCAGGGGTATTTGCTTTCTTTCGCCTAGCATACGAAGGAAGCTGCGTGTCTGCATAAAATTTATTATTTGCCTTAACGCAACGACGACCTAGAATGTCGGCAGCAAGCTTACGCGATGGATGCGAAAGGCTGTCACACTTCTCTATATCGCTCATACTGTTCCGTCTCCTGTCGAGATAATATGAATCTCGCTACTATATCATTTCAAGAACACAGTAGAACCACAAATGCATATTTTACTCTTGAACGTTACTTTCACCATCATGAGCTGATGATGCATTGCCGCTATTACTACTTGCGGTCAATATGCTGCATTGAATTCGATTCGATTCCTGCCTGAGCATATCTGGGGTAATATTTGGTTCCCGTGTAGCTATGGCTAGCTTCATTCCCCAACGTATAAGCAATGTCGCACATATGAACACACCAACAATAATAAGACAAGATGCAACCACTAAAGTCACAAACATAATTGTTATATCTTTATCTACGAGAGATGAAACAGCATAATTAAACAAGGACTCTAGTTTAGATAATATAAATACTGCCATACCTAAAACTAGAAGCAAAGCAACAACAGGACAAGTTATGCTTAAGCCTCTAGCGAAATCGCATTTAGTTTTTTCTTTATTAGATGAATCTGTCATTTACTAACACCTCATTGTCACAATTAATTGCTTCGAAGTTTCTACTTCCTCTTTAGGAGACGCTGGATAAGTCTTAAAACGTGTGGGATTTAACATGATTTGCACCATCTTTTACATGACCACATGTTTTCTACCTGTTTTCGCGTAATGTGCTGTTTTACACATCTAACCCACTCATAAATTTCTACAGTTAAGCGAATGGGACGAGCTTTATCATCAATCGGGTAGAGGAACGGATATCCTTGCTTGTCTGCGTCTTTAAGCCGAGTACATTAGAGCAAAGAGCACTAGAGCGTCTGATATTAGGACAAGGAGGACCGACAAGTGCAGATACAATAAGACTTCTTGTTGATCGTTTTGGTAGGTATGGATGCGTATATGCACGTCTTTCGAAGGTATCCCTTGGTGTGACAGAATGCCCTAAGTGGTGTAACACACTCGAAGTATGAAATAAACAGTATGTAATACAGAAAGCTTTAACAGACAAATCAAAGACATCATCCGCAAATGCCGAAGCTTTATGAGTTTTGCAAGTCCTAGGCATCGCTGTCTTTTAGTGTTCAGGCATGAGAGAAAGCCTAACAAGCCCATCTCACTGTTTATAAGACACAGCAGAAAGGAGAATACATATTAGCGAATAGGTCCACAGGGATGGGAACTTGTTCTCCCCCACACCAGTAACAAGATATTTAGTTTTGTGACTTTTTGTCATATTTTTTAAAGCTACTTTAAGAAGGGCTTAGTTTGTTGTGTCCTTATTTTGCCTTCGAACGTTGACTCAGAATTAGACTCTCTTTGTTTGACCTGTTCAAGCATCGCATTTTGTAAATTGTCCCACGCGTTTTAAGGCTTAACCTAAATTTCGTAAAAGCCGGATATCAATACGATTTTGATAAATATCTCCAAGGGTTATTTATCATCCAGCAACCACTCAATAAATTCCCTAACAGCTCCTTGACCACCATTTTTAGTTGAAATAAAGTCAGCAATTTCTAAGATTTGTTTTACAGCATCAGCAGGACACCCGACAATACCGCCAGAGTCTTTTATTGCTTTCATGCACTCAGTGTCATTTAGATCATCGCCAATATACGCAAAGCGATTAAATCCTATATTGGCATTAGTAGCAATATCTTGCAACAAAGATAGCTTGTCTGAAACACCTTGATAAAGTTCTGATATTCCTAATTCTTCGCAACGTCTTTCAAGAATTTCACTTTGTCTACCAGTAATAATTATTGGAGAAATGCCTGTTTTTGGTAAAACTTCGCCAATTCCCAGCCCGTCTTTTACATCAAAGGCTTTAAACATCTCACCAGAAGATCCAATATAGACTTTACCATCTGTTAAAGTTCCATCAACATCCATAACGAGAAATTGAATTAAGTAATGCATGTGAAACCTCTATATAACAATACCCGTATTGACAATATGCTGCCATGTAATTAGACCAACAACTTCATTATTTTCATTAACAACAGGCATGCAATTAACATCTTGTTCATGGATCTTCTTTAAAGCAGTTATAGCCATTGCTCCACTTGTAATCCTTTTAGGATTGAGGGTCATAATCTCAGACACCACAGAAGAATAGATATCGCATTTTTGAGAAATCAATCTCCTGAGATCTCCGTCGGTAATAATGCCCATCAATTTACCAATCTGATCAACAACACAAACGGCACCTAATTTTTTACCCGATATTTCTTTAATGGCATCCATAAGCTTACTTTCTGGAGCAATCAAAGGAAGGTTATCTCCTGTTGCCATTAAATCATTGACTCTTAATATGAGTTTCTTACCTAAACTACCCGCAGGATGATATTTCCCGAAGTCAACATCTTTAAACCCATACTCTTCAGATGCAACAACTGCTAACGCGTCTCCATAAACCAATGCAGATGTAGTACTAGATGTTGGGGCTAGTCCTAAGTGACATGCTTCTGTAAACGATGGAAGAACTTGGACTATGTCTGAATTTTTCGCTAATGTGGAGTTTTTATTGCCAGTGATAGCTATGAGTTTTGAACCTATCATTTTAAGATTAGGCAAAATTTTTACTATTTCATCACTTTCGCCACTGTAGCTAATTGCAATCACAATATCTTTCGACTCTACCATTCCAAGATCACCATGCATCGCTTCAGCAGGATGTAGGCAAAAAGAAGGTGTTCCTAAACTAGAGAATGTTGCAGCAAGTTTTTTCGCAATATGTCCCGGCTTTCCCATTCCTGTAATAATAACTTTCCCCCGACAAGAAAGGACATTGTCAAGAATATCAACAAAGATATCATCAAGTTCATCTCTTACTTTTTTCAAAGCATCAATTTCAATATCAAAAACCCTCTTACCAGCCGTGAGTTTCTCTTGAGAGTTCATGATCTCACCGCCTTGTATACCCTAAAAGCGTTTTCTAAAAAAGCATCCACATCTTCAAGTGCAATCATATTTGGACCATCGCATAATGCATTATTAGGATCAGGATGAATTTCCATAAACAAACCGTCAGCTCCGACAGCTAAAGCCGCCTTCGCAAGGTAGGGAGCCACCTCTCGATTTCCGTCACTTGAAGAACCCATACCGCCGGGCTTTTGAACACTATGAGTAGCGTCAAATATTACTGGATAGCCAAATTTTTGCATCAAAGGAATAGATGTCATATCAACAACGAATGTGTTATAGCCAAAACTCGTTCCACGTTCACAGAGAATGACAGAATGCGCACCGCTCTCTTCAAGTTTACAGACAACATTTTTCATATCCCAAGGTGCTAGAAATTGGGCTTTTTTAACATTAACCGTTTTACCTGTTTTTGCCGCAGCAACAAGCAAATCCGTTTGTCTGCAAAGAAAGGCTGGGATCTGGATGATATCTGCAACTTGAGCTGCATATTCGGCTTGCCATGGTTCATGGATATCGGTAACGATTTTGAAATTGAATTCTTTTTTAACTTCTTGAAGAATGTCAAGACCTTTTTCAATGCCTAGTCCTCTATAAGACGAAATGGAAGTTCTATTAGCCTTATCAAAAGAGGTTTTAAAGTAGTAATCAAGTGGATATTTCTCTACAAGATCTTTCATGGTTTCAGCTACTTTAAAACACACATCTCTAGACTCCATAGAACAAGGACCTGCCAACAGTATCATTGGCTTCACGATAAATCTCCTATCATAAGTTTTGCTAATTCGTAATCTTTTCTCTCGTCAATATCGATAGCTTCAAGTCCTTCGACCTCAGCAATATAGGGCTTATCACCAATTCTGCGATTCTCGCTTAAAAAGAGTTCTTTACTAAAAAGATAGAATCCACTTGTCTCAATCCAGATCGGTTCAATATCTTGGGTCCGTGGAACATCGCTTAAGTCGTAATTGATTGGCTTTTTCTGATACCAAGCAAATGTCTGAACTCGCTCTGCTGAAAACGCAGAATCATATTCACCAGATCTGACTGCATCTATAGCTGCTTGAATAGTTTCTGGTTTAGTAAAGGGAGATGTCGCATGTGCGAGTAAATAATAATCGGCATCAACATTGTTGATAAAAGCGTGATATATCTCAGCACCTTTAACAAAATCGCCATCTAATTTTTTATCTCTGCGTAAAAATTCAACCCCTAAAGGAAGATACGGCTTAAGCTTGTCGTCCGAACAATAAGCAACAATTCTATCCAGATTATTAACTTGATTTAGAGATTCAAACAAATACTGGCAAACTACTTTTTCTCCTAAGGGAAGAAGGTTTTTTCCCGGCAGTCTTTGATTGTTTAGCTTAATAGGAACGAAGGCTACGATTTTCATCATTAATCTCTCAACTAAAGAACGTCGTTTTGTACGTTATTTCTGTTTTAGAAAGCATTTAAGAGTTAGATTTTCTTTGTTTTATCTGTTCAAGCATCGTTTTTGATGGATTTACCCACAGGTTTTAAGATTTATCCAATTTGAGAACTAACCCATTTTGAATTTTTGAAGAAGCTGGCTTTTTGTTTAATTTCCTCAT
Source organism: Adlercreutzia sp. ZJ304 (assembly GCF_011039075.1). GTDB lineage: Bacteria > Actinomycetota > Coriobacteriia > Coriobacteriales > Eggerthellaceae > Adlercreutzia_A. The sequence goes on from NZ_JAAKEG010000021.1 coordinate 13,139, forward strand.
CAGACCAACTCCACCAATGTATTTTAAGTAGCGTCTCTATATACTCATCAGTAAATCGACTACCAATTTGTCGAGCTGGAACTCCAGCAACAATTGAGTAAGGTTTAACGTCCTTAGTAACAACTGCGCCCGCAGCTATAATTGCTCCATCGCCAATATTGCCACTAAGAATAATCGCTTTCTCTCCCACCCAGACATCATTGCCAATATTTACAATACGAGAAGGATCATTGTATTCGGAACTAAGAATTTCACGATAAAGTCTAGGCGAGATCGTCGGATATTCGTATGGGTGTTGAAACGCCCCTATAGCAACATTTCTGCCTATCGCACAAAAAGACCCAATTGAACAACTATGAATAAACGAATACGGTTCTACATAAGTCCATCTACCAATTGAAACGTTATCTCTAATTTCAACATTGCGACCCACTCTAACATTTTCACCCAGTATTGCCCTAGATGAAACAAATTGAGAATGAATATCACAACAAGGATGCTGATGGTTGATTCTTCTTAGCTTCATCCATCCAATCAATCCACAAGAAAGCAATGAACGTACACTCAATTATTCAAACTCCATCCTCAATTTAATCTTTAATTGCATCAAACATGATTTAAGCCGAAACAATTACGGCTTTTATAATTTTGCTGCAACAGCATTCATAGCTAATAGCAATCCTTGTTTAATACTTTTTCTGTAATAAATAATCAAAAATACAGTTATAAAACCAGCACAAATAACACGCATATTAAGCGTCAGACAATCAAGAGTAAGAATAACTCCTTGGCAACATAAAACAACGCAGAGCAAAAATGATTGAAGTAAATGAAAATTGATGCTGATATGCTTTTTTACTTTGATTCCTCGATATAACCAATTCAAAACACCAGCTAAGACATTTGCAATTACTATACCCCATATTCCAAATATCATCGTTAAAGGTATTCCCATTAATATATTAATAACACCACCTATAACTGTTGATATCGCAATAGGCGCAGTATCGTATTTTGCAGAAAAAAACGGACTCCACATTCCGCTCATTGTGTTCAATGTTGCCAGCACAAGTAAGAATGGAGTGTATATCCATGCACTATAGAACTCGCCAGAGTAAAGAAGTTGCGCTAAATATGGAGAAAGCAGAATCAATACAGAACATAAAAGTACCAATACCATTTCTACCGCATCAAATGTTTTTAGCAAAAATCCATCTGAATCACTAGCATCAAATTCCTTTACCGCAGAAATTTGCCATGCTTGAAGAAATATTCCAGCTACTACTGAAAGTATAGAGGGAATCTTAAAAGCTATTGAATAAAGACCATTTGCATCCATCCCGCAGACCACAGTTACAATAAACCTACCAGAAGTACTGATAAACCACCATCCAATAACTGCTGCAGATAAAGGCAAAGAATACTTCACCATTTTGGACAGAAGCCCTCTATCTTGACTGCTAGATGATGCAAAAATAATCTTTCTTAGTCTGATTGTTAGATATGCCACAGGAACAATCATGCCTGAAATATTGGCTATGAAAAAGCCATCTAAGCCGCATTTATAAACAACAAGCAGCAATATGTTAAGAATAACAATTGCGAGTGTACTTATGACACCAGCAACAGCCACATCAACCATACGCTCAGAGCCGCGAGCAAGCAGTGACAGAAGTTGATACATCGCAGTAGATATGTAGAAAACAGCAATATAGTTTGAGCCAGCAATATTGTTCCAAGGCATCCCCGGAATTAACTGACAAGCTAATACCAAAACTCCACTAAATAATGTAATCCCAATACCTATATGTGCAATATGCGCTAGATCTGCACCTTTTTCTAGCGGAAACCTAAGCATAGCGTCTGCAATATTGAGAGTAAGTATAGGTATTAGTAGTGAAATAGAGCTATAGATAATGTCGTAGGAACCATACTCGCCTGTAGAAAGAACTGCTGTATAAAGAGGAACAAGGAGAAAAACGAGCACCTTGGAGGCGAAATTCCCCACAGCCAGTATTCCAGTATTCTTGATAAGCTCGCTCGTCTTTGTCATCGTGAAATCTGAACTCTATCTTGGTGAGCGTAAAACCGCCTCAAACGCCTGTCGGTAATTACGCGATGCTCCACCTGAAACAAAGAGCGCTCTAATATTTCTCTTCAAGCCTTCAATTAAGCATTCATCGCCATTCATGAGGTGAGAAAAAAGCTCCGCCAACTGAACCAAATTCGAGAAAACTCCTGCCACCAAACCTTCATAGGGATCATAATCCGCATCGGGAACATACCGAAAAACAGGAACACCGTTCAGGAGTAGTTCGGCATAGACAGAGGATCGAGCAGCTATTGCAAAGTCAATATCACCCGAAAGCCTACTAATGGTCTCAGATTCACCTATCTTCAAATACCCAGAGTTCCTAACCTTCTCAACAAGAATCTCGTCATAATTAGTTGGGTGAAATCTCACTGTCCCCTCAAGAGAATATCTCTCAACAAGACTGTCAGCAAAATCTAAAAGAGCGGCATTTAAATCGCGGATGTTGTCTTTTCCCGCTTCCAAAACAACGCAGAACCGTTTTGGTTCTCTCACTTTCAACAATGGGAACTCCCGCTTTTCGATAAATGGATCACCGACCACCAATATCTTTTCCTCGGGCACTCCGAAGCTCAACGCATGACATTTGGCAAGCTGATTCCAGGCAAACAGATAATCTGAATTTAAATGATCGAGAGCAAACGAGTAGGAGAGCAAATCATCATTGCTGTTCTTGGAATATGATTGAGCACCATGCTGCAAAACCACAGTTTTAATACCCCTCCTTCGGCACTCACAAACGAAAATATACTCCTCTGGATACTGATCGAAAATAGACACATAACAATCAATTCCGTTAAATAAACCAGAATGGGTCGTTATATAATGAATTAAACAGAAAGCATTTGCTAGACAACAGCAAAAGTAATCAACAAGCGGCTCATCTAAGCCGGATTGCAACAATGAACCCTTCCAAGACCGCCTTCTCGCTAACATCTCAAAAGGATTCATAGCGCCGATAATTCCAGAACGACCAGATATTATAGTTGGCTCATCGATGCAACTACACACAAACTCAGACATCTCTCGCAGATTCTTTCGCCTAAAATACATATAAGGTTTAAAAAAAAGAACTCTTCCTGAGCCTGATACAATTCGATACCCGCGCACTAGTCCGAATCGCTTTGCTATATTGGTAATACCTTGGGTGCCGTAAACACAGTGAAGGTAAGCAGGAGCATACAACAACCTATCGCTTTCGTACCGTTCAAAGCCTTCCAACGAGACATTCTGTAGAGCATTCAGAATAGCACAGAGTTGATCTCGTTGATTCCTAATGCGTATGTGAACATTGCGACCTATGCAGACATCATCTCCGAAAATGACGTTTGTAGCCTCAATTGCCGCACCCCTTCAAATACGAAGCCATCGGTCGCAATTATGGGTCAATCCAGCAACCTTCCCCGAAGGTATTCAAACAGTTTTGAGGTCTTTCTGTAAATACTATGAAGCGACATAAGAAGCTTCCTTTCAAAAGTCACATGAACCAGCATGGATGTGGGAGAGAATGAGGTCTCTAGTATACGAAGGTCTGTTCTTCTCAAATTCAGATGTCCAACCAGGAGGCAGAGAGATGCCATCGATGGCTGAAAGCCACCCTGCAACCTGTAAGCCCCACACCTCAGGCTCACCATCAAGCACATCCACGGTCAACCCCAATCGATACCGATCAACATATTGCCTATCAGGATCTTCCGAATGCTCAGAAAAGTGAAGCAGAGGCTTCTCCTGCGCCATATACTCGAAAAGCTTTGCCGAAATCTGATCACTGCACTTCATACTGACGAGCACACTCGCGTTATCATACATTCTCTCCAGATCATTGTGCGTCATGTAGTCATGGAATTGAATAACACCCCCAGTTCTAACCTCCCACTCCCTGCAGAGTCGAGCAAGGTCACCTCTGCCAACAATATGAAAAATTGCGGATCCGACGATGCCGTGCGCACTCAGCCATGAGAAGGTTTCCATAGCTGGAACTGGATTGTAATGCCCCCTACTGAGAGAGCCCGCGTAAACCCAGTCGCCAGAAACCGTGGTCGTATAATCGGTCGCCGTGAAGACATCCGAAAGTAAGGGGAGATCACCTATTAGAACCCGAGCCCTCGAGGCAGCAGCATACGATGACCTATACCACCCTTCCTCAAAGGCCATACCGATAACGTAATCAAAGTTATGTCCGATACGGTTAACCCAGTATTCGGAAGCAGAAGCCTGCTTCTTCTCGGAAATGTGCCGCCTGAGAGTATTAGGAATATAGTCAACGCAATAAGCGAATAGAGGAATGTCGGGAAGACAAGCGCGCACTCTTACGGCCGCCTCAATGCATTCTACTGGACAGCAAGTGGCTACGAGACAGTCATAGGGTTTCGCACGATGGAGGCTTATTGCGAGGTTGGCTATACGCTGTGCGAGAGCCTTTGACGCAAGAGGATATCTAGTCCAGTTTGAAAGACGGCTTACGAAGTTAAGAGAGCGGAAAACCGCCATGGCTGCCTTTGCTTTTTTGTCGCTTGGAAGATCGGAAGCGAGATAGAATAGCTTAAGTCGCTCGTCGGGACGCACACCGTGCACCCTGACATCATCAAGCTCACTTGGAAGGCTCTCAAAAGGATCATCAAACGCAATCACATCGGCTTCGTGACCCGCCTCAACAAAAGAGCGAGCCACATTCTGGGCACAGACAGCGTTGGCAAACGGACGGGGATAATACTTATCAGTCAAAAAAAGGACTCTCATGCTAAGCGCCCCTAATGGCTCTCTTTAAAAAATTGGAGGGTTTTTCTTTGTGAACCATTTATACCGCCTCCCCCTGTGCCTTCATTTTTGTAAGCGTCTCTAAATAGCACCTCAAATCCAAAGGAATTGCAAAAGCGCAAGGAATAATGGCTATTGCTGTCGCGACGATTATCGAAACCCACGTAGAATCATATGTCGCAAGCCACCAAGCCAGTAGGAAATTAGCAATGGCGGCAATTGTCAAACACACACCAGTAACTTTCAGGCGGTTCAACCCACACATGAAGCCGTAATTAAGCATCACCCACATATACAGCGTGTTGTAAATGCAATAGACGAGGGTGTAAACAGCAGAAACAGATTTCGCATTATCAGGCTTTTCTGAATCTGGTGTTGTTTTGTCAATTTTTGCCTCCATTTTGGCTTCGGCAACACAACTTTCCACAAGACTTGTGTTGCTTACCTGCCCTGAACTGGGGTATTGCGATTTCATGCAGCAACTTTCATGCTTGTTTCAAGCTTCCGAGTAAATCTATTGACAACGATTTCCGATAGCGCAGACTCAGAAGCGTATCGGAAGCGAAAATAAGAAGGGCACGGGGCGGTTACAGCGCCCCGCACCCCCATTGCGGCATCTGCGTCATCGGAGGATTGGAGAACTCCTGTGAACAGCAGAGAAGCCAACAGGAAAAGAAGGCTTGCGTATGTGCAGGGCCTTCTGCCTAACACGTATGCAAGCGAGTGCGAGAAACCCGACGGAAGCATACTTTGCGCACATGAGGTCGAACTTGCCGCACTTGAAAGGATCAAGCAAAACGAGCATAGCGCATGGGATGTACTCTGTGCCGAGGCGCTCGCAGAGAGGTGCTTCTCACGCGGATGCGCATTTGATGACGGTGCTGTTGATGACTGTCCGGGATGGTGTGCCACCGCGATCGCCGGCTTTGTAGGCTGGATGATGGTCTCATGAGTAGGATAAACCCAGCAGATGTAGGTCTGCCAAGCACCGTTCGCGTTGATAAAGCAGGAGTTAACGCTGGCTTTTCTGATCTCCATGTCATCGTTGATGCTCCTGACCTTACCTGCCCCCGATGCGGACATGCCATGACAGGACATGGTAGTTTTTCCAAACGTATGGCGCACGTCGTAGGTGAGACACCCTGTACGCTGACTGTCAAGATCAAAAGGTACAGGTGTAAAAGATGCGGGACCACGAAAAGCGCAGATGTTCCCTTCGCTTCTGTCGTAAGCCCTACCATCACTGATGCGCTCGAGGAACACGTCATCAATCTTTTGAGAAGAAGGCAGACCATCACCGAAGTGGCATATGCATGCAATATCTCGCACGACACGGTGCGTCTTGTCATCAACAGCGTACATATCAAAAAGCCAACACTTCCCTGCATACTGCTCACAGACGAGATACATGCTATGAGCTACCGAGAATCCGACACAGGAAAGCAGGTCTGTGTGTTTTGGGCCTGTGCTTATGACGGTGCTACCGGATATCTGATAGATGTCATAGAGGGCAGAGATACAGGTGATATGGATCAGTGGTTTAAACAATTCGGAGCAGATGAGCGCAATCGTGTTTCTTTTTTCTGATGATATGTCCATCGGGATGTTACACAAAGAGGCTCCGACCTGAACAAATGGTTTATTCAGTCCAAAATCTGGGCTAGCATCTAGGTGTCTCAATTCCCGTGATTCAACAATCACACAATGCCT
>NZ_JAAKEG010000001.1 GCF_011039075.1 Adlercreutzia sp. ZJ304
TGATCGGTATTGAGCAGGTAGAATGCTCTTAGGTCAGCGTCCCTTCGCTCATGCGCCCGAGCGCCCATATCCAGCATGCCAACTCGCGCGCAGTGGCCACGTTGGCCACAACGGGACGCTTATGCAGATCGATGGTGAAGTGCTGCCTTCGATCGACCAGCCGCCTTACGCCTTGCGCCGCATGGTTCGATATCGAGGTCGGCACGGAATCGTCGTAGAGACCGCGCTTCCGCTCCTTGGTGGCACGCGTGTAGTGCCAGCTCGCATCCACGAGGAGCTTCCGCAGATGTGAATTGCCGGCCTTGGTAATGCCACCCCGGCACACATGCTCACCTGACGAGTGCTCCGAAGGGACGAGTCTTAACCATGAGGCGAATGCGCGGGCGGTTTCGAACCGTGAGAACACGCCCGTCTCGACCACCAGGAAAAAAGCGGTCATGGTCTCGATGCCCTTCATGCATCGAAGCGCCTCTACTCGCTCATGCCAGTGTGGCTTCTGCGTGTATTGGCAGATCCTCTTCTCGATCGCCTTCTTCTGAGCTTCTATGTGCCGAACTTGGGAGATGTAATAGTCAAGCGATTCCTGCGCTGCTGCATCAGGAAGCTCTATGCGCCTGATCCATTCCCAGTGGGCGCGTGTCCACGTGCCGCGACGTTTGCCTTCCTCTGTGCATTCGCTCCAGACCCATCCCCAGCGGATGAGCAGATGCGTCAGGCGATGTTTGGCGCGCGTGAGGTCGTCTCGGATATCTTCCAGCACGCGGGAGAGATTGCGGGCGCCTTCGGTCTCCATATCCGGCACGAACACTTCCACGATATTGTGCGCCATAAGCTGTCGCGCCAGAAACTCCGCATCACTGCGGTCGTTCTTCTTGCGCTTGTCGGATGCGGGTTTGTGCATCTTGGAAACTGCCCCGACGATACAATCAACCTCGAGTTCCCGAAGCGAGCGGACAAGGTGGAACCCCGTCACGCCGGACTCCTAAACTGCTTTCGGGGATTCGAACTGAAGTATCCAGCTTGCCACTTCCGCAGGTTCATAGCCGAACTTCTGCGAACGAACCTCGCCCGTGATGGAGTCAAGTGCGACCGCAGTGATAGAACGCGCGTGGACATCAAGACCGATTGAAGTAACATGGTTCATGGTGAGCCCCTCTCATATATGTGGCAACCTAGCTGGTTGCCGGTTTTGGTTAGACAGAACCATTATCAGCCTCGACCCACGGTTATATGAATAGACGATATGAAGCAGGGGCTCACAATGTTCTACTCATATCGTCTTATTTTTTGAATGCTGTTAGCGGAGACATTTTGTACGGTGAAAGGTATGGATACACCCGGGGGCGTGTTATGGCTTGACACCCGGTTTTCTCTAACGTATCATTCATTCGCTTGGTTTGTTGCTCAGTTGTAACTTTCCGGGCGGCAGCTTGAAAATTACACATGAATTTTCAAACGCTTTTTGCTTGTACGGCACAAGATGTGCTGTGCAGGATTAATTTTTTTGAACCTGCACAGTGCGGCTTGGGCAAGGAAAGCCAATGCGTATACGAGGGAGCAGCCTTGAGTGCTGTGACCGAGAATACGGCATTGAGCTTGACGAAGCACAAGATGTGCTGTGCAGGTTCAAAAAGGGCGTGTGCCCGAGTGGTTAAAGGGGACGGGCTGTAAACCCGTTGGCTATGCCTACCTAGGTTCGAATCCTAGCGCGCCCACCATTTTCTTTTGAGCCTTTTAGGTGCGCATGATGCAAAGTCTGACGCAACATGTGTGCATAAAAGCGGTCAAATTGCCTGTGTAGCTCAGTCGGTAGAGCACTTCGTTGGTAACGAAGAGGTCACCGGTTCAAGTCCGGTCGCAGGCTCCATTAAATCTGCAATTATAAAGAGATTAAAATGGCGGTGTAGCTCAGTTGGTCAGAGCACACGGTTCATACCCGTGGCGTCACTGGTTCAAATCCAGTCACCGCTACCAAGAAAGCCCGCGTCCGCTAAGGACGCGTTCCTATGTAAAGTACAGAATTTCCTACAAGGAGGAAAAATGTCAAAGGAAAAATTTGAGCGTTCCAAGCCGCATGTTAACATCGGCACGATTGGTCACGTCGACCACGGCAAGACCACGCTGACAGCAGCTATCTCCAAGACGCTTTCTTCCAATGATGGTAGCCATGGCACTGCTAAGGCTGACTTCACCGCATTTGAAGATATCGACAAGGCTCCTGAAGAGCGCGAGCGCGGCATAACCATTTCTATTGCTCACATCGAATACGAAACAGACACTCGTCACTATGCTCATGTTGACTGCCCCGGTCATGCTGACTATGTAAAGAACATGATTACCGGTGCTGCTCAGATGGACGGTGCAATACTTGTTATTGCTGCTACTGACGGTCCAATGGCTCAAACTCGTGAGCACATCCTGCTTGCTCGTCAGGTAGGCGTGCCTTACATCGTAGTCTTCCTGAACAAGTGCGATATGGTTGACGACGAAGAGCTTATCGAACTTGTTGAGATGGAAGTTCGTGAACTGCTTGACAGCTATGAATTCCCGGGAGACGACACCCCGATTATTCGCGGCTCTGCTCTTAAAGCTCTTGAGGGCGACAAGGACGCACAGGACAAAGTTTGGGAGCTTATGGATGCTGTAGATTCCTACATCCCCACTCCCGAGCGCGATGTAGACAAGCCATTCCTGATGGCTGTAGAGGACACCATGACAATTACTGGTCGTGGTACTGTTGCTACTGGTCGTGTAGAGCGCGGCGTTCTTCACATGAACGACCCGGTAGAAATCGTTGGTATTAAAGAGACTCAGGAAACTGTTTGCACTGGCATTGAGATGTTCCGCAAGCTGCTTGATGAGGCTCAGGCTGGCGACAACATCGGTGTTCTACTTCGCGGTATTAAACGTGAAGACATCGAGCGTGGTCAGGTTCTTTGCAAGCCCGGCAGTGTGACACCGCACACCGAGTTTGAGGGTCAGGTATACATCCTAACTAAGGAGGAAGGCGGACGTCACACTCCATTCTTCGATGGTTATCGCCCGCAGTTCTACTTCCGTACCACCGACATTACTGGTGTAGCTCACCTGCCCGAGGGCACCGAGATGGTTATGCCCGGTGACAACGTAACTATTACTGGCGAGCTGATTCACCCGGTAGCTATGGAAGAGGGTCTGAAGTTTGCTATCCGTGAGGGTGGTCGTACCGTTGGCTCTGGTCGCGTTACTAAGATCATCAAATAACAACGTATAACGAGAAATCGGGTCGTAATTTTAGAATTGCGACCCGATTCTGCAGATTCATGTGTATAATCGCAAGCTTGCGATAAGATTGCGTAAAAGGAGTATTCATGCGAACGTTGGTCACGATGGCGTGCACGGACTGCAAGCGCCGTAACTACACGACCACGAAGAACAAGCAGAATAATCCCGAACGCTTAGAGTTCAAGAAGTACTGCAAGTGGTGTCGTAGCCATACAGTACATCGCGAGACTCGTTAGTGTGAAGGATTTTTTTGTAGACAGGCAATAGGCCAGTAGCTCCAATTGGTAGAGCGGCGGTCTCCAAAACCGCATGTTGGGGGTTCGAGTCCCTCCTGGCCTGCCAGCTTGCATCACGAGCAGCTTGAGGGCTGCTTGTTTGGCGTTATGAGACGGCTTCGAAGTGCAGTCGCGAAGACGTTTTCCATAAAAAGACTGCAAAGCAGAGGAACACATGGCTAAGAAATCGAAAACCCAAAAGGCAAAGGCATCGGCTGCACGTCAAGCTAAGAAGGCTGAACGTGAGCAGGAGTCTATTGAGGCTTCGGAAAATACAAAGCCTGAAACCGAACAAGCTGCTGAAAGCGGTGCAAAGAAACGTGGTCTTTTGAAGAAGGACAGCACCGAGGAAAGCAAGCCTGAGAAGTCGAAAGCGGCTTCAAAGGGTTCCGATATAAAAAAGGCAGACAAACCGAAGAAGAAGCATTTTCAATTCCTTCGCGATGTGCGAGCAGAGATGAAAAGGGTTACGTGGCCTACAAAAAAAGATGTGGGTCAGTGGACTGTCGTTGTTGTTGCAGCACTAGTTTTCTTCGGTGCCTATGTAGCCATCCTTGATAATTTAATTATTACTCCGGCACTTATTGGTGTATCTAGCATCGAGGCGCCAGAAGTAAGTAATGAATTAGACAATACTGGTGGCGGCGGTAATGTTGGTTTGAATGTTAGCGATGGTTCAGACCAAGGCGCAAGCTCTGATGCTACTTCCGAAGGCGAAACTAGCGAAACTCAGGATGCATCTGCTGCCCCTGAATCTGATCAGGGTGCAACTGAGGGCACAAGCGAAGGCGATTCCGGTGCAGAGGCACCCGGAGCCGCAACGGATAGCGAATCTTCTCAGGAAGGCTAAGCATGTCTAAAAAATGGTATGTGCTACACACCTATTCCGGATACGAGAATAAGGTAAAGAACAACCTTCTGACACGTGTTGAGACTATGGGTCTTGAGAACAACGTATTCAAGGTTGAAATACCTACTGAGCGAGTTGCCGAAATACGTGATGGTGGTCGTCGCAAAGAGACTGAGAAAAAAGTTTTTCCGGGTTATGTTTTGGTGAAAATGGAAATGGACGACCGCAGTTGGGCGGCTGTCCGTAATACTCCCGGAGTAACTGGTTTTGTGGGTAGTCAGGGCAACCCAAGCCCTCTTACTCGCGAAGAGTACAATAAGATTATGAAACGTACTAGCCAAGATACTCCAAAGCGTACATCTACTACTCTTGAGGAAGGTCAATCGGTACATGTTACCGACGGTCCTCTGAAAGATTTTGATGGTATTGTGGCAGAAGTAATGCCCGATGCCGGGAAAGTACGCGTTATGGTTTCCATCTTTGGTCGTGAAACTCCTGTGGAGCTTACATTTGATCAGGTGGCAAGAATTTAAGGTTGAATATTCAGCGTGGTCGTGCCCTAGTGGACAGGGGCTTCTCGCGGCGACGCAGACTATAGATTTGTATTAACGATAAACGAGTTAAGGAACTAAAAATGGCTGACAAGAAAGTTACTGGCTTCATAAAGCTTCAGATTCCGGCTGGTCAGGCTAACCCTGCTCCTCCGGTTGGTCCTGCACTTGGCGCCCAAGGCGTTAACATTATGCAATTCTGCCAATCATTCAATGCGCAAACGCAAGATCAGACTGGCACTATTATTCCTGTTGAGATTACGGTATACGAAGACAAGTCTTTCACTTTCATAACAAAGACTCCTCCGGCTGCTGTTCTTATTAAGGAAAAGCTGGGTATTGAGCATGGTGCTGGTATTCCGCAACTGCAAAATGTAGGCACACTGACCGATGCACAGCTGACTGAAATTGCTGAAATCAAACTTCCCGATCTGAATGCAAACGATATAGATGCTGCAAAAGAAATTATTGCTGGTACTGCGCGTTCAATGGGCGTGCGCATTGAGGGTCGCGAAATGAAGAAAAAGTACGAAGTAACTCGTAAGTTGGCAGCTCTTTTGAAGGGCGAATCTGTAGACGATGGTGCTTCGGCATAGTAGGGTTAATGTAACGCAAGTGCGTTGCGTACATATGAAGTGGAAGGGTTCTGCCCGCCATTACCACGAAAGGGATTAAAAAATGGCTAAGAAATCAAAGAAGTACAAGGCAGCAGTTGCTAGCGTTCCTGCAGAGGAGCTTACACCGCTAGAAGCGATGAAAACTGTTAAGGAAATTGCTACTGCCAATTTTGATGAAACTGTAACAGGCGACTTTCGTTTGGGCATCGATACCCGTCAAGCCGATCAACAGCTGCGCGGTACGGTTAGTCTTCCGAATGGCTCTGGCAAGACTGTGCGTGTTGCGGTTTTTGCTGAAGGCGATGCGGCTAAGGCTGCACAAGAGGCTGGTGCCGATATCGTGGGTACCGACGAGTTAACCGAACAGATCAATCGCGGCGAGTTTAATTTTGATGCTGCTGTTGCTACGCCCGATCAGATGGGTAAAGTTGGCAAGCTTGGTAAGGTGCTTGGTCCGCGCGGTCTTATGCCGAACCCGAAGTTGGGTACTGTTACCAACGATGTTGTTAAGGCTATCAATGAACTTAAAGGTGGTCGCGTTGAGTATCGCGCCGACCGTTTTGGCATTGTGCATGTTGTGCTCGGTAAGGTTAGCTTTACCGCTGAGGCTCTTGCTGAAAACTATGGCGCTGTATACGATGAGATTATACGTATGAAGCCTGCAGCTGCTAAGGGCAAGTATGTAAAGTCGATTGCAGTATCTTCAACCATGAGCCCCGGTGTTCGCGTTGATTCTAGTGTGCAGCGTGCATATACGGAAAGCGCTGAATAGTCAGCCATATAGCGCGAAAGTATATGAGCCTGAAAAGGTAGCAAAGACATAACGGATTATCAGAAGGTCGCAGATGTTTGCGACCTTTTGTTATGATAGGCATATAGGCAGCTATTGCAAAACAAACATACAAGGAGCCTAATGGATCGCAAATCTTCAAGCGACAACAGATTCGCACTTCTCATAGATGCAGATAATGTTTCAGCACGTTATATCAAGCCGATTCTTGATGAATTATCAAAATATGGAACCGTTACAGTAAAGCGTATATATGGCGATTGGACGCTTCCACTGCACTCTAAATGGAAAGATGCATTGCTGGAAAATTCAATAATGCCCATCCAGCAATTTGGCTATACGCAGGGCAAGAATGCAACTGATTCAGCCATGATAATCGATGCTATGGATTTGCTTTACGGCGAGAACTTGGATGGGTTTTGTATTGTAAGCAGCGATTCTGATTTTACGCGTTTGGCAGGTCGTCTGCGAGAGAGTGGTCTTACTGTAATTGGTATGGGCGAAAAGAAAACACCAACTCCTTTTAGGCGCGCTTGTGACGTTTTTACAAATTTGGAATTGCTGGCTGGTCCTAGCTCTAAGCAGGGCGGCGTAATGCATAAACAAGATGTTGAACAAGCGGTTGTTGATATTATTACCGAAAATCTGAACAACGGAAAAGCTACAGGACTTGGCGAAGTGGGTAGCCGTATGTTGAAGCGCTATCCCGACTTTGACGTGCGAAACTATGGCACGAATTTGCTTAGTAAGCTGCTGGACGAATTCGACCGCGTCAAGATAACAAAAGACCATAGCAATGTTACTGTTGAATTAGTAGAAAGCACTAAGCCTGAAAGTACGGCTGAATATAGCGAAGACATATCGGATGACGACACGAAAAAGGAACCAGATGAGCGCAAACGCGCGCGCCGTCGCCGCTCGCGTAAGATAATGGCGGAACAAGAAGAAACTCCACAAGCATATATTTATAAGTTGGTACGTGAATCTGGCACAGAAGGAATTCCGCTTGCGTCGCTTGGCAATAAAGTTCGCGATCGTTTCAAAGATTTCAAAGTGCGAGATTTAGGTTTTGCCCAGATGCGGCGCTATGTTGCCAGCGTGGGCGATTTTGAAATAATGAAAGAAGGTCGTTCAATTAAAGTGCGATTAGCGCAGTAAGTAATTATTCCAAAATATTATTCGAATTTATCGAGAGGAGAAATGCGTGGAAACTCTGACGCTTGTATTATTCCTGACAATAGCAGTATTGTTGTCTGCTGTAATAGACCAAGTTGTTCCGCGCGTTTCGCTGCCTCTTATTCAGATTGGTCTTGGGGTTATTATTGCAATATTTGCCAGTGACACTATAACGATAGACCTAGAACCTAACCTGTTTTTGGTGCTATTCATTGCGCCGTTGCTATACATAGAGGCAAAAAACGCCGATAGAATGCAATTATGGGTAAACAAAGCCCCAATTTTATCCCTAGCTATTGGTTTGGTTATAGTAACTGCTGTAATAATTGGCTTTGCGCTGCATTCGCTTATACCGTCTATTAGTATTGCGGCGGCACTTGCGCTTGGCGCGGCATTGGGACCAACAGATGCTGTGGCTGTCACCTCGCTTTCAAAACAGATATCTATACCCGAGCGCCAATGGGGAATACTTAAAGGCGAACTGCTGTTAAACGACGCTTCGGGCATCGTAATGTTTCAATTTGCGCTAACTGCAGCGGTTACGGGAGCGTTCTCTATAGCAGATGCGGGCGTGTCGTTTTTGGTGGAATTTTTCGGGGGATTAATATGCGGCGCTGTATTGGGTTATGTAGCGAATTTGGCGTTGCGTAAGTTCCGCGATTTGGGAATAGAAAGCGCCACTTTCCATGTGTTATACGAATTATGCGTGCCATTCATAGTGTATTTATTGGCGCAATCTATCCATGTTAGCGGCATTATTGCTGTTGTAGTTGCTGGTCTTTTGAACGTAATAACTCCACGCACAAACAGTCCCTCTATTGCGCGCATGAATATTGTTTCTAGCAATGTTTGGCAAGTTTTGTCATTTGCGCTAAATGGCATTGTGTTTATTTTGCTAGGAACACAGCTACCTGCATCTATGCGCTATGTGTGGGCAGACGAGACGCTCAATAATTTTTCGCTAATTGCCTACATTTTGTTTATTACGCTAATTTTAATGGGCGTGCGATTTGTTTGGTGTATATGTATGGAATTGTGGCATGCGCGCCGCCCCGGCAGAAATGGTGGTGAACCGTACAAATTCAGCCGCACAAACGCTAGAGATGCGCTTATAACTACACTTTGCGGCGCTAAAGGCACTATTACGCTTTCCATTCTATTTACGATGCCAATATTTATGTCTACGGGAGCTCGTTTTCCCGAACGTAGTTTACTAATTTTCTTAGGTTGCGGCGTTATATTGATTACGCTTTTGCTTGCTACATTTGTGGTTCCGCTGGTTGCGCCCAAGAAAGAACGCAAGCAATCTGAAATTGATGCGCGCCATAACTATTTTGAGGTACTGAGAGACATTCTGCGCAACGTTATAGAAGAGTTGACCGCGCAACAAACCAAACGTAATCGCAGAGCTACTAGGGTAGTCATTAAAAGCTATCAGGATAGGCTTGAAAATACTAAGAATATGATAGATGCCAACGATGGCTCTATAGTTGCGTTGCGTCTGCAGGTGCTAAATTGGGAAGAAGAGCATACGCTAGAACTTATGGAACAAGGAATTGTAAGTTCTGATGTTGGGTACGAATTCTTGGGTCGCTTAGAGCGTATGGAAAAATTGATAAAGCACGGAGCAGGGCAGCGATTCGATGCTAAGAAGTGGGTATCGCATATTAGGATAGCATTTGTGCGAATGCGCTTGGCAATAGTGCGCCAATTGCCCGATTCAAAACTGACAGACAATGGCGAGGAAATGCGTCGTTTGCAGGAAGAGGCGGCGCGTTATGTGGTGGAAGTTCTGAAGGCTGAAATGCAAAAAAGCACTGTTGCAACTGAAGACGCAAGTAAGTTAATTATGGAATACGAGGCGAGTATTGCGGCATTGAATCAGTCGCGCACAAGCGTCACTACTTCAATTCGTGTGGTTGATGAGTCGGATGATATAAGGCGCTTGGCTTACCAAATAGAGTTAGGGCAAATTCAGCATATGTTTGAAGAAGGTCGCATAAGCAGGCAGGAATCACGCAATATGCGCGATAACGTTTTCCTTATGATGATGGATTTGGAAGATAGAGTTTAACGCGCAATTATAAATTGTGTAATTTGCACTTTATTGCTTGTAGTGGTGGGTGCGTTTTATTTTGGATATACGATACGCGCTGATATATAGGCAGTTATAAGGCATAAAATTACGGCGCAAATTGTAGCAGTGAATCCTAGAGTTTCGCTTAGAAAGCCCCATGCAACCGAGAGTGCGCCGTTACCTATGTCTACACCAAGCATAAAAAGCGCATTTGCTGCGCCCCAGCGATCGGCTGGGCTAAAGCGCACGGCAACTGTCTGGTTTACGGGTACAGCTAGACCCATACACAGTCCAAAAGGCAGCCCTGAAATATAGAAGATCAGTTCGGTTATATCTCCAAATGCGCCCATAGTGCATGCCAAAAGCATTGCGAAACATACAAGACCAGCCACTACAGCAACTTCCATAATATGAATTGGTGCAACTTTATCCATGAAGCGACCAGATGTTAAGCGCACTATAATCATAACTACGGCTGAAGCTGTATAGAAAATACCCGGGTTGCCTACGTTCAAAGAATTGCCCAACAGCCCCATGTAGAAAATGTTGAATGAAAACGCACCGCACATGAAAAGGATGGGTACTGTGCCCGGCAGCGCTTTTGGTTCAAACACGCTATCAAGTACACGATGCCAGCCGTGTAACTCTTGCTTTTTGGCTGCATTAGACGTTTTTGTCTCTTTGTTAGCGGTTCTGTTTTGCTCTTGGCGGACGCGGTATTCGGATGTGGCGGGAAGTTTGTATGGGTTGTTTTCGTAGCGAATCAACAAGCTAAGTACAAACGCCAAAAGACTGCATGCGGCGCATCCAAAATAGAAATTTTGTGCCGGGTCGGTAGATACAAGGAAAATTGCAAGAGCTGGTCCTATAGACATAGATACAGCTTGACCTAATCCGTAGTATCCAATGCCTTCCCCCATACGCGAAAACGGAAGCACATCTGCTGCGGCGGTTGCGGTAGCTGTTGTGGCTGCTGAAAAGCCTGCACCTTGCAATATGCGCCATAGAACAAAAGAAGCACCGTCATTGGCGGCAAGAGGACCAACACAGCCAACAAACATAACGATTGCACCAGCCATAATAACGATACGTCTGCCGCGCGTGTCTATAACAGGACCGCTTATAATACGCGCTACACCGGCTGACACCGAAAAACATAGCGCGCCTATTCCGGCAAGCCCGACAGAGCCGCCAATGCGTTCAAGATAAACCGAAGTGCCAGCGTTTATGCCTTGTCCCACGAGAAATGTTGAAAGCGTGCATGTAAGAATTAAAATGAAAATGGGCGACCAAAGCCCTTCGCGTATACCAGATGGTGTTGTGCTTTTAGTCGTATTCGCCTTGCGTTCCATTAGCTAATATCCTTTTGTAGCGCATTGGCATTAGCGGCGCAATTGTGCTGATAGTAGCGCAGCGCTAACTAATACCTTATATGTAGGTTGCTTATAACAATTGTATGCTAGAACCCGAATCATGTAGTTAAAAATGTCAATTGACTATATTTGTTTGTATCCATGCTTATTCGGCGGTTTGATTTGATATTTATTGACTTTGGTTGTATTACGAAATTAACATGCTTGCATGGTATTTTGTAAGGAGTAAGCATGGGTGATAGATTCGAAGTTTCTGAATTAGAAGATGTACTAGAGCTGCTAGAGCTTGTTGAAGAGGGTAGCGGCAAAGCCATCGTTACTATGGGTGGCACCGAGCGTTTTGTCGTTATGACCGCCGAGCGTTATCGTGCATTAAGCGATGGCTACAGGCGCGAAAAAGAGCGTGCAGAAGAAGCTAACGAGCGCATTCGCGCGGCACAGACAGAAATAGAGAATGCCCATGCTCAAGTTGCGCGTGCAAATAGTCGAGCGGATGCTGCAGAAGCTGCACACACTGTACAAGTTTCTGCAGAAAACACAGCTGCGCATGTAGCACAAACATTTTCACCTGCGCAAAACCTTGGTGGTAACGCCAAGGAATACAAAACCGCTAAACTGCCCAACACTCCCATAGATTCCGACGATTATCAGCGCAGTATGTGGCAAGAAGCCATAGTAGAGCGCATGCGCAAAGTTATAGAGGCTGAAGCTCCGGTTGAAAAACAGCGCCTGTTCAACACTGTGCGCGCTAGCTTTGGCATAAAGCGCAGCGGTCGCGATATTCAATCGCATAATGAATGGCTGTTCAATCGCAAGATTAATGCGAAACAAACTGAATTTAACGGTTGCACATTTGTGTGGCGTGGCGATCAAGATCCGAAAACCTACTGCATATTTCGTCCCACCGACGAAGAGTCTAATCGCCAAATAACAGAGTATCCGTATCAAGAATTGGTTGCGGCAATACTTGCTGCACTGAAAAGCCAAGAAAAACTAACCTACGAAGATTTAATAGAAGCTACCATGCGCTTGCTAGGCTATAAGCGCAAAACGAATCGCGTGCGCGAGGTTATTGGTGCAGCAATAGAGCAAGCCGGTGAAAATGGCACTATTCGCGTATTCACTGACGGTACGTTTCGTGTGGTGTAGCAGCTAGACTAGCCTTGCGGGTTTATAAGGGCTTGTAAGCTGTATGTACGGCTGCTATGCCGCCTGTGCAGTTTACCCATGCAACATCTTTAAACCCAGCATCTTCCATCATTTTTG
This sequence comes from Adlercreutzia sp. ZJ304, assembly GCF_011039075.1. Lineage (GTDB taxonomy): Bacteria > Actinomycetota > Coriobacteriia > Coriobacteriales > Eggerthellaceae > Adlercreutzia_A. The sequence continues at coordinate 12,240 of NZ_JAAKEG010000001.1, forward strand.
CAAGGCTTTGCTGATCGGGAAATGCGCGAATGGAATCTCCTAAGTAGACAAATCCTTCGCGCTCTCCCGCAATAAGACCGCCCCAAAAAGGAATTAAGTGGCGCAAGTAAAAACCATATAGTGAACGCCAAATTGCATTTTTCGGCGTAGAAAATTCTAGGCAAGTAAGGCTTCCGCCCGGCTTCAGCACACGCAACATTTCGCGCAGCGCCAACGGACGGTCGGGCATGTTGCGTATCCCGTAAGCCACTGTTACAGCGTCAAACTGCTCGTCTTCAAACGGTAGCGCTTGCGCGTCGGCAACCATGAAATCTACTGGTACGCCGTCTGCGCGTCCATCTGCAAAATGTTTACGTGCAACTTCTAGCATTTCGGGTACTAAATCGGTACACATTATATGTGCCGGTTTTTTCGTGCGTGCTATTTCGAAAGTAACATCACCTGTGCCTCCTGCCACGTCAAGCACACGTGCGTCACTATTAATGGCAGCCATCTTTGCCATTTTATGCAGCCACGCTTTATAAGTTCCAAAACTTGAAATGGCGTTAAAGCGTTCGTATTTAGGCGCAATGTGCGAAAAAATCAGCTTCACACGTGCGGATGAAATCTCTGATGGTGCCTCTGCTCCTGTTGCGGTATCTATGCTCATCTATTCGTCCATGTTCGTATATATTGTGCCATTTCCAAACAGCAGCTGTCTTTCAGACCCCGAAAGTTCGGCTCGTGCTTGTTCGCGCAAATTATTCATACCGCTTAAGAATTGTCTGTACATTACTAGCACCAAATAGCGCCCCATTTCGGTCAAAGTCAATTCATCTTTGGTATCAGTTGCAAACGCGCCATTTAGTCGCATGAATGCCATTTCAGCCGGAAGCCCGAATTCTACTGATACACCAAATTCGTCGCGGAAAGCGCGTTTGTCAAACCGCAATCGATACAAATTCAAAAGGAAATTGTATCGCATTAAATCGCGCTTGCTTAGCGTCGATTTTCCCATAATAGGCATGCGACCTTCCTCAATATGTCGGTTATAGTCGCTTATGCTGAAGTCGTTTACATACAGCGCACCTGCCAAGTGTGTTATAGAGCCGCTGCCTATGGCGGGATAATCCACATAAGATGTTTGGTATTCGTCATGTATTAAGGCGTGGTCATCGCTTCCGTCGGCACCTAAGCGGTTGAATGTCCATACAGTTTCGCGGCGAAATAGCGGATGGGCACCCTCAGCTAAAACTCCATCTATTATGCGGTAGAAGCGCAGTTCGCGTTTCCAATCCATTTTTCCCAGCGTGCGGTTCATATTGTCAGCTGTAGCGCCAGATATATAAAGCGGCGAAAACGTTGTCTGCCTTGCTCCGCACATGGCTATGTGCTCCAAATCGGCAAATAACATGTCTTCAGTTTGTGTGGGAAAGTTGAAAATCATATCCACATTCAGCGAATCGAAATAGGGCACAGCTTGCGCTATACGCTCCATTATTACTTCTCCGCTGCCGTATTTATAGTAGCGATCCATAGTCTTTAGAAGTTCATTGTTGAAGCTTTGTACGCCCACCGATAGCCGCTGTACGCGTCCATGCATTTTATCTAGCCATGGCTGTACTAGATGATTCGGATTTGTCTCACTTGCCACTTCCTCGATATTCCACGTATCGCGCGCCAAATCAAGCGTTTCGCATAGCTCGTCTAGCATTATTGTTGGCGTGCCGCCGCCTACGTATATGCTTTCTATGTCATACCCTAAATCTCGCAGCATCAGCATCTCTTTGCGCATGCTTTCAAAGTAAGGTCTGGCAACCTCTTCACGATATGTATACCTATTAAAGCTGCAATAAGGACACAATCTTTCACAAAACGGCACATGCATATAAAGCATGTAGCGCCTATTTTCCTCCGGTTTTGGCATGAATGTTTCCGAAGTTGGCTTCAATGTTAGTGTGTGCCGCGTCATAGTTTTTACAAGTTTTGTTAAAAAGCGTTCGGATAACACACTATCTCCTAGTCCAATCGATTAATTTCAACACAAGATTTGAATTGTAATTGTATGTTTCGCGTTTTCGCAATATCTGCGATTTGCTTTTATGTATGGAATGTAAAATGATGAACGCATATTCACGAATAATAGGAGAAACATCGAAATGTTGAAAAGCTATAAAAAATTTGTAGGCGCAGTTCTTGTTGCGTCATTAACTATGTTTGCCATGGCTGGGTGTTCGCAGTCGCAACCGCAGCAGGAAACTGAAACGGATGTGGTGGTAATAGATACTACAGACACATCGGGCGGTGTTGCTGCTACGGTAAACGGTGTGGAAATTGGTGAAAATGCAGTATCTGCCTACATAGATAATTTCCGTCAAACAAACGATTTAACTGACGACGAAGCTTGGGGCAGCTATATGGGTCAGAACGGCTATACGCCAGAGTCGCTTCGTGAAATAGTTGTAGATAATTTTGTGAATGAGGAAATAGTGCGCCAAGCTGCTAAGGAAAACGGCATAGAAGTAACCGATGAAGATGTTGAGGCTGCATTCGAACAAGCTAAGAAAAGTGCTGGTAATGAATCTAGCTGGCGAATTGCTCTGAAATATTCCGGTATGACAGAAGACCAATACAAAGACAGCTTGCGTCAGCAACTTCTGCAGCGCGAATTGTTCTATAAAGCCACTGGAACAAGTCAGCTTGACTCTACGGTTTCGCAAATAACCAGCACGCTGCGTCAGTCGGGTGGGGAAGAGTTGGCAAATCTGATAGACCGCGCTTCTGCGAAGATGTCTGAGTCAACAGATACTCAGAAAGTAAAGGCAGACGATGAGTTGGTGCTTAGTCTCATAAAAACCTACGAGCAAGACTACGCTAATGCCGAATCGCTAGATGGTATTCCTGCTGATGTGGTGGTGCTTTATCGCACTCAAGCCGACTCTGTTGTGCAAAATCAGGCGTTCGAAGATTTTATGAAGAAGTATACAGATGCTGCCGATGTACAAAAGAATGGCTTACCTGAAGGGGCTACTTATAAAGTAGAGGTTATTGTTGCAAGCCCAAATGAGACGACAGAGGACCAACCGGCAGCTGCTGAAGGCGAACAAACAGATACGGCTTCCGAATAAACCCAATAAGATATAAGCAGGCACAACTTTTTGTGCCGAAAAAACATTTCAGTTTGTGCGCGGGTGTTCGATTGATGCCCGCGCTCTGTTATCATTCTACGGAAAAGAAAAACGCATCAAGCGAGGTTCAATGCTCATCACTGCGAAATATGTATTCCCTATTACAAGTGAGCCCATATTGGATGGGGCGGTGCTTGTTCGGGAAGATCGAATTGCAGATATAGGCGATCTAAATTCACTACGTCTGCGCTATCCCGATGAAGACGTGGAAGATTTTGGAATGGCAGCCATAATGCCCGGTCTTATTGACCTGCATACACGTCTTGAAAAATCGGTATTGCGTGGTGTTGTGGCGGATAAACCTTATTCTGAATGGATTATGGCGGTTCTCGATAGAAGCATTCAGTTAGAACAGTCTGATTGGTATGATTCTGCAATTCTCGGTGGGCTGGATGCTCTTTCGTCGGGCATTACCACAGTGGTTGACATAACCAGTACAGGCGCTGCTGGTCGTGCGGCGCAAGAACTAGGGCTTCGCGGTGTAATTTATCGCGAAGTGGGCGCAATGGATAAAATGCGTGTTGATTATGCTATGCATTCTGCCCAGCGCGACATAAACCGATGGAAAGAAGATTTCGACCCAGAGCGCATAACGGTAGGAATTGCACCTGCCGCTATATATGCAAACCATCCGTCTGTTTTTCAGCGTGTTACCGACATTGCTATTCGTGACGATTTGCCGGTGGCTATGCGCTTGGCTGGCAGTCGTGAAGAATATAACTTCGTAATGTATGGTTCATCTATGTTTGCTGTAGACAATATGGATGAAGAAGTTCGCGGGTACGTGGAAATTCCACCTTGGCTGCCATTTGGTGTTACCCCTGTGCGCTATGCGCTAAATTGGGGTGCGTTCGATGCGCCTAATGTTTTACTGATTCATGCTGTGCATGTAACCGATGAAGATATAAAGAAGCTTCGTGAATTTGATGTTGCCATATGTACATGTCCTAGCGCCAACGCAAAACTGGGCATGGGCGTGGCTCCTTTGTCGCAATTCTTGAAAGCTGGTCTTCGCGTTGGTTTTGGTACCGATTCGCCTGCGGCTACAGAATCTACCGATATGTTGTCCGAGATGCGTATGGGGCAATTGCTGCACCGCGCAAGCGACACCAGCCGCTTCATAACAAGCCAAGAGATTCTGGAACTAGCAACTATAGGCGGCGCTAAGGCTTTGCGGCAAGAAGATAAAATAGGCTCTCTTGAAGTGGGAAAACTGGCAGATATAATAGCTGTAGACTTATCGGCATCGCACCAATCGCTAGATCAAAACCCAATATCTGCCTTGGTTAGCACCTGTACTGCCAGCGATGTATTAATGACCATGATCGGCGGCAAGACGCTATACGAGAAAAATAATTGGCACGTGAACGTTGAAGTAGCGAAGAATATTGCGCGTGTTATAGAAATTCGCGCTAAGCTGAAAGCGTAGGCAATGGGCAAATCTAGCAAACATAAAATGACGCGCCAGCAACGCGAGGCGAAGATAGAACAAGCCAAGCAACGTGAAGCTGCGATAAAAGCTCAAAAAGAGCGCTCTGAGCGCATAAAAAAGATATTCACAGTGGTGATATGTGCCATTTTGGTACTGGCTTTGGGCATACCCACTATGGCTATCGCGGTTTTAGGAATGTGAGGTTAGCCAGTGTTCGGTATAGGTGGTTTTGAGTTATTCCTCATCCTTCTATTCGGATTCCTTATTTTTGGGCCTGATAAACTGCCTGAAATTGCTAAGACTGTTGGGCATGCCATAGCAAAATTTAGGAATGCTCAAGAAGAAATGAAAGGTACTTTAAGCACACAGTCTTTTATCGATAAAGATTCTGATGCGCCACTAAAAAATCCACTAGAAGTTATAGAGCAGGCTGCAAATGAGGCGCAGAGTAAAACGCGCACAGCACAGGCTGCTGTAAGTGACGCCACAGATAAAGCGGCAGAAAAACTATCGGAAAAGTCGGTTAGTTTTGCGGAGCGTAAAGCAAAATACGATCGCGAACGTGCCGAGCGCAAGGCTGCCGAGGCGGCAGCTGCCGAAGCTGCCAAAGCGCAGGAATCTGCTGAAAAAGCTGGTGTGTCTGAAGAAAAGGTTTCTGATGCCAAGCAAGATCCAAAAACCGATGTGGCTGTAAAAACTGCAACTTCTGTTACCGATGCAACTAGCACCAAAAGCGCCCAGTCTATTGAGGAGGTGGCAAAGTAGTCATGCCTATAGGTCCTGCAAGAATGCCCCTCTTTGATCATTTAGGTGAATTGCGCATGCGTCTTGTACGTATAGTGGCTTGCTTAGCGGTTGCTGTATGTATCTTTTATTTCGCAGCGCCGGCAATGGGTCAGTTCTTACTACTGCCAATTACGCCCTACATTCCGGTAGATGTTGATACCGGTTGGGCAGAAATGATGGCGCTAGATCCGTTCGAGGCGTTTGCGGTAAGGTTCCAAATAGCATTATTTTTCGGCGTTGTAGCAACATCGCCTGTTATTTTGTGGCAAATTCTTGCGTTCTTTCTGCCTGCCCTAAAGCCGAAAGAGCGTAAGTGGTTTATGCCCACATTTGTTATTGCTGTTGTGCTTTTTATACTTGGAACCGTGTTTTGCTACACCATTATATTGAACGCAGCATTTCAGTGGCTGACCGAGCAGGCGCAAGGCTTGGGTTATGTTGCGCCTAGAATGTCATCTTACATAGATATAATCATCAAATTTGAAATAGCTTTTGGTATAGCCTTCGAGTTGCCTCTAATCATTTTCTATTTGGTTATATTCGATGTTATACCATACAAAAAATTGCGTTCTAGCTGGCGTATCGTCTATGTATCGTTGATGATTTTGTGCGCCATGGTAACTCCAGATGCCTCACCTGTAACAATGCTTCTTATGTTTGCTGCGATGGTGGCGCTGTATGAAGTTAGTTTGCTGCTTGCGCGTATAGTGCTAGCAAAACGCATAAAGCAACAAAACGAAGAATTAGCCGCAGAGGAAGACGAATAAGTGCACGAATTGGGCATAATGACCGGTGTTTTGGATGCCGCAAAAGAAACAGCCAAAAATGCCGGAGCTACTCGCTTGTTGGAAGTTACATTGCGCATAGGAGATATGACTGAAGCCATTGAAGATGCGCTTGTGTTTGCTTTTGAGGCACTAACCGAGGGCGATCCTTTCACAGAAGGTGCCAAGCTAAATATTATTATGGTGCATCCGAAAAGCCGCTGTTTAGAGTGCGGTGCAGAATATTCTCACGATCGATTTAATATGTTTTGCCCTGAATGTGATAGTTTTGCAACCGAATTACTAGAAGGTAAGGAATTGCAGATAGATTCCATTGAGGTAGATTTACCCGAAGATGATGCTTTAGCTAAAAATTAGCTGTCAGAGGAGTTTTGCTGTTATGCAGATAGATATGAAACAACCCATTCTGGAGAAAAACGACGCTATAGCTGCCCAGTTGCGCCAGCGTTTTGCCGATGCGGGCGTGTTTGTACTGGATTTGCTTGCAAGCCCCGGGTCGGGTAAAACATCTACAATTCTTGCCACGATAGATGCGTTGCGCGACGAATTCAACATAGCCGTTATTGAGGGTGATATAGCTAGCAGCGTAGATGCTGAAAAGATTAAGCGCCAAGGTACATCGGCTGTGCAGATAAATACTGGCGGTGCATGTCATCTGGAAAGTGCGATGATAAAGCGTGCTGTAGACGTGTTAGACCTTGATAGGCTTGACTTGATAATAATTGAGAATGTGGGCAATTTGGTGTGTCCTACCGATTTCGATTTAGGCGAAAATGCCAAGGTTATGATTTTGTCGGTTCCTGAAGGTGATGATAAACCGCTTAAATATCCGGGTGTCTTTCAGGTATCTGATGCAATTGTGCTTAACAAAGTTGACACTATGCCTGTATTCGACTTTAACGAGCAAGCATTTCGCGATGAGGTTCATAGGCTAAATCCTACGGCTCCAATCTTTCCTATAGCTGCTACAAAGGGCAGCGGTGTAGAAGAGTGGGCATCGTGGTTAGCTGAAAAGATTCGTGCAATTTAGTGCTTTATAGGGGTTTAACATGCAGATTGCCGATATATACGAGGCGTGCAAAGATGCAACTGCAAGTTTTGTGCACAACGCTGGGTTTACGCATGTTGTTATAGGTCTTTCTGGTGGTATAGATTCCAGCTTAGTAGCCACAATAGCCGTAGATGCGCTGGGTGCAAACAATGTGCATGGGGTGCTGCTTCCGGGTCCTTATTCTAGCGATCATTCCGTAAGCGACGCAAAGCAGCTATCGGAAAATTTAGCAATAGACGCTATAACTATTCCAATTATTGAACCCTACAATGCTTTCGCGAAAAATATATCAGACGCTACTGCGTCGCCTTTTGACGGCTTAGCATCTGAAAACACACAGGCGCGCTGCCGCACAGTGGTGCTTATGGCGCTTTCCAATATGTATGGTTGGCTTATGCTGAACACTGGTAATAAATCGGAAGCTGCTATGGGCTATTCAACGCTGTATGGTGATGCGGCGGGCGCTTTTGCGCCTATTGGTGGTATATACAAGACGCAGGTATATCAGATGTGTGAATGGCGTAATAAGCAGGCACTAGACGCAGGCGAAATTGCCCCCATTCCGCGTAATGTAATAGAGAAACCTCCGTCTGCGGAATTGTCGGTGGGACAGTTGGATGAAAAGGCGCTTGGCATAGACTACAAAACGCTAGATACTATTTTGATAGAACTGGTTGAACATAATGCCGATGTGCAATCAGTTGTAGATATGGGTTTTTCTAAGGCTCGGGTGCAAAACATTTTACAGCGTTTTGAAGCTAATGCGTTTAAGCGTGCTATGGAACCGCCATATCCGAGCGTGCAATTCTATGAATAAGCACAGGTTTAGGTTATACCTTCGCGATGTGCCCATGAGCGGTACGGATTGGCTTGTGGATGCCGTTATAGCATTAGGTGCTTTTGGATTTGGTCTTCTTCAGATGAGCGCCTCGGCTAATCTAATGATTCCCGATGATTTTATACGGCGCTTGCTTGGGGTCCGCACAATAACGCTTTCCGGATGGGGAATATTAATGGTGGCGCTTACATGCATTCCTCTGACGGTACGCCGACGTCTTCCGTGGGTTGTGTTTGTGGTTACAACTCTATTGTGGGCGTTTTTTGAAATGCAAATGGGTGCCACAACGCTTTCGCTTGTAGGTCCGCTAATTGCATTGTTTACCGTTGCGTATGAATGCACCAAATATGAAGCCGCATTGGCAGGCGGTGTGTTGTTAGTAACAGTTGCGGGTTGTGCGTTTTTTGCTCCCACATCTTCACTTGCAATGCTTATGCTGGTGCAGAACACAGCCATAGTGGTGGCTGTTGCCTTTGCCGGGTTTGCTCTTCATGCTAGACAAGATTCTGTGAAGGCGCTGGCTGCTCGCGCTGCCGAAGCTGAGCGCACACGTGAAATTCACGCTGAAAAGCGCGTGGAGGAAGAACGGCTGCGCATAGCGCGAGAAGTGCACGATATAACAGCACATTCGTTGTCTGCTGTAAGCATACAGTCGGCGGCGGCTGCTGCGCTTATACAGACAGATCCGGAGGCAGCCAAACACGCTTTAGACAACATTCGCAAAACTTCTAAAGATGCGCTTTCGGAAATGCGCGGCATGATTGCTGTCTTGCGTGATGGCTCATCAGATGCTGACATACAGCCCATGATGGGCATAGATGAATTATCTGGTTTGAAGGATTATTTGGAAGAGGCTGGATTGGCGGTATCGCTTCGCGTAGACGGGCGCAAAGACACTCTGCCGGCTTACATAAGCATGGCGCTTTATGGCATATCGCGCGAAGCGGCTACTAATATAGTTAGGCATTCTCATGCAAGCAAAGCGTCTATCAGCTTGACGATTAATAGTGATGTTGCAATGCTCGATATTGAAGACGATGGTTGCGGAATTAAATCAGATGCGCCGATGGGTCATGGAATTGAGGGCATGCGAGAGCGGGTAAAAGTCCTTGGCGGAACGTTCTATATATCGCCTAGCAATACGGCGGGAACTAAGATAAGTGTACGTATTCCAGTGGCGCGTGTAGATATTCACTAGGTGAAAACAATGGATGATAAACAAATTCATGTACTAATAGCAGACGATCAGGAACTTGTTCGCAGCGGATATCGGGCAATATTGGGAACGTATTCCGATATAGATGTGATAGGTGCTGCATCTGATGGGGATGAAGCTGTACGAATGGCTCAACTCATGCGACCAGATGTGGTGCTGATGGATATACGTATGCCCGGAAAAGATGGCATAAGTGCTACGCGCGATATAGCGCACAACCCATTGTTGTTGGGCACGCATATACTTGTATTGACAACGTTTGATGTAGATAGGTATGTCTACGATGCGCTAGAAGCAGGCGCAAGTGGGTTTCTTTTGAAAGATGCCGATCCTGATGAAATAGTGCATGCTATTCGCGTTGTTGCTGCGGGGGATGCGCTTATTCAGCCAAGTGTGATGCGCCGTTTAGTGGAGACATTTGCGGCTACGGGGAAACGAGCAGTATCTTTAGGGAATGCGGAGTCGAATGCCTTGTTGGCAACATTGACCGACAGAGAGCGCGAGATTCTTACATTGGTAGCGCGCGGGCTTTCTAACGAGCTTATCTCTAAAGAACTATTCATTTCGCCAGCTACGGTAAAGACGCATCTTGCGCGCATTATGTCGAAAACAGATTCTCATGATAGAGCACAGCTTGTGGTATTTGCCTACGAAAGTGGACTAGTTTGTCCGGGGACTTTGTAAGATTAACGTTATCTCTTGTAAAAAATTCGCCTTTTAATTAGCAATCGGAGGCTTTGAGTGCTAATATATACACCACTTTAGCACTCGGTATTCTTGAGTGCTAATTTTTAGAATTAGATATTGGCTTAACTTTAGATTAAGAAACGTGACCAAAGAAGGAGTCAAACATGAATCTTAAGCCGCTGGGTGATCGTGTCATCATTAAGCAGGACGAAGCTGAAACTACAACAGCATCGGGACTGTTTCTAGCTGGTGACAGCAAAGAGAAACCGCAGACTGGCACCGTTCTTGCTGTGGGAGAAGGTCGTCTTGACAAGGATGGCAACCGTATTGAGGTGCCCGTAAAAGTGGGCGATCGTGTGGTCTATAGCAAGTATGGCGGAAACGAAATTTCTTGCGACGACGAGGAAGTACTAATTGTCCGCGCAGATGATATTTACGCTGTCTTCGCGTAGTTAATAAATAACCGAAAGGATATAAGAATATGGCAAAAGCAATTACATTTGAGCAGGATGCGCGTGCAGCACTTGGTGCGGGCGTAAAGAAACTTTCCGATGCTGTTAAGGTAACTCTTGGACCTAAGGGTCGCTATGTTGCGCTTGAGAAGTCTTATGGTGCACCTACCATTACCAACGATGGCGTAACTGTTGCTAAAGAAATAGAGCTTGAAGACCCTATTGAGAACATGGGCGCTCAGCTTGTACGCGAAGTTGCAGTAAAAACAAACGATGTTGCAGGCGATGGCACCACAACTGCTACCTTACTTGCCGACATTATTGTGTCTGAAGGTCTAAAGAACGTTACTGCTGGTACCGATGCGCTAGGCATTCGCCGCGGTATTGAAAAAGCTACCGATGCTGTTGTAAACGCCATTAAAGATGTTGCAACACCGGTTTCCACAAAAGAGCAAATCGCTAATGTAGGCACAATTTCTGCTGGCGATGCTGAAATTGGCGAAAAGATCGCTGAAGCTATGGATCGCGTTGGTCACGATGGCGCTATTTCGGTTGAAGAGTCGCAAACATTCGGCATCGAAATGGACATTGTGGAGGGCATGCAGTACGACCGCGGCTACATCAGCCCCTACATGGCTACCGATATGGAAAAGATGGAAGCGGTTTTGAAAGACCCTTACATCATGCTTACCGACCAGAAGGTCAGCAACGTGCAAGATTTTATTCCGCTGCTAGAAGAAGTTATGCGCAGCGGTCGTCCACTGTTCCTAGTTGCTGAGGATGTTGATGGCGAGGCTTTGGCAACGCTACTTCTGAACAAACTGCGCGGCACGCTGAATGTGGTTGCAATTAAGGCTCCTGGCTTTGGCGACAGGCGCAAGCGTATTTTGGAAGACATAGCAGCTGTTACTGGCGCACAGGTTATTGATAAAGATTTCGGCATGACACTTGCTGATGCTTCTATCGATATGATGGGTACTGCTAAGACTGTAAAAGTTACCAAGGACAATGCTCTTATTGTAGATGGCGCTGGCAACAAGGCTGATATAGATGCGCGCGTTGCTCAGATTAAGGCTGAACTAGAGCGCACCGAAAGCGATTTTGACCGCGAGAAACTGCAAGAGCGTCTAAGCAAGCTTTCTGGTGGCGTTGCGGTTTTGAAGGTTGGCGCTGCAACTGAAAGCGAACTGAAAGAAAAGAAGAGCCGCATAGAGGATGCGCTGCAGGCTACTCGTGCAGCTGTTGAAGAGGGTATTGTTGCCGGCGGCGGCGTAGCTCTTATAAACGCTATTCCTGCACTTGATGCCATTAATGCCGACGATGACGAAAAAGTTGGCGTGGCAATTATTCGCAAGGCACTTGAAGCCCCGATGCGCGCTATTGCTGAAAACGCTGGTTTTGAGGGCTCTGTTGAGGTTGCCGAGGTTAAGAAGGCTGAGGCAGGTTGGGGTCGCAATTACAAGACTGGCGAGTGTGGCAATATGATTTCTATGGGCGTGAACGATCCTGTAAAGGTTACACGTACCGCTCTACAGTCTGCTGCATCTGTTGCATCTCTTATCCTTATAACTGAAGCAACTATTAATGAAATCCCGGCTGAAGGTCCCGATCTGAGCGCTTTGGCTGGTGCTATGGGTGGCGGCGGAGCAGGAATGTACTAAGAGCCACCAAAGGAGCAAAGCGGTGCAAGCTTGCGTGCGCAATGCTCAGTTGTTCACACAGATACAACAATAAGGGTCCTTCGGGACCCTTATTGTTGCGGGATTGTAGCACGTCGCGCACGTTACTTTTTTATTGAGATAGAATCCAATTATGGACAGTTTTCTTTATATAGCAGAACATGTTTTAGGGCACTCGTTTGAAGATACACTCTATCTTGTGCCGTTTTTATTCGTTACCTATCTTCTTATGGAATGGCTTGAGCACAAGACCGGTGCGAAAACTCAAAATGCTATACGACATGCCGGGGCTGCAGGGCCTGTGATAGGTGCATTTCTTGGTGTTGTGCCTCAGTGTGGTTTCTCTGCAGTTTCCGCTACTTTATATGCGGGACGCGTTATTACGCTTGGCACATTGTTTGCAGTATTTCTGTCAACGTCCGACGAGATGCTACCGATATTCATAGCTGAACAAGTGCCACCCAATACCATTTTGTCTATCATGGGCGCAAAGGTAATTATTGGCATGGTAATGGGATTTATTGTAGACGCAGTTCTGCGTCTAGCCAGACGCGACAAGCAAGATCTTCGCATACACGAATTATGTGAGCACGACAATTGTGGTTGTTCTGGTGACTGTGCCACGTGTACTGCGAATCCGCAATTAGCTTATCAGCATGCAGATGATTGTTGTAGTGATTGCACCCACGAGCATCACCAGCACGATCATAGTCATGATGCTGGCTGGAAGGGCATACTTGTATCGGCTCTAAAGCATACGGTGCAGGTAATGGTGTTTATTTTCTTTATAACTATAGTGCTCAATGCTGTACTTGAAGTGGTTGGCGAGGATATTCTAGGTAACTTTATGGAAGCTAATCCTGAATTTGCCGTGTTTGCTTCGGCGCTTGTTGGGCTTATTCCCAATTGTGCCGCTAGTGTAGTAATAGCCGATTTATACATTGAAGGTGTGCTTGGTGCGGGGGCTATGCTTGCGGGGCTTTTAGTATCGGCAGGTGTGGGGATTTTAGTACTTGCACGCGCAAATCGTCATTGGAAGCAAAATCTTGCCATAATAGCAGCATTATATGTAACAGGAGTTTTCTGGGGCCTAATAACGAACGCCCTAAACATAGTCTTCTGATTTGGATACGAATAGTGCGTTGTATTGCCACGTTTTGAACTTCAATAATGTCTGGCTTAAAGAGCGCATCTTAGACATATAGGCAAAAGTGTGTAAGAATTCATGCTGTTTTCCCTGTTCAGATACCAAATAGATGCCTTTTAAGTCGATGCTGCTCGACTTTCATATAGGCAAAAAGTGCGCCTAATTCTTACTTGACACCCCTGTTCATAACTGACTTTTTCTAGGAAAAAGTCAGTTATGAACAGGGGTGAGCAGTGTCTATCTCAAAATGCAGCATTTGCAGCAGCAAAATGTCAAAGAACAAATTCACTAAAGCAGGAAAGCAGAGGTGGAGATGCACCTTATGCGGAGGCTCTAGCGTTAGGAGAAACGATACCTCCGCAAGATGGCTTAAAGTGTTTGTTGGATGGCTTTTGGATAAACTCTCAACACCCCGGACGCTAGATTACGATTCAACTCATCCGCATACTAGTTCAAAAAAGTTAGAAAAATGGTCAAAACTTCCGACTTTCCATGGTCATAGTGCCACATAGCTAACTTGAATTGTGGAGAACACTGGGCAAACAGGGTTCTTCAATTCCATTTTGATTCGTAATTGGCGTAATTTGGCATTGTAGACTGTGGAAAGTCGGAAGTTTTGACCACTTTTCGCCTAAAAAGTGACGAAGGTAACACACGGTCTGGTTTGGTCAGAGTTCCACAACAGCGCGCCCTATCCATATGCAATCGACTGAGCCTTACACACTTTTCTGCCTATATGCCGCATCATATTGAACTGCTCTAAGACCAAGTTGTCTTTTGGATGCGGATAGTGCGTTGTATTGCCACGTTTTTGAACCGAATTGGCTTCGTCCAATGAAGAGTTCAAAATAAGTGGCAAGACGACGTGCTAGACGTATTCAAATGGCTGGGGTACCAGGATTCGAACCTAGATAGCTGGCACCAAAAACCAGAGTCCTGCCGTTGGACGATACCCCAGCGAAGCATTCCGCATAAAGAAATGGTGGGCCGTGAGGGAATCGAACCCGCGACCTTGGGATTAAAAGTCCCCTGCTCTACCAACTGAGCTAACGGCCCAAACCTTTTGCGGACGAACCGTTATTTTATACGTGTATGTCAATGTGGTCAATCGTAGTTACGGTAATATGATCAGAATAGTTGGCGAAAAAACACGAAAGGGAGGGTCATAAATGTGGTGTAACAAGATTTTAGTAGCATATGATGGCTCGGCTGCATCGAAGCGCGCGCTGAATATGGCACTTGGCATCATAAGACCCAGCGAACATATAGAGTTGGTGTTCGTACATGTAACGCGCATGGCGGGAGTAGGCACTATGACTGCCGGAGTTGATACCGTCATTGCAAATGATGCGCAAGATATTCTTGAAGAATTAGAACTTATCGCTAATAACATACCGAATTCCGTCGAAATAAAGCTGCTTGTGGGCACTTCGCCTGCAGATCTTATAGTTCGTTGTGCACGCGAAGAAGGATGCGATCTTATAATTATGGGAAGTCGTGGTCGCGGCGGCGTTAAGGGATATCTTGGCAGTGTTAGCTATGCGGTTACAAAAGAATCTCCTATAGCAGTACTTATCGCGAAAGAGGATGAATGATAGATGTCTTCTGCGTCATCTAAGGAATTGTGGACGCCATCTTTTCTAATAGGAACATTTGCGAATTTCACAATAACACTTAATTATTTCATGCTTATGGTTGTTATGACCGCCTATGCGATGCGTGCCTACAGCGCACCCGAATCGCTAGCGGCATTTACAGCTAGCATATTCATTATTGGTACTTTATTTGCCAGACTTGTTAGCGGTGCAGCTATGGAGCGCGTGGGCAGGAAGCGTCTTTCTATTATAGGCGCGGTATTCACCATCGTTTTTACTGCACTTTATCTTGTGGGCACAGATATCTTACTCTTGCTTTGTATTCGATTTTTGCATGGCTTTGCTTATGGAATATTCTCTACTTGTATGGCTACGATAGTTACCGCCATAGTGCCGCCAACTCGTAAGGGAGAAGGTATAGGCTACTATATGTTGTCGGTTACGCTCGGTGCGGCTATAGGTCCATTTGTGGGGATTCTTGTATCGAATCATTTCGATTTTCGGGTGTTGTTCATTTTTGCAATTGCCGCTGCTGTGATAGCGCTAATTTTGGCGGCGCTAATGCGCGTGCCTGCTACTAAACGCTCTCAGACAAGTTTGAAAGCCGCTAAACCTATTCCAACACAAGCGCCGCAAAAACTAGGTTTGCTCGATAAGATTATAGAGGTTGGGGTGCTTCCAATTGCAGGTGTGGCTGGATTGGTGTACTTTGGCTATTCGGCTTTGCTTACCTTCTTAACACCGTTTGCAGAAACCATGGATATGACCCGCGCAGCTAGTGTTTTCTTCATTGTGTATGCAATCAGTATGTTCATAACTAGACCATTTACCGGTAAAGCATTCGACCGCTATGGACCAAGACCAGTTATGATTCCAGCATTTCTATCGTTTGCTCTTAGTATGGCTGTATTGAGCGCTACTACAAACGATTGGATGCTTTTAGGCTCGGCGCTTCTTGCTGGTTTTGGAGTAGGCACTGTGCAATCGTGCGGCTTGGCAATGGCGGTGCGCGTCACATCCGACACTCGTTTAAGCTTGGCTAATTCAACTTTTTACATAATGCTAGATTTAGGAGTTGGGGTAGGACCGCTATTGTTAGGATTACTGGTACCGCTTAGTGGGTATCGGCTTATGTATTTATGTCTATCAGGTCTTGCTATTGTGGCGTTTCTCCTATTTCTGCTTATTACCAAAAAGGGGAATATGTCCCAAAAAGCAATATAATTCGAATGCACATGCTGTTTGCGTTTTGCAATAAAGGAGTGGTTTGATGAAACAATTTAAGCGATTTGGTATATGCCTTGTAGCCCTAGTAATGTCTGCGTCAATGTTTCTGTTCGGATGCGCAAGTGGCGCACCTAGCGTGGAAGACATGGATCAGGACACGAGAAATCCCGTTCCTGAGAGTGCTGTAGAAGCTGGGGAAGTAGTACATGTTACGGTGGAAAATCCTGACGGAGAAGAGCCAATAGCCGATACTGATGTGAAAATAAAAGACGGTATGACTGCCTTAGGTGCGCTTACCGAACTTGATATACAGGTGGCTACGGTTGATTCGTCTTACGGTCCGTTTGTAGAAATGATTGATGGTATATCTAATGAGGGTTCTAATGGTTGGACTTACTCTGTCAATGGGGAAATGCCATCTGTATCGGCTGGAGAATATGCGGTATCTGCAGGCGATAAGGTTACATGGACTTATTACAAAGCCTAGTTTATTTGCTATTTGTGGTTTATTTTAATGCGCTCGTTAGCTTAGATGCTTGCGAGCGCATCTGTATTTCTGCTAACATCTCTTTTGCCGACAAGGCGGCAGCGTTTGCTTTTCATGCAATGCGAATACCTGGCGACCTAAGCTTTGTCGCACGTACTGCGGCAACGTCTAAGATTTTAGGTTGCGCGGCTTTAAGCCGCTAGCCTGACAAGCAGGTTCTAAAAACCAGCACCGCCGGTTTCATTTTTTGTGCGCCATTTTTTCAAATTCTCATTCAAAATACAGAAGTTTTTTGTTAGGATAGATAGCTGCTGCGTATTCGCGGCAAAACGGCGGGTGATAAAGCCCGGAAAACATGAATGCTTTGGAGGACACTTTTGGCTAAAGAAGATGTTATCGAGCTTGAGGGCACCGTTAAAGAAGCGTTGCCGAATGCAATGTTTAAGGTGGAGCTCGAAAACGGCCATGAGATTCTGGCACACATTTCCGGCAAAATGCGTATGCATTACATCAAGATACTTCCGGGGGATAAAGTTACGGTTGAACTTTCCGTATACGATTTGAACCGCGGTCGCATTACTTACCGCTTTAAATAACAGCCTAGAAAATAATCGCCAGCGGCTGGGCGTGGAATATAGAGAAGACGCATAACCGAAAGGAATTGAAATGAAGGTACGTCCTTCGGTCAAGAAGATGTGCGACAAGTGCAAGATCATTAGGCGCCATGGCAAGGTGCTCGTAATTTGCGAGAACCCCCGCCATAAGCAGCGCCAAGGTTAAGGGGGTTTATAACATGGCAGTACGTCTTGTCGGTGTTGACCTTCCGCAGAGCAAGCGCATCGAAATAGCCTTGACCTACATCTACGGAATCGGACTCACCACATCTAAAGAGGTTCTCGCATCCACCGGTGTTAATCCTGACACTCGTGTGAAGGACCTGACGGAAGAAGATTTAGCGAAACTACGCGACTACATTCAGGCTAACCTTAAAGTTGAAGGCGACCTGCACCGCGAGGTTTCTCAGAACGTAAAGCGCTTGATGGAGATTGGCTGCTATCGCGGTCTTCGCCATCGTAAGGGTCTTCCCGTTCGTGGGCAGCGCACCCATACCAATGCGCGCACGCGCAAAGGTCCGCGCAAGCAAATCGGCGGTAAGAAAAAGTAAGCGAGGAGCATAATGGCAAAGAAAAACGTTACAACGCGCGTTAAGCGCTCTGAGCGTAAGAACATTGCTGTGGGTGCTGCTCACATCAAATCTACGTTCAATAACACTATTATTAGCATCACCGATCCTCAGGGTAATGTGATCGCTTGGCAGTCTGCTGGTACAGTTGGTTTTAAAGGCTCTCGCAAATCTACGCCGTTTGCGGCACAGATGGCAGCTGAGGCATGCGCCAAGGTGGCTATGGAGCACGGTCTTCGCAAGGTGTCCGTGTTCGTTAAGGGTCCGGGCAGCGGTCGCGAGACAGCCATTCGTACTCTTCAGGCTGCAGGGCTAGAAATTGCTAGCATTCAAGATTGCACACCCATTCCGCACAACGGCTGCCGCCCCAAGAAGCGCCGCCGCGTGTAACTGAAAGGATCTATTTATGGCAAGATACACAGGAGCGGACTGCAGGCTGTGCCGCCGCGAAGGGTGCAAGCTCTTCCTGAAGGGCGACCGCTGCTATTCCGACAAGTGCGCCATGGAGCGCCGCGCTTATGCACCGGGTGATGCTGGTAAAAAGCGCATTAAAGAAAGCGAATATCGTCAACAGCTTCGCGAGAAGCAGAAGACTAAGCGCATTTACGGTCTACTAGAAAAGCAATTCCGCCATTATTACGACTTGGCAAACCGTGCCCAAGGTATTACTGGTGAGAATCTGCTGCGTATTCTTGAAAGCAGACTTGACAATGTTGTGTACCGTCTTGGTTTCTCCAAGTCGCGCGCAGAGGCGCGTCAGCAGGTACGCCATGGTCACATTCAGGTTAACGGTCGCAGGGTGGATATCCCATCGTTTAGAGTGCGTCCGGGCGATCTGGTTTCTGTTGCACCTAAGGCACGCGACATGCTAGTTATCAAGAGTGCTCTTATCAGTAACGAGCGTTCGGCAGTTCCGGCATGGCTGGAGGTAGACATAGAGAAGTTGCAGGGCAGCGTGCTCTCACTTCCACAGCGCGATCAGATCGACTCCGACATTCGCGAACAGCTCATCGTCGAACTTTATTCGAAATAATCGCGGCTATTTAAGGAGGCTACCCGAACATGACAGAGTTCATGAGGCCTACTGTAACAACGGAAGAAGTGAACGCCACAGTAGCTCGCTACATCGTAGAACCATTAGAGCGTGGGTACGGTTCAACTCTCGGCAATTCTATGCGCCGCGTGTTGCTCTCGTCTCTTGATGGGGCAAAGGCTACTGCTATTCAGATAGAAGGTGTCCAGCACGAATTCACTACTGCTGAAGGCGTGATAGAGGACATAACCGATATAGTATTAAATGTTAAGGGTTTGGTATTTGCGCAGCAGGTTGATGATGTGGAGGAAGCCACAGCTCACGTTTCTGCGGAAGGACCTTGCACTGTTACTGGTGCCGACCTACAGGTTCCCACCGGGTTTACGCTTATTAACCCAGAGCATGTTATAGCTACTGTTGCCGACGGTGGTCAGTTTGATATGACTATTCGCATTGGTGTTGGACGCGGTTATGTTTCCGCTGACAACAATAAGCGTACTGAAGATCCTATCGGCATAATCCCTGTGGATTCGCTGTTTAGTCCGGTAAAGCGCTGCACTATGAATGTGGAAGACACTCGTGTAGGTCAGCGTACTGACTACGATAGGCTGGTACTTGAGGTAGAGACTGACGGATCTATCACTCCAGCCGATGCGGTCTGTCAGGGAGCAAACATAATCAATCAGTATATGGGCGCTTTCCTTGCGCTCGGCGACCACGACGAGGAAGACGAGGTGGAGGCAGTCTCCATCTTCGCTCCTGAGGGTACTGAGAGTAATGCAGAGCTAGATAAGCAGATTGAAGATTTGGACTTGTCGGTCCGTTCCTACAACTGCTTAAAGCGCGCTGGTATACATTCGGTGCGTCAGTTGGTGGAATTCAGCGAGAACGATCTGCTGAATATTCGCAATTTCGGCGCGAAATCTATCGAGGAAGTGAAAGATAAGCTTATCTCGATGGACTTGAATTTGAAACTATAGGAGCGAAGTGTTATGAGACATAAGTATAAAGGGCGCAAGCTTGGCACCGATTGGAGCCACACAAAAGCTATGAAGCGCAGCTTGGTTCAGGCACTGTTTCTGAACGATCGCATTAAGACTATCGATAGCCGCGCGAAGGAAATTCGTGGCGATGTCGATAAGATTATCACTTGGGCTAAGCGCGGCGATTTGCATTCTAGGCGTTTGGCTATTGCTGCTCTTGGTGGCGACAAAGAACTTGTTCGTGAGATATTTGAAAAAGTCAACCAAGGCATGTTCGAGGGTCGCAATGGTGGCTACACTCGTATTATGAAGCTAGGTCCGCGCAAGGGCGACAATGCGCCCATGGTTATCATGGAACTCGTGAACGAGACTGTTAAGCCCAAGGCTGAGAAGAAGGCTACTTCTGCTAAGAAAGCGGCTCCGAAGAAGGCTGCTCCTAAAGAGACTGCTGAAGAGAAAGAAGCCGCTAAAGAGGCTGAGGAAGTGCGCGCTGAGGAAACTGAAGAAGTGCGTGCTGAAGAAGCTGAGGCTGAAGAAAAGGTTGCCGAGAACGACGAGGCTGCCGAAGAGAAAGTTGAAGAGAAAGCTTAATAGCATTTGGCTGCTATCAGCATCTCTACATACATTGCAGGTAATTCGAGCGTGCATCGCTGTGATGCGCGCTCGAAAATTATTCTGCTACTAATTTATTCAGTCTGTTTATTTTTCATAGATTCTTGGATTGGGATGGGCATTGCCGCTGTAGCGCTGGTTGCGGTTTTGCTAGCATCGCGTATCCCTGTTGCGCGTGTATTCGGGATAGCGACGGTGGTGTATGTGTTAGCGGCATTCACCATTGTGGCAAATGCGTTTCTTTTTGAATATGGCAGTTTTACTTTTACGATAGACGGTCTAATCCGCGGCTGTTTTTTTGCGATACGCATTCTTTTGCTTGTTTGGGCAAGCCTAATAGTTTGTTTTACATCCACATCCACTCAGCTAACCGACGCGCTAAATAGTTTTCTTAGTCCGCTTCAAAAATTGCGCGTTCCTACTGACGATATATCAATGGTTTTTAGCATAGCTATACGTTTTATCCCTGTTACAGCTGAGGAATATATGCGAATACGTGATGCTCAGTGGTCGCGCGGCGCTCCGTTAAATGAGGGGTCAATTATTGGGCGAATTAAGGCTCATATGGCTATTCTTATCCCGATGTTTGTGGGCTTGTTTCGCAGAGCCGATAGGCTTGCAATGGCTATGGATGCTAGGTGTTACGGCATGCCGGGTGTTAAAAGAACTCAACTATCCGAGACGAAATTTTCACCTAGCGATGGCGTGCTAACCGCGCTGGGGGGCGCACTTCTTATTGTAATGGCAGTCTTTTTATAACCAGTTTTTCTAGCCAATTCTCTAATTCTTAAAAGATTGTATGCAAATGCGAAGGTAACATGCTAGAATCAGCGGTGTTACGAAAAACGAAAACGTAACATTCTTAATGGAGGGAAGTGGATAGTATGGCTCGCGGAATCACACGTAGGAGTTTTGTGGGTGCAGCAGGCGCTGGAATTGCGGCACTGACCGCATCGTCGCTTCTGGGTTGCAGTAGTTCTAGTAATGCAAGCAGCGCTGAGCAAACGGCTAAAAAGACGAACGAGGTAACAGTTTCCATGACTACAACCTCTGAGCCCGAGGCGGGGTTTGATCCTCTGTTTAGCTGGGGCTGCGGAGAGCATGTGCACGAGCCGCTAATTCAATCTACCCTTATAACAACAGATACCGATCTTAATTTTGTAAATGATTTGGCAACATCTTATGAGTGTTCAGAAGATGGACTTACGTGGACTTTCAACATTCGCGACGATGTAAAATTCACCGATGGAGAACCCCTTACAGCACATGATGTAGCCTTCACCATAAATGGCATAAACTCTAATGAAGCTGCGCAAGCTGATTTATCCATGATTGATACGGCTGTGGCTACTAGCGATACTTGTGTGCAGCTGCATCTGAATAAGCCCTATAACGCTATGTTGTACACGTTGGCTGTTGTTGGAATTGTGCCAGAGCACGCATATGATGCAGCCACATATGGCACAAACCCCATTGGCAGCGGTCGCTACATGTTGGAACAGTGGGACAGGGGTCAGCAGGTTATTTTGAAGGCTAACCCCGATTATTATGGCGATGCGCCTTTGATGGAGCGCCTTATTGTTGTGTTTATGGGAGAAGATGCTTCACTTGCCGCCGCTAACTCCGGTCAAATTGATGTGGCTTATACTGCTGCCACAATGGTCGATTCTGCGCATCCTACAGGATATGAAGTATTGAATTGCGAATCGGTAGATTCGCGCGGAATATCGCTACCTGCTATTTTGGCGGGTGATAGCCGGGTAATAGAAGACGACATGGTGATAAGCGCTGGCAACAATGTTACAAGCGATATTGCCGTTCGTCGTGCTATTAATTTTGGAGTAGACCGGCAGAAGATGATAGATAGCGTTTTGAATGGCTACGGTAGTGCTGCTTATAGCGTGTCTGACGGTATGCCGTGGTACAACCCCGATATGGAAGTGTCTTTTGATGCAGAAGCCGCGAAGAAATGTATGGAAGATGCCGGGTGGGTTTTAGCTAGTGACGGCATTTATGCAAAAGATGGGCAGCGTGCAGCTTTTGATTGCTATTACAGCGCTAGCGATTCGGTGCGCCAAGCGCTGACGAATGAATTTGCGAATCAGATGCGTGATATAGGCATTGAGGTTAATCCTGTTGGGTCGGGGTGGACTTATGATGCATCCGGTATATATGCGCACCAATATAGCGACCCTGTGCTTTGGGGATGGGGCTCGAATAGCCCGGTAGAGGTATATATGCTTTACTATGGCGATTCGTCTGGCAATTACGCATGCTACAAAAACGCACAAGTAGACAAGCATTTAGATGCTGCCTTAGCTGCTACCAGTGTGGATGCGTCGTATCCTGAATGGCAAGCGGCACAATGGGATGGTGTGGAAGGCGTTGCTCCGCAGGGTGCTGCTACATGGGTATGGTTATGCAATGTGGATCACCTATATTTCAAGCGCGAAAACTTGGTAGTAGCTGCTCAGAAACCGCATCCGCATGGACATGGGTGGTCGCTCGTGAACAACGTGGATAAGTGGTATTGGGAGTAAGTTACTCGCTTGAAGGTTACGATTTGAGTCGGATTATTTTTTGGAATATTGGACGGTTTTTGCTGCTGATGGTAGCAGTATCTGTTGTTGTGTTTACGCTGGTATCGGTTTCGCCGGTTGATCCTGTGGCAGCTAATGTTGGACAGGCAGCTCTTGTGGGAATGTCTGACGAGAAGCGTGCGGCGCTTGATGCCTATTGGGGTCGCAATGTGCCGCTGCCCGAGCGTTACCTATCGTGGGGTAGTGCTCTTCTGCAGGGCGATATGGGCACATCACTGCGATTCAATGCGCCCGTTGCAGACGTAATAGCAAATCGTGCGTTAAATTCACTTTTGCTGATGAGCGTTGCGTGGCTAGTAAGTGGCGTGCTTGGCTTTGCTCTGGGCGTTTTGGCGGGCACGCATCGCGACACATTCTTAGATCGTGCAGTTAAATCATACTGTTTCGTTTTGGCGGCAAGTCCTACGTTTTGGGTTGCGCTTCTTTTGCTAATAGTATTTAGCGTGTGGCTGGGCTGGTTTCCCATAGGTTTTTCGCAGCCTATAGGAAAATCTGCAGCTAGCGTTACGCTTGGCGATGCGCTTTATCACTTGGCATTGCCGGCAATTACTCTTTCTCTTGTTGGCGTAGCGAATGTGGCGCTGCATACCCGCGAAAAAACAATCGATGTTATGAATTCGCCGTATGTGCGTTTTGCTCGCACGCGCGGGTTGACCGAAAGGCAAATAGTGCTTCGTCATGGACTGCGAAACTTGGCGTTGCCAGCGATTACTATACAGTTCGCTCAGATTGCCGAAATATTTGGCGGTTCGGTTCTTGTGGAACAGGTATTCAGTTATCCCGGGCTTGGGCAGGCTGCAGTGGTTGCCGGAATTGGCGGAGATGTTGCGCTGCTTGCTGGTATTGCTCTGGTTTCTGCTGCTCTCGTGTTCGGTGGAAATGCTTTGGCAAATATTCTTTATGGAGTGATTGATCCGCGAATAAGAAAAGGGCAAACGCATGGCTGAGGCTGTGGCGAACATACTCCACGTGCCTAAGCGCAATCGCGTTTCGAATAGGCGCTTTATGCTGGTAAGTGTTGTGTTGGCGGCGGCTGTGCTGATAGCTATAGCCATATGCGGCGCAATGCTAATGCCTGAAGCTATAAAAACCGATTTCACGCAAAAAAACCTAGCGCCTTCACCCGCGCACATTTTTGGCACCGACTGGATGGGTCGTGATATGCTAGTGCGTACCATCGCGGGTTTAAGTACTAGCATTTTAGTGGGGCTTATTGCGGCGTGTGTCTCGTCGCTTATTGCGCTAATTCTGGGCACTATTGCTGCTCTTGGTGGTCGTCTTGCCGATCGCATAATCACATGGCTTATCGATTTACTTATGGGTGTGCCGCACATTGTGCTTCTAATTCTTATCTCGTTTGCACTTGGTAAAGGTTTTTGGGGCGTAACAATTGGAGTTGCGTTAACGCATTGGGCTTCGCTTTCTCGCGTTATACGTGCCGAAATTCTACAATGCCGCGAATCTGGCTTTGTTGCTGTGGCGCGCAGGCTAGGAGTGTCGCGCATAAAAATAGCTGTTCATCACATGCTTCCTTATGTGCTGCCGCAATTTATTGTGGGGCTAATTTTGATGTTTCCGCATGCTATATTGCACGAGGCTGCCATCACATTTTTGGGCTTCGGATTGTCGCCAGAACAGCCCGCCATTGGCATAATTCTTTCTGAGTCTATGTCGTATCTGTCGGCTGGTATGTGGTGGCTTGCAGTATTTCCGGGGCTTGCGCTTATAGGTATTGTTATGCTGTTCGATATAGTTGGGTCTGGCATACGTCGCATGGTCGATCCGTCTAGCGCTCAGGAGTAAATGTGGATACGACGCAGCACTCGCAAAATCATATTTCTGCGGAATTTCACCATCATCATTCGCATGGGGCGGGGTCGCTGCATTGCGGTGGGCATCATCTGCTGCAAATAGAGGGGCTTACAGTTTCTTTCAAAATGTATAAAGAAACAGACAGTGGGCTGCGCGGGTATCTGAACGCCAAAAAGCATACTGTTCAGGTAGTTCACAACTTAAATTTGTCTGTTCACGTTGGCGAAGTGGTTGCGGTAGTTGGCGCATCCGGGTCAGGTAAAACTTTAATGGCTGATTCGATAATGGGTATTTTTGAACCAAATGCGGAAATCTGCGGAACCATTTGGTTTGATGGGAAGCCACAAACCGCTAACAGTTTGGCTGCTTTGCGTGGCAACGGTATTTCTCTTGTGCCGCAAAGTGTGGATAGTCTTGATCCGCTAATGCGTATTGGCAGGCAGGTGCGTGGCGTTGCTCATGGCTCGGCAAGTCGCGCGAACAAGGCGCAACGCGCACAACTTCAAAAGCGCCTATTTAAGCGGTACAAATTGGCTTCGGAAGTGGAGCAAATGTATCCTTATCAGCTATCGGGCGGTATGGCGCGCCGCGTACTTTTGTGCTGTGCGCTAATGGAAGAGCCGTCGTTAATTGTGGCAGATGAGCCAACGCCCGGGCTAGATTTAGATCTTGCCGTGCGCGCCATGGACGATTTTCGCGAATTTGCCGACGCGGGTGGGGGAGTTTTGCTTATTACGCACGATATAGAGCTGGCTTTACGTGTGGCTGACCGCATTGCTGTGTTCAAAGATGGCACAATTGTAGAAGAAACGCCATCGGCGAATTTCCGCTCTGAAGAACTTTTGCAGCATGAATTTACGCGCGAGCTTTGGCGTGCGCTTCCAGAGCATGGTTTTAAGGTGTCATCGGGCAAAATTGAAGGTGAAGAAAATGCTTGAGGCGCGCAATGTGGTGTTTCGTTACGGGCACGATAAGCCAATTTACGATAACTTTTCTGTGCAAGTGAAGCGGTCGGAGCGGCTATATTTGGATGCTCGGTCGGGTTTTGGTAAGACGACGCTGTGCAGGCTTCTTGCGGGCTATGAACAGCCTGAAGCAGGAGGAATATACATAGATGGCGACCCACTTCCGCAGCGTGGCGTTTGCCCAGTTCAACTGATAGGGCAGCACCCCGAACGCACGCTGGATGCGCGCATGCGTATGCGTAACAGTTTGGCGGAGGCAGGCAGCTATGATAAGGCGTTGCTTGCACGTTTGGGAATACGTAAAGAGTGGCTAAGCCGTTTTCCGCACGAATTATCTGGTGGTGAATTGCAGCGGTTTTGTATTGCGCGCGCCTTAATGGCTAATCCTAGTTATCTTATTGCTGATGAAATATCTACCATGCTTGATGCGGTTACGCAGGTGCATATCTGGAATGTAATCTTGGAAGAATGCCAGCGCCGAGAATTGGGTCTAGTTTTTACTACGCATTCTAGGTCGCTAGCAGATCGCATTGCCACCCGCACATTGTGTCTTGAATCGTAGCGGCAATTAAGCCTAATCTGTTGAAATCGTGAAGGGCTCTGCCCATTCTCAAATTTATGCTTGCATTTTGCTTTGCGCGAGGCGTATAAACTGTTCAGCCTTAAAAGGCATCGGGTAATACAACTTAACCATCGCTTTACTTTGCAGTGGGATGCAAAAGATGGTAAGAAAAGGGACAGATTGTTATGCGGAAAGATTTTATGCTCAAACGGGCTGCGTGTGTAGTTCTATCTACAACTTTAGCTTGCACGTTTTGCCCTTATGTTGCTTTTGCGTCAGAAGATAACGCAATAGACACTGTGCAGCTGCAGGCAGAATCGAAGATAAGCACAACTGAAATAGAGCCCAGCGAAGATGTTATACACGCAAGTGTGTCTATTGATAAAAGTGCGCCTAAAGCTATGTTTAGCTACAACAATCTTATCTTCCAAATAAATGAAGATGCGGAAAACACTGTAACTTTGCTCGGTTTTGGTGCAAAGCCACAAAACGTGCTAGAAATTCCCGAAACTGTAGTGTATGGCAATGTTGAATATATAGTAACGAACATTAGTACGCTTGCGCAAATGGGGGGGGGGTTCTGTGATTCTGCGCTAGAACCTAGCGACCCCACAGAAGCTCAAAAATCTTCCAATTCCGATAAAAATTCAAACCCTTATATAACCGAATATTATGCAGATGCCGAAAAAGCGGCAGATGTAAGCTCCATAACCATTCCTGCCACAGTTCAATCAATAGATGTGGCATTCTTTCAGCTATTTCCTAATGCCGCAAATATTGAAGTGGCGGCAGACAATCCCAATTATCAAAGCTATAACGGCATTGTTTTTAGTGCCGATTTATCTAGCCTCACCCTCGTCCCGGAGGGTATAGAGGGCACAGCCGTGCTCCCCACAGAATTGACCAACGTCCCTGCTTGCGTCTTTTCCCGTTGCACCAAGCTTTCGGTCATAACTGTTCAAAATGGGGGCACGGCAACATCTAGTGCCTATGTATCTTCGGGCGGTATCTTATATACAGCTGATAAAACTACTCTTGTGGCTGCTCCTGCTGGAATTGGCGCTAGCGTAGTTATAGACGAAGAATGCACAGCCATTGCGCAAGGAGCCTTTGTTGGAAACAAAGACTTGTCCACAATAATTGCAAAAGGCAATGTTGCGAACATAGCCACAGAAGACAAAACGCACCTTGGTGCATTTGATGCGCAAGTTGTATCTGGCGCAACAGTGGTACTTTCCGCTAACTCAGACCGAAGCGTTTGGGAAAAAGCTGGCTTTGTAAACTTTGAAGAACCGGTAAGTGTAGGAGATTCAGTTACCCCTGATGCGGACGGTCTTGCGTTTACGGTGCTTCCTAACTACACGTTATCGTGCTATTGGGCAGGAGATAAAGCGCATGTGCCTAGCACACTTGTAATACCAGATTATGGAATTATTAAGGGTGTGCCTTATAACATCTCTGCAATAGGAGACGAAGCGTTCGAAGGTGCTTCAAATTTACAAGCCGTACAATTGCCAAAGACAATTGATTCAGTAGGCAAGCGCGCTTTTGCGAACTGCGAAAATCTGTCTTACGTAGAGCTAAATGCTTCAATTACTGCGCTTCCAGCGGGCGTATTTGCTAACACCTCTCTTGCAAGTGTGGTGTTGCCAGCATCTATCGAATCGATAGAAAGCGAAGCTTTTGCGGGAGTAAGCAACACGACAATAGTTCAGTTAGGCGCAATTGAAAACATTGCAGAAGATGCCCTTGAGGGTGCGTCGAACGTAGATGTGTACGTGCCTTATAACAGCCAAACTGAAACCTATATGTGGAACACATCTCTTCCTATTCAGAACAACCATGTAATTCCTTATGGCATTAAGTTTGCAGATGGAATAGACAGTCTGCAAACAGGGGACGAGGTTGAACTGTTTGGAGCGGGCGGATATCTGTATGCAACAGGTAAAGTAAAAGCAAACATAAGCTATGACGCAAACTGCATTAGTATTGACACTAAAAACAATACTCTAAGTGCAAAGCGAGACGGTGCGTTTACTGTAAATGTAGACTTGTCTATTACAGTGCCGGAAGTTTTGCCTACAGGAACAGAATATAAGAATGTAAAACTAACTCCTGCATCATACGGTGGGCAGGCTTCCAGCGCACCAGCCCAAACATCTACCATACATAGAAGCGTTCGCGCGCTAAATGAAACTCTTAGGGGTAGTGTGTCAACTCCTAAAGTTGCAGCGGAAGATATGCTGTCTATTACGGTTCCTATCTATGTAACATTTGGTGGGGATGAGGGTGTTGATGTATCAAAGGAAAGCAATCTTGCGCAGCCTATAACTACAGAGACTTTTATCAGGAGTAACGGTGCTGCATGCACACTTGAGAGTCTTACATGTGTGGAGGCAGAAGCGGGTAGCGCGCAGAAAGTCTTAAAGACAAATGCTGGCACGCTTGATGCACAATCAGATCTGTTTAGCATTCTTGGAAATGGTGATGCATCGTCTGTCAATTTTGGCTACAGCGCAAATAACACGCTTGATAGTACAGCCCTTACCAGCATTCAAGATACATTCACGTTAGCTGCATCTTCTGCAGCCTTACCTACAGAACAAAAATTCTCATATCGTCTAAACCTAAGCAGCGGTGGTGCATCAATTAAGACCAGAAGCGAACTAGAAAGTTCTCTGGGAGCAATAGATAAAACAAAAACTCACCCTCTAGTCTTACTTACTTTCACATTTAAGAAAGCCGACACCAACACAAACTAATAGAAGGGTACGCGTTATGGCTTACAGAAAGGGCATCAGTGTATGTCGAAGTGCTCGCGCACCTGCATACACCTAATAGGGCTAACAAACACAAAGCTTATGGAAAACAAGCAAGAGGAAGAATGGACACAATTATGAAACGCATATCTTTGGCAAAGCGGAGTGCAAGTGCTTTTAGTGCACTTGCTCTGGCTGCCACGATGGTGCCTCTAGCTGGGGCAATACCGGGGGCAGAAGTTGAACAAGCTTATGCTGCTGCCACTCCGGGTAAGCAAATGAACATAACTGCTCCTATGTCAATTGAGTTTGGAAGTAGCGCCAGTCGCATATCGGCAGATGCCAGCAATGCTACAACTACATTTAAGCTTCAAAATAAGGGCGAGATTGGCATGGCTGTAAGTGAGCTGAATTATTTGGCTCCCAATAAATGGAAAGAAGCTAATAATTTTATCTTAAAGGCAAAAGATGAAGGGCAGCCACTTGGTCTTGATAAAGATACTGACCCTACGCTATTTACCATGTGGGAGGGAAATGGTGCCAACCCCGGTGATGCTACCAAAACCATGAAATTTGACTTTGCCACAGTAGGTGATAAATCTATCAAATGGGGAAGCGGCGTACCAAATACTATAGACACTATGATAGATGTGCAGCCATCCAACGAACAGACTTGCACTCTTTATATGGATCTAGCAAGCTCTAATGCTAAGTTAAATACTAATGCTGCAGTATCGAACTCTTATACCTCGCTCGGAAGTGTGAAGTTCACATTTAGTGAATGCTCTACTGTGGGCGATCTTACTGGCTTAAATACCGAACAGTTAAAGACACAAGATTTTTATCTTAAAGACACAAGAAGCGATGCCACCATTACAAAAGATCAAGTTTTCTCGCTTGACCAAGTAAGTCGCGCTTCTGCAAGTATTAGTAAGTATCAGTACGCCAATGGTGATGGTAACGTAGTTAGCAATTCGCCTTATTATGGTTGGTACAAGGCTCTGCTTCAAAGCGATATTGATGAACATAAAGATGCTGCTGACTACGAGAAAAGAGTAAACCCGACAAGTGGATATGAGTGCCGTACACATTGGGGATCTCATAGCAAGAATCTAGCTGACAACCCTAATGTTGCTCCATATCATCCAGCAAATCGCGATTACGCTACATATGATGTTCGTATTATTGGTCTTTTGCATGATGATAAAGCTAATGTTACAGCGGGCGCAAAAAGTAACAACGAGAACGATTTAAAAGAGGGTTCTAAGGCTGGTATTACATTCCAGTTTGTATACATCATGGATGAAGGTGATGCGGCGGCTTGGACATATGGTAAGGCACTTTATGGACCATTTCGTTCATGGGGTTATCGCTTTAATTATTCCGATAATGTGAACGAAGGTAGTGCTGAGAATTGGAGCGTTAACGACGGCTCTACTAACACCAACTATTCAGGTTGGGCTGACTCTGAACTTCGTGAACGCATGAACCAAACTTACAGTGTTGCTAAAGAAGGTCTTGCCAAGACTTATCGCGAAAAGTATTCCGCAAACTATGATGTTTGGACACCTGAACGAAATACTGGCATTGCTAACAAGGAAAAGACAATTTATGATTTGGCGCCTGCAGCTCTAACTGAAAAGATGGTTCCTGTTGTTAAAAAAACTGCGCAATTCACTGGAGAATGCACATCAACAACTTCAGTTGAAGGCGAAAATACAGTTACAACTAACAAACAAGAAGGACAACTCACATACACTTCAGACAAAATGTTTTTAGCTAGCTATGTTGAGTTTAGTGGAGATACTGGCGGTGTTGGAGAAAAAGATAGTACCACAACTAAATGGGATTACAACAAAGCTTTGCTTTCCGGTAGTGACGGATCTCAATATGAGTACTATCAAAGTATTGGTATTGCTCCGACCTCTGCTAATGTGAATCTCACGAAAGTTTATCAGTGGCAAGTTGATAAAAATATACTTGCGCCGACCGTTGATGGTAATGGTCCAGTTCGTGATGGTGTTGGGGGAGGTTCACGTAAGGATGGGTTATGGAATACGCGTTCTTTGTACCCCGGAACTACATTTAAAATTATACAAATAGGTGCGGGTGGTTATTTTGGATGGAACTATGTTGGGAATGGTATGGGTGTCTGTCCCTGCTTCTGTCTCTAATTTCTAAATAAACAAGCCTGCTGAGCTAATGCTCGGCAGGCAAATCTTGGCATGCAATCAAACAACTAGAAACAAGGCGATTTTGCAATGAAAGATACTAGAGGTATACATAAA
The DNA here is from genome assembly GCF_011039075.1 of Adlercreutzia sp. ZJ304. GTDB lineage: Bacteria > Actinomycetota > Coriobacteriia > Coriobacteriales > Eggerthellaceae > Adlercreutzia_A. Next base: position 43,586 of record NZ_JAAKEG010000001.1, read on the forward strand.
AAGCGTTTAGGGTATCGCTATGCTTTCGCAGGTGCGGTCGCCTTGGCATGCACATCTGTGTTCTTTGGGGGTGGATGCGCTCAGGCTGCATATGCAAATGAAATGCAGTCGATTTCTACAATGGGTGTGTGGGTTGACCCCAGCCGAGATGCTAGTGCGTTTAACTCTGAAACGAGCATGGCAACACCCTGTGCAAGCATAGATATAGAGTCTGAAGTTAGAGTTTGGACCCAGTCAGAAGAAGATGCAAACACAAGCACATCTGCAGGAAACGCTTCTGCTTCATCCGAGTTAGCTTTGTCTTCAGAAGTAGGTATATGGGTAGATGTTTACGAACGTGAAAGCGGCAACACTGTTGCTGGTAATGCTTCCGCAACAACAGAACTAGAAACATCCACCAATGTTGGTGTATGGGTTGAAACAGAAGAAGACCCTGACGCTGGTAACTCTGCAAGTGGCGTAACTGGTACAACTTCTGATTCTTTAACTATCCAGTCTGAAGTTGGTATTTGGGTTGATATTCCTGAAAGTGAAAGCGAAAGTGGCAACACTGCTGCTGGCAACACTGCTACAACAACAGAACTAGAGACATCCACTAATGTTGGTGTATGGGTTGAAGCAGAAGAAGACCCTGACGCGCCTAACTCTGCAAGTGGTGTTACGGGTACGACTTCGGATGAACTAATTGTTCAATCTGAAGTTGGCATCTGGGTTGATATCCCTGAAAACGAAAGCAGCAATGGTGTTGTAATAACAGAACTAGAAACATCAACAAATGTCGGTGTGTGGGTTGAGGCTGAAGATGATCCTGACGCTGGTAATTCTGCAAGTGGCGTAACTGGTACAACTTCTGATTCTTTAACTGTCCAGTCTGAAGTAGGCATTTGGGTTGATATTCCTGAAAGCGAAAGCGACAACTCTGCTGCTGGCAATACTGCTACAACGACAGAGCTTGAAACATCCACTAATGTTGGTGTGTGGGTTGAAACAGAAGAAGACCCTAATGCGGGCAATTCTGCAAGTGGTGTAACGGGTACAACTTCAGACGAGCTGACTGTTCAATCCGAAGTAGGCATTTGGGTTACACCTGATAATGGCAACAGTTCGTCTGGTGTATATGACCCAACTACATCGCCGACACTTGATGTATCAACTAATGTTGGCGTTTGGGTAGACCCGGTTGGAGATGCTACATTTGAGGGCGAAAATACAGCATCGCCTCAAACTACGCTCGGTATTCGCCTTAGTGTTCCAGATACTTTAGATGTGACCCTTGATCCAAATGTTGGTACAGACTCAAGTGCGGGCTGGCAAGGAAGCGACGCGTCCGGGAACACTACTTGGGACCCGAGCAGTTCTACTAGCGAAGTTGATAGCGGAACAAAACTAGGCGATGTGCTGCACGCAGCAGGCACACCGCAGCGACCGGGGTATCTCTTTGGTGGTTGGTATACAGACAAAGAATGTTCGCCCACCGCAAAGGCAGACCCGGATACGTTAGTTACAGAAGATATGCCTCTATATGCACAGTGGATTGCAATAACTGATGTAGAAGTCCCGATAGACGTACATCTAAACATCAAGCAAGACAGCGCAGATACATTCACTGTAACAACCGATAAAGACACCAAGTTTGAAAGCAGAAGTTCGCTTCCTGTGCAGATTGACAATGTGTCTATTAAGAACGACGCGCAAACTTCAACGCGCACGCAAAATGCAAAGGATATGCTTGGCAGCAGCGATATAAGCAATGTGAAGCTTCATGTTGCGGCTGCGCAAAGCGATGACACTTACGAGCTAGCGGTAAAAATAGACGAATTAACTGGTCTTGCAACACTAGATATAACGAACGACACGAACAGGGCAGTTTATTCGCTTCCGCTAAGCGATGCTCTGTCTAATGCAGGCGCTTATGAGGGCGCTTCTAAGCTAGTTATTCCTGCTGCCACATTCTACGAAAAAGACGGTGTAGCCGTTAAAGAGGCAGATGGCTCTTGGAAGCTAGACGAGGGCACCTTAGACGTTCTTTATGCAATAAGCGGCTTTAACAGCAACACTTTGAGCTATTCGGCTGACTCTGTAGAGATCGCAAAGCTTGTCTACACGATATCTATTCAAGGTGACCCAATAGATACAGAGGTAAAGCTGGTAAGTGAATCGGGCGGCATGGAAGATGCTCCATCAATTCCGGGCGCTGGGAACTAGGGCAAATACAACTTATAGGTAAATGATAGACGGGAAGAAGATGACAGGCGATATAAACAACAATACACAAAAACCTAATGTATCAGGGCGTGGCATGAAGGTGCCGGGTGCAGATAGAGCGCCGCAAACGACAGCGCCCAAGCAGCGGGTACGCACGTCAAGCAAGCCTCCTAAAAAGCGCACAGTAATAATAGTAATAGCGTGTGTGCTGGTGGCTCTTCTTGTGTGGCTTTTGATATGGCTGTTTGCATGCAATGGGAATAGCCTGCTGGATAAAAACGCAAGGTCGGGACAAGCTCCGTATAAAACTCAAGAAGAGATGCAGGCTGAACTTGACCGCACGGTTGAAGAGGGAATGTTTAACATCTCCATTGCAAGCGTTATTAACTTTGCAGATGGCACATCTTCTGGCACCGCCTACATCGAAAACGTACCGGGAAATCAGTACATGATGCAGGTAAAGATTACGGATGACGAAACCGGAGAAGTGCTATACGAATCGGGCATTCTTCAACCTAATCAATACATAGAAAACATCACTCTTGCACGCGATTTAGATGCAGGAAGTTATAACGCTACAGCCACATTTACCGCACTTGATAAGACAACTTATGAAGAGGTAGGTCAGGCTGCCGCAAAGATAACTCTGAATGTAGAGGGCTAGGGGCGGAATGAAGGGAGAGAGCGGGGATATGCGCTGGAGTGAGCAGGCTGTGGAGAGAGCGGGAATATGCGCTGGAGTGAGCAGGCTGTGGAGAGAGCGGGGATATGCTCAGTCGCTCTGCAGTCCTCGCTCTGCAGAAATGTTCACAGAACATTTCTGTTCGCTGCGGAACTCGCTTTGTGAGCACATCCCCGCTCTCTCTCCAATTCCCTGAAACGCTTTCAAAAATGTTTCACGTGAAACATTTTTAAGAACAACACGGTAACAAGCGGATAGGGAATCCGCTTCTACATAGAACCTTGACAATCGAATAGAGGATTAAGTTTGAGCATGAAAAAAGCGTCGGAGCTAAGGGCACTGCACCCCCTTCGGACGCTTTTAATAGCTGAATTATATCGCATGTTGATCCCGGTATTGGGGAATCTTCTATTCGGTTGTCAGGGTGCATAAGCAAGGACAGATGGCTTTGAAGAATAAAGGAGGAAAAGCCATGAAGAAAACAAGTAAGTTAATAGGTGCATTGGGTCTAAGCGCCGCCTTGATCGTAGGCACAGCACTACCGGCTTTCGCTGTCGATGAACTGTCGGATGGTATTTTAGAGAAGTCTGATAATCCTAATATCGACAACACTACTAGCTCTACTGAAACTACAGGCTCAGCTGATACAACAGTAAAACTGAGCGCTGTGAACACTCAGATTAAGGCAACTGTTCCTGTTCAAATTGCAGCTTATGGCACAATTGGAGGCGGTGCCTTAATAACACCTCGCGAATACGCCTATACCATTACTAATGAGTGTGACAACAGCGCAAAACTGTATCTAACGGGTATAGATGCAACACTGCTTTCTGATACTCCTACTGAGTCTACAGGTGTATATAAAGTTGACTGGACTGCTAGCGATAAAACTGAACTAAGTGCGGCTGGTGCCCAAGTTACTCCGCAGTCAAATACTGTGGATGCTTCTGTAGTGGGAGGAACTAGCGGAAGTAACGCAACACTTCAGCCTGAGTATGGTTCTGTATATGTTCAACTTACAGCAGGTCAACTAAGCAGCAAGTACAACAATGATGCTGATACCACCAATGACGGAAAAACTTACAAAGAAGGTAAGAAATATATCGATTATGGTAAGCAAACCACTGTGAAACTTATTCATACTTCAAATTACAGTACAGAAAATAATGTAAATATAGAAATGGATTCTAAAGACACGGAGGGTGCCCAGATTGGTCTTCGTTTAGAGGGATACAATTCGCAACTTACTGGTCTAGAACCAGACAAACTGATTGAATTGATGAAAATTACATATACCGTTCAAGCTTCTGCTGCTTATGTAGGCGATATGGATATGCATACTACTGATACGAATTTTGACTATGTTGGCAAGTTAGCTTAGTCGAAAAGTAGCTTGATATGTCGCGCGATATGGGACAACAAGATAACAGAGACACGCATCGGGTAGTAAGCGATCGCGCGAACACCTATGGGATGAGGGCATCTGGATTTAATTCAGGTGCCACATCCTCTGGTTACTATCAGCAGCAGCCATATACGGTGCAATCGCAGCAAGCGCCTCAGCCTCAAACTCAGCCGCAGCCGCAGCCGCAGCAACCACCGCAACCGCAGCAACCGCAGCAGCCGCAATGGTTCCAAGGACCAGATGGCACGCAGTATATTCTGGGACCAGACAACAGGCTATATCCTGTTGCGCCAAGCGACGCTGCACCCAAACCCAAAAAGCACAAAGCAGGCTTTTGGGTGGCAATAATACTTTCAATTGTGTGCATTGCGCTAGCTGCAATAGTGGCATTCAACATGTGCACTGAAAAGCCTAAACGGTCAGGCGAACTGGGCTCTGTTGCCGGCATGAGCGAAGACGAAATAAGAGACGAACTAGATAAAGTTGTACAAGCAGGCATGTTCGACATATCTATTGCCTCTATGGCTCAGTTTGAAGACGGCACAAGCAAAGGCGATCTGAAAATAGAAAACCCAGCAACTAACCACTACTTAATGAAAGTAGATATCACGCGAGACGATACCGGGGAAGTTATCTATTCAACAGACATGATAGAGCCGGGGTACATGATCTATTCGGATGCGCTTTCAAAAGACCTAGATGCTGGCACGTATCAGTGCAGCGCAACTTTTACGGCGTATGACGAACAAGAAATAGAAGTAGGCAAAGCATCAGCCAAAACAACAATAGTAGTTAAAAACTAGCGAAACAAAGAAACAAAGAATGCTGTGCATATAGCACAAGGCGTGTGTTTGTGTGCCATATACAGGGCATTCTTGCAAAAGAAGGTATAAGGGAAAGCGATTTAGGGAAACAACTATGAAAACACTCGCTAAAAAGATTGTATCGTGTATGGTGGCTGTGGTGCTCGTCTGCTCGTTTGTTCCTGTGTCTGCTATGGCAAACAGCGCTGACATAAACGATGAAGGCATAGGCGAAAAAGCAAGCATAGTAAGTACAGATGCAGCTGTGGCTGACACCACTGTGTACCTAAAAGCTGTCGATACGTCTTATCAGATAGATCAGGTATCGGGTAGTGGTGTTTGGCTTGAAGGCGAAGATATGTGGGTTCATACCGCCTATGGCGATGAAAGCTGCAATTCTTATCTTGTTAGTTGGTATAGGCAACCCTATAAGCTAGATCCTAACGCAACAGATGAAAATAGTTATATAGCTGGCAGCGTAGAGACGCTTGTAGAAAATCATGCGGTAACTACACATACCGATAAATTTGTATTCAATAAATCGTGGGATAAGTCTATAGACCCTACTCAATATAAGTATGTTTACTGGGCTGAAGTGTCGCAGAACGTAAACGGCACATGGATTCAAGCAAAAAATACAGCTGAGCCAAGCGATATAACGCGCATGGTAGCGCAGTGGTGGACAGGACCTTTATACGACAAGTACGACGCAATAAATCCTGCAAATCCGGGAGACTGGACTTGGAGTGCGTGGGGTGCGGTAGATAGCACAATAGGTGCAACCGGTCTTTTCCCGAAGAGCGCTGAACTTCAAAGTGAAAGCCTAGCTACTAGCCCAGTTTATACAGACATTACATCGGCTGTGCAGGCGAATGAAAATGAACAGGTGTTTGGCGCATGGGATCTGAATATTGTTCCGGGAGAGGATGCAGACGGTGCGTTCATTAACAGCATCCGCATGACAACGGATGTTACAGACCATGCAAAAGATATTCTGGACGCGCTTGCAAACGGCGAAATTTCTGCCGATCAAGCAAAGGCAAAACTGGAAGACAGCTTAAAGCTGTGCAGTTATAAAGAAAACAAATTGGAAAATATACAAACGAAGTATCGCATAGAGCAAGAAGGTGCGGTTTTTCGCGCTTACTTAGACTACTTTACCGATGATGCAGCCGCGCAGGCATCGGGCAAGCTGGGTATGGTTGTGTTGGTGGGCACAACGCAGCCCTCTGGTGTAGATTCACACTATGTAACTTTAGTGGTTAACAAAGACGCAAGTGGAAATGTAAACGGTACAACCAGTGTGTCTGCCGGACAGCATGTAGTATATGAAAACCAGTCGCCTACTTATAATTTTGAGCCAGATGCAAAATATTATGGCGAATATAAAGTTGAATATGCCGATGCAACAAATGGCGGCGCTTGGACAACTTTAACAGCGGGAACAGATTACACATCTGGTGCGAATTTCGTTATGCTTGGTGTGGCAGGTGCAAGCGGAGATGTAGTTCCCACTCTTTCCGTTTATAAAGCCGATCTGCGTATAACGGTAGAATTTAAAGAGATAACAACACCGCCTTCAGCTGATACTGAATACGATATAACGCTTTCCAAAATTGGTGGAGCTAGCACAGCGCAGATTACATTCATTGGCTCCGATGGGCGCGAAGTTGTGCTTGCAGCACCGGGTAGTGCTGGCGCGTTTCCAGCTGATGCTGTCGGTATAGAGGTAGCGCCGCCTGAAGGTTTTAGCGCATCGCATGCGATAGTAACTTGGGCAGACAATTCCACCGAGACGATAAGTTTCAACAACAATGCAGCGCTTATTAGCTACTTGCAATCGGCGGCTAGCATTGAAATAGTGCTAGAACCAAGCACTTTAGAGCCTAAGTACGTAAACGTAACTATAGATTCTGCTGTGCGCGCATATTTCGACAACATAGATTCCAATGGTGTACAAACTGTAGAAATTGGCGGTACAGCGTCGTTTAATGTTACGGCACCTGCATGGTCTACAATTAAAAGCATAAGCGTTAGTGCAAGCGATGGCAGCGCTGTGTCTAGCAATAACGTGCGTGTAGGTGGCATAGGGGAACAAACTGGTTCACTTGTAATCTATAACGTAGCGAAGAATTTGCGTGTAAGCGCGCAGTTTGAATACGAAACTCGCAAACTTATAGTGCCCGCTGCATCTGATGTAATGGGCGCAAGCAGCATAGATAAAAGTGGCACTTACAATATATCAACCGATCCGAATAATCCGGCGAAAGTTACCGTGCGTTTAGATGCGGGCTATGAACTTCCCGCGACAGGTGTGGTGCTTACGGGCAAGCTAGGCGGACAAGATATAAGCATGCCGGCTGCTGCTGTTAAGCAAAGCGATGGGTCGTATGTAGTGGTTGTTGACTTGGGTAGCCCTACTGTGTCTACTGCTCCGGGAAACTGGGATAAAGATGCAGGCATTACTGTGAACATAGCGCCTACAAAGATGCCTGTTCAGGAAGTGTTTCACAAGATTAATACCAGCGTATATGCGGGGCACGAGAATTTCGGCAGCATAACGCAGTCATTTGATGTAAGCGATAACTCAGATGCCTTAGTGGAAATTTTCCCCAAGGACGACTATGTTGCAAGCGTTACTGTGGATGGTTTCGCCATAAAAGCGGTAGAGGCGGGCGGCAGTAGCAGCGCTAACATAGTGTTCTACAACGGCACTAACGAAAACGATGCTGAGCACTACGGCGCGCCAGCTCTTATCATAAAGACAGTTATTGCCGACTATAAAGTTCAAGCGAGTTTTGCTCATAAGACCAACATATCAAGCGACCAACAGCCGCCCGATGGCGGCTATCGCGATACGGTTGATATTATTAGCAATTGCGATTCTAGCCAAGGAACTATAGAGCCCGGTTCTATTGCAAGCGTATATAAAGACACAACAAACAAGCTTACTGCAATTCCGGCAGAGCGCCACGAACTTGATAAGCTGGTAGTAGATGGGGTATGCGTGTTCTATGATGGCGCCCAGCTAAAAGATGACCCAGATGCGCTAAAGCAGGCAGCAAGTGCAGGCGTTACCTTTGATGCCAGCCAGCAAAAATACTGCATAGAGCGCGATGGGCATCGCGACTATTTCAGCGTGCAATACAACGAGCAAACCGGTAGCGCCGAAGTTGTATTTAGCGAAGTTCAGGCAAACCATGATTTAAGTGCCGATTTTGCGCGCTTTAAAGAAGTAGATCTTTATGTTGATAGCGAAGGCGGTTCGGTATTTGCCGAAGGCAAGGTAGACGGCTTGAAGCAGATGCGTTGGAAAATACGCAAAGACTTGGAAGTTTATATAACACCAGAGGATGGATATGGTGTGTCTTCAGCCAAACTAATAACAACTGAAGGCGATGGTAGTACCAAAGAAACCGACATATCAAACAGCTTAGAAAAGGTAGCTACATCTTCTGTATCAACAAGCACGAACAATAAGCTTCTATCTGATATGGTGGGCGTAGTTACAGGTGCTGAAAAAGCATATGCGGCAGCTAGCGCTACATCTTATAAGTATGTGGTGCCGTCTTCTCTTATGACCCAGATGGAAGGTGAAAGCGCAATTGTACGTGTTGCGTTTGCGAAAGACGATACAACTAATGTTCTGCATTCTGTGAAAGTTGACGTTAGGGAAGGCGCAGGCTTTGTGCAGGACGCAAATGGCAACAATGTAAAATCGGCAAAATTTAGTGTACGCCATGCCGATAACCTAACATTTACACTGGTGCCTAGTTTAAGCACGCCGTATGCCTATGTGCAAATTGGAAACGACAATCGCATATATTACGGCAATGCTAAGCAGGTAACTGTTCAAAATGTGCAAGCCGATACGCAAGTTTATATAGACTTTGTAAGCATTCCTTATGCGGGTGACAACAATTCTGGTACACGCGCTTTAAAGCACTTGCAAAGCCTTGCCCGCACGGGCGATTTAAGCGCACCGCTTGCTTTCGGTCTTTTGACGGTTGCTTTTGCGGCTTGTGGCATAGCAATGCTTGCGTCTAACAGGCGGCGCAATGGAGAAGAAGACTAACTTTTAGTGGCGCATCCTTGCGGTTCGCAGAATGTCATATGGTGGTGTGCGGTATAATCGCAGACGCTAGATAACATTTGCAAAAACGCAGGAAGAAGACCATGGGTATAGCAGAAGAGTCACTTGAAAAACATGAGCAATGGCATGGAAAAATAGATACAACTCCGAAAATGAATATTGCCACGCGGCACGATCTTGCGGTGGCTTATACGCCGGGCGTTGCTAAGCCTTGTGAAGTTATAGCTGAAAATCCGCAGGCGGTGTATGACTACACGATAAAGGCTAATACGGTAGCTGTAGTAACCGATGGCAGCGCGGTACTTGGGTTGGGCAATATTGGTCCTAGGGCGGCGCTGCCTGTTATGGAAGGCAAGTGCGCGCTGTTCAAAACTTTCGGCGACGTTAATGCGTTTCCGATATGCCTAGATACGCAAGATACTGATGAAATTGTTGATGCGTGCATAAAACTAGCGCCTGTGTTTGGCGGAATAAATCTTGAGGATATATCTGCGCCGCGTTGTTTCGAAATAGAAGAGCGCCTAAACGATGCGTTGGATATACCTGTTTTTCACGACGACCAGCATGGTACTGCTATTGTTGTACTGTCGGCATTAATAAATTCGCTGAAGCTTGTGGGCAAGCGCGTAGAAGATGTGCGTGTGGTTATGAGCGGTGCGGGTGCAGCCGGTATTGCAATAGCGCGTCTTCTTCTGTCGTATGGTTTTAAGAACATAATAATGTGTGGTAGCCGCGGAATAATATCTTCGAAGTTGGAAGGTATAAATTCGGCGCAGCGTGCAATGCTAGAGGTAACAAATTTGCAAGATATGTCAGGTACGTTGGCAGATGCAATGGTGGGTGCCGATGTATTTGTTGGGGTAAGTGCGCCCGGTGTGGTAACTCGCGCAATGGTGGAGCATATGGCAGATAAGCCAATAGTGTTTGCTATGGCGAACCCCGTGCCTGAAATATACCCGGAAGATGCGCTGGCGGCGGGTGCTGCTGTTGTTGGTACTGGTCGTAGCGATTTTCCGAATCAAGTAAATAACGTTATAGCTTTCCCCGGCATATTTAAGGGAGCGTTGCAGGCGCGCGCGGGGCGGATAACCGAGCCTATGAAACTGGCTGCTGCAAAAGCCCTAGCCAACCTTGTAAGCGAAGATGAGCTATCAGCAGATTTTGTTATGCCTGATCCGTTTGATCCGCGTGTGGCTGAAGCTGTTGCCGCTGCTGTGCGTAAATGCGCAGAGAATGCTTAAGGAATTCTATATTGGGTGGCTTTTTTATAACTTTCGAAGGCGACGATGGTGTAGGGAAATCTACACATGTGCATCTGCTTGCTGAAACCTTATCCAACATAGGTTTCGATGTGCTGTGTCTGCGTGAGCCCGGCAACACATCTATAGGTGAAAAGCTGCGCGACGTGTTGCTTGACAGCGGCAATTCCGAGATGGTTCCAGAGTGCGAGTTGCTTATATATGAGGCGGCGCGCTCGCAGATGGTGCGCGAGGTTCTAATTCCTGCTTTGCAGGCTGATAAGGTGGTCATATGCGATCGCTTTACCGATTCTACATTGGCTTATCAAGCTGCAGGGCGCGGTCTTTCCGCTGAATTTGTTGAAGCTGCTAACAATTTTGCTACTGGTGGCTTGCAGCCAGATTTAACAATACTGATGGAATTGCCAGACACTTCAGAGAAGGTAAGGCGCATTGAAAAGCGTGGTGCTAGCGATAGGCTAGAGTTAGCTGGGGCAGATTTTCATAACCGTGTAAGCAATGCCTTTGCGAATATGCCCGGTGCACATATGCAGCGAATTGTTAGGGTTGTTACGGAAGATGATGAAGAGGAAACGGCGAAGCGCGTTATAGAGCTTGTGTGTGCACGCATGGGTATAGAGGCTACACATGATGCAAGCGCTGCGTCAAACATTGGAGATGGGTGTGAAAGAGGCGCGCGTGGCTGATGCGTTTGAGAGCATACTTGGGCAGCCGCAAGTACGCGATTTGCTTCGCACTAGCGTTCGTTCAGAGCGCATAACTCATGCGTATCTTTTTACTGGTCCTGCGGGTTCGAACAAAACGGCTACGGCGTATGCACTAGCGCGTGCGCTTTTGTGCCCCAAAGGGGCAAAAGGTCCGGGCGGCGGTTTGTGTGGTTATTGCGATAATTGTTCTCGTATTGTTCGCCGCACGCATCCCGATGTTCACTTTATAGAACCGGCTGGCATGAACGGGTGGCTAATAGAGCAAATACGCGAAATAGCATCCGACGTTGCTCTGGCACCAATACAAGCTAACATCAAGGTTTACATACTTGATAGGGTAGATCTTATGGGAGTAGCGCCCGCTAATGCGTTCCTAAAAACATTGGAAGAGCCACCCGATAATGTTGTGTTTATTTTGATGGGGCGCACGCGTAATTCGGTTCTGCCTACAATTGTATCGCGCTGTCAGGTTATTCCGTTTCGCCATATCCCGCCGACCGAGGCTGCGGGCATTGTTAGCCAGAATACAGGTGCGCAACCGCAACTCGCACGGCAGGCGATAGAGGCTTGCGGTGGATCAATTTCGGCTGCCGTGGCTTTTCTGCGTGCGTCGGGAAATGAACGTGTTGGTTTTCGCGCCAAGGTGCTAAAAATCTTAGCTGATATAGATACGGCAGACGATTGGCATATCATTCGCCACGCACGCGATCTGGTGCAGCTATCAAAAGCGCCGCTAGATGCTGTTCGCGTGCAGCTTGAGCAAGAAATTTCTGCGAATGCCGATTTTCTGGAGAAGTCGGCTATGCGCCAGATAGAAGCTCGCAATAAGCGTCAAATGTCGGCGAAGACGCGTGAATACCTGAATCAAACAATTGATATTGCAATATCTTGGTTGCGAGATGTGCTTGTGGTGTGTGCAGGTACGCCTGAACTTGTTATTAATACTGACGTTATGTCCGACATACAGGCAGTTGCCGTTGCCGCTGATGTGGCTTCTGTATCGCGTGCGTTGGCTTCTGTAAGTCAGCTTTCGGGCATGCTGTCCTATAATGTATCTCCAGAAACATGCATAGATGTTCTACTTTTAGAAATAAAGGATGGTTTGAATGGCACTGGTAGCGCCAGTTAACCTTGCATATAACGTGCATACACTTTGGTTTAGCCCTGAAGGTTTAGACCTAAAGGCAGGTGACAAGGTTGTTGTAGAAACCGCACGCGGCTTAGAGTTAGGCGTGTGCGCAAGTGAAATTATCGAGGTTTCTGCCGAGGATATAGAAAATCTGAAAAGCCCGCTTAAGCCTGTTAAGCGCATAGCTACGGATGAAGATTTGCAAAAAGCTGAGGAAATGGAGCGGCTCTCGAAAGAAGCTATGGTGGTATTTCGGGAACTCGCGCGTGAAACTAGCGAAGATATGCATCCGGTTTCGGTGGAGTATCTGCTAGATGGCGATAAGGCGGTGTTTTACTTCGAAAGCGAAGCCCGCATAGATTTTCGTGAATTGGTGCGCAAACTTGCTGCGCGTTTTCATGTGCGTATCGATATGCGACAGATCGGCGTTCGCGACGAAGCGCGCATTGTGGGAGGATTGGCACACTGTGGGCAAGTGGTTTGCTGCAAGCGATTGGGCGGCGAATTTAATCCGGTGTCTATTCGCATGGCGAAAGACCAAGATTTGTCTTTGAACCCGCAGAAGATATCTGGTTTGTGCGGCAGATTGATGTGTTGTCTGCGTTACGAAAACGAGGCTTACTGCGACTTTAAGCAGCGTGCGCCTAAACTTCGGGCTCCTATTCAGACGCCCGACGGGGAAGCTAGGGTAATAGAATTTGATGTTCCTCGCGAAGTTATAGTTCTGCAGATTGATGAAGAAAAACCTATAAAGGTTCCGCTTGCAGCATTTGAACCTGCTCGGGATGGTAAACGTCCAAGTGTTGTAGGTGCCGAGGCGTGGGAGGACGCTAAGGGAAAAAGTACAGAGTTGTTTAGTACTACTGCAAGTTTTGAGATATCAAAATTTACAGGTAACGATAAATTGGCTATAGCGGGCGAATTGCACAGGCCACATTCGCAAGTTGAGCCCAGCGCGGGCATACTGGGTTCTTCGGTTGATACGCACAGAAAGCCTCGCAAGCGTAGTGGACGTGCGTCTGCGGTAGATCAATCGCCGCAGCCACAGCAAGCACCTACGAAGACCGATCCGAAAAGAATTCCGCGCCGTAGGCGTTCCACGAAAATATCAGGCGGCGAAATTCAGCGCGTTCAAAACGAAAACTCTCAGGCAGATTCGCCAAAAGTGCAACCCAAAAAGAAGCAGAAAGCATCATCAAATTCTCAGAAACAAAATGGACAGAAGCGACAAGTTTTGCGTCCGGGGCATAAATCTTCGTCGCTTTCGCATGCTGATGCCGACGATAAGAAGCAGGCTTTCTCGCATAAACAAAGGCGACCTAGGCGGCGCAAGAACGCAAACGAGGCAAGTGGCAATGCGTCTGGTGGCAACAAAAAGGGCGGCGATAAATAATGCGTCTCGATTGGGCTTTATATACCGATCTGTATCAAATTACGATGGCGCAGGCATATTGGGCTTCTAACAAAATAGACGACCAAGCTACTTTTACAATGTTCTTTCGCGACTACCCATTTAACGGTGGGTATGCTGTAGCTTGCGGAATGGAACAGCTAACTCAGATGTTGGCTGATTATAGTTTTTCTCAGGAAGATATTGACTATCTTGCTAGCGTGAAATCGCCAGATGGAACGCGCATGTTCGATGCGGATTTCCTGAAGTTTTTAATGGATATGCGTCTAAATGTAGATATTGAGGCGGTAGCTGAGGGCACAATTGTTTTTCCATATGAGCCGATAATGCGTGTCAGCGGACCTATTATGCAGTGTCAACTACTAGAAACAATGTTGCTTAACTGCGTAAATTTCCAGACGCTTATAGCCACAAAAGCTGCGCGCATATGCCGCGCAACACATGGAATGCCGGTGGCAGAATTTGGGTTGCGCCGCGCGCAGGGCACTGGTGGTTTGTGGGCAAGTCGCGCTGCGTTTGTGGGCGGCTGCGCTTCAACTTCCAACGTGCTTGCTGGAAAGCTTTATGGAATACCAGTGTCGGGTACGCATTCGCATTCGTGGGTAATGTCGTTTGAAAGCGAGTTGGAAGCGTTTAGGGAGTATGCCCGCTCTTTTCCGTCGAACTGCACGCTTTTGGTTGACACCTACGATGTTGAGGAAGGCGTGCGCAATGCAATAAAAGTTGGGCTAGAGATGCGCCAGCGCGGCGAAAAATTGTCAGGAATACGCATAGATTCTGGCGACTTAGCGTGGCTTGCTAGGAAAGCGCGCAAAATGTTAGACGATGCTGGGCTGACCGATGTTGGCATTGTACTTTCAAACGATTTGGACGAGCGCACCGTAGAATCAATAATGGATGAAGGTGCACCTGTAAATGCTTGGGGCATAGGTACGCGGCTTGCTACAGGTTACGATCAGCCTACTCTTGGTGGCGTTTATAAGCTTTCGGCAATCAAGCCTGCGGGGTCTAACACATGGAAAGACCGGTTGAAGATATCTGAATCGGCTGCGAAGTTAACAATGCCCGGCGTGCTAAATGTGCGTCGTTATTTTAACGAAGATGGACATGTTGCAGGCGATATGGTCTACGATGTAAATAGTAAAATTGATGCATCTGAGGTGATAGTTGATCCGATGGATCCTCTGCGTCAAAAGCAATTGAAGGGCAAACGCAATGTTGTGTTGTTGCAGCCTTTTATTCGCAATGGCGCTATAGTTTGTGATAAGTCGTTCACCGATGCAAAAGTGGCACGAAACCGCGCCAGTGAGCAACTTGAAACTTTGGATGAAACGCAGTTGCGCATGTTGAATCCGCATACTTATCCTGTTGGTCTTGAGCGCGGATTGCACGAGCGCAGGCAAAACCTTGTAGCGCAACTTCGTTCTATAGACAGATAAAAGCCAACTGTTTTGAAAGCGAAATAAAATGATACGCATAATTACAGACTCGGTTGCATCTATTACTGAAGATACTGCCCGAAAGCGTAACATAGAGGTAGTTTCGCTGTTCGTTAACTACGACGGAATTGAACATGTAGAAACCGAAATGGACATAGATGGCTTTTATGAAACCATCGAACAGCGCATAAATAATATTCCTACATCTAGTCAGCCGTCTCAGCATGTTCTGGAAAGCATTTTGGAAGATGCAGCCATAGCGGGCGATAGCGTTGTGGGAATTTTCATATCATCTAAGCTGTCTGGTACTTTAGAAGGTGCGATACGCGCTGCACGCATGGTGAAATCGCGCAATATAAATTTCCAATGCGCGATGATAGATTCGACATCCGCCGGATCTGACGAGGCTTTTGTTGTGCTAGATGCTGCCGATAAGCGCGATATGGGTGCATCGTTTGAAGAAGTGATTGTTGCGGCTGAATTAGCGGTTATGCGTTCTAGGTTCTTGTTTATACCGGAATCGTTGGCATTTTTGCGTGCTGGTGGGCGTATAGGTGCAGCTTCGGCGCTTTTGGGAACCGTCATCCAGATTTCGCCAATTTTAACGGTGGTTGATGGCATGCCCGATACATTGGCAAAAGTTCGCACGCACAAGCGGGCGGTAGCTGCTATGGTTCAAGCATTTAAGAGCGACGTTGACGAGTACGGCTTGAAAAGGGTTGTAGTTCACTATATAGGCAAGAAAACAAAAGCGTTAGAGCAGTTGCTTGAGACAGTACGAGAAATATCTGGTACCGATGTGGAAGTGCATCCCGTAAGCCCCGTAGTGGGCGTTCATGTTGGACCTGCTATAGGTATTGCTTATGAATGCGTAGAATTTATTAAAGGGAAACTTACAAGTGATAATCCTGATCTTTCGGTGGCAGTTTAGACTAGCGCTAGGAGAAAATTATGCGTAGATGCAATTTAATAGTAGATTCATGTTGTGACCTGCCGGTAGAACTGCTAAACCGCGAAGGCGTTACGTTGTTGAAATTCCCCTATATAGTGGGTGAGCGCACATTTGAAGACGATATGTTTCAAACGCTTGGTGCGTCCGATTTTTACGATGCCATGCGCAAAGGCGCGCAGCCATCTACATCGCAGCTTTCGGTGCCTGTGCTTACGACCGCTTTTGAAGCGGCAGCTGAAGACGGAACGCCTACGGTGTATTTATCGTTCACAAGTGGGCTTTCGGGCAGTTTTAGTGTGGCTGAAATGGTGCGCGATCAGGTGCTTTCACGCCACGAAGGTTTCGAATTGTATTTGGTTGACACGCGCTTGGCGTCTATTGCTGAAGGCGTAGTTGTTTTTGAAGCGATAAATCAGATGGAAAAGGGGCTGACTGCCGAAGAGTTGGCACAGTGGGCAAGCGAGGCGCGCTATTTTGTCGATTGTGAATTTATGGTTGACGACTTAGATACGCTTCAGCGTGGTGGACGCATACCTTCTAGTGTGGCTGTGGCTGGTGCGGCATTAGATGTTAAACCGATGCTTACCATAGACACCGATGGCACACTGAAGTTGGTAGGAGTGGCGCGTGGGCGCAAAAAAGGCATAAAGCAGCTAGCTGAATATTACGCCAAACATGTTGACTTTAATGGGCGAGGCAATTATGTAATGGTTGGTAACACGGATTGCGAAAAAGATATGGCACGGCTTTGCGATTCGCTTAACAAAGGGGGCGAAAATCCTCTAATTATTAAATCTTCAATAGGACCTGTAATTGGTTCGCATGTTGGACCGGGAATGTTAGCAATAGCTTTTTGGGGAAGCGATCAGCGCGAGAATATGTCTGTAGCTGATCGTATAGCTAATCGCATAAGGAAGGCGGAATAGCGTGGGTGTTTATGCATATAGAGGTTGCGATAATCTTATAGAGGCTATTTCTCCCAGACTGGAAGAGGCTGGATGGCGCCGCGAAGGCGAACCCGAATTAGCCGATATGGTAATAACGTATTTCCCCACAATGAACGATTTGGAAGATTTATGCTTTGGCGATAATGGGCTTATGCAGGTTATGAAGCCGGGGTCGATGATAGTTGATCTTAGTTCGGTTACTCCTAATTTTGCGCGCGAGATGAATGCCATAGCTACTTTGTCCGACTTGAAGTTTGTTGAAGCCCCGCTTGTTGTTAAGGATATGACATTGGCGGACGCTTTTGCGCGCGACAATATTTTTTGCTTTGCTTCCGGTGAAGACGGTTGTGTTGTGGAAGCAAAAGATTTGCTGGATGCAATATTTTGCGAAGTAAAAGTTGTAGGCGGTGGTGGCGCGGCGCAGTTGATGCGTGCGGCAAATACCTTACAGACAGTGGCTGGTGTTATTTCGGCAATAGAAGCGCATGCGTTATTTATGGCATCGAAAAGGTCGATATCTAGCATTGAGATGGGCGAAATTCAGATTGAGTTTTCCGACTTTGGGGCCCAAGCGATAATACAAGCTATTCGCGATGAGCGCTTCGATAGCTCTTTTACTTGCGAAATGCTTATGGGTGAACTGTCGGCTGCGATAATGGCGGCTGACGATTACGAGCTAATAATGCCTCAGGCAGAATCGGCTATGCATTTATTGGAGTTGCTGGCTGTTATAGGCGGCGCTGATAAAGCCCCTGTGGCATTAGCGCTAGTATATGGCGAAGAGGCGGCGTGTGCTGCTAATGGGCTTGACTGGTCGAGAGCCGAGACGCTATACGCGCAGGAAGATGGCATATATTCAGAAGATGATTACGATGATGCCTTTGACGACTACGACGATAGCGACGATAGTGGTTCGATAGGCTTTGGCTATTCGGTAAACTAGTAGCAGTTTTCACGTATATTAACAGTATGTCTGAGCAGACTATTCCGCACGATTATTCACACTGTATGCTGTGCCCACGCGCTTGTGGGGTTAATCGGCGGGATGGGCAGCGTGGTGCTTGTGCATCTAGTGCTGTTATGACTGTTGCGCGTGTAGGTTTGCATGCTTGGGAAGAGCCACCTATAAGTGGAAATGTTGGTAGTGGCACCATATTTTTTACGGGATGTTCGCTGGCTTGTTCGTATTGCCAAAATTCTGCGATATCGCATGGTGGGTGCGGACAACAATTCAGTGTGGACATGCTTGTGCAGTCGTGTTTGTCGCTGCAGAAAATGGGTGCTATGAATGTGAATATGGTTACGCCGACGCATTTTGCTCCCAGTGTGCGGCTGGCTATAGGTGTCGCAAAAGATCGGGGGCTGCGATTGCCTGTGGTGTGGAACACCAGCGGATATGAAACAGTGGATGCTATACGTGCTAACAGCGGTTATGTAGATGTGTATTTAACAGATTATAAGTATGCAGATTCTAATCTTGCGGCTTCACTTTCTGGGGTAGCCGATTACGCAGATGTTGCGGCGGCGGCAATTGGGGCAATGATAGATCAGGTGGGGGCTCCTACATATGACGAATTTGGGGGCGTTCAGCGGATGGTGTCTGGAGTTGTGGTGCGTCACTTGGTGTTGCCCGGTCATGTAGATGAGTCGATTGAGGCTGTCCGGCGTGTTCATGAGGAATTTGGAGATAGCGTGCGACTGTCGATAATGAATCAGTACACTCCCGTATTGCCCCGCTTGGCGCAGCAAGGAAACAGTAGGGCTGCTGCATGTTTGCGGCGTTTTCCAGAACTTGCTAGATGCGTGAGCGATAGTGAATATGAGGCGGTACTAGATTTCGCTGATACAATAGGAATTGAAGATTATTTTTGGCAACAAGGTGTTGCTGCTAGCGAAAGTTTTATTCCCGATTTTTGTTGCGATTAGAGCTATTCTGCGTTGATTTGGTAAAAGCCAAATGTGTGTTTAATACAGAAAACCTGCACTCAATTGACTTAAAAAATACACATACGCTGGTATTTTGTGAAGAAAATGTTGCAAACCTGTAGTTGAATTGTAGGAATGTTGGTTCTGAAGGCAATGAAAGGCAATTGCAAGGTAGCCTTATTTGCGCAATTGTAGGCGAGGTTAGGATATCTATTTGTATTTAATGAAAAGGGTTAGGTCCCAATTCATAACGTTTTGCATTCTTCTAGCGCTTCTTCTTACTACTATGTTATATGTGTCTCAGTGGGCGGAATCTCCTCTTGTGCAGTTGGCGTTTGCCGATCCTGTTGCTGCAGCGGACGATAAAGCCAGCGGCGAAAATACGCTAGGAAATATGGTTGGAAGTCAGATTAATGGTGTTGCCGAGACTGCTAAGGTAGAGGCTTTGGTGTCTGTGGCTGAAAACAATATTGGTGCAAGATATGTGCGCGGCGGGCGCACGCCTTCTGGTTTCGATTGTTCTGGTCTTGTGCAATATTGCGCTGGCGAAGCGTTAGGGATTGAGCTTCCGCGCACCAGTTATTCTCAGGCACAATATGGAATAGATGTGCCAATGGATCAACTGCAGCGTGGAGACATTTTGTTTTGGGGTTCGCGCGGCGGTGCGCATCATGTAGGTATTTATGTGGGCGACAACACTTATATACATGCTGCCGGCAGAGGGGAAGGTGTATGTTATTCCACTTTTGATACCTATAAGCCATCGTTTGCTAAGCGAATAATATAGGCGCAGGCTATAGGCGCAGGCGCATTTTAGAGATTTTAGAGATTTCGAAAATTTCTACCGACGAATACTAAGTGTTGTTATCAGTTTCGATTATGTAGGCTATAATACAACCTTGTTTGCCAGCGTGGCTCAACGGTAGAGCAACTGATTTGTAATCAGTGGGTTGCGGGTTCGATTCCTGTCGCTGGCTCCAGAATTTATCGCAGGTCAAGTGAGATTTCTTGCTTGACCTGCTTTGCTTCTGATATTTGCGCAACCTGTTCAAATCTGCAGATTGCTGCGATATTCACCTATGAATCCGGCGAAGAAATTGCAGTCACATTTCCCGATCTAGACGTAGCTACCAGCGGATAGACAAACGAAGATGCTCTGCTTTCGGCACGTGAGCTTCTAGGATGTGTGATATAGGCAGAAAGGTGTGTCTGTTTTAGTCGATTGCATATGGATAGGGCGCGCTGTTGTGGAACTCTGACCAAACCAGACCGTGTGTTGCCTTCGTCACTTTTTAGGCGAAAAGTGGTCAAAACTTTCGACTTTCCACGGTCCTGAACACAAAACCCTGCCTGCTAAGGCATCAAAAAAGCGTCAAATTTTCTGTTTGCCCAGTGTTCTCCACAATTCAAGTTAGCCATGTAGCGCTATGACCATGGAAAGTCGGAAGTTTTGACCATTTTTCTAACTTTTTTGAACTAGTATGTGGATGAGTTGAATCGTAATCTAGCGTCAACTTTGAGAGAGTTTACCCAAAAGCCATCCAACAAACACTTTAGGCTATCTTGCGGAGGTATCGCTTTTCCTAACACTATAGCCTCCGCACAAGGTGCATCTCCACCTCTGCCTTCTTGCTTTAGTGAATTTGTTCTTTGACATTTTGCTGCCGCAAATGCTGCATTTTGAGACAGACACAGCTCACCCCTGTTTATAACTGATTTTTTCTTAGAAAAAGCTTGCCTGAACAGGGATGTCAAGTGAGAATCCTACACACTTTTCTGCCTATATGCCCAAACGAAGATGCTCTGCTTTCGGCACGCGAGCTTCTAGGATGTGTGATATACGGATTGGAAGAAGATGGCGAGGATATTCCCGAACCTACGCCTTTAGAGGCTGTGGAAATAGAAGCCAATGATATACGGAAGCTTGATGCCCTGATCGCCTCTTACGTATTATCTTAGGATTGAAGATAGGGAGATTTCGTCTAAGCCATAGCCGTTTTCTTGGGTTGTCCTGCACTTCGAGAGGTGGAAAGACTCTTGTTAATCGACTTTGTAGTGGTGTAGGTGTGACGACCGTTTCTAAAGCCATCTAATAGCCCCGAATCGAGCATGTGCGTGACGCGTCCGGCACTGACGCCTATAACCCGCAAATTGCGACCCCTCGCCAATCAGGAATCTTAAGCTATTCAGAAGGTTGGAGAAGGTTATTTTTTCCCGTATCTGACACGGCATTTAAACAGGAAAAAGCTAAAGTACGTGCCAACGGTACCAATTCTTCAATGGGCAAGGTCTGCTTGTCTTCATACCAATGACTATAGAAGCCAAGAAGTCCGCTTGTAACGAACTTAGATACATAAGGAAGCTCTTGAGGATTCACCTTTTCTTCCAAGGTGTTTGCAAGGAGCGGCATGAGTACGCTTTTAACACGAGATGTGAAGTACGAGGTGCTTTGCTGGCTAAGGAAAAGGCCGATGAGATCCCCGTGCTTCACATAGGCATTCATGACAAGATCTACGAGATCAGCATTTTTGCCTGAGTCAAGTGCATTTTGTGCGGTGGATACCATAGTCTCAATAAGGTTGTCCTCAACAGCGCGTTTTAAATCACCAACATTGTCGAAATACTCATAGAAAGTAGATCGGTTGACGGCAGCTTGTTCTATGACAGCGCTTGCCGTGATCGGATTCTCTGAATCTGTTTTCAAAAGGGTGATGTAGGCATCCATTAACCTTTGTTTTGTTCGGGCTCTTTTTTCAGGATTAGGTTTTGCCATCTGCTCTCCAAAAACCGACATTCTATTGGTTTTTGCTGGTTGATGAATCAGAAGAACCGGCGCATCATATAATCAACCAACACGATGTTGGATTATAGAACATCTTATAAGGAGTCCGCCATGCGAATGTGGATCGCAAAATACAATATTGAAGTGCTTACCTTTATTGCAGTCACCTTTATCGTTTGCGTTGCTGTATTCATGCCAACGTTGAGCATCATTCAGAAGTTCATCATCGGATTCTTGTGGCTTTTCACTATGCATGAGTGGGAGGAAGGGAAATTCCCCGGAGGATTCCTGAACCTCATAGGAGACAATCTTTTGAAGATTAAGGTGACTGATGAGTTGGCAGGACTATCCCGAATCCCTACCATGTGCCTCATCTTGGGATTTACTATCATCCCGTTCTTTTTCGACACCGCGTGGTGGCTCGTTATGCTTCCCGTATGTCTTTCCATCATGGAAGGCATCGTCCATATGATATCCTGTTTCGCCAGTTTCCCAAGATCATGCGTGGTCGTATGCTTGCGCTGATCCGTGGCGAAGCATAGGTTGGGAGTGCAATCATGACTTGGTGGGATCGTAGCAACATCTATATCCTCACTTTTGGTGGTATAGCTGTTCTTATCTACATGATCATCAATTGGGCTGCGCTCACGCCCTTACAGATCGCCCTTTCATTTTTCATATTCGGAATCACTTTGCATGAATGGGAAGAGACGAGGTTTCCTGGAGGCTTCTACAAGCTGATGACAGGAATGATTGGTGTCAACAATTCAGATCAAGCAAAGATAGAGTGTTCCCATGGGTGTGTGGTTATCGCCATTGTGTTTTTCGCATACATACCGTTTTTCTTCAACGGAGTCCATTGGCTTGCGCTGGTCCCAGCAATCCTCGGGATATTTGAATCATTCATACATATTGTTGGAATCAAGATCCACCATTTGAAGCATTTCTATTCTCCTGGAATGCTTACCGCATTGTTATTCTTATTGCCTCCTTCTATTTTCATCATCGTCTATGCAGCTCCAGGAGTAGGCTGGGAATGGGTGCTGACATTTGTTTATTATTTCGCAGTGTTTTTCTGCATGGAACTCGCCGTTTGGGGTGTCTTTGGCATAAAGCCGAAGGATTTTCCGAAAATTGCCAAGCGTGCTCGTGCTTATGTTCTTGGTAAGAAAAGTTAGAGGCATATCAAGCTAATTTTTATAGTGCTTTGATTCGGAAGTCGCCCGAACAAGGAAATCATTGCAGCGCGTCAAGTATTTGAGACTCTTCGAGAGGATTTTTGTCTGCTTCTTGGGTTTGAGATGAGTCTCTGCATCTTGTTCCATTGCTTCATCGTTCTCGCTTCAAAGAATACATATCCATCAGAGTTCGTAGCAACCGTGACCAAAAGCCTCATCGTGGGTGATATGCATTGCAAGCAAGGTAGGATATTGCCGCTTGTGGATAGGATAGTGGCTGCGCATGGCGCGAGCATGTGCATGACGTGTTCGGCACCAACCCTATATCCCTACTTTCGGGTTTTTTCTTGACTGTGTCGAAGCGCTAGGCTAATATACAAACATATATTCGTTAGAACAAATGTTTGTGGTGGTCGTATGGATGTTGTGCAGAAGCTTCAGGTATTGGCGGATGCCGCTAAGTATGATGTTGCATGCACATCTTCTGGCGTAAATCGTTCGGGAAAAAGGGGGCAGCTTGGTTCTACTAGCAATGCGGGGTGCTGTCATAGTTTTACTCCAGATGGGCGCTGCGTAACATTACTAAAAGTGCTTATGACAAATGTATGTATATACGACTGTGCTTACTGCGTGAACCGTTCAAGCAATGCTGAAATACAGCGTGTATGTTTTACCCCGCGTGAATTGGCTGACTTAACTATAGGCTTCTATAGGCGCAACTATATAGAAGGGCTTTTTGTAAGTAGCGGGGTTATAAAAAGCCCAGACGATACAACTGAATTAATGCTGCGCACGTTGCGCATTTTGCGTGAAGAATACAAATTTCGCGGTTATATACACGCGAAGGCTGTCCCCGGAACTTCACCAGAACTCCTAAATCGTTTGGGCCTTTTGGCTGATAGGCTTTCAGTTAATATGGAGCTTCCGTCTGAGCAAAGCTTGCGTCTTTTGTGCCCGCAGAAAAGCAAGACTGACATTCTTTTGCCTATGCGACAAATATCGGAATTCATTGCAGAAGATAGCGAATCGCGCGCTATGGTTCGGAAAAGTAAAACCGTTTATATGTCTACCTCAAGACCCAAACAAGCTACACGTGCATTTGCTCCTGCTGGGCAATCTACTCAAATGATAATTGGCGCTACCCCCGAGAGCGATTATCAAATACTTAACCTTGCGGCTTCGCTGTACAAGAAAATGCAGTTGAAACGAGTTTTCTTTAGTGCGTATTTGCCAGTGGTGCAAGATGTTCGCTTGCCTTCAAACGATGCAGTGCAGCTCAATCGCGAACATAGACTGTATCAGGCAGATTGGCTTTTACGTTTTTATGGTTTTCATGTAGACGAAATAATAGATGAGCAGAATCCGTTTTTGGAAGAGGGGGTAGATCCTAAAGCAAATTGGGCATTGAATCATCTAGATCATTTTCCCGTAGAGGTGAATACGTGCGAACAAGAGATGCTTTTGCGTGTGCCGGGCATAGGTGTTAGAGGTGCAAAACTGATAATGCGGGCTAGACGTCAAAGTACTCTTGGGGAATACGAATTGCGAAAGCTGGGCATTGCGTTTAATAGGGCACGCTACTTTATAACTTGCAATGGTACTTATTGCGGGCAAGGGTATGAATATAGTAGAGATTCACTTTTGGCTGCGCTGCAAAAACCTATAGAAGGCGGTCGCCACGGCAGACGCGCTGACCGTGCAATTAAAGGACAGATGAGTTTATTTGAGTCTTTAGCAGAAGTTACAGCGCTTCCCGAGAATAATACGCAAGCACTTATGGGGGCTTCTGCATGAGTGAAGTATGTTCATCTACTGTGGAAGTTTTTGATGATGTTGCCTATGTATATGACGGCACGTTAGAGGGTTTGCTGTCTTCTGTGTTTGAGGCTTATATTAATAAGGAAGACCCAGCAGATGTAGTGCCAGCTGGGCTCATTCAGCTAAGATTAGCTCAGCGTATATTCTCGGTTTCTACAAATTGGGAATATGCTGAAAGAGTTCGACGTGGCATAATTCGCAAATGTGGTAGGCGGACGTTTTTCCAAATTGCTAAAGCGTCGGTATCATCTAGGGCAGATGCTGGTGTATCGATATATAGATTTATTCGCTATGCGATGGACAAACATAAGGGGCGAAGCCAAGCTATATCTAACATATCGCATCCGGCGGTATCGCATTTGTTTGAAATAACTCGCAGCGTAGATAACGAATGCGAACACATAAGGCAATTTGCTCGCTTTGAACATTTGAAAGATGATGGTGTACAGGTATGGTTTGCAAAAGTTAATCCAAAAGATTCTGTTGTGCCGTTAGTGCTAGGTCACTTTGTAGAACGTTTCAATGTGCAGCCATTTATTATATTTGACGAGGTTCATGGTGTGGCAGGTGTATGGGACGGTATCAAGAAGCGCCTTGTTCAAACAGACAGTGCCGATATATTGTCTGTTATGCCAATGCGTTCGGCGACAGAAATAGATATGCAAGAAGCGTGGCGTACTTTTTATAGGTCGGTTTCCATAGATTCTAGATATAATCCCGAATTGCGCAGGCATTTTATGCCTATGCGTTTTTGGAGGAATATAACCGAAATGCAAATTGACGAAAC
Organism: Adlercreutzia sp. ZJ304; assembly: GCF_011039075.1. GTDB lineage: Bacteria > Actinomycetota > Coriobacteriia > Coriobacteriales > Eggerthellaceae > Adlercreutzia_A. The sequence goes on from NZ_JAAKEG010000001.1 coordinate 69,109, forward strand.
AGGATTAAAGAAAATATAAGGTAGTAGTTATTTGCTTGATTTTGCACTTTGATAATAAGAAATAATTTGTGTTTTTAGTGGGCATGAAGCTGTTACATTTCGAAAACATTTTTATATTTATCTTGACTTCACCTGTGCTCGGCGTAGAATGCAATCCACACATCAGGGGCCGACTGGTTTCGACATGGTAGGTCTGAGATGAGGAGCAAGTCGTGGTCGTCTCGCCACGTTAAATAGGGGCAATGTCAAAGTTAATTGGCAAAACTAACACTTCTAAGGCTGGCTACTATATGCCAGCTGCCATGGCTGCTTAGATTCAGCCATCCGTCGAGCCTGAAACTTCCCCGATTCAGGTAAGACGTCAGATTAGGGGAATGCTCTGTATCACGTAGTCGGTATGGGTGCAGAAAAGATTGAACCGACTAGGGAATCTGACGCTCGTCTGCGAACCGAAGATTCCCGAATATTGAACGCAGACTAAGCTTGTAGAGCCTCATTGGGGATCTAGTATGGACCGGAGTTCGATTCTCCGCGGCTCCACCATAAGAGACAGACGCGAACACCTTCTGAACAGGGGTGTTCGCGTTTCTTTTGAGTGAGTGAGGCATATGAAATTTAAATTGAATGATTTTGCTGGTGCTAAAGAAGTACGTGAGCGCGTATTCATGCAGGAACAAGGCTTCAAGAACGAATTTGATGAAATAGATTCCGATAGGCGATGCATTCATATATGCGCATACGAAAATGACTCTCTTGTAGGATGTTCTCGCATTTTCCCGTCCGAAATGGAACCGAATACAGATACTATTAAAGGGAAGTGGGTATTTGGGAGGCTTGCTGTGCTTCCCGAGTATCGTAAAGGTGGGAGAGGGTCTGAAATACTTGCAGAATCTGAACGAGCTGCTAAAAATGCTGGTGCTACCGAGATACATTTACATGCTCAATGCAGCGCAATGCCGTTTTATGAGCGCAGCGGATATGCAGCATACGGACCCGTTGAATTCGACGAACATGTAGAGCATCGTTGGATGAGCAAAAAATTGTAAGCTACACGGCGCAAAGACAGGAGATTGTAATGGAAACATATAAACGTGAATTCATAGAATTTATGGTTGAATGCGATGTGCTGAAATTTGGTGATTTCACTCTTAAAAGCGGGCGTAAATCTCCTTTCTTTATGAATGCGGGGGCTTACGTTACCGGAGATCAGCTGCATCGCTTGGGATTGTATTATGCGCAAGCCATCAACGATCACTTCGGCTTAGATTTTGATGTGGTATTTGGACCAGCTTATAAGGGTATTCCGCTGTCTGTTATTACCGCAATGGCAATAAACGAACTTTACGGAAAGCAAGTGCGTTATTGCAGCAATCGTAAAGAGATAAAAGACCACGGTGATACCGGTGTGCTTTTGGGAAGCAACCTAAAAGATGGCGATCGTGTTCTTATAGTTGAAGATGTAACTACGTCGGGTAAATCTATAGATGAAACATATCCCATTTTGAAGGCTGCAGCAGATGTTCAGGTTGTTGGGCTTATGGTTTCGCTTAATCGCGAAGAGATTGGCAAGGGTGGAACTATTAGTGCTTTAGAAGAGGTTAGCGAAACATATAGTATGCCCACTGCGGCTATAGTTACTATGTCGGAAGTGGTTGATTATTTACTTGATCGGCAGATGGGTAATCGTGTTGTAATAGATGGCGAAATGAAAGCCTCTATTGATGCATATTATGAAAAGTATGGTGCAAAGCGGGCTTAGTTTTATTTAGTGTATTAATGCAATGCCGGTTCTACTTGCGTTGTTAATTGCGGTAATGTTAAACGCAATTTGAACCGGCATATTTGGGCAACTTTAGCGACTTTAACGCTTCTTCAGGAAACTAAGTTCTTCCTGTATGTCGCTCAATGTCTCTTTAAGTTCCACCGCCACTTGGGCACCTTCTTTGTAAATGTCATTCATATCGGCAGTTGCTTCAGCTACACCTTCGCGAGTTATGCCAAGGTCGAAATCGTCTTCGTCGTTTTTGCTCGACAATTTCGAATCAGATTTTGATTTGGGTTTATCGGTGGATACATCTTCGCTGTCTATAATTTCGTATTCACTCATATCAACATAATAGTATTCCTGTTCATTTCCGGCTTCGTCAATAATTATGAAGCCTATTTCGTTGTCTTCGTCATCGACCAAATAAGCGTATATGTCATCTTCTGCAATTTCCATTTCGAAGACTTCTTCAACAGTTTCTTCAGAGGAATTTACGTCGTTATCTTTTTCCATTGTTTACCCCTAATTCGTGGATGGTTTCTAGTTACGTGAATGATCTTTCAGTGCTCTGTCTATATCTCTTTTCATATCGCGTTCGCGCATGCTTTGCCGCTTGTCGTGAAGTTTTTTGCCGCGCGCCAGTGCCAATTCAACTTTAACAAGACCGTTTTTGTTGAAATATATTTTTAGCGGAACAAGTGCAAAACCTTTTTCTTGGGTCTTGCTAGCCAAATAACGTATCTGCTTTTTATGCAGAAGTAACTTACGCCGCCTATCTGGGTCAACATTGGCTATATTGCCGTTTGCATAAGGCGATATATGGAAATTTGAGAGCCAAGTTTCTCCGCGACGAATAAGCGCAAAGGCATCTGTTAGCTGGGCGTTATTATCTCGCAACGATCGAACTTCGGTGCCTGTAAGCTCTATGCCGGCTTCGAAAGTTTCCAGTATTTCGTATTCGTGAAATGCACGGCGGTTTTTGGCGATAGTTTTAGAATCCTGTTTAGCCATTTTTCTCCATCTATAATTCGGGACGCAGCGATTCGTCTTTAGGTTCGCACGCTTCAAGACTTGGGTCTGCGCCGGGAAAGCCCGCCGGTGCGCAAGCGCTGGTTTCGTTCATCACTTCGGCATCGCTTGCGTATTCGAACGCTACATTATCAAGGTTACGCGCTATATTTAATGTGCTGTCGCCAGATTCATCAGACAGCTCTGCGACTCGCGCCGCATCCATGGTGGGACCCGGCATAACATTTGTGCCCGTAATTTCACGGGTAAGCTTTTTGGTTTCCTCTGCCATGGCGATAAGCTCTTTCATTTCTTCGGTAAATTCTGCTGCACTACGCGCCACATCGTGGAAGCTACTGCTGCTTTGGTCGGGTTCATCTAGCGCATAGCTGTTTTCGCCAGCTTCGCCATCCGTTTCGCTATTTTTACGCATGCCACAAAACATGTCGTCTACGATATCTAAGCCAATATTGTCTATACCGGGAATGAAGCTTGAATCTCTGTCAAGGTTCATAGCGAAAGTTGTTATAAGCTTTATTGCATTTTGTACATCTTTTAGAGATATAACTTCGGTGGGTGTATGCATATATCGCAAAGGTATTGATATAAGCCCTGTAGGAATGCCGTCTTGCGATATTTGTATAGCACGCGCATCGGTGCCGGTAACAGACGGTTCTGCCTCAATTTGATATGGGATGTTCTTCTCCTTTGCGGCTGCCACTAAGCGCTCAAACACGCAGGGATTAATATTGGGACCGCGCGCTATGACAGGACCTTTTCCAAGTCGTATATCGCCGTATTTCGATTTGTCTATTCCGGGATAGTCAGTGGCGTGTGTAACATCGAAAGCTAGTGCAATGTCAGGGTTAATTGAATGTGCGCTGGTTATTGCGCCCCGTGTTCCGATTTCTTCTTGTACAGTTATTGCTGCGGTGAAGTCTCCGGAACTGCGACCAAGTTGTAGCAAGTTTTCCATTACTCTGCACGCAATGAATACTCCAACTTTATCATCGAAGCCTCGCGAAACAGCAAGACCATTGCCGTAGCGTTCGAACCCAACGCCATAAGTTATGGCATCGCCTATGCGAATACGCTGTTTAACTTCTTTGGTGGAAAGCCCTACATCTATTACCAGTTTGTCGAGTGGGGTAACTTGTTTCCTGTCGTCGGCTTCTATTAGATGTATTGGTTTTCTTCCTACAACTCCGCGCACTTTGCCAGAGGATGTGTGTACATCAACGCGCATTCCGGGCAATATTGCTGCATCTACTCCTCCGATAGACGCCACAGAAAGAAAGCCTTCATCGGATATGTAAGTTACCATCAGACCTACTTCATCCATATGCGCTGAAAGCATTAGAGAAGGACCGTCGTCGCGCCCATCTAGTGTTAAGTGGACAGAGCCCATGGTATCGGTGCTTATCCAGTCAGCTGTGTACGCCATGCGCTCGCGAACAATTTCGGCAACATGCTCTTCCGATCCTGTTGGGGAAGGCGTTTCAACCAGTTTTTTCAAGAATTTTATTTGCTTTTTCTTCATTTAGTCTCCTATACGCATCCGCGTTTTGTGTCGGTTTTGCGCCGTCGTGTGGGCTTTCGAAAATCCAGTTCTTGTTGCCCGTTTATTTGTTGAGAGTCGCCTCGTTTGCGGTCTATCTTATAAATGTTCCACGAAAGTGCTGTGTTTCCAAAATCTTCCAACATGTGCATGCGGGCATCGTGCGCGTTTGCTTTTGTTCCTAATCGCGCGCTGCTTTCAAACTCAAAAAGACCGCTTATATGTTCGGCGGCAGAGTTGAGCGATCTATAGTGAGCTATGTATGTTGCCATCTTGCTACTAACGCCATTCCTTTCGAGAAAAATACTGAGATTCATCTTATCATTTGCGCTGCATAATGCATCCTTATAGGTGTTATATGATGGATATGATGGCATGCTGTAAACATGCTGTATAAAACTGTTTTTGAAAAGTAATAAGCCACACACGAAAGAATCACACACCTAGGTTTGTATTTCTGTACAATGAAATAATTGTTGGACCGTGTTCGAAAGTGCATCATGGCTAAGCATTCAAAAGGAAAACATGTTGCGTCGTCTGTGAAGGGCGGAAATGCTGCTGAGCAGGCTTCGGTTTCTGCAGAGATTGCTGATTCGAAAGATGTTGAGGCGGCAAAAGAATCGGGTCTTGCTAGCCAATCTGAAGAACCCAAAAACTCTGAAAAAGTAGAAAACGCTGACGCGCCTGCTGTTGATGCGCCTGAGCAAGCGGTTGAGTTTGCGGCTTCGTCCGCTGACGCGCCTGCTGATGCGCCAGCTGTTGATGCGCCTGCCGGCACACCCGCTGGCACACCTGCCGGCACATCTGCGAACACCTCAGTGTCTTCGCCTGCACAGCCAGACCGTGGTGTGTCACCTTCTTCTGAAGCTGCGCAAGGAAAGCGTCACAATTTGCGTACAGCTCTTATAGCTAGCGCATGTGTTGTAGTTGTTCTCGGCGGGCTATATCTTGGTGGGGTGGCGTTGTTCTCAACGCATTTCATGCCAAACACCAATGTGGCAGGAATAGATTTTTCTTTAAAGACACCGCAAGACATGCAAGCTACACTTGATAATACATTGGCAAATCATACATTCAGCGTTGTAGGGAAGGGCTTGAACTTCAAGGTTTCTTCCGAGGATGTTGGGCTGACTTCCGATAATGCTGCCGTTGCGCAAGACATAATAAGCAAAGAAAACCCTTGGATGTGGCCGGTTGAAATTTTCAACCAGCACGACTGCACCGATTCTTTCACGGAGTCAATGCATGCAGATGGGCTTGATGCAGTAGTGTCTTCGCAACTGGAAGTTGTAAATGCCGATGCTGTGCAGCCTACAAATGCCACTATTGCATTCGATGAAGGCGAAAACAAATTTGTTTGTGTTGAAGAGATAAAAGGTACAGCTATAGACGCTGATGCTCTAAAAAATACGATTCTTGAAGGGCTACTACATTTAGAAGACAAAATAACATTAACCGATGCCGTGCTAGTTCAGCCTACTATCTTAGTGGACGATCCTCGCGTGCAGGCTGCTGCCGATCAAGCAAACGAATACGTGAAAGCGGAATTTGATGTTGTGATGTCAGACACTCCTGTAGTCCATGTTGATCCGAAGTTAACATCGCAATGGGTTTCGGTTAGCCCTGAGCTAGAGGTTGGGTTTGATGAAGCTGCCCTTTCCGCATGGGCGGCAGACGTTGCATCTGCTTGCAATACGGTTGGAAGTAAGCGCACATATACACGCCCCGATGGTAAACAGATAACGGTTTCGGGTGGCACCTATGGTTGGAAGATTGACCGAGATGCATTGGTAACACAGGTGACTGAAGCGGTAAAAGCAGGCAGCACTCAGCCGCTGACTGTTCCGGTTTTGCAAAGTGGTACTGGGTTTAATGGTTTGGGTGGTCAAGATTGGGGATCGCGCTACATCGATGTAGATTTGTCAGAGCAATATGCTCGTTTCTACGACAATGGGTCGCTAATTTGGGAGAGCGTTATAGTTTCAGGAAACCCAAATAAGGGTAAATCTACACCTACCGGGGTATATTCGGCAAATCAAAAAGCCAGCCCAACGGTATTGCGCGGGCGCATCCAAAGCGATGGAAAACCAGAATATGAATCGCCTGTTAAATACTGGATGCCATTTATAGGTAACTCGGTAGGATTCCATGATGCGTCGTGGCAATCGGCATACGGCGGTGGGCGCTATCTGACGAATGGTTCGCGCGGTTGCATCAACCTTCCATATAATGCAGCTGAATCGCTTTATGGCATTATAAAAACTGGCGATGTTGTGGTGGTACACGGTTGAGTACAGCGGAATTCAATTATGCCGATGCACCAATAGGAGTTTTCGATTCCGGGTTTGGTGGACTAACTGTTTTATCCGAACTTATACGGAAGATGCCCAATGAAGATATTTTGTTTGTGGGCGATTCTGCACGATGTCCATATGGTCCTCGTAATTTGGACGAAGTTCGAGGGTTTGTACTTCAGATATGCGAGTGGTTATTTCGCCGGGGATGCAAGCTGATCATAATAGCTTGCAATACTGCTACGGCTGCTGGTTTGCAGGCGGCGCAGATGCAATTTCCAATTCCCATAATTGGTGTTGTTGAGCCCGGAGCGCGGGCGGCGGCTCATGCTACACGAACGCGAAAGGTGGGTGTAATAGCCACTCAGGGGACGGTAAATTCTGGTGCATATGAGCGAGCCATTCATAATATAGATGCAGGAATTAATATCACTTCGCTTGCCACGCCTTCTTTTGTGGAAATGGTGGAACAGCGCTTTCGCGACAAGGATATTTGTGAGCGATTTGACGGCGAAGTGCCGCAATTGTTTGAAGATGAGACTTATAGGCGTGTTGTTGCGGATGTATTAGCGCCGCTTTGCAATGCGTCTATAGATACGCTTGTTTTGGGGTGCACACATTTTCCGATAATTCGCGATTTGATTGCAGATGTTATGGGTAATAAGACCACTTTGGTTTCTTCTGCTGAAGAGGCTGCGTGCGATGCGCAGGAAATTTTGCGCAGACGGGGAGAAATTGCCAACAACGGTCGCATTCCAAAGCGTAATTTTTACACAACTGGAAACGATGTGCGCGATTTCGAGCGGTTCGGCAGCTTGGTTTTAGGCAGACCTATGATGGGTGCTTGCCATTTGGATTTGCCCGAGTGTACCAATTAGAGTGTACCCATTAAGAAGAAAGGTAAGGGCGCTTTGAAGGTTTTATTAGCAACCAATAATGCGCATAAGGCAGACGAAATACGCAATGCGCTAAATTTTAAGGGTTGGGAATTTGTCACCTTGCGCGAAGCTGGTGTGGAGTCTGACCCTGTAGAGGATGCTGATTCATTTGTGGGTAACGCGCGCATAAAGGCACAGGCTGCACATGTTGCATCTGGGGGGATGTGCGTGTTAGCTGACGACTCCGGACTTGAGGTTGATGCACTTTCGGGGCAGCCCGGCGTTTATTCGTCGCGCTATTCTGGCTTAGATGGCAACGATGCTGCCAATAATGCACTTTTGATGAAAAATTTAGAAGGTATTCCGAATTATTTACGGACAGCCAGATTTGTATGCACGCTTGTTTTTTTAGATGCTGACGGTGCGGAAGTGGTTGCGCACGGTAAAGTGGAAGGTTATATAGGGCAAGAAGCGCGCGGCGAAGACGGTTTTGGATACGATCCGCTTTTTTACCCCATAGAGTTGGGTGGACAGTTGTCGTTTGCCGAAATACCACAAGAGCGAAAAAGTAGCATATCTCACAGAGGTCGTGCGCTATGTGAGCTTAAAGATAAGCTAGAGTTGGTTTATAATCGCGCATAGCGGTTTTACTGCACGGCGATTTTCACTGCTGAGAAGTGGAAGAGCGCCCATGGCTCAATGGATAGAGCATCGGACTTCTAATCCGGCGGTTGCAGGTTCGAGTCCTGCTGGGCGCACCACATTTTTGTGGTAGAATGCTTGTCTGGATCGGGACGTGGCGCAGTCTGGTAGCGCGCCTGCTTTGGGAGCAGGATGTCGCAGGTTCGAATCCTGTCGTCCCGACCATCTTTTTCTATCTCAATTAATGTAAGTTCCAAATTGTTCCAATCCGCCCATTAAAGCCGCCTGTTTTGTCAAAAAGAACAACAGGAGGAAAAATAATGGTAGATTCCGAAATCGTTCAGCTTATTGCAGCCGCTGTTCGCAGCGTGCGTGAATCGAATCAGCTTGCAGGTTCTGTTACCAATGGGGTAACTATGGATTTTGTTGCGAATGCGCAGCTAGCTGTGGGTGGATCTGCTGCTATGGTTTACCTTCCAGATGAAGCGGAGTTTTTAATAGAGGCTAGTGGGGCTTTCTACATAAATATGGGCACATTAATGCCAATATACGAACAAACTATTCCTGCTGCTACCAAGAAGGCTGCCGAACTGAACAAGCCATGGGTGCTTGATCCTGTAGGAATAGGTATTGGTAGCCTTCGTACAAAGCTGCTTTCCGACATGGCAGGTTGCAAGCCTTCTATTATTCGCGGAAACGCTTCCGAGATAATGGCCCTTGCGGATTTGTGGGGTTTGCTGGACGATTCTTCGGCGCGTGGAAATGTGCGTGGAGTTGATGCTACCGATTCTGTGTCGTCTGCTGCTGAAGCAGCGGTTGCTCTTGCCCGTTGGACAAGGGGTGCGGTTGCAGTATCGGGCGAAGAGGATCTTGTTAGCGACGGTCAGTTGATTGCACGTAGCTATGGCGGTTCATCGCTGATGGAAAAAGTGACCGGTTTTGGGTGTTCACTTGGTGGTGTTATGGCAGTGTATGCGGCATCTGCTAGCCCTTTTATAGCTGCGCTAGCATCGGTTGCGTTATATAACTTGGCGGGGTTGCGCGCTGCTCAAAAGGCAAGCACGCCCGCCAGTTTCAAGGCTGCTTTTATTGACGAGCTATTTTCTGCGGAAGCAGAAGATGTTGCCGGCAGTCAATTTAGAATAGAGAGGTGTGACGCATGAATGTATTAGTGGCTGTAGCGATAGCGCCTTTCGGCGTTGGAGACGAACTGTCTGAGGAAGTGGCGCAAGCTGTTCGCATTATCCGGCAAAGTGGGCTGCCGTATAGACTAGGTTCAATGTTCACTGAAATAGAGGGTGAATGGGATGAGGTCATGCAAGTTGTGAAGGATGCTACATTCGTGTTAGCGGAAAAGGGCATTCGTACTGAAGTTATTTTGAAAGCCGATTTACGTCCCGGCTTCACAAACACTATAGTTGAGAAAGTTGCTAAGGTTGACAACATACTAGGTGGTGAATAGTGTGGCTAAGCACGTAGATGTTTCAGCATATTTGGTATTAGGTCCCGAGAATACGCGCGCTCGTCCTGTGCCAGACATTGTGGCACAGGCGCTTGACGGTGGTTTTACATGTATACAAATACGTTCAAAAGAATGTTCAGCTAGAGAGCTGATAGAGTGTGCGCAAAAAACCGCTGAAGTTATAGCAGATGCTAGAAAAGCTAATGACGTGGCACTTCTTGTTGATGATAGGCTAGATGTTGTACTGGCGGCACGTGCGCGTGGAATTAATGTTGACGGCATACACGTTGGGCAAAGCGATATTCCGGTTGATATATGTCGGAAGCTTCTGGGTGCGAATTCGATAGTTGGTTTGTCGGCGCCTGCTGAAGAAATGATCGAATATGTGAAATCTTCTGAATTGTCTGCGGTAGATTATTTGGGGGTGGGACCGCTTCATCCGACCGATACAAAGCGCGATTGTGGGATGGATAGCGCTGGTAACATTTTGACTAAGAGCCTTGCTGATATATCGAAACTTGCGACAATAAGCCCTGTGCCCATTGTGGTGGGTGGCGGTGTGAAGTTGGCTGATATTCCTGCGCTGGCGCGTACTGGTGCGGATGGCTTTTTTGTGGTTTCCGCTGTGTGCTCGGCTGATAACCCTTATAAAGCCGCATGTGAACTTGTTAGCGCATGGCGTGCAAACAGTAACTAGAGGCGCGTTGTGAATCTGAAGTACAGATGGCGATATGCTGTCTTCTAGTCTTGAACCTGCACCTATACATATTGAAGATGATGTCTGGATCGGTTCGGGTGCCATCGTGTTGCCCGGCGTGCGCATCGGGCGCGGATCGGTGGTTGCCGCTGGTGCTGTTGTTACTAAGGATGTGCCCTCTATGACCGTAGTTGGCGGCATTCCTGCCAAACCCATTAAGAGGATTGCTACCAAATAGATGGCATAGAAGCTTGTTGGATAGCATTTGAACTTCCTTTTAACCATACGTATAAGTATTAATATTCCTATTAACTATAGCTAATAAAACTATTGAATACCTTTCTTTGCCTATTTAGATTGAAAATAAATGCAGATTAAAATTCAGAAATTATATTATTGGGCAGTTAAGGTTAGTTCATGGATCAGTCAAAAACTTTTCAAGGCAAACTTGCATCTTATGGTGTAGTGAATAGGGAATTATCTACCGGTGAAAGCTGGATGACATTTTGGTGCTTATTTTGTTTTTGCACAATGACTATGTATAACTCCATAAGGGTTACTCCGGTTTTAACAGATTTAGGAACGATTTTTGGTTTCACATTATCTAGTTCTGCATTTATTGTTTCAGCATTTGCAGTTGCTGGCTTAATCTTTGCTTTTCCAAGTGCGTGGATTATGAGAACTTTTGGCATCAAAAGTACGTTATTGGTAGCCGCTATTGTTTCAATTATTGGTACCGTAATGGGCTTATTAGTCTCCGACCCAACACTTTTTCTTTTTTCAAGAGCCTTAGAAGGCTGTGCATTTGGAATTGCTTCTGTAGTTGTACCAAATGTAATCCCTCGTATTTTTACTCCGGATAAGATGGGATTAGTTAGTGGTATATGGTCTTTATGGGTGACACCGGGACTAGTACTTGGATTTGTGACAACACCAATTCTGTTTACATCTTTTGGGTATTTATCACTTTGGATTGTTTCGTTGGCCCTAGAAGTTATATGTACTGTATGGTTAGTTTGTTGTGTGAAGTTGCCAGCTATTCCGAAAAATGCAATTGAGATGGAGCAAACATCAAAGAAAGTTACTTACAAGCATGTGCATTGGGTATCCACTTTAGCTATTGCTCTCTCGATGTTTTGTTGGGGTATTGTCTATGGAGCTGTAAACACGTTTTATCCCACCTATCTTCAGGTTGTAAAAGATATGCCACTAGCAATGTCGAGCATTGTTCCGTTGATTCTTGCATTGGTAACTGCTCCGTTCGGAATCATTTTTGGAATTATTGCAGGTAAAACTCGTACACGAAAATGGTTTTTAGTTATTCCTTATCTTGTGGCTGCTGTTTTGTATGCAACTATAGGATTTGCGGAAAACAGTAATAGTGTTGAGCCTTGGATTTTTGCAATCGGAATAGGTATTTGCGCGGGTGGTATTCCTATGGCTACCTATGCGTTAGTGCCAATCTTAGCTGAAGATCCTAAAAAAGCTGATTACGGAATGGCTGTTCTTGCATTTTCTTTGCAGCTTGCCAATGTTCTAATTGGGTTCTTTGGGGGTATTGTAGAAGCCTTAGGGTTTTATATGGCATCGCTGTTGGTGCTTGTTCCCTTCGCAATTTTAGGTGCAGTGATTGCTTTGGTATCAGTAGGTGATAAAAAAGCACTGGCAGAACAAGATCAAGAACGTATGGATGATCAAGTTTTGCTAAAAGAAGAGTTAGCGTAAATAGTTTTCTTCTTTATCTGTAATTGCGCTTCATCTTTGAAACACTGAGCGAAGGCTCTTAATGATTCGCAATCTTCAGATTTTGGATACAGAATACTCACGGGAAATTTTATATGAGACGTTTCCTTTAAAGGTATAGCCACAATATCATCATCAAGAATATTTTTAAGATGATTGAATGTAAAGTAAAGTGAGTTGTGATTTTTCATGAGCATCCTCATGCTTAAAACGTCAAGTAGTCCATATCTAATTTCTAGTTGATCCCATATGGGGCTTAGATATGACTTCATCACGTTTGAATCATTTGTCATAAACGGAGCTGCTGTAATAGTTATCTTTTCACCCTTTAAATCATAAATTGAGATCTGATCTCTTTTTGCTAATGGATGATCTTCAGGCAAAAAAATAGAAAGGGAATCTTCGTAAAGAGGGATTATGCAATAGGATTCTTTAAGAAAAGATTCATCGATATTAAAAAGTGTAGTTAAGGCAACATCGATGGTGCTATTTGTTAGTTCTGGAATTACTTCATCAAATTCTAAAGCCTTGAGAGATACAAAAATGTCTGGGTATCGTTTCGAAAATCGATTCAGCGCAGGAATTAAAAGAGAACGCGCTGCACCATATAAATAACCTAAAACAAAAAACTTTTCTAGTCCGGCTTTAGCTAATTCGATGTGGTCACGTGCAATATCATATTCGCGTACAATTCGGCTTGCGTGTTTTAAAAAAATGTTGCCAATTTTTGTTAGCTCTACACCGTTTGAAGCTCGAATAAAGAGTTTCGCATCAAGTTCGTTTTCCATATTGACAATATGTTTTGAAAGAACTGGCTGAGTTATATAAAATTCTCTAGCAGTAGTAGTGTAGTTCAGTGTTTCACTCAATCTCATGAATTCCCGAAGATCGCTTATTTTCATAATGATCCCCCTACTCATTATGAGTGATTGTAATCAATACTCCCTAAGTAATTAATTGTTACAAATTCATCTAGTAGTGTGCCATTGTTTTTTTGAATGGGCTATAGATAAAGCAATGGAATCAAAAAAATATTTTGTAGTTAGTCTATCAAAAGGGGGAAATCGCAAAGAATAGTTTTATTCATTCAGACTCCGATAGCATTGCGATTTTCTAATACTTATATCGCTTTTAGACTTACGAGGAGGTTTTTATGGCAAGCTCTAATACGGTCGATAAAAGCGCCTATGGAAATAATAAACTTGCACAATGGGGAATCGCAAATGACCAGATGACAAAGCTTCGTAAGTGGCTTTGCTTCTGGGTGTTATTTGCTTTTGGTGCAACCTGTGTCTATCAATGGCAAATGATGGCTCCCGTTATTGCTCCAATTGCAGAGGTTTTCGGTATAGATCCTGCTAATATGGGCTTTTTAATGTCTGTTTACACTATTGCTGGTTTAATCCTTGCTTATCCATGCACATGGTTGATGCAGCACTTTGGTATTAAATTTTCTCTATTAGTTACTGCCGTTTTGGCAGTTTTAGGAAACTTGATTTGCTTGTTTGCGGTTGATTCAACCGTCTTTTTAGTAGGACGCGCAATTCAAGGTTGTGGCTTTGGTCTTATAGCTGTTTTGGGTCCAAACATTATGCCTCGTTTGTTCCCGCTTGAAGAACAGGGTTTAGTAATGGGCATTTGGTCTCAATGGGTAACACCGGGTATTGCTATGGGTGCATTGAGTACTCCTATCCTATTCCAGGCATTTGGCTGGCAATCTATATTCTATCTTTCTACTGTTCTTACTGTAATCACCACTATTCTTTTGATTATCTTTGTGCAACTTCCATTAGTTCCCGAGAATCTTTTACGTGAAGATAATCTTGAAAAAGAAGATAAACCAGCATCGGCTAAAAAGATTTATGTTCGCGATGCAGTAATCGTTGGCTTTGGTTTTGTAGCATGGGCTACAGTATACGGTTGCTACAATAGCTTCTTCCCAACTTATCTTCAGCAGACACTAGGCATGGATCTCATGTCTTCTTCAATGACTACTTTGGTAACTGCATTAGTAACCATTCCGTCTGGTATCTTTATTGGATGGCTTGCAGATAAGATTCGTCAGCGCAAACTTATATTAATCATTGGTTATATTTGCACTGGTATTCTTTTCGCATTCTTTATTTGGCAAGATGCCGGATCCGTAGCACTTGCTTGGACTTGTGCGGTTCTCCTTGGTTTCATTTGCGCAGGTATAGTGCCGACGATGACTCGTGCAATTATCCCTGTTTTGGCACAGCGTCCAAAACAAACCGACTGGGCTTTGACTGGTATGGCGTTTGTGACCCAATTGGGATCTCTTATCGCCACTTTCTTTGCTACGGTTATGGTTGCAACTTCTTGGGGAACTGCTGGTATGGTTTATGGCATTATCGGTGGCTTAGTTGGTCTTGCAAGTATCGTCTTTGTTAAGAACGATCACAACATTGATGTGTAATTTGTAAACCATATAGGAAGAACTCGCTCTTTTTTCTTTTAAAAAACTCTTTTGGATTCAGCTCTTATCATCCCTTCCGATTTAATCGGAAGGGATTTTTTACTATAAGGTATTCCATTTAAGACTAATTAATCATAAATGTGCCGCCATATACTAATTGTGCTATCGGAGAATTTCATATTTTTTGGAGAGGAGAGAATATGGAGTCCGAGGAAAACATCAATGCTGAACATACGACGTACTTTGGTGTTGTTGAAGATCACTCAAATGAAGTTCCTCAAGATGATGCTACCGGACGCTTAAGTTCGTGGGAAGAGGATGGTTTTACCGTAATTCGCGCAAATGCACGTACTGCACCTGGTTGCCATAATAACTGCGGCGTTTTGGTATATGTAAAAGATGGAAAAGTGGATCATATTGAAGGTGATCCAGAAAATCCGCATAATCAAGGTCGTCTTTGCTTGCGTTGCCTTGCTTTACCCGAGATGATCTACCATCCTGATCGTATTACTCACCCAATGAAACGTGCGCGCGCTGACCGTGGTGAAGATAAATGGGAGCGCATTTCTTGGGATGAGGCGTGGGACATCATCTACGAAGAAATGAACAAAGTTATTGATAAATATGGCGCCCAATCTATTTTGGTCACTCAAGGGACTGGTCGCGATATTAATGGTTATTTACCATTGGCGGCTTATTATCTTGGTACCCCTAACCAAGGTATGGGATTCCTTTCAGGTGAAGCTTGTTATGCACCACGCTTTGCAAGTACTTCCATGAAAATTGGCGATTTCTTTGTATGCGACTATAGCCAATTCTTCCCTGATCGCTTTGACGATCCTCGCTGGCAGCCACCTGGATACATTCTGATTTGGGGCAACAATCCACTCGTTGCAAACTCAGATGGTATGCTTGGATATTGGGTTGTAGAGTGCATGAAGCGCGGATCCAAGCTTCTCACAGTAGATCCTAAACTTACATGGCTTGCTGGTAAATCTGAATACTGGTTCCAGCTACGTCCTGGTACTGACCTTGCGCTTCTTCTTGGCATGTGTAACGTTATTGTTGAGGAAGAGCTCTATGATGCTGAATTCTGCGAGCGCTGGACTTATGGTTTCGAGGAATTTTGCGAGCACGTTAAACAATATACTCCTGAATGGGCTGCTGAAGTTTGTGGTGTAGATGCCGAAAAGATTAAAGATGCAGCCCGTGCAGTAGCCAAGGCTCCGAGTGCCTGCATGCAATGGGGCGTTGCGGTTGATCATGCAACTTCCGGTTACATTACTGGTATGGCGTGCTTCGATCTCATGGCGTTAACAGGTAACTTCGAAAAACCAGGCTCAATGGTTAGTGCACGTCCGTGCTTTGGTGTTGGTGAAACATGGATGCCCGGCGATGGGTTGTTTGAAAAGATTCCACAACCTGAATGGGCTGTTGGACCTGAAAAGCGCATGAATCAAGATTACCCGGTACTTCAAGTTGGCGGAATGAAGAGTTCCGACATGGCTTTGAAGGCATTGGAGACTGGCGAGCCTTATCCTATCAAGGCTTGGTGGAGCCAGACTAATAATGCAGTTACAAATATGGGTGCTGAGCCCCAGCGTTTAATCCCTGCACTTAAGAGTACCGATTTTAACGTTTATGTTGATCTCTTTATGACCCCAACTGCTATGGCTGTTGCTGATATATTCTTACCAGCATGTACCTATGTAGAACGTGCAGGCATTAGTGGACATCAACCCTATCAAATAGGCGCTATCAAAAAGGCTATTGAGCCATTAGGTGAGTCTAAGTCCGACATGCAAATAATCTATGAACTTGGTCGCCGCTTTATGGGTGAAGAGGGCAGCTGGTGGAAAGACCCCGAAGAGTTCTTTGATTACGTATTACGCCATACTCCATACACCTATGATGAGCTTAAAGAGAGAACTTGGGCTTACCCGCAGTTTGAGTATCATAAGCACGAGACTGGTAAACTGCGTCCTGATAAGGAACCGGGTTTCAGCTCACAATATGGTCGCTATAATTTCTATTGCATTCCTATGGCGAATCTTGGTTTTGAAGCATTTGCAACTTATGAAGAGCCAGAGGAAAGCCCCGTTTCCACTCCTGAGCTTGCAAAAGAATATCCGCTCATACTTACCACGGGCGCTCGTCGTTGGGGTCTGTTCCATTCGGAGCATCGCCAGTCTCCATCTATGCGTCAAATCCATAAAGAACCATTGGTTATGATTCATCCAGAAACAGCCGCAGAATATGGCATTAAAGATGGCGACATGGTTAAGATCGAGAATCGTTATGGTTCTTGTATTCAAAAAGCAGAACTTTCTACTCGGTTGCGTAAAGGTGTTGTGTCTGCTGATCATGGTTGGTGGTTCCCTGAGCGTAAAGATGAAGAATTGTTTGGCATGATGGATGTAAACATCAACAAACTCTTGCCTATGAAACCTGGCAAAACAGGTCTTGGAAATTCCTATAAATCACAATTATGTCGTGTGAGCAAGGCTTAACAGGAGGGTTTTAAGATGACTTACGGTTTATTATTTGACTATAAATGGTGCACTGGGTGTCATTCCTGTGAAATCGCTTGCCAACAGGTTCATCATTTTGCACCAAAAAAAGTAGGCGAACAGGGTAAGCGTGGTATTTTGCCTTACGAGATTGGACCTTATGAGCTTGCAGAAGATAAATATCAATATGAATTTTTGCCAGTTCCTACCTCTTTGTGTGACCATTGCAAAGACCGTGTAGAAAAAGGCAAGCTTCCTAGCTGTGTTAAACATTGCCAAACTGCTTGTATTGAATTTGGCGAAATTGAGGAATTAGCTAAAAAAATGGATTCAGAAAGCATGGCTCTTTTTGTGGTTCACTAAAAGTGTTTTGAAACTTAAAGGAGTATCTGGAAAACTGCTTTAAATTTTCAGAACAGCAAACAATATAGTTTCTCTTAAACGAAGGGAGGGGTCGAAATATAGATCCCTTCCTTTTTCTTTAAAGCAAAACTTAAGGAAAATATACGGTTGAATCTAATTATCATCTCTTTGGTTACGAAAAGCTTTTTTGGTCCGCGATACTCCCGGAGGAGCTGGTGGCTTTGGGCGCTTGTATCCGCATTTTTCGCAGATGTAATCATCATCTGTCCAAGGCTCCTTGCACATAGGACATTGGAGTTCTATAGCGCGAAGTTTTTCTAATTTCCCACAGCGATTACAGCGTGAACATGGGTAACACATAAAATTCTCTGCTATCTATTTAGTGCTATCGTTTGGTTCAGTTCGTATCGAAGTGAAATAGCCGAAGATACATTTTCCATACAGATCTCCCAGACCAGAAATGTCATGTAAGTTGATTAGTTATCATTATGAGAAGAAAATCAATTTCTAGTGATAGTAATTTAAGATGGGCTATTCTAATCACAAATGATTAAGGGAAATTAATATCATCCTCGGAAAGCAGCAGTGTTTTGTATGCAGATACGAATTCGATGTCCGATTGGGTTATCTCAAGTTCACCTGAACGAACTAGTCCGAAAACGCTGTGCATAATCTTCTTGATGGGAATGAACCTAATATGAGCATTTCGATGGATCTCGTCAGTAAAACAACGCCACGAGAAAGAATCGCAAAGAAGCGCTAATTCGCCCTTGCTCAAGGAGCGTTCAAGCACATTGTTGTTGGCTGATTTCAATCTTATGGATTCAGGTTTCAGCTCCTTGAACAGCTCGTCGTATATCTCCACCGATGCGTCGCAGTCAAATATTCCCAAGGGCAGAGTCTTAAGGGACTCCCAGATAGGGTTTTCCGCGCCCTCAGGTAAGAGTCTGCCATGCACTACTATACCTATACGCCCTGAAGCAATAGGAAGAAAGCTGTGTGTAGAATCGAAATCAGGATAGATGTCAGGGGAGATGTCCGCGATCACAATACAATCGGGATCGGAGTCAAAATAACCAAGATCTGATAAACCGATCTCGATGATCTCGGCGTTACCGAGGTATCCACGATCAAGAAGTCGTGCACCTATCGAAACCATGCATGCATTTGTGAAAACGATTCTTCCAGAATAGTCACTCAAGATGTTTGCAAGAGTCGAGATGTCGTGAAGTTCAAGCATCGCCGCATCATACTCAGCGAGAATAAGTTTGGCATGCCTCATGAAGGCTTTTCCCTTGTCGGTAAGATGCGAGCCGTTTCTTCCTCGGTTGACCAATTTGCATCCGACTTCGCTCTCGAGAGCAGCCATAGCCCGACTGTAACCTTGTTGGCTGATATTAGCCAACTTCGCCGCTTCCGAAAATGATCGTACATCGTCGAGTGAAGCGAAATATCTCAAATGATCCATGCGCAAAGATTACACCTCTTCTCTTAGAGATATTAACACAACAACTTGTTGTAGAACGTTCCCAACACTGATTATTCCTGTCTTTGTATATCCCTTCTAGTCTTTAGAACAAGGCAATACTCAGGTGTGGATAGCCGCGGTCTAGACACATCAGTAGAAAGGAGAAATTGTGGAAGGAATGACGTTCGTCGAGCACAAAAAGCCTTTCCGATATCAGGAGGGCAACTTGACCGTAACTCGCGGTAGTGCTTGGTCAGCCCCCGGATGCCATCTCGGATGCGGTGTTCTCATGTATACCGATGCCGATGGCAAGTTGGTTAAAGTGGAGGGCGATCCTGAGAACCCCTTCAACCATGGGCGTCTTTGCGTGCGTTGTCTGGCTGTGCCTGATGCGGTCAACAATCTCGAGCGCATCCGAAAGCCGATGCGTCGTATGGGCGAGCGCGGCGAAGACAAATGGAAGGAAATGTCGTGGGATGAGGCATTCGATCTCATCGAAGAGAAATTCAAGTATTACAAGGAAAAGTACGGAGCTGAGTCTGTCACATTTTGGCAGGGAACCGGTCGTGATATCGCCGCATGGATCACACGACTTGCATGGTCATTCGGGAGCCCGAACCACGGTCCATCTCTGAACGGCCTTGCGTGCTATGCCCCTCGCGTGTATGGCTGTATCGCGCTTTCCGGCTCTTTCTGGGTGGGCGACTTCTCGCAACAGTTTGCCGATCGCTATGATAATCCCGAGTGGAAATGTCCCGATATCATTATGGTGTGGGGCAACAATCCGCTCGTAGCTAATTCCGATGGTGCCTATGGTCACTGGGTTACAGACTGCATGCGGCGTGGAAGCAAACTCATCACAGTGGACCCGAAGGTCACGTGGCTCGGCTCGCGTTCCGAAGTCATGTTGCAGATTCGCCCTGGCACCGATGCTGCTCTCGCACTGGCTATGGGTCATGTGATGATCGAAGAAGGAATCTACGATAAGGAGTTCGTGAATCTGTGGTGCTATGGCTTCGATGAGTATGCAGAAGTCGTCAAAGACTGGACTCCCGAGCGTGCAGCCGAAGTGTGTTGGACCGATGCTGATTCCATCCGTGAGGCAGCTCGCGTTTTCGCCAAGGCTGACGGTGCTTGCATCCAGTGGGGCGTGGCACTCGACCAGAAGGAAGAGGCTGTCACCGCATGTCAGGCAGTGGCTTCACTTCTGATGATTACGGGCAACATCGACAATCCTGGTGGTATGATCAAACCACCCGAGGTACTCATGTACCTG
Organism: Adlercreutzia sp. ZJ304; assembly: GCF_011039075.1. Lineage (GTDB taxonomy): Bacteria > Actinomycetota > Coriobacteriia > Coriobacteriales > Eggerthellaceae > Adlercreutzia_A. Next base: position 89,210 of record NZ_JAAKEG010000001.1, read on the forward strand.
AATGGATGGGGATTCGATCTTATCTCAGAAGAACAGTATGCGAAAAGACTCGGTCCCGAGAAGTATAAGTTTTACAACGTGGGTGTTGTGGCTGCATCTGCCGAGTGCATGATTGAGGCCATGGAGACCGGAGAGCCCTATCCACTCAAGGCTGCATGGATCCAGACGACCAACCCGCTTACTTGCATGGGCGTCGATCCGCAACGCACGCTGGAGGCGTTCAAGAAACTTGAGTTCATCGTTGTTGTTGACCCGTTCAAGACACCAACGCTCATAGCGCTTGCGGACGTTGTTCTGCCGGTGGCTATGTTCCCTGAGCGCAACGGCATCCGCTGCGGTGATGGTGCTCAGCGCATTGAGACCATTAACAAAGCGATTGATGACCCAAGCCTCAAGTCCGACATGGAGATCAACCTAGAGCTCGGTCGTCGCTTGGCTCCGGATGCATGGCCTTGGGATAACGTGGAGGATATGTTCAGCGCTGTTTACGATTCGATCGGCATTACCTTTGAAGAAGCGCAGAAGCAAGCACCGGGATATATGCCCTTTGAGTATTATAAGTACAAGACAGGAAAACTTCGTCCTGACGGGCAGCCGGGATTCCCAACTCCGACAGGTCGGTTGGAGCTTTGGTCCAACATGATGCATTCCGTTGATCTGCCGCAGCTTCCTGTATTCGAGGAACCGGTTCCCGGTCCCGTGACTACACCGAATCTGTACGAGGAATTCCCGCTCGTGCTTACCACTGGAGCTCGTCGGTGGAATACGTTTCACGCAGAGAACCGCGAGAACAGGTATCTTCGTCGCATCCATCCTGAGCCCGCCGTTCAGATCAATCCTAAAGATGCTGAGAAGCTCGGTTTGAGCGAAGGCGAATGGGTATGGGTCGAAGGTCCCAAAGGGCTGTCCGGCGAGACCGGAAGGTGCAAGCGTGTTGTTGAGATTACACCGACCATTTTGGAAGGCGTGGTCAGCACCGACCATGCTTGGTGGCATCCGGAAGGCGACCCTGAGAAGCTCTACGACGTTTTTGATCTCAACGTCAACCAGCTCATGCCTTGGGGATGCGGACCTTCCGGTATGGGTGCAAATTATAAGTGCCTTCTATGCAAGATCTACAAAGTGGATGGAGGGGAATAACAATGGCGCGTCTTGGAATGCTTATCGATTACAACTGGTGCACCGGTTGCCATTCCTGTGAGGTGGCATGCCAGATGGAATACGGCTTTCCACCTGATCAGAGTGGTATAGCCGTGCATCAGGTTGGTCCTTGGAAGATAGCGGATAACGATTGGCAATATGACTATACGCCCACGTTGTCGAAACAATGTACATTGTGCGCATCGCGTCTTGCCGAAGGCAAGAAGGCAGCATGCGAACAGCATTGCCAAGCACAGTGTATCAAGATTGGGCCCGTGGAAGAACTTCTCGCTGTACTCGATACAGACGCTCAATCCCGTAAAGCACTACTTGTTATTTAATCTAGGATAATATCAATGTAACGAACGGAAAAATGCCGCGCATGCTCCTATGGGTTCTCGCGATGCAGAAGATACGTTAAAGCGGCTCTCGTTCCCAACTAGAGATGCGGTTGTCTGTGCCAAAGGGTTGATGTGATCTTTTGGCACTCTCGAAACCTATATCAAAACGTCGTTTTTAGCGTTTCTGCCAGATTGCAACGGATGATTCTGATTGCTCTCACAAAGTTTGCTAGCATGACAAGAATCAAGATAATCCCTATATAAGCTAGCAGCACGCCATAAGGGAACTGAACTAAAAAGTCCGAAAGGGGCTGCCGCCACACGTTGCTGCTGCCCGCCGGAAAGCTCGTGAGGAATGGCATCTAGGCGCGAAGCGATTCCCAGCGCAAAAAGAATGGTGCAGTATACAGGCAAGATATACAGTACCGCTAATATTCCTAGGAACCCTTTTCATAGCTCTAACCTGTCTAGCGATGAGGTAATACACAGTATCAATTTTGCAATTGTAAGCGCTTTGTTACAATTAAGTTCAAAGAGGTACTGAAGATATGCCGGTAGTTCCTTACGGACGAATATATGGAACGCCGCTTCAAAAGTTCTTTAGCGCCAAAACGATAACAGAGGAAGCTCCATGATTTATGAGATAACCGACAGTACCTTCAATCAAGAGGTGGCTGATAGCAATGTTCCCTGCGTAATTCTCTTTACTGCAGGCTGGTGTACCTTTTGCGGCGATATGGTTCCGCGTGTGGAAAACCTGTCAGATAAGTTCGACAACACCGTGAAATTCTGCATTGTGAACAGCGACGAGCAACGTGCCCTACGCATCGCCTTTGCCGTAGCTGCCGTTCCTTACATTGTGCTTATCTACAAAGGCATGAAGATTCCGCTTTTCGATGAGATAGTCACTGAAAAAAGACTGGAAGAGCGCATCATATGTGTTCTAAACGGCGGCGAGACTCCAACTGCCACGCCACTAAAACGGCTTTAAGCTAGCATTACTTTATGGAAAGATACTTTAATTATCCAATTATAGCTAGACCCCTGAGACAACTTAATGATTGAGTTTTTGAAACGTTGACGATTGTTCCGATTAATCATTGCCGGTCTTTCACAAAAGAGAGAATAGTAGTGTCAACTAAATTGGGGTAAGTTCAAGTCCACAAGTGGTAAATGGGGAGGCAATGGGGTGCCGCTTCCAACACGAAGACTGCATCGACCGCCACAGACACGACTTCGAGATCGTCGTGGATGGCGTGTCCTATTCCTCAATGGCTGATCTGGTTTGCGGACTCATTAAGTCAGAATGCGTTGATTCCGGTGAAAATCGGGGAGTCTCTTATTCCTAAATTATGTCAACGAAATGATATAATAGTTGAGTTCAATAAATTATGTCAACACATTGAGAATTATGGTGATTCGGATGATAGGCCGCCCAACATATATAGAGAAACTGCAACGCTGGAAGGATAGAGATGTCATCAAGGTTGTGACTGGCGTGCGCAGATGCGGGAAGTCAACGCTGCTAAAGCTCTTCGCTGACGAGCTCAGAGCCGAAGGCGTGAAGCGGGACCACGTCATCACATTGAACCTTGAGCAACTGGAAAACGAGAGCTTGCTTGACTACCATGCACTACACGATGAGGTGCTTAGCCGAGTGAATGACGACCAGATGCATTACGTCTTCATAGACGAGGTTCAAAACGTACCCGATTTCCAGAAAGCAGTCGATAGCCTCTATACCAGAGAAAACATAGACCTGTACATCACTGGCTCCAACGCGATGATGCTCGAAGGCACGCTTGCCACTCTGCTTTCCGGTCGCTATGTAGAGATCAGCATGTTACCGCTGTCCTTCTCGGAGTATGTTTCCACCAATACATCAGGCGAATCCTTGAGGCGCTTGTACAGCCGATACATCTCGCAGGGTTCATTCCCTGCCACGGTCGATTTCGCGCAGGACTCACTGGCTCTTCATGACTATCTGGAAGGCATCCTCAATACGGTGCTGTTCAAGGACGTGGCGCAGCGCTTGAATATTGCCAACACGCTTGGGCTCGGTTCCCTCGTCGATTTCATGTTCGACAACGTCGGCAACCTCACATCAGTGAAGGGCATAGCCGATGCGCTTGCATCGAATGGAACCAAGGTATCTCGCAACACCATCGACGAATATCTGTCAGCGCTGGTCAATAGCTTCATAATCTACTCAGCGAAATGCTTCGACCTTCGTGGAAAGCGACTGCTGAAACAGCAGCAGAAGTTCTATGCGATTGATATGGGGATGCGGCGGATGATCCTATCCAATCAAGTTCGCGATACAGGGCGTATCCTTGAGAACATCGTGTTCCTAGAGCTGAAGCGAAGATTCAAGTCGGTGCAGGTGGGGCGCATCGGGGATTTGGAAGTCGATTTTGTGGTTGAGGGCGATAGCGGGCGCGCATATTTCCAAGTAGCTGAGAGCATCTCAAGCGAGAAGGTGTTGGAACGCGAGCTTGCTCCTTTCAGGAAGATCGAGGATAACCACCCGAAGCTTCTGCTTACCCTAGATGATGTAGACCCGGTAAACCACGAAGGCATCATGCAGATGAATGTCCTCGAATGGATGATGAGGTAAGTCTACATTTCCTTTCCTAGCCCTTGGGTTGCAGTTCGAATCGCAATCAAGGACACGTTCTCAACTAAGTCCGTCGGTCAGAAGGTCGGCGGGCTTTTGTGAGCACCTCTGATTCCGTGATATAATTTTTTCAATATTCCAGCGGAGCCTTTGGCAAGCAACGCTTCGAGTAAGGTTAGGTGAATGAAGAACTAGCGATGCCCTTTTTGGGCGCCCAATTTACGACCTTTCTGTTTCATGGTCGCGCTTTGAAGGTGCCGCATCGCTGTGCGTTCTTAATCTATACAACCGCCAATCGTATGCCTGACCCTTGCGCGGCCTCCTATCAAAGGAGTGCTGCTATGCACCTGAATCTCTCCCATATAAGTTATACATATCCAGGTGCCAGTTTTCCGGCGCTCGACAGCATCAATGCCGTTTTCCCTCAAGGCTGGACTGGCATAATCGGCGATAATGGCTGCGGCAAGACCACACTTGCTCTCATTGCGGCACAACAGATTGCACCCATCTCGGGGTCTATCACGCCGTCGCTCTATGCGTCCTATTGCTCTCAAGATGCTAGCGTGACTCCATCGAATCTGTATGAGCTTGCAGACAACTGGAGTCACGAAGGGCGACACTTTCGGGAGCTTTTGAGCATTGACGAGGAATGGTTCTGGCGCTACGAGACGCTTTCTGGCGGTCAACAACGACGCATACAGATTGCGTGCGCATTGTTCTCTGCACCGGATGTTCTGGTGATGGATGAACCCACCAACGATCTTGACAGTGAGACTAGAACTATCATTAAGGAAGCTCTCGCTTCTTTTAAGGGAATTGGTCTTCTCATATCTCATGATCGCGACCTGCTCGATAGTCTTGTCTCGCAGAGCCTCATCTTTGATGACAGACAAGTAATTATGCGTCATGGAGGCTATACCAAAGCAACTGACCAAGCGGCAAATGACCGTATGTCGACGCTTAGGAGACGTGAAAAGGCTAAACGCGAGGTGAAGAGAATTGAAGTTGAGGCACAGCGCCGCCGACAAGAGGCTTCGCGACAAAAAGCCAAGCGCAGCGGTCGTGGTCTGGGCAATAAGGACAATGACGCGCGAGAACGTATCGGGCGTGCCATCATATCGGGAAAAGATGGCGTGGCAGGAAAACTCTCATCCAATATGGATCGAAGGCTTGCAAGAGCAAACGAATCGCTAGCTGACATTTATGTTGGTAAGCGCTATGAGCATCGTCTTGGGGACTGGGGGACCGTTGCTCGATCTAGTATTGTGTCGCATGTTGTGTCAACTACGCTGCAAGCTGGCGATTTTTCTGTCTATGTCCCTGAGCTTTGGATAGATTCGACTGATCATGTAACGCTCTCCGGTCGAAACGGAACGGGAAAGAGTCTCGTTGTGCACTACATTGTGAAATCAACCTCTCCCAACATCAAAGTTGCCTATATCCCACAAGGAATAGGTAAAGAAGAACGCGAACGTGCTCTCAAAATGCTTAGAAACTGCACTCCAGATAAACGCGGTCGTATTTTGTCTGTTGTGGCGCATCTCAATTCTGACCCTGAGCGATTACTCGATGGCAGCGAGGTCAGTCCTGGCGAACTGCGCAAACTATTGTTAGCTGAGCAGCTTATTAATGATCCCAATTTTCTCGTGCTCGATGAGCCAACCAATCATCTGGACATTGGATCCATTGAAGCCCTCCAAAACTTGCTCGTTCAGTTTCCGGGTGCAGTTCTGCTTGTTTCGCATGATGCCGCCCTGCTGGATGCCGTATCCGAAATAGAATGGAGTATGACGGGTTCAGAAAGCCGTTGGCAACTGGAGATATATTGAATCTTCGACTGTCATTATAACTCTCAGACAACGTGCAATGTTGCGTTTTAACCACAATACAATAGGAGTAATCGAATCGCAATCAAGGCACATAGGCGTCGCTTGCGATGTTTTGCTGAAAAAAATAGAGGCTTTTAAGGGGGTTGGAGTATAATAACTTCACATTGCGGGCGTGGTTCAATGGTAGAACTCGAGCTTCCCAAGCTCGCTACGCGGGTTCGATTCCCGTCGCCCGCTCCACAAGATCAATGTTAGCGTCGTCAATTCTTGGCGACGCTTGGAGAAATCCTCAATATCAAAAACCGATTTCTTTGGCTTTGCTGCAGCATGAATGATAGTGTTAAAGAAAAGAAGGAATAAACGCGCTGCTACCATATTGTTAGATAAAATCTAGTAATTGGTATATCCGCAAAGAATAAGTTTGGATGTGAATGGGTGAATCGTAAGAACGCTAATACAGAAAATCAAGAACAAGGTCCTAAGTCTGATACGGTTAACGGTCGGCGCATCGTTTTTGTATAAGACATGTCTTTGTGGGCTCGGTATTCGCACACCATGAATAAAACAACAAAAACCAGCATATGGTCTGTGCCTTATGTAATTTTATTGCTGGCAAACTTTTTTCAATCTACAGCTGCTTTTATGACTATGGCAACCTTGCCACTTTATGCAACGGTGCTTGGGGCTTCGGCTGCTATGGTAGGCGTGGTATCCAGTTCTTTTGCTCTATCATCGTTGTTGATTAGACCTATTGCAGGTCCGGCATTTGATAGTTTTTCAAGGCGACGAATGCTTATACTTTCTCAGGTAATTATTACTATTTGCATGTTTTTGTATGGTTTTGTCCAATCGTTAGAAGTACTCGTTGTTGTCAGGTTGTTCCATGGCATAGGGGTTGGATGCTCAGGTCCATTAGCTATGTCAATGCTTACCGAATACTTACCTAAAGATAAATTTGCAAGTGGGGTAAGTATTTATACCTTGGCACAATCTTTTGCTCAGGTTATTGGTCCTGCAGCTGGTTTAACGCTTATAGATTTAATAGGCTTTACGTGGTCGTATATATTGGCAGCTCTTTCAGTTTTAATTGCTATTATTGGGGTTATTTTTCTTAAAGAACCCTCTTATCAAAAACTGCCATATAAATTACGCTTTGATCGTATGTTTGCGCCTCAGGTAATTAGCAAGGCTATTGCATTAATGTGCATTTCAACTTCATTTGCATGTATGGGCTCCTATATAGTTCTTTACGGTCTTGAACGAGGAATTGAGAACCTTGGTTTTTACTTTATTGTTTATTCTTTTGGTTTAGTTATTACGCGACCAATTTATGGCAATCTGGCTGATAAATATGGAACTCCAAGGTTTGTTGCGGTCGGTGTCTTGTTCTTTTTAGCATCTTATATAGCGTTATCAGTAGCTACGGGTGTTTCGGGGTTTGTCATAGCTGCAATTCTCGGTGCGTTTGGTTTTGGCTGTTGTGCTCCACTTTTGCAATCGTTTGCTTTAGCTTCGGTATCGGCATCGCATCGCGGAGCTGCAAGCAATACCATGTTCACTGGTCTTGATCTAGGATCTCTTATAGGTCCGGTTATAGGTGGCTTTATTGTTGAAGGCATTTATGGACAAACGGGCAACATGGCTCTTGCTTACAGCAATCTATGGCTTTATATGCTTATCCCTGCACTGGGAACATTAATTCTTTCAATACGTTGGGCGTTTCATAAGTAGGCGTGCATCGCCTTCACAGACCGGACCCAATATATCCTGCAGATTGCAAGACAGACTTGCTTGCTTTTCGCTATAATTTGCTTGCGCTAATAATGCTTGTTTGCCGTAGTGCAGCGGCGGCAAGTCAAAATATTGTTGCACCGGGTATATCGAAGTAGCGCACGATATATCGCCTCTTAGCAAAGGAGTGTGCAACATGGGCGTGGTCAAAGCCGTTTGCACAAGCAATGTAAAAGGTATCCAAAAATCTGAAGTTCCTACAATAGAATTACGCGATAATTGGGGCGTTGAGGGCGACGCGCATGCGGGTTTGTGGCATAGGCAGGTAAGCCTTTTAAGTTTTGAGAAAATTGAAGAATTCAAAGCTCGGGGTGCCGATGTAGTGAATGGCTCATTCGGAGAAAACATTATTGTTGAGGGCTTTGACTTAAAGAATCTACCTATTGGAACGCGCTTTCGTTCGGGAGATGTTGTTCTTGAACTTACGCAAATTGGCAAACAATGCCATGCTCACTGTGCTATTTATCACAAAATGGGGGACTGCATTATGCCTCGTGAAGGGGTGTTTTGCAAAGTTATTCACGGTGGTGAAATTGCCGTTGGTGCTCAGATTGACATCGTGTAGCTTCGTATTAATTGTTTGTGACTGCAGTCAAGCTTTGTGGCTGCAGTCAAATTACTAAGCCTTTTCTACACACTGATTTTACAAATTCTTTGCAATTGCCTTACTTATGCCTGATTTTCTCCTGCGAATATGAACATCGTTTTTATTTGACTGTATTGAGCGGTTAAACAAGCTGTTCAATCGAAAGGAGAAACAGTGGTGAATAAAAAAGCGGGAGTGCTAGCTGTTGTTTGTACAACTTTTGCGCTAGCTTTTGGTGCGATAGCGCTAAGTGGATGCGGTCCGCAGCAGGCTTCAGAGGGCAGCAGTAACGGCGAATCTGCATCCTCGAATACAGACGAGCTAATTTCGGTGTATTCTCGCGAAGATGGATCGGGCACGCGTGGTGCTTTCATCGAACTGTTCGGAATTGAGCAGAAAGACGATAGCGGCAAAAAAGTTGACATGACTACAGACACCGCAGCTATTACGAATTCCACCTCAGTTATGATGACTTCGGTAGCAGGTGATCCAGCTGGTATAGGTTACATATCGCTAGGTTCACTAAACGACACGGTTAAGGCTTTGAACATAGACGGCGTTGAAGCTACAACTGAAAATGTCAAAAACGGAAGCTATGCTATATCACGTCCATTCAATATCGTGACTGGTGCTTCTCTTAGCGAAGCAGCGCAGGATTTTGTTAAATTCATTATGAGCGCCGATGGTCAGAAAGTCGTTTCCGAAAACGATTTCATCTCTGTAGACGACGCTGCAGCTGCTTATTCCCCAAGTGGTCTTAGCGGCAAGGTTGTTGTGGCGGGCTCATCTTCCGTAACTCCAGTTATGGAAAAGCTGGCAGAGGCTTACAAAGCACTTAACCCAGATATGGTTGTTGAAGTGCAGCAATCAGATTCTACGACTGGTGTAAACATGGCAGTCGAGGGTACGTGCGATATCGGAATGGCATCGCGTGAACTCAAAGATTCCGAAACTGCCGCTGGCGTAAGCTCAACAGCTATAGCGCTAGATGGAATCGCAGTTATCGTTGCACCTGAGTCTTCTGTGACTAATCTCACGGCGGATCAAGTGATGCGCATCTACACTGGAGAAATTCTCTCTTGGAGCGAGGTCGCCTAAATGCGTCCCGCGTCTGTTAAGGAGGCCGCAGCAAAAATTATGTTTGCTGCGGCTGCCACCATCTCAATTCTTGCTGTGGCTTTAATTTGTGTGTTTTTGTTTGCTAACGGTGTGCCTGCTATAGCCGAAATTGGACTGCCTGAATTTCTGCTGGGTACAACATGGAAGCCTAACTCGGGAATGTACGGCATTTTCCCTATGATAGTTGGCTCTATTTATGTTACGGCGGGAGCAATTATTATAGGTGTGCCAGCTGGTGTTGCCTGTGCTATATTCCTTTCTCGTTTTGCAAGTGGTAAGGTGGCTTCAGTTTTGGTGCCCGGCATAGAACTGCTAGCAGGTATTCCAAGTGTTGTTTACGGTTTCTTCGGTCTAATGCTGGTCGTTCCTTTCATTCGAAACACAATGCCCTCTCGCGGTCTTTCGCTTTTGGCGGCGGCATTCATTTTGGGAATCATGATTCTTCCAACAATTATTACCGTGTCAAAAAGCGCGCTAGATGCTGTGCCATCGAAATACTACGAGGGTGCACTTGCCTTAGGCGCAACACACGAGCGCTCGGTGTTCCGGGTTCTTGTTCCTGCGGCTGTATCTGGAATTATGGCTGCTATCGTGCTTGGTGTAGGGCGTGCAATTGGTGAAACTATGGCTGTGGTTATGGTCGCGGGCAATCAGCCTATTATACCCACATCCATATTTGAAGGTGTTCGTACTATGACTTCAAATATTGTGCTGGAAATGGGCTATGCTGCCGATTTACATCGCGGCGCACTTATTGCAACCGGCGTTGTTCTATTTGTTTTCATAATGCTTATTACCGCACTCTTCAATGCGATTAAGAAGAATGAGGTATCTCGATGATGGGAAAAAATGATACACCGCTTGAATTGTCGGCGGTAGGCGCAACTGGCGCAGCTGGCGCAAATGCGGTGGGAAATATGCCACCAATTTCAAAATACGACAACGTGTCGCCGCGCCATAATATGTCTGTGCGAATTGCGTCATTAGTTATGCGTGGTGTTGTTTATTTAGGAGCTATTGTTGCTACAGCGGTACTCCTGCTTATAGTTGGCTACATTCTAATAAACGGAGTGCCCTACATAACACCTAGCTTATTTGAATGGGAATACACTTCTGAAAATGTATCGCTTATGCCCGCGCTTATTGATACGGTGCTTATGGCTGCATGTTCCCTAATTATTGCAGTACCTATTGGTGTTGGAAGTGCAGTTTACCTTGTGGAATATGCTCCGCGTGGGTCGCGTTTTGTTCGCATTGTACGTATAACAACGGAAACACTTCAGGGAATTCCTTCGATCATATATGGTCTGTTTGGAATGCTCTTCTTTGTGACTGCACTACATTGGGGATTATCGCTGCTTTCGGGTGCATGCACATTGGCAATTATGATTCTACCTACAATTATGCGCACTACTGAAGAGGCGCTTTTAGCGGTACCTGATTCATATCGTGAAGGCGGTTTCGGTTTGGGCGCGGGGCGTTTGCGCACGGTGATGCGCTGCGTTATGCCCTCGGCGGCTCCCGGAATTACAAGTGGAATTATTTTGGCGCTTGGTCGATGTGTTGGGGAAGTGGCGGCACTGTTATTTACAGCTGGAACCATAGCGCAAATACCTAATTTTGTTGGGCAGGGTGCGTTTGCGTTCCTAGATTCTTGCAGAACACTTGCGGTGCATATGTATGTACTTGCAAGCGAGGGTCTTCATATGAACGAAACTTACGCTACGGCTGTTGTACTTCTTGTGGTAGTAACAGTTCTCAACTTAGCCGCAAATGTTGCTATAAAGAAATTGAGAAAGGACTAGATAATATGAACGACAATGGTGCTGCTGTGCTTCCGTCTAAAACAGAACCGAGCCGCACTGAACTAGACAGCCTAGTTAGTTTGGAAATTGAGCAAGAACTTGACAGTGCGTTCTCTAAAATGGAAGTAAACAACCTTAATCTGTACTATGGTGAATTTCATGCGCTTAAAGATGTTTCGCTTTCATTCCCTAAAAACGAAGTAACGGCGCTTATTGGACCGTCTGGTTGCGGTAAATCTACCTTATTAAAGACGCTTAACCGTATGAACGATCTTGTGGTGGGTTGTCGTGTAGATGGAAAAATTACACTTGACGGAGAAGACGCCTATCGCGATATTTCTGTTAACGATCTGCGTCGGCGTGTCGGTATGGTATTTCAACAGCCGAACCCATTTCCAATGAGCGTGTACGACAATATTGCGTTTGGACCACGAACTCATGGCATAAAAAAGCATGCCGACTTAGATGAGATAGTAGAACAGAGTTTGAGACGTGCTGCTATTTGGGACGAATTGAAGGATCGTCTTAAAAAGAGTGCGCTTGGGCTTTCCGGCGGTCAGCAGCAGCGTCTATGTATTGCGCGTGCTTTGGCAGTACAGCCTGAGGTGCTGTTGCTAGACGAATCGACCAGTGCGCTTGACCCTATTTCGACTGCAAAAATTGAGGAATTGGTAAGCGAATTAAAGAATGACTATACGGTAATTATGGTTACTCATAATATGATGCAAGCACTTCGCGTGTCCGACAAAACGGCATTTTTCCTATTGGGAGACATGGTGGAATTCGGGAATACCGACGAGCTGTTTACAAACCCCGTTGACCCGCGTACTGCTGATTACGTTTCGGGGCGCTTCGGATAGAGCAAGATGCCTTTTGGCATGCTTGGAGGTGTCTTTTATTGCATTTCGTATGTTTTGAGTAGTGTTGTTTTGCATAAACCTTACAATGGCAGTACGCACTATTGCGCTGCTGTGGTTTTACAATAAAGATGTGGATCGATATGCGACGCGTTAGGAGTTTTCTTTAGCATGCTCTACTACGTTGAAGATGACGAGCATATCCGCGATCTTGCCATCTACGCACTGCGTCAGGCGGGCTTTGAAACAATCGGGTTTGCTCACGCTAATGATTTCTTTAAAGAATGTTCAGTGGCTTTGCCTGATGCAGTGTTGTTAGATATTATGTTGCCAGATATAGATGGTCTTGAAATACTGCGCCGTTTGCGCGAAGATACGCGCACTCATTCCATTCCTGTCATGATGCTGACTGCGAAGGGTACAGAGATAGATACTGTATCCGGTTTAGACGCTGGCGCTGATGATTATCTAGCTAAGCCGTTTGGGATGATGGAATTAGTGTCGCGTGTGCGTGCGCTTTTAAGGCGTGCAAGTTCTTCTAGTGCAGCTAATATAAACATTATGTCGAACGCTGGCATAGAGCTTGACCTGTCTGCTCATACTGTCAAAGTCTGCGAAACTCCTGTGCAACTTACTCTTAAAGAATTTGAACTGTTGCATGCGCTTATGGCGAATGTTGGCAATGTGCTAAGCAGGGTGCAGCTTCTTGAGCGCGTTTGGGGTACTTCTTTTATGGGCAGTTCGCGTACTGTGGACGTGCATATTCAGACGCTGCGTCAGAAATTAGGAGCAGTTTGCAGCGACGCGGAAAATAGCATAGAAACTGTGCGCGGCGTGGGGTACCGCATGAGGCGTGAAGGCGATTCATCGTGAGCCAGCGTCGTCTTTCATCAACAGTAAATTCGCTTTTGCTGGCATTTACGCTTTCGGTTGTGCTGGCTTTAACTCTAGTTTTTACAGCTCTTTATTATTTTATATTTGAGGGCTTTGAAGAGTCGCGTCTTGAAAAACTTGCGCAAAACATTGCTAGCGAGATGAATGTCATAGATGAAAGTGAACGCTTGGCTTTGATGGATGCACAGGTGTCAGCTGATCTTCGCTATACACTTATTGACGAAAACGGCGAGGTTGTTTTTGATAGCGCACAGAGTCAGCTTAACAATGGTGAGTATATCCTTAAAGAACTAGACAACCATTCAAATCGTCCAGAATTTCAGGGTGCTGTACGTGAGGGTACAGCTTATGTAATTCGTTATTCGGACACACTTAAAAAAGATATGCTTTACGCTGCGGTTCGTTTAGATGACGGTGCAATTGTCCGTTTGGCGGAGCCGCGCGAGTCTCTTATTGCTTTTGCTGCAAGGTTTGTTGTGCCAATAGTGATAGTTATTCTTGTTGTAGCTGTATTGGTTGTTGTTTTCTCAAAATTGCTTACAAAAAGAATTATGCGACCTTTAGATAATATGGATGTAACTGAACCTTTGAAAGGCGAGGGGTATAGCGAAATGAGTCCGCTTCTTGCAAGAATAGATGATCAGCGATTGATGTTGGAGCGTCAAAATGAAGATCTTGCGCGCGCTGACAGCATGCGTCGCGATTTTTCCGCGAATGTGTCGCATGAACTAAAAACTCCTCTACAAGTAATTGTGGGTTATACAGAGTTGATGGAAGGCGGTCTTGTAAGCCAAGAAGATATTCCGAAATTTTCGCGCATTATTCACGAAGAAGCAGAGAATATGCGTAGCCTTATTGATGATGTGCTTACTTTGTCGCGCTTGGATAGCGGTTCAATTTCTGCGTCAAATTTGAAGGATGTTGATCTATTTATTTTGGCAAAACAGGTGGCTGATAGGCTTGCTCCAATAGCCAACAAAAAAGATGTCGATATTCGCGTTAGTGGTGAATCGGTATTTATTGAAGGTGACGAATCGCTGCTTGACGAGATGATGTCAAATCTAATTACAAATGCAATTCGCTATAACGTTGATAATGGATATGTTGATGTGATAGTGGGCGAGCGTGTTCAACCCGCAAAAGAGGCTGTCGTAGTTGTAAGAGATGCAGGTATTGGCATGCCAGAAGACGAACTAACCAAGATATTCGAGAGGTTTTATCGTATAGATAAAAGCCGCTCGAAAGAAACAGGGGGAACAGGACTTGGGCTTGCTATTGTAAAACATGCTGCACTTAGCCATAACGGGCAAGTGCAGGTGGAAAGCAAGCTAGGTCAAGGATCCACCTTCACTGTAACTATACCAATAAAATAAAAAGCAGCTTTTCTTTTTTAGCTGGCGGCTAGTCCTGCTGCCTTCATATACGATTCTAGATCGTCTTCCCATGTTGGCAATTCTGCCCCAAACATCTCTAGCATCAAGCTCTCTAATACTACATTCTCGGCAGTTTTTGGGTCGGCTTCGGGTACTAGTATGCTTTCTGGGTTATAGCCGGCTAACTCTAGTACTTTTGCTGCAAAATCGTATCGGCTAGCCTGACCGCGCGATGCAATATGGAATGTGCCCGTTCCACCACGTTCTAGGACTTTAATCATAAATTTGACATAGGTATCAACGCTTGTTGGGGCAGCAAATTGATCGGTGCGCGCCGGGCATTTTGCGCCTGCTTCTGCGGCATCTAAAACTTCTCTTAGGCGACCACCGCTTGTATGGTATAGCCAAGACGAGCGAATAATTATATGGTCTGATGTTATGTTTCTTACCATCATTTCGCCGGCGCGTTTAGATTTACCATAAGGTGTGTTTGGATGCGGATTATCGAATTCGTTTACGGGCTCATCTAGTTTGGAGGAATAAACATCGTCGGAGGAAACTTGTATGATGGTTGCCCCTACAGTATTGGCGGCTAGTGCAACATTGCGCGCACCGATGGCATTTACTTCGTAGGCTTTTACCCGGTTAGATAAACTGGTAGCATCGCGTCTAATTCCCGCGCAGTTTATTACGGCACGGGGTTGAATTTCCTCTGCAAACGCTTCTAAACGTTCGCTTTCGCATACTGAAAGTTCTGCATCAGTTCCCACAACTGTGAATCCTGCATTTTCTAGGCATGTGCATATCGCATTACCAATAAAACCTTTATTTCCAGTTACCCAAATTATGTTGGTATCGTTTATAAGCTCACTCATAAGTTTCCTCCGTGCCTTGTGTGCTCGGCTTATTAAGAGTTGTCAGTAACGGTTTCATCCAATTCCAAGTCATTCGATTTAGGTAGTGCATCTGTATTGCTAATTTCATCGGATAATGCAGAAGTGCTGTGATGCTTTTTAGACAGTATATATTGAACCGTACACATACCAACTATGATTACCAAACCGGCAATATCTGATACTGTGCCCGGAATCATCATACCCAGTCCGCCAATAGCTAATATGATGCGGAAAACTGGGTTTAAATGATGCTGGAATAGGGTATTGGTAAGTGCGCATTGCAATCCAAATACGCCGACAAGTGCCGTGCCTGTGTTAAGAAGAACTGCAGGCAAGGTTACATTGTCGCCCACAAGCAACAATATTGGGCTGAATGCAAAGATGTAAGGCACCACAAATTTTGCTATACCTAGTTTTGTAGCGTTAACCGCTGTTGCCATCGGGCGCGACTTCGCAATGGCGCTTGCGGCATATGCTGCCAGCGCTACTGGTGGCGTAATGTCTGCTGCAATTCCAAAGTAGAATACGAAGAAATGCGCACATATTGGGTCTATTCCGAGTTGAATTAAGATTGGTGCGCAAGTAGATGCCATAATGCAGTAATTTGCTGTGGTTGGTACACCCATTCCAAGAATCAAACAGCAAATCATAGTGAATATTAAGCCAATAATAATGAAGTCGCCCGCCATCAAAACTATAACGTTAATTATGGTTGAAGCTAGACCGGTTACTGTGATGCATCCGGCAATCATGCCAGCCATAGCGCAGGCAACTGCAACAGCAATTGTGTTTTTTGCTCCGGCAGAGAAAGCGTCAACAACCATTAATGCAGCAATTTTTACAGTTTCCATGAATACAGCGCCGAAACTTTCGCCTTCTGCGCGCTCACGCCAGCTGTTAAGCAAGAAGTTTATAAAACCTATTATGAATGCGCCGGCAATTGAGATAGCTGCGCTTGCCGCCATGGTGCGAGTACCAGAGGCTACAAGCCATACCAGAAGGACAAGAGGCAAAATTAGATAGCAGTTCTTAAGCAGGTAGGGAATAGTGGGAAGTTCACTTTTAGGGGTTCCTTTTAGACCTAGTTTCTTCGCTTCAAGATGTACTGCAATAAATATGCCGGCAAAATATAGCAAGGCAGGGATAATAGCTTTTGTTGCAACTTCAATGTAGGGGATGCCTATATATTCTGCCATTAGAAACGCAGCTGCACCCATGATGGGGGGCATGATTTGTCCGCCAGACGACGAGGCTGCTTCAACTGCGCCGGCAAATTCCGGCTTATAGCCAGTTTTTTTCATCATAGGAATAGTTACAGATCCTGTGGTTACGGTGTTTCCCACCGATGAACCGGAAACCATTCCGCATAAAGCCGATGCTATAACAGATACCTTAGCAGCACCACCGCTTGACCAGCCCGCAATGCGATTTGCTAGCGAGATAAAGAAATTCGCAATTCCTGTACGCTCTAGGAATGCGCCAAATATAACAAACAATACTATATAGGTATAGCAAACATTAATCGGCGTGCCGATAACACCCGATGTTGTATAGAACAGTTTTTGAACAACTTTGCGCAGCGAATTGTAGAAATCGGCGTTACTAGACGATGTCATCTGCCAGTAGAATGCGTATATAACAAGACACGCTACAACTATTATGATCGGAAGCCCCACGCAGCGCCGGCATAATTCTGCCAGTACAAGAATCCCAATTATACCCAGCGCTACATGAATAGGTTCAATGCGTGCTCCCATAAGTAGTATCTCGGTACAATTCATAGCGAAATACATAAATGCCCCGAAGCCTGCAAGCATTAACACTATGTCGTACCAAGGAATGTGATTTACGCGGTGATTGGTTTTACGTGCAGGATAAATCATAAATCCTATAACGATAATGAACGCCAAAAAACGAGCTAGACGCGCCTCGGCTTGTTCTGTAGATAACAGCGTCATACATATGCAATATACCGAGAATAGCACTAGGAAAGCTGTAACCACAATCTTTGGTACACCTTCCCAAATGCGCGTATTCGATTCTTTATCGTATTTGCGCATAACCTCGTCAGTGTCAATCGTGCCGTCTTTTACAACAGCTGGATCAAGTTCGGCGATTATGTCGTTAGTATCAGAATCCTTTTTCTTCTTGAAAAGAGCCATCCGCACGCCTCCTTTTCGTTAAATCTTTAAGCCTCGCGTAAACTCGTACGCTAAATTTGCCAGTTCTATTAGAAGTATCAGCAAAATGGAATCCTATTAGTTTTATGTTGATACTGCTTATAGAACTAAGTTGAGGGGTCGCGACTTAAATCGCGACCCCTCTTGTTCTCTAAAAGAGAGGTAATTATGAGTATTCAAGCAATTATATGGCTTAGCTTGCTACTGTAACACCCTGCTCTGAGAAGTATTTTGCAGCACCCGGATGATAAGGTACGGTGCTTATTGAAGCAGCATCTTCTAAAACAAGTTCTTTATACTTAGCATGTGCATCTGCATTGTTTTCAGCACCGTCAAAGATTGACTTCACGAAACCATAAACTGCATCTTCAGAAATAGAGTTGTTAGCAATAACAACAGCGCCAACTGAAACAGTTGTTACGTCGCCCTCTAGACCATAAGTGTCAGCCGGAATGACTGCCTTTGCATAATAGGGAGAAGCTTCGAGCAGTTTTGCTACATGCTCATCATCCATAGAAACCAGATATGCGGTCTTTGTGGTAGATAGGTCGGTAATAGCGGTTGTAGGTGCGCCTGCAACGATAAATGCTGCGTCAATCTTGTTGTCTTTCAGAGAATCGGTGGAATCGGCGAAGCTCTGATACACAGGAGAGATGTCATCAAGTGTTAAATCGTAAGCTGAAAGCACGTCTACTGCATTGAAATACACACCAGAACCTGCTGCGCCTACAGAAACAGTTTTGCCAGCAAGGTCGGCAACTGTCTTAATGTTCGGGTCGCAAGTTACAATCTGGACCTGTTCTTGATAAAGGTCAGCCACTATTGAGAAATCTTTGTATGCGGCATTTTCGAAAAGATTAGTGCCCTCATAAGCATATGCTAAAACGTCTGACTGGCAGAATGCAATATCGGCATCTCCGTCTTCAAGAGCTTGTACATTAGCTTGGCTGCCGTTGCCCGATAGTGCTGTAACAGCAACGCCATAATCGCCATTGGTTGCATACTGTGCAAGTACATTGCCGTATGCGTAATAAGTTCCCGACTCACCGCCGGTAACAAAACGCAGGTTAGATGATTCGCTGGCAGGCGCATCTGAACTTGCTGCGCTGCTAGAACCGGCAGAACCGCCAGAACAACCAGCAAGACCTAGAGCTAGCGCGCCAGCAACCACGGCCACTGAAAGCGCACGAAGTTTTTTCTTCATACTTGTTTCTCCTTTTCCCTCGTTAAGCACAAGTGGTCTGAAACGTGTGTTTCTAAACTAGAACTAGAAACCATGTTCTATTCACGCTGTATTTTAGCCGTAAAAGTTTGTTATTTTGTCGACATAACAAAGATGTAACAATATTTTTCGGTAGGATTACGAAAAAACATGGTTGCACATGTAGCGAACAACAAGCAGGAGGGCTAATGTCACTAGAGTCGTGGGATTGGTTTTTGCGGCTGGTCGAGAAAGGCACATTTACTCGGGCGGCAGAAGAATTGCAAATTCCGCAGCAGACGCTTTCAGCGCGTTTGGCTTCGTTGGAAAACGAGCTTGGGGGCAAACTCATAGATAGAACTACTCCGCTTACTCTTACTAGAGCAGGCGAGGCTTTTATATCTTATGCGCGTGAACAAGAGGCGTCGCGTTTGCGGATGTTGCGCCAAGTAAGCGAAGTAACTATTGGTGGTTTTGGCGAATTGAAGATTGGCATATCGAATATGCGCGGAAGGGTTTTGATGCCCCACATTGTAAAGCAGTTTCATCGAAGCATGCCCGGTGTGCGTATCAAATTGATAGAGGGCACCAATGAAGAACTTGTGCATTTAGCCGAGCGAAGCGAAGCTGACATAGTAGTGGCTAGTTTTGGGAATGTGCATCCCGGGGTGGCGGTGCGTCCTTTATATAAAGAAGAGATAGTTTTGATACTGGACCCACAACTTTTGGAATCTATTGTTGGCATGGAAGCTGAAAAAGCAATTACAGCCGTTGAAGAAAACGGTTTAAGTCTTCTTGACAATTGCCCGTTTCTTCTTGAAACCATCGATGACATTTCGGGAAGTATTGCGCGGGTCGAATTGCAGAAGGCTGGTATAAAGCCAAAAGGACTTGTAGAGTCGGAGAATATGATGACTCTTCTGGCAATGTGTGAAGCCGGGCTTGGCGGAGTGTTTTGTCCTACAAACATGCTAGATGCTACAGCGGATTTAACCGGTGGGCTTGCGCGAATTCATCTATCCGATGAGGCGTGCTACGAGATAGGCATTGGCACGCCTGCATCGGCGCAGCCTTGGATTCCCGCTCAGATGTTTGAAGATGTTATAGGAGCATTATTTGCGGACACACACTAGGCTCTGTGGCGTTTTATATGGTCAAAACTGCCAAAGCCTTAGCGTTCAACAGGGCGAGAGCTATCCATTATCCAATTAATCCAGCTTCCTTCATAGCAATACACCTCTGTAAACCCTTTAGATTCCAGCAAATCGCATGCCTCGTGGGCAAGCCCTCCATCGTGGCAGTAGATAATAATTGGGTTGTCCTTTTTAATGCCTAGTGCTTCTACGCTTTTTTCAATTATGGCAGCAACATCGCCACCTTCTTCTTTTGCTGCCATTAGTGGTACAGATTTGGCATTTGGAATATGTCCGTTTTCATACATTTCAATTGGTCGCACATCTACTATATGTATCTTATCTAGGTTTTCTAATACATAATCTGCATTAACAATCTTACTTGCCATTTTTGCCTCCTTTTTATTCACCGAGTGCGCTTTGAAATGGTGTTTTAAGGTTTTAAATAAGGCTATTCTAGTGCGATTTTGTTTTCATAAGAAAACGGGGTGTCAACGTATTATTACGGTTTGATGAAACTGGCTTATAATCGCCTTATCTTTAGTGTTGGTTGCGCTTCAAATCGTCGTGCTACCTGCTATAATGACCCGACGGAGCAGCGCTGATTTTACAAAATGTAAGTGATGCGTATTTTCTGGCGTTACGTTTTATTTTGTTAAGTGCGCATGTTCTAAATCTATGTAAGCTCAACTTGAATCGGAGTTTGACTAATGGAGATTCGTGAACAGCTTGAAAAGATATTTGAAACAGCCATTGAAGCTGCTATGGCTGATGGTTCTATTTCGTTGGAAGATTCAGCGGCTACTCCTGAACCTGCGCTTGAACGTCCGCGCGACGAAGCTAATGGTGACTGGGCATCTACGGTGGCTATGCGCACGGCAAAGTTGGCGCATAAAAGTCCGCGCGATATAGCGCAGACTATAGTTGACCATTTGCCCGAAAACAATGTTATTGAATCGGTGGAAATAGCGGGTCCAGGGTTCATTAATATACGTTTGGCTGATGCGGTATTGCAAAATGTTGTGCATACGGTGCGACAGCTTGGCGAAGACTACGGGCGTGGTACCATTGCAGAAGGTCAGCGCAAGATAAATCTAGAGTACGTTTCGGCGAACCCTACTGGTCCTTTGCATGTAGGGCATGGTCGCTGGGGTGCATTAGGCGATGCTATGGCGCGAGTTATGCGTCACGCCGGTTACGATGTTTACGAAGAGTTCTACATCAACGACCACGGAACCCAAATGGACGTATTCGGGAATTCTGTATCTGTGCGATATATGCAGCTTCTAGGTCACGACGTAGAAATGCCAGAACAGTGTTATGGCGGCAGTTATGTTGCCGACATTGCACAAGAGATAATAGACCGCGATGGCAATAAGTATGAGGATATGTCTGAGCAAGAGCGCATGGAGGCATTTCGCGAAATAGCCTATCAAGAAATGCTTGACTTGCAGCATAAAGTGCTTGGTCGTTTGGGTACTACTTTTGATTGCTGGTTTAGTGAGCGCAGCTTATATGTTGAAGACGAAAATGGTGAAAGTGCAGTATCTCGTAGTCTTAAAGCTATGGAAGACAAGGGCTATGTAAAAGAAGAACAGGGTGCCATTTGGTTTCGTTCCTCAGCGCTGGGGGATGAAAAAGATCGCGTTATGATAAAAGCCAATGGCGAGATGACTTATTTTATGAGCGATGTTGCTTATCACTACGATAAGAAAATGCGCGGTTTTGATCATCTTATAAACATTTGGGGCGCCGATCATCATGGTTATGTGAAGCGTTGTGAATGCATGTTAGAGGCTTGGGGCTGGCCGGGCAATTTAGAGATAGTCTTAGGTCAGCTGGTGAATTTATATCGAGATGGCGAAGCTGTGCGCATGAGCAAGCGCACAGGCGAGATGGTTACGCTCGAAGAGCTAATAGATGAAGTGGGTGTAGATGCTACGCGTTATCTCATGCTTTCTCGTTCGAGCGATCAGCCTATCGACTTCGATATTGAGCAAGCCAAGAAAAAAGATTCATCTAATCCTGTTTACTATGTTCAGTATGCACATGCGCGCATTTGTTCCATAATTCGTAAGGCTTACGAAGCGGCGGGGCAGGGCAGCACAGATGGCAAGTCTATTGCGCAATTGGCTGAAATTGTTGCACCAGATGGCTGCGATTTGTCAATGCTAACGCACAATACAGAGCTTGCATTAATGCGCAAAATGGCTGACTTTGGGAATTTGATAGCTTTGGCAGCGCGCGATCGTGAACCGTTCCGACTAACACACTATGCGCAAGATTTAGCATCGCTGTTCCATAGCTTCTATACCGAGTGTAAAGTGCTAACCGATAATGTAGAACTAACAAAGGCGCGTTTGGCGTTATGTGATGCAACTCGCATAATGTTGGCTCTTACGCTTAGCCTGCTTGGAGTAAGCGCTCCCGAGAAGATGTAGAAAATGCTTGCATAGATAGCAGCGCAAACGTATAATCCTACCTTGCGCGAAAACGCAACACGGTGGCTGTAGTTCAGTCGGCTAGAATGCCAGATTGTGGCTCTGGAGGTCGTGGGTTCAAGTCCCATCAGCCACCCCATAAACCTATTTTACGAGCCCTGTTTGAACTGCGAAGTTCGGCAGGGTTCGTTTTTCTCTTTGAGTACATAAAAAATATGAGGAAATCTGCTTGCATGAAGTGCGGTATTCGCCTACAATGTCAAATCGCTTTGTGTTCGACTGATGCGCCATTAGCTTAGTTGGTAGAGCAGGGGACTCTTAATCCCAAGGTCGAAGGTTCGAGTCCTTCATGGCGCACCACCTTTATTAAGTTCTGCTTTGGGCCCTTAGCTCAATGGTGGAGCAGAGGACTCATAATCCTTTGGTTGCAGGTTCGAATCCTGCAGGGCCCACCACCTTTTAAATTCATTAAATGTTGAATCGGTGAACGGCGTGTATACGCCGAAATTTTACATCGCGCAACAGACCTACGTGATATACTCGGAAGGCTTGTAAAAACATATAAGCAAATGAAATATTGGCCCCCGAGGAATGTAAGTTTCGACTGTATTCAAGACGACTGCTTATTGAAACGGGGTCCCTAAAAATCTGAAAGGGGTCCGTTTTGACCGAGATAAAGAACACGTCTGTTATCCAATTCGACGATGTATCTGATGATCAGCTAAATGCCATGATTGATGGCACCCTCACAGATTTCGACGAGGGAGATCTGGTAGAGGGAACTGTAGTGAAGCTAGAGCACGACGAAGTGCTTGTAGACATTGGCTTCAAAAGTGAAGGCGTTATTCCGCTGCGCGAGCTTTCCATTCGCAAAGATATTGATCCTTCCGAGATAGTAAACTTGGGCGATCATATCGAAGCTCTCGTTCTGCAAAAAGAAGATAAAGACGGTCGTCTGATTCTATCCAAAAAGCGTGCAGAGTACGAGCGTGCATGGAATCGTGTGGAAGAGAAATTCAAGGCTGGCGAAATTGTTACTGGTGAAGTTATTGAAGTTGTTAAGGGCGGTCTAATTCTTGACATTGGTCTGCGTGGCTTCTTACCTGCTTCTCTGGTTGATCTTCGTCGCGTAAAAGATCTTGATATGTATCTGAACACCGAGATTGAAGCGCGCGTCATTGAAATGGATCGCAATCGCAACAATGTTGTTCTGTCGCGTCGTGTGCTGCTCGAAGAGGGTCGCAGAGCTGAGCGTACAGAAATTCTTTCTAAGCTGTCTAAGGGCATGCGCCTGAAAGGTAACGTTTCTAGCATCGTAGACTTTGGTGCATTTGTTGACCTTGGCGGAATAGATGGTTTGGTACATATTTCCGAGCTGTCTTGGAACCATGTAAATCATCCTAGCGAAGTTGTAAAAGTTGGAGATGAAGTAGAGGTTGAGGTTCTAGACGTTGATCTGCAGCGTGAGCGCATATCGCTTGGCTTAAAGCAGACCACCGACGATCCGTGGATCGAACTTGTGGATAGCTATCCGGTAGGTACTATCGTTGATGGCGTTGTAACAAAGATCGTTCCATTTGGCGCTTTTGTTGAACTCGGCAGTTCTATCGAGGGTCTTGTGCACATTTCCGAAATGGCTTCTCGCCATGTTGAAACTCCAGCTCAGGTAGTTAAGCAAGGGCAGGAAGTGAAAGTGAAGGTTATGGAGATTAATCCTGACCGCCGCCGCATTTCTTTGTCTATGAAGGCTGCTGCTGAAGAGCTTGGTTATGAGATTGAGATAGATGAAACCGTAGCGGTTGATGAAGCGAAGTCTCGCCGTAAGAGCGAAGATGAAGAGTCTACAGAAACAGCTAATGTAGAAGTAGAACAGAGCGAGGAAGCTAATTCTGAGGCTTCAGTTGCTACAGAGGTTGTTGCAGAGCAGGAAGAGCCTGCTGCTGAAGGTTCCGCTGAAGCTGCTGAATAGTTAGGGAAGTGCAGGTATCGTCTGTGGAAAAGATCTTCGTAATCGGGGGCATGGGAGCGGGTAAATCTACCGCTCGTAAAGCGCTCACCGATCAGGGGTTAGATTTTATTGATCTTGATCAGGTCGGTCATGATGTCCTTAAATGGGAGATTGTGAAAGAAGAACTTACCGAAGCATTTGGTGAAGATATTTTAGGAGACGATGGCGAGATAGTGCGTTCGCGCTTGGCTGCTAAAGCTTTCCTAAGCCCCGCAGAGACTCGTAAACTCAACCGCATAACGATGCCTCGCATTGAAGAGTCTTATGCCGATATGATAGATGAACTAGAAGCTAATGGCTCAGAAGCGGTGGTTATTGAATATTCCGTATTCAAGAATCGTTCTACTTCGCTTGCTTGGTCGGCAGATATAGTTATGGCGGTGTTGGCTCCAATAGATATGCGGATTCAGCGTGCTGTGGCTTCTGGCTTCGAAGAAGGTGATGTTAGGCGTCGTATTAGTCAACAAATTACCGATGCTGAGCGTATTGAAGCTGCTGATGTTGTTTTCAATAACGATTCCACAAAGGAAGAGCTATATAACGAGGTTACTGCTTGGTGGATTAGACGTAAGCAATCATAGCGGTTCTATAGATTTATTAATTAACCCGGTGGAAGTGTATTTCCACCGGGCTTTTCTTTATCAGGAGCGCCATGTCTAGTCATCTGAAAAACATTGAAGGTACAGCTATGCAGGGCAAACTTAACCCGGATATGCTTGGAGGTGCGCCGCTTCGAGTGGTGTCTCCTTACGAGCCTGCCGGAGATCAGGTGCAAGCCATAGTATCTTTGGCAGATGGCGTAAATGAAAACTTGCGCTATCAGACGCTTTTGGGCGTTACGGGTTCTGGCAAAACCTTCACCATGGCTAAAGTTATAGAGGCTGTACAAAAGCCGACACTTATTATGGCTCCCAACAAGACGCTTGCGGCGCAGCTTGCAGCTGAGTTGCGCGAGTTTTTTCCAGACAATGCAGTGGTGTATTTTGTATCGTATTACGATTATTATCAGCCTGAAGCTTATGTGCCATCTTCCGATACGTTTATAGAAAAAGATGCTTCTATAAATGAGGAAGTTGAGAAATTGCGCCATGCTGCCACAAGTGCGCTTTTGTCGCGCCGAGACGTAATTGTAGTTGCGTCGGTTAGCTGTATATACGGTATAGGTAGTCCGCAAGATTATGCCGGTATGGCTGTATTCTTGGATAAAGATACGCCATCGGATCGTGATGAGGTTATATATGGTTTGATTGATATCCAGTATGACCGCAACGATTACGAATTAAAGCGCGGTACATTTCGTGTTCGCGGCGATTCGCTAGATATTTTTCCGCCCTATGCAGACAATCCAATTCGCGTTGAATTTTGGGGAGACGAAATAGAAAGCATAGATGAAGTCGATTCTGTTACCGGAGAGGTTTTAAGCAGTTTTCATGCTGTGCCTATATGGCCTGCCTCGCATTACGTTACAGCGCGTCCAAAAATGGATAAGGCGCTTGGCACGATTCGCGAAGAATTACGTCAGCGTTTAGAGCAGTTTAACAAGGAAGGTAAACTGCTTGAGGCTCAGCGTTTAGAAATGCGTACCAATTATGATTTAGAGATGCTAGAAACAATGGGTTTTTGCTCGGGTATAGAAAACTACTCACGGCATTTAGATGGTCGCGCTGCAGGAGAGCCGCCGTACACATTAATAGATTATTTTCCAGATGATTTTCTGTGCATTATTGACGAGAGTCATGTTACCGTGCCGCAGATTAGAGGAATGCATGAAGGTGATCGTTCGCGCAAAGTAACGTTGGCGGAGCATGGTTTTAGATTGCCTTCGGCTTTAGACAACAGACCTTTACGCTTCGATGAATTTGAAGATAGGGTTCCGCAATTTATATACGTAAGCGCCACGCCGGGCGATTATGAGGAAAAAGTTAGCCAGAAGCAGACCGAACAGATAATTAGACCTACTGGATTGCTTGACCCGGAGATAATTCTACGCCCTACAAAAAGCCAGATTGACGACATAATAGATGAAGCAAAACAGCGCGCCGAGCGTAATGAGCGCGTTTTGATTACAACGCTTACAAAGAGGATGGCTGAAGATTTAACCGACCATTTGCTAGACCGAGGCGTGAAAGCGCGCTATATGCATTCAGATATAGGTACGCTTGAGCGCGTTGAGATATTGCGCGACCTTCGCAAAGGCGAATTTGATGTGCTTGTAGGCATAAATCTTTTACGAGAAGGCTTAGATTTGCCAGAGGTAAGCCTTGTGGCAATTTTGGATGCTGATAAAGAAGGGTTTTTGCGTAACCACCGCTCTCTTGTGCAAACTATAGGACGCGCGGCTAGGAATGTTTCGGGTCAGGTAATAATGTATGCCGATAAGATTACCGATTCAATGAAGCGGGCTATAGACGAAACGCGCCGTCGTCGCGATATCCAAATGGCTTATAACGAAGAGCACGGCATAGAGCCTAAAACCATTCGCAAAAAAATAAATGACATTATGGATTCCATAGTGGAGGAATCGAAGGGGATTAGTGCGGAAGATATTAATCGCGAATTGGCAGAACTTTCGCGGGATGAAGTTATGCGCATTATTATGTCTATGGAAGAAGAAATGCAGGCAGCTTCTGCTGGTATGGATTTTGAAGAGGCGGCTCGTTTGCGTGATCAGGTTGTTAAATTGCGAACCACCGTTGACAATATGAGCGAAAAAGACGTTTTGGCGGATCTGAAAAAGAATGCACGCAAAGGTAGCGCGTATGGGAATAGAAAAAATGCGGCTTATGGTTCTAGTCGTAGAAGCTGATATACACGCACGCGGCATGTTTTGAATAGGATGAGCTAATGATAGATGAGATACATGTTCAAAATTTAGCTTTGATAGCCGATGCTAGCATTGAACCTTCATCTGGTCTTACCGTGCTTACTGGCGAGACAGGAGCCGGCAAGACAGCGCTTCTTACATCGTGCAAACTTTTGATGGGTGCGCGTGGCGAGCGTTCCTGTGTGCGTGAAGGAACGGACGAAGCGTGTGTGCAGGGTAGGTTCTTTATAGACGGCGATGCCGAATATGTGGTTGTTCGCCGCGTGTCTGCGGACGGTAAGTCGCGCGTGCAATTAAATGGACAAATGGTAAGTGTGGGAGAGCTTGCAGATGCGTTAGCTGCGAGCATAGACCTATGCAGTCAACACGATAGCCAAGAGTTGTTGAAAGCTTCAACGCATTTAAGGCTTTTAGATGCTTGGGCTGGCAATGAGGGGCTTGTAAGCGCATATGCGCAGGCTTATCAGCACTACTCAGAATGTTTTGCGCATTTGGAAGAAATACGTGCGGGCGGAAAAGCGTCTGCCGAGCAGCTGGAACAGGCAACATTTGTATTGCGTCAAATAGATGCCGTTTCTCCAGATGTAGGGGAATATGAAGAATTGATAGCTGCTTTATCTAAGGCTGAAAATGCCGAAGCACTAGCTCGCGCTGCCAGTGTAGCCAGAGAAGCGCTTTCTGGCGACGATGGTGCGCTTACGTATCTTGGGCAAGCCGTATCGTCGCTAGATGATGGCGCGCGCCACGACGAAACATTGGCGAAATTTGCCGATACTTTGCGTGAGTCTGTATACATTATTGAAGATGTTGCGCGAGATGTTGCTGCTTATGTAGATGGAATAGAATTCGAGCAGGATGCCCTTGATAGGATGCAGCAGCGTATTGCAGCATATCAGGGGCTTATGCGCGCCTACGGACCCACCGTAGCCGATGTGGTAGCGAAAGCCGATGAAGCGCGCGAGAAAATTTCGATGTTTGATAATTCCGAAAGTCTAGAGCTTGAAGCGGTTGCATCACTTGAACAGGCAAACGCGGCACTTGAACAGGCTGCTTTGGCTCTAAGTAAGTCTAGGCAGCAAGTTGCCATCGATTTCGCTTCTAAGATAGTTGACGTTATGGCAAATCTCGAAATGGGCAGCGCAGGTGTTGAATGTCAAGTAACATTGTTGCCACGCAATCAGTGGACTATGTCTGGTGCCGATAAGGTAGAGTTGGCTTTTCGACCGGCACATAACATGCAAGCACGTCCTTTGTCACGTATAGCTTCGGGTGGTGAGCTGTCGCGCGTATTATTGGCTTTGCATGTTGTTATGGAAGACAAAGACGAGGTATCTACTCTTGTGTTTGACGAAATAGATGCCGGTGTAGGTGGAGCTACGGCTAATGCGTTGGCTGATGTGTTAGTGCAGCTATCTTGCACTCATCAAGTGTTGGTCGTTACGCATTTAGCACAGGTTGCCGCGCGGGCTGACAAGCATTATGTAGTTCGCAAATATGAGCGCGAAGGCGTTGCTGAAACCGATATTCAGCTTGTGTGCGGACCCGACCGCGAACGCGAAATTGCACGCATGCTGTCCGGTAGTGTTACCGACACATCTATTGCCCACGCGCAAGAACTTCTGCAACATATTTCGAATTAATGCTTGCAAGACGCTAATACAGTGATAGAATCTGTCCAGCTCGTTAATCGAATGGAGATTGTGTTGACTACACTCTGCGGACATAAGGCATTACATAGCGCCCATAAGGCGTTTGCCTGCGCATGGTGGTGGCACAAGTCAAGATAGAACGGATTATCGAAGCTTAGTTGTCTACGCGCACAAATTAGGACCCTCGGTAATCCGCCGAGGGTCTTTTTTATGCGCTAAATCAAGTCTATTAAGAAAGGATAAGAAGATGGAAAATGCAACAGTTACAGATAAAACAGACGAAACACCGACGGGTCAGAGTCGCACGCAAACGGTAACTGCGCAAAAGCGCGAAGTGAAAGAGACTCGTGATAAAGGGCTTTCTGTACGAGATTTAATTCTAATCGCAGTTCTTTTGGCTGCGGGCGCGGTGTTAAAACTTACAGTGTCGTCTTTCCTTAGCTTTGGAGGAATGAAGCCAAACTTCATGATAGCAATGTATTGTTTGGCGATAATTCTTGTAAGACCGAATGTGGGTCAAGCCGCAATTATAGGTTTGCTTACTGGGCTTATCAGTCAAATTCCTATGCTCAACGCTACTCCGTGGGTAAATATTGCATCAGAAACACTAGGCGCAACTATATGCGGTTTGCTAATTCTTATTCCTATAAAAGCAGGCAAATTGGATCTGAATCCTTTAGTTACTACATTTCTTTCAACTGTAGTTTCGGGCTATACCTTCGCAATAATTGTGGGTCTTATGAACGGTCTTAATATAGGAGCCATTCTGATAACTTATGCAGTAATGGTGTTCGGTACTGCTTGTATTAATTGCGTTATCGTTGAAATACTTGCTCTGCCTTTATCTCGCGTATTGAAGCGCTAGAATTTGCAAGGTTGATTATCTAGTTAAGAACAAGGGCTGCAAATGATCTATCTGAAAGATTTTTCGTTTAAGTATGCTGAGCACGACAATTTCGCGCTGCGCGATATTAGCTTGATAATTCCCGATGGGTGCTTTGTTGGTATAACCGGTGCTGCTGGATCGGGTAAATCTACCCTAACTTATGCCATGAATGGAATAATTCCGCATTGCTATCCCGGAGACTTTTATGGCAGCGTTGTTGTGGGTAGTCTTGATACCGTTGAAGCCAGCTTAACCGACATATCGCGCTTGGTGGGAAGCGTGTGCCAAGATATAGATTCGCAAATGGTTTCATCGGTTGTGGAAGATGAAATTCTCTACGGGTTGGAAAATTTTGGTGTCGCAAAAGATGAAATACCATCGCGTGTAAGCGAGGCGCTAGAAGCGATGGGAATAAGCGATCTTCGAAGTCGCAGTATAGATTCTTTGTCTGGTGGACAGAAGCAAAAAGTTGCTTTGGCGGCGATAATTGCCTTGAAGCCGCGCATTTTGCTTCTGGATGAGCCTACAGCGGAATTAGATCCGGCATCGTCATTCAATGTATTCAGTTTGTTGAAGAATTATGCTACCGAGCATGGTATGACTGTTGTGGTGGTTGAACAAAAGATTGCTCTTTTAGCTGATTTCGCTGACAAGCTAGTTATAGTGGACGACGGGCGCATTCGTTTTGACGGAACGCCACAAGAGGTTCTTTCGCATTCCGATGAATTACTTGATATAGGCGTAAATGTGCCAAGGTCTACAAGTCTTATTAACCGGCTGCGCAAGCGCGGGCTTTATCGCGGGGCTGCGGTGTGCGATGTTGCGGATGCTGTGCGTGTATGTAAGGAGGTGCTGGCATGATAGAGTTTAAGAATGTTAGTGCTTCTTATGATGACGAAACACCAGTAGTCGATGGGCTTTCGTTTCAAATTTCCGATGGTGATTTTGTTGCGTTTGTTGGCACGAACGGGGCAGGGAAGTCTACCACGATGCGTCTTGTGAACGGTCTTTTGAAGCCCACTTGCGGGCAAGTGCTTATAGATGGCACTCCCACTACTAGTTTGCGCACTAGCCAATTGGCGCAGCGCGTCGGCTTTCTGTTTCAGAACCCCGATAGGCAAATATGCTGCAATACTGTGCGCGATGAATTGCTGTTTGGCTTTACTGCTCAGGGGGTAGACAGCGCACAGGCTATTCCCCGTGTTAATGAAATGATAGAGCGCTTCGGATTTGATGGAGATGCAGAGCCGTTTCTTTTGAATAGAGGAACGCGACAGCTGTTGGCTTTGGCATCGATTGTTGTTATGCGTCCGCCTACTATAGTGCTAGATGAACCTACTACTGGGTTGGATTATCGCGAATGCACAAAGGTAATGGATTTAATTTCCGAGCTTCATATGGCGGGTACAACTGTAATTATGGTTTGTCACGATATGGAAGTGGTTGGCGATTATGCCAAGCGCGTTATTGCTATGACAGCTAGTCATATCGTGGCAGATGGACCGACATTCGATGTGCTGCGTAACAGCGAAGTGTTGCAACGCGCGCATTTGTTGCCACCTCAGATAACTGATATTTCAATGAAGCTTACAGAAGATGTTCCAGAATTGCACCAGAGTTCTATTGCGTGCGCGGATACGCTTCAACAAATGGAAGACGCTATTGCAAGCCGGGTAGAGAAAGAGGTGCGCTAATGGCGAAGTTTTTGGAATATGTACCGGGAGACAGTTTGATGCACCGGATGAATCCGGTGGCTAAAGTGCTATGTGCACTACTTATCTCTATTGCTTGTTTTTGCACGTCGAATTTAGTATTTCTTTGCGCGGTGCTTGCGATTGATTTCGCTTTAGCCGCTAGTTGCCATATGACAAAACAAGCATTAGGACTTGCGAAGGCAGTTGCAATTTTTTCTATCATATTGGCACTTATTGCACTATTAACTACCTCTACTGGCACTCAGCTTGTGGCGCTTCCTTGGGGCTACATTGGTACAGGAAGTATTTTGGCAGCAATAACGGTTGTAATTCGCCTAGTTGCCTGCGCGGTGCCCCTGTTTCTTGTTATGTATGTTACTCAGCTAAACGATTTGGCAAATTCGTTTTGCAAAATATTGCATGTGCCGTACAAATACGCTTTTACATTCACAAGTGCTGTGCATTTTATACCTGTTTTTATGAACGACATGTCGCAGATAATGCAGGCGCAGACTGCGCGCGGGGTAGAATTCGATTGCGGCTTTGTGAAGAAGATTAGGCTAATGGCACCGCTGTGTGTTCCCTTGTTAATTAGTAGTGTGCGGAAGACTAATTCAGCCGCTATTGCTGCGGAAGTGCGAGGGTTTAATCTGCGCACGCGCGATAGTGGATTTAAGGAGTATCCATTTACTTTGGTAGATGTTGTATGTATTCTTGCTTGCGCTTTGTTAATAGTTGTAGCTGTTGCTTTGAACGTTGTGTTGCCGGGTGGTACTATCTTTATGAATCTGTTAGCAAGTTTCTAATCTTGCGACATGAACTCCCGTGCCCATTTGCCATAAAAACGAGGGAGCGTTTGTTGTGCATGAATTAAAGGTGACATCATCGCAATTTGAAAATGAAGGATGGATGCCAGATAGCGTGGCAGGTTATGCTGAGGATAATTCTCCGGAACTTATTATCGATAATATTCCTGAAGGAACTGTTACTTTGGCTATCGTAATGGATGATTTGGACCATCCGATAGTGAAAGGGTTCAATCATTGGATTGCATGGAATTTGGCACCAAACAATAGAATACCGGGATCAATACCCAAAGGTGCAACAATAGAAAACCCGATACATATTGAACAGGGAATAGGCTATGGAAAGCATGGTTATAGAGGACCTAAACCGCCATTTAATTGGAATCATAGGTACAGATTTATTGTATATGCGTTGGATACAAAGATTGATATAAGTGTTAATAGCAAAAAAGAAGAGTTGATGGAAGCAATTGAGGATCATGTTCTAGCTAGCGGTACGATAATAGGAAAATATCAAAGACGCCACGCATAGGACAGCCGACGGCAACTACGCCTGCCAGCGGCAAGCCTACAAGCACAGAGGACTTACTGCTGGCAATAGGGGCATAGCAAAAAAACCATACTACAAACTAGCGACCTTTACGCTTCTGTTTTTTCTTTTCCTGCTTTTGAGAGAAGCGCGCTGCCTGCGCTTCTCGCCTTGCTTGGGCACGGTAGGCTTTCGCTGCAACTTTCCTCTCTTTTCTAGCTTCTGAGAGAGCCTGCTGAGATTTGGTACTAACAGGATGTCTTGACAATTCTTTTGATGCTTCGCGCATGCGTCGTTTCGGGTTCTTCGTCACCTTAGGAGCTTTGGTTTCTGCGTTTCCATGGAAGCGAAGAGACTCCCATTTCTTAACAACAAACTGCAAAACTTCCTCATCCGATGGTTCTGCGCCGAAGACGATACGCGCGGCGGATAGCTCGCCGTCTTCCACATGTTCCACAACGCCGACCCAAAACTGACCGTCATGAAACAGGGTCAGAGTAGATGACACGCTGATCTGCATGGTTAATTCCCCCTTTATGTAGATAAACCATGCAGAGAAGGGACAACCAAGGAGGCAGGTTACTGATGCGGTTTTGCACGCCCACGACTACCCAACGGGGACTGTGTTTTTATCTCTGATGAAAGGTATTATACCTTTTTCGCCCTGCCCTCTATGTGGAGGATGAGTCGTTTGACATCTCTATTAAATCGAGGAGTGAAGTTAGGACGCAACATAGGCTATACACCCATCGCCTCAAACATTGCATCTACTGAATCATAACCAGGATCGCCCGATGCTATGATTGCCTTAGCTTCTTCTATGGCTTCACGCGACTCGTTGTTCGGTTTGGGATACTCCAGATTTAGGGGAATGCGCTGTTCTCGAACTATCTGACGGTAAAAAGCTCTCGTAACAGATGAGAGATCGAATCCGAAATCCTCAACAATGGAAGCCGCAGCAAGCTTTGTTGCTTCGTCCACACGTACTGTGACAGATGGTGCGCTCATAATAGAACTCCTTATCTTTTGTAAGACCATTATAGACTTATGTCTTACATAACTCAAGAATCAGTACTTAACGCATAACGGACATATTGAGCTTCAAGAAGTCCTAACCTAAACAAAAGCTTTTGAGAAGATTTGGTTAGCATTCAAATATTCTAAGTGAACAAAATCCATACTTTTTGAATCATAACCCTATATTCGCGTCAAAGCACGTCGTATCGACATTGCCGATTGCTTTGAAATTTCGGTATTAAGACTTCGTGTTAGTATACAAATCAACAAAGCGTTCGAGTGACGAGTATTTCACTTAAATCGGGCGCTTTAGTTTTTATATGAATAGAGCATTGGTATCTAGGGTTATAAGGTTACATCGTAATGAATAAAGATCGGTTAATTGCATGGATCCAAAAAACATATAACGTTGAGCCTGAGTATCTTTGGAGAAAGTATCCAAACTATGCGGTATTTCGCCACGGGCACAATGGAAAATGGTTTGCGCTTGTTATGGATGTTGAAAAATCGAAGCTAGGATTAGCAGGAACGGGCAAGGTAGACATACTTGATGTAAAAGAAGACCCGGGGCTTGTAATTGAAATGGTAAAGCATTCAAGTTTCTATCCTGCCTACCACATGAACAAAGAAAACTGGATATCAGTTGCTTTGGATGGCACCATAGACGATGACAAGATAGCATCAATGGTGAAGACAAGCTACGCGCTTACTTCTAAATAAAAAGCTTCCTAGTAAAGTAGCAGATCTTCAATGACTTTAGATTCTGTTTCCTTGTAATTGTGTTGCCAATCACGTTTGTGATTTCTGTCGGCACGACGAGCTGTCAGGTGGGCGATGGTGGTTTGAGTCGTTCTTAATGCCAAAACCAAAGTCCTAGACAATTCGTTCGTGCCGACTTTAATTTATGGTGCCTCTACTTCTGGTTTGTCATAGAAGCTGGAGTAGGAGCCTCAGAGGTTGTGGACGGAGACTCTGGAATAGGATACGAAGAAACAGGCGACTTTGGAGTCGTAGTTTCCTGAATGGGGTCATCCGAATCTGAGGATTCCTTCGACTCTATATTGTCAGGAGAAAAACGACGAGCGTTCCACATAGCCTGAATGATATAGCCGAGGACATATATGAATGAGGCAAGTGAAACAAGTGCGCCAAGGAAAGGAAGAATCGAAACAATTCCAAGCACGATGCCGCCAATGGCTGCAGCTCCGATGCGATTCATCTTGGGGAACACCAGACGCGATAGCGAAGCAGCTGCGAATGGAACTGCCACAATTGCCAGAACCACAAGCACAAGAAGCAATGCCAAAGCAATGGGGCTGGTAACGACGAAGCAAAGCAAGAGCACGAACAACAGTGGTGATACAAGAAGCGCAATCGCGCCGGTGGCGAATACGTGTCCTGCATGGTTGCGCGTCATGGCAGTTGCACCTTCGACAGGACGACGGAAAAGCCATGCCAGCACAATAGCAAACAGAATGGTTCCTACTAATCCTACGATTTTGAATAGCAGGTCTATGAATGTAGCGATTCCAAGCACTTCGCTTGCATCGACGGATGCGGCGGTGTCGGTTTCTTTCTCGTATTCAAGAGTGCCTATTTGAGCTGATTCAGAAACGATAGGCTCTATGCCCGATTCCGCATGGAGCGTGCCTGTTATGACGGCATTCGGACCTATCTCTATAACATTGGCATATATCGAAGCGTCACCATTAATCGTTCCGTTTAGAACGACCTTACTGCCTGAAAAGAAGCCTGCTGCGGCGTTGCCCGCAAAAGAGATCGCAGACCCCGCGCAGTACACTCCGCCTTCTGCCGCACAGTTAACAAAATCTATGTTTTGTCCGGCAACCGTGAAGTTGTTGTGGGTAGACACGTTGGTGAATTTCAAGTTCATGCCAGCTGCACGAACGCTGCCGCCCGTTTTCGAGTCGGAAACACTTAGGTTCATGCCGGCAATAATGATATCTCCGCCAGTTTCGGTGGAAGTAAGGTCAAGGTCTTTGCCCGCCCAGTAGAAATCACGATCAATCTTGTTTTCTGGTAGGGAAGCATAGCCATCAGTACTAACGAATGTGTTCCCGGCACTATTCTTCATTTCATCAGGAGATACCGCCCATGCAGTTCCCGCAGTAGAGAATGCCAGCAGCATGGCAAAGATGACAGCCATCGCCGCATTAGCGATTCCTCTGATTCTCAAACTGGTCTTTTCCATTGTATGGTCCCTTCTTGTTATGTTAAGGCGCTCAATTTGCCTTATTACTTTGAGTATTATTGCACTTTCGCCATGATGATGCAGAATGCCCATGCAGCACCTTTGTAAAAGGTCAGTGATAATTCACTAGAGTCTAAACACCTTTGCCACTTTATTCAAAAATAAGTTGAAGTCGAGCATTAGGAACATGAACATGGTCATATTTGCGGTGATTCTTCCGCTAATTGTCCTTGTAATGTTACAAGAACCGATATGGAGATTATTTTTTCTCTTGGATCGGTGTTTTACTTCTGCGAGCCCTCGAACGGTAAGGAATCGTCTATCAGAAGGTATGCGCAATGTACCTCAAGAAGTCGCTCATAATCCTGTTTTGGGTAGCTATAGCGGCAGCTCTGACTCCACCACTAGCCAAAATGAAAGGGAGCTAGAGCCGCAATTAGCACAGACCTCTTTAGAGGGGTCTGTCGATATCATTTTGCCAGCTGAATACTGCATCCGGTAGAATGACCGTAAGGCTGCTGCCCTGATTGAGGAATTGCTTGATTTGAGTAACGGATGTTTCTTGGAAGAGTCGGATTAGGGGGTTGCTATGTTGATGAGAGTGGTTCTTGTTTGTGGACCTTCTGGTTCGGGAAAATCCACCTACATTGCCGAAAACCTGTACAGGGATGCGGTGGACGTTATTGATTTGTATCAGTTTCAGGAGATGAAGTCTTACCCCTCTGGTATTCATGGTGTTCTGATGGTTAGGCTGTCGTATGCTTTTCTGGAGGATGCGGTTGTTGCCGCTGTTCAGAAGCACATTCTGCTGGAAACGGAGAAGCGTCGTCAGCGTGCGCAGCAAGGCGGGGCTATCTCATCTCTTCCGGGAGGACTGGTCGTTATAGAGGGTACTTACGTCAAGGCTCGCCGCCGCGCCGACCTCATTCAGGATGTGAAGACGGTGTTTGATGGATACGAGGACTGCGCGTTCGAGTGCGTTTGTGTCATTAATTCTCGCGGAAACAAGTTCATGCGTGCGGACTTTGAGATTCCTACCGTCGAAGAGGGGTTCGATAAAGTGACCGTTGTTGAGGATTTCGAGACTGAGACTCCTATTCCTGATTTACAGCAAATCGTGGATGCGCAGAAATCTATCGATAGGATTAAGGACGGATGCTTTTTTGAGTAGTCCAAAGAAAGACCAAAAGTGGAACAGGAAGTGAGAAGACGATTACTTCAATTGGACTAGATGTACACGCACGCTCTATTACTGCGGTGGCTCTCGACTCGCCTCTTCTTGATTAGGACTTACGCCTTCTTTGATTCCGATCACATGCACAAAACCCTCGAAGAGAAGAGGCGTAAGGTGCCTGCGATTTTGTAGAGAAAGCCAAGACGGTTCCGTCAGCCTCTATTGGGCGGGGCAATAAAAATCTCCTTGACTCTCCCGTTGCGGGAGGGACGAAGATGGTGCCAACGCGAGAGAAAGGCAAGGTATGTTTCGCATCGGCGAGTTTTCGAAAATGGCCATGACCACGGTGAAGACGCTGCGCTACTACGACGAGGTGGGGCTTTTGAAGCCGCGCGCGGTAGACCGGTTCACGGGCTACCGGCTCTACGACGCGGCGCAACTTGTGGATCTGCATCGCATCCAATCGCTTCGTCAGGCAGGACTTTCCATCGATCAGATCGCCCGCATCGTATCCGGAGGCGATGCGGAAGAGATACTGCAACAGCATTCCGCGGAGCTTGAGCAGGAAATAACCGAGCGGCAGACCATGCTCTCTCGCGTTCAATTCATTCTGAAAGAGAGCAAGGAGGGCACCATGCCATACACAACAACGGTAAAGCACATCCCTGAGCAGATCATCTACTGCAAGGAATATACGATGCGCACGTTTGCGGACTACTTCAAGGAGATGCCGGCGCTAGGCGAGAAGCTGCGCGCGAAGTATCCCGAGCTCAAGTGTGCTACGCCCAAGTACTGCTACACGGTGAACCTTGACCGCGAATGGCGCGAGACGGATAACCACATCCTCTACTGCGAAGCCGTGACCGAGCTGAAGGACGACTTCGACGGGATCCGCTTTATGGTGGCGCCCGCGCTCGACGTGGCGTCGGTGATGCACCAAGGGCCTTACGAGGACATGGGACCTGCGTTTGCCCACGCACTCGAATGGGTCGAGCAGAACGGATACGAAGTCGCCGGCGATCCCCGCACGAGCTACATCGATGGCATCTGGAACAAGGACGACATATCCGAGTGGCTGACCGAAGTGCAGATTCCCATCCGCCGTGTCTCAGCATCCCATGTGTAGGGAGAGTTGTTCTACACTTGGGCGGTAGTTTTCAAGTGTTCTATTATTGATTACGAGAAAACAGTTATTTCTTAGTGCTATCCTTTATGCAAAATTGTCAGTGAGCTGTAGCAAGATAAGGAGTGCAAGAAGAGTAAGGCTCTTTGCATGCAAGCAAAGAGCCAGTTTAAGGCAATGCCGGGAGAATATCACATAGAGATTCTTGCTCCCGGCAGCGAACAAAGCGGCGAGGGGACGGAGCATAGAGCAGACGTGCACTTTCTTCATCCGCGCGTAGGTTGGATAGACGCTGCTCGTGGTGTTGCCATGCTTGCCATTATCGTCGGTCACTTCTCGGCGTTCTTTTACGACAGTGTCGGCGCTGCCCGTCTCCTATTCGATCTCACGGACTCTTTCCACGTTCCCTTGTTCTTTATTCTAACCGGCCTCACCATGAGAACAGGCTGGATGGGCGCTCGAAAGTGCACGCGTCTTGCTCTTTCCTGCTTCGTCCCGTACATTGTAGCGGGTATCGTTTGCATCACCATGTGCTGTGTGTTCTGCAACGGATTCAATCTATACGGCAGGCTCTTCGGTTTCTTCTACGGTGCAGGCGCTTTCCGCGACTCGATACTGTGGGCAGATCCTGCGAACGTGGATGCGATAGGGCTTCTGTGGTTCCTCCCTGCCTTCTTTATCGGCAAGGTCTTCGCGAGCGCGTTGTCGGCGTTTCATCCCATAATAAGGGCATTTGTTGCTTGTCTGTTGTTCTTCGTGGGTGCTTCGACTTCCGCGTATCTGCTCCTTCCCTTCGGTATTCAGCAGGGAATGTGCGCATGCTGGTTCGTCACATGCGGGATGCTGGTATCGGAGTCAGGGCTTTTGGCGAAGGGTCCGCAAGAACAGAACCCGCTGTATTTTGTTTTGCGCGTTGTAGTCATCGCTTGCGGTGTCGCATATGCCGGTGCCTTATGCTTTGCCCTTTTGGAAGAGCCGATGTATTGCAACTCCGACTACCATAACGGCATCGTCGATATGTTTGGGAGCGCTTGCTGCGCCATCGCCGTCATGTCCACCGTCAAGGTCTTTTATCGACATCTGTCTTCCTTGTATGTACCTCTCTCTTGGGTAGGGCGCAACTCCATGGCTGTGTTCATAGCCCATGCGATAACTCTTGCTTGCGGGGACGATACAAAGTGGTGGTTGCACGGCATAGTGGCGAGTGGCGCCGACGCCCTTGCATGCTATGTCACCTTCATGGCACTGGATATAGTCATATGTCTTATGTTCGCATTTGCTGCGTCAAGGATAGGGTGGCTACACTGTATCGTCTACGGCAATCTGCCGCTTTCGTTTCTATCCTCTCCCAACAAGACAAGTAGGCAAGATACGGCGACAGGAGCCTAGTGCCGCTGTGAGTATCTCATTTGACCACTTCTACGTCTCCGTTTCTGCGGTGCTACGTTCGTTCTACAGAAACAAGGTCGTGCTTTGGATGATGGCAAGCGCATTGTTTACCCTTCCGCTTTCGTGGAACGACTGGATGCCGATATTGCTGCTCGATCCGCTTCCGCTGCCTTCCTAGGGTTTCGCCGGTGAGAAACCAAGTTTTTGTATCTATCAACTGCCTAGTGCGATGGGTTCCCGGTTAGTTCTACGCTTCATAGAATCCCAGTAGCCATCATGGTAGAAACAATTTCTGCCGCTTCATACTCATTGGCATTCTCGTCCATCCCCTGTACAGGAACCCAAATGCCGCATTCGTAATCTGGAGACTGAGGGTTGCCGGTAGAGTAGACCTCTAGCGTTGCGGTACCATTCGCCCGATACCTCTGGCCGTCGTTCGGGAACCAGTCCTTCCATACTGCAGTGTTCAGGGTCTGCAACGAATCGGGCATCGACCCCTTTGCCGTGAACACAGCCCAGTCACTTGCGGGGAAGGAGTACAATTCCAATCCTTGCGGCACATCGCCGTCCTGATACATTCCAGCAATCCAGTACTCGAATCCGTTCTTGGATTCTGCGCAGATAGCAAACATGCCGATCCCATTTTCTAGGATTGCTTTTTCGACCTCTGTCTCAGGCTTCATGGTCTGCCAAAGCCTTGCGTACTTTACAGCGTACTCCTTATTCCAGAACTCTGGACACTTCCGATAGCCTTCCTCCGGGCGAATCTCCGTATGGTACCCGATAAAGGTCATTGACGGTTTCGCTTCATAACTGACATTCATAGTACGATTTCCTTTCTTTTTGCTCGGCGAGAACTCCGACTCCAGATCGCACACCTTGCTAAAGCCCAGCTTCGCTCATTTCCCTTGCTCCTTCGCCGCCTCGGCAAAATGGGTTATGAACGCATGGATGCGTTCTGTAATCTGGCGCTCCTTTTCTGGATGGCGATCGCACTCCATGATGAGCGCTGATACGGGTGCGGTGTACGCGAGGGCGAGAAGCTGCGGGTCGCAGCGCTTCAGCAGACCCTTGTCCATCATGCCTGCGAAAACGTGCGTGAAGATGCGCTCAAGTCTTTTTAGGAAGTGCTCGGAGGCAAGTGCCTTTGCACGTTCGTCACGGTGCTGCTCGGCAAGTAAGAGCCTGCGCGTGAGCACGATTTTCTCGTCGTGGATGGTGAAGCCGACCATCTGTATCGACATCTCGACGAGCTCGTCGCACGAGCTTGGAATAGGAGGCAGGTTGTCTTCGGAGCCAAAGCTTTGGGAATAGTGGGCTTCGAGCGCTTCGAGCATGGAGATCCAAATGTCCTCCTTGCTGGCGTAATGCTTGTAGAGGGCCGATTTGCCAAGCCCGAGCGCCTGCGCAAGCTCGCGCATGTTCGTGCCCTCGTAGCCGCGTTGCGCGAACATGAAGAGTGCTTCGTCGAGTATCCGTTGCTTTGTATCTTTGGTCATTGTACTTTCCTCGTAAAATCTTGGCGAACGAAGGGTCGTTTTCGTGTATAGTGAACGAGCGGTCACTTTTTGTTCTGTCAACTGTATCAGATTGTGGATTGGATTGGCAATACGAACGAAGCGACAACATGAACGAAGAGAAACCGAACGAACCCATTGGGGACGTACTTATTGTGAACCCGTTAGGGACGTGTCTATTGGGCTGTGCCGAGAAGGCAATGACCTCGTCCCCAATGAGTTGTTGACTCTCCCGTTGCGGTAGGGGTGAGACTGGCGACATCGCGAGAGAAAGGAGAGGAATGTTTCAGTCCACAAAACAAACTGCACAAACAGCAAACCTCACGGCAGGTGGGCACGCGCTGCCCGCTGATTGGCTCGGACGCATCGTTCTCATCTGGAGCGGGTACGCCGTCTCAATGTTTGCGGGCAACGCTGCTAGCTATGCTGGCATCTGGTACGCGACCGAGACGACGGGCTCTCCTTTGAGTCTCGCGTTCCTCTACGTGCTGGCGTTTCTGCCCATGGGGCTGCTTTCGCCGTTTGGGGGTGTTGTGGCTGACAAACTAAATCGCAAGGTCATCATCGTGGTCTGCGATGCGCTTATGGCACTGACCAGCCTAGCGTTAGCTGCATGGACCTTCATCGCCGGTCCGAGTTTCGCTGCGGTCGCGCTGTACTGTGCCGCGTTCGGTTTCGTATCGGGATTCCGCACGCCGGCTTATAACGCAACCATGCCTCTGCTTGTACCCGAACGTCACCTCGTGCGCATCAACAGCATAGATACGCTGCTCGGCAGCATCTCAATGATTGCGGGTCCGGCGCTCGGCATCCTGCTGTACACGAGCTTCGGTCTTCAATACGTGCTCATCCTCGGCGGCTTCGGCGCTGCGGCCGCCGACGTCACGATGTTGCTTGCGGTGATTCCGCGCGACCACGGTGCGCATGAACAAGCGGGAGCGTGGGCAAGCCTCAAAGAGGGTGCATCCACCTTGGCGAGTCAGCGCGGTTTGCTCGTGTTGACCATCGGCGTGTCGCTTGGCATGCTGGCGTATGGGCCAATCGATTCACTGATGCCCCTCATGGTATACGACCATTTTGGAGGAGACGGGTTTGCGGCATCGCTCGTCGCCGCAGTCATGGGTGCAGGCTTGCTTGTCGGCTCGGTAATCCTCATGGCTGTAAACCCGCGCAGGAAGCTCGCACGTATAATCGTTGTATCTGCGTTCGTGGTCGGGACGGGCGCTTTGATAGCGGGCCTCGTTCCCAAGGGTGGCTATTGGGCGTTCGTGGTGTGTATCGGCGTGTTGGCCATCGCTTGCGCGTGGTTCAATGCACCCCTCATGACGCTTCTGCAGAAGAACATACCCGACGAAAAGCTCGGTCGCGTGATGGGGCTCTTCACGGCCATGAACGGGCTAGCCATTCCCGCAGGCACGGCGCTCGGAGGTCTTATCGCCGAAGTTACAGGTACGCCACTTTTCTTCCAAATTGATGGTGTCTTCATTCTTCTGCTGGCAGTTTCGATTGCCATTTCGAAGAGCGTGCGGAAACTTGATGCCGCTTCTTCCGATCATCCTACAGTTGAGCAGACATTGTAACTCCTTTAGCATGAACTCGGCGAAGGTCAAAGGGTACTATTATGGTCGGAGGGATTTGGTTCCGCTGGCTCCACGGGCATGAAGCATATGAGCGAGTATCTGTTGAGCACACCGAAACGGGAGTGACGGATACATATACCGATGATCATTATCGAATATTTACTCGATTGAATAAGAGCGGGGTGACGGGGAATGTATGAACAGAGCGTGGATTTATTAAAAAGACGAGGAATAGAATTAGAAAGCGGGCTGGCAGCTGATGAAATCGTACAGATAGAAAAGATCTATGAAATTGTATTCCCGAAGAGTCTGCGGGATTTTTTAATGGCTGCTTTGCCGGTATCGAACGGGTTCTATGATTGGAGGAACGGAGAGCAGAAGAACATCGAACGTATAAAAGATGCGATAAGCCGACCAATGAGGGATATTCATGA
Organism: Adlercreutzia sp. ZJ304; assembly: GCF_011039075.1. Taxonomy (GTDB): domain Bacteria; phylum Actinomycetota; class Coriobacteriia; order Coriobacteriales; family Eggerthellaceae; genus Adlercreutzia_A. The sequence goes on from NZ_JAAKEG010000001.1 coordinate 132,255, forward strand.
TACGCCGGAAGAAGTTTACTGGTGCGAGGACTGGGGCGAAGAGCCGGCAGACGAAGAAGTTTTCAAAAGGGAAGTGATAGAAAGACTGAAAACGGCGCCGAAGCTAATACCAGTTTATTTTCATAGGTATATGCCGATGGTTTCCGATGAGAATCCGCCGATCATGTCTGTGTGTGGTGGGGATATCATATATTACGGAGCGGATATCCAAGATTATTTCGAGGTTGAATTCGATGGAAAAGACCAGGGTGCCATCGACTTTGAAAGTATTTGTCCGGTACCGTTTTGGACCGATCTCGTATAATCGATGACATCTCGTGCCATGATGGGCGAATATGTCATCTATTATCGAGATAAGGTCTATACCTATAAACATCATCGCGCTACCATATTTTGAGCCTTAACCTTAAGCTGTGAGTCCATTTGGCTACCTCGTCTTGGTTTTATAGGATGTTTGTACTGGTGGTAACTTCCAACTACTGTAACTTCAGGAACAAGGCGTAAACTATTGAGGGAGGCATATTATGCAGAAGTGCATTCGTGATGAAATCGAAAATACTATAAATGAAAAGTCGATCAACAGAGAATCGTTTCGCGAATGCCCCAAAACGAAATATAAAGAAGTTATAAATGGCTTCTATTATGCATTTGTTGATTACGATAAATATCCCAATATTGAATTAGATTATTGTTGGTTACATTTCAGAGATAAACTCATTAAGATAGACTGCATTAGTGAAAATATTGGTTGGGATTGTATGTTGGCGAAGATGAAAGAGTTGCAATCTTACAATCCAAGCAAAAGAATCTATCTGATCCTTTCCCAAGGTTGGGTTTACGAGGGATACATAGATAGCATAATCGGCGTGCTAAGCGAAATAGATGGCTTGTTAGAAGACTTTTACATCACCACCCCACAGTTTGATAAGTTAGCGGCGTACTGCAACGATGGTGAGTGTGTAACTCTCTATAGAAAATAATAGAGAGATCGTGCCCGAAATCCCACAAACCTTCAAAGAAGCCCAGAAATCAACAGGCAACTAAAAGACCAGCAAGTAAAAATATTTGCTGGTCTGGTGTTTCTGGTGGTCGCTACAGGATTTGAACCTGTGACCCCCGCCGTGTGAATGTCCTAAAAGCGTAAACACTTCAAAAAAATTTTGTCAGAACTTTATGTAAGAGCTTAACATGCAGCCTGACCTCGACCAACTCCACATCGACCACGAGTTCGCGCTCCTTCGCGCCGCCCTCGCTAAGCGCCTGCACCTCGTTTTGCATCTGCTTCATCGTAACGCGCATCTTCGCGCCCTCATCTAGGCTCTTGTCCTTGCTTCCGTGCGCCACATCGAGCCTGCGCAAACGCTCGCTTGCGGCATTAAGTCATCTTTTCAAATCGGTCTATAAATCAGAGGACATCAATATCTTTTCTGTTTCTGTCATGTCCTTTTCGATCAACGGGCACATGCTGTCTTTATACTTCAATAGATTCGCCTCATGCAAACAGGATAGTATTCTTGGAATGTACTGCGGTTTCACCAAGCCTATCTGCGCAAGAGTCTTAACACATTGCCTAGCTGCGATCGGTTTTTCGTCCGTTATATGTGCGAGGAAGTCAGACAGAATCGAAGCGGTTCTCGTCGTCCCACTGGGCGGTTGCCGCGAGTATATGCATCGCGCGATTTCTCACCAACGATTTTGTATGGTCAAGCAACGAGGCAAAGTCATCAAAATGCTCATACCACTCGTCTGTTTCTAGGCTATCGGATATGATTCTATCGGTAAAAGCGTAAGCATATTCATCATTCTTTGTTGTTAGCTTCGCAATGATATCTTCTTTCATCGCCATCCACCTCCAACTTACGAATTTTCATTCTGCTGCCAATAGTGCCATTCGTCGTGTCAGCTCGTGATTTCTTCGGCATAAGTTTCGGCAAATTTCCCACTGTGGAGCTTCGTCCGTCCTGAAACATTCGGGAAGGCTTGACCGTGTAACAAAAGACTGGGTAGCATCAACCACCCAGAAATCACACCGGCACAATTATCGTCTTGAATCACTGTTAGTTTGAGTCGCATCGCAGTCTGCCTTGCTTTGCTTCCACCACTTTCTCGGTACCATTTGCTCGTAGCCCTTTTCTAGCACCTCGACAAACCTATCAACCTCTCTAGCTTCATCGTGGTTCGGGAAGTACTTCCTTGTTATGCCGAACTGCGTTTCTGCTTCTTCGATAAAAGCCATGCATTTATCTATCGCTTCTTGCACTACAGAACACGATGCGTACGCATATCTGACCCCATCAGCAAGCAAATCAAGTTGTAGATGAGCAAGATGCTGGTTCCGGACGTCTTTGAATGCAGCATCGATGCAAGCTTTCGCTTCTTCGAGCTTCGAATCATACGAAGCCGGATCCCCAGCCTCCGAACTATAGCCATCAAAGCGCCTGAGAGTAAAGGTTTCATTACCACAAATGCTCTGCTTGTCTATTAGTCTAGCCAGTCTTATCGTGATTTCGTCCAGAAGCGAATCCTGCATCGTTACCATAAGAACCTTCGCTACCCTGTTAAACATAGCGACACGCTCTTCACTATAACCAAACAAAGCCCTGTGATAGTTATTAAGCGTCTCTATAACGAATAGCTCGTCTAAAAGGCAAGCCACAAGAATACCTATATCTCTTCCGTCTCCATTCCTGCGTTCGCTCTCTTTGAACAGGCTCGATTGCATATCCGGTCTACTCCTTATCGCCCTCTAACGATGCCACCCAATACTCAAGTCGTTCCTGCACGTCATCGGCAAACAGGTCGTTTTCCATAGCAAAATTACCAGGAATAACACGATACACATACCTACTACCCGCAGCTGTCTCTTCGGCCGCCCTAGCCTTTGCCTTAACCACTGGATCATCCAGTTTATTCTCGCCCTTGACTTCGATGATCTCCACTGTCCCATCTTCTCTAACAGCAAGAAAATCAGGGTAGTAGCTGCGCAAGCTCATAGACTCAGGGTCGTAATAGTTCACCATCAAATCACCCTGGCCGCTCGTAAACATACCCGTGAAGTACACCTTGTCTATGTCCTCGGCAAAGATATACTGCATGAATACCTCTTGTTCTGGCTTGGAGTCAAAGCAGTAGGTATCGGCATGGAAGCTCTTGTCGGCGACCTCAATGAACTGAGCATCATCCATTTCCTTGACCAGGCTAGGGTTAGCAGAGAACTCATAGTATTCCGCGTTCTTGGGCTTCCTTAACAAGGTTATCTCACGCGGCTCTTCAACCGTCTCTCCCCGCACCTCATACAAAGCGTCGAACACCTTGGGGATAATCACGTCGTACAAAATATCCTCATTGAAGTTTACAAGCTCAAGCACCTTATCTGCGCCATCAACGCTTCCGCGCAGCATCTTTTCAATCTTCACGCAAGAAGTCTCAGCCCCGATATAGCTTGCAATCTTAGGCACCAACGAAAACAGGCTATACTCGTAGTCATCCACCTTGCCAGAAATCTCATAGGTCTTAGCAGCAATGTCGCGGTCAATGCGCTTCTTCTCGGTCACAGTGGCGCGATACTTCTCCAGGTCAAGCTCATCCAAGCCGAAATCTAAAGGCGCATCCAAAGCCTTTTCAACAACTGCGTAATTATGCCTCAGCCTGCTCAGCGGAATCCTCACCTCTGGCAAAACGACACGCACCCTATATGTCTTCTTCTCCTTGGCAGTCGAGGGTTTCATCTCGCTTATCTCCATATTGAAGTTCTTCCTAAGCTCGTTGTCTAAAATCTCCTCATTTTCCTTGGAGAGAAACACCGTAGCCTCTTGCTGCACATCGGTAATCTGGCGCAAGCATCGCATAGTCGCCTGAAGCACGAACACCTTTGACTTGGGGGACCTATACATAGCCACCCCAAAAAGCGACCTGCAGTTCCACCCCTCGCGTCCTTTCTGCACGAGGATGATAAACTGCTTGTCATTGCCGCCAACGTTGGGATTGTCCAGGTTGTTAAAGGCGTGTATCTCCTCGTTTGTGGCGTGCTCGGTATTCACCAGAATCTTATTTGTATCAATACCAAGCTCAGCCAGCACCCTCTCAACAGCTGGTCGCACTTCCTCCTCTGCTTCCTCGATGCGCGATGCAAATATAGCAAGCTTGGGCAGAAGCCCTTCGTACTTGTTTTCGCCGTAGGTGTTCCAAAACTCGGTGATCGCAAAACGCAAAAACGCCTCGCTCTTCACGTTGTCATACCCAAGCACCCGCGCAGTCTTCAGATATCCGTGCTGGATAGACTCACGAAGCCCGTAGGCATACACCACCTCCGGCAACACCTTGTTATTGGCATAAGGCGTGCCCGTGTAATTGAAGCAGCCCACAACAGCCGTGCCCTGTCGCCTCAGCTCCTCATCAAGCAGGTTAATAGTGCGCCGCAGCGAGCTCTCACTCTTTTTATCCGTGAGTGACTTGACCAGTTCCTTGCCAAACAGGTGATGCGCCTCATCCACATACACGCCCAGCTGCCTAAGCCTCGTCAGCTTCGTGTATCGTTGATTGAATATAAGCCCCTTATCATCCCTGGCAAAATCTTCCCCATACACAGCAGCAAGCATCTCAGACGCCCGCTCAGACATCGCAGAAGGCATATCAAAAAGCCTATCCGTCGCTGTGTTCTCCTTGTGCCTCTGCTTGGCAATGATCTTCTGGTCGTTTGAAATAATCAAATTGAAGTCGGAATCATCAAGCGTGTTAAGTGTCGTTCCGGCATCCTCCAAAAAATGAACTTTCAGATTGCTATCTACTACAGAAACGTACTCTGGCGGCAACACCAAAGCCTTATCCATGCTCACTATCTCTTTGAGCGATTGCAGCACAGTTTTATCGGGCGCGAACACAAGCGCGTTATGGCAGAACCGCTCGTCCTTAGGAAACTTGTTCGCCAGTAAAAACTCGTAATAGATGCATGTCGCCATAAGAACGGTTTTACCAAGCCCCATGGTAAGCGCGTAGATGTAATTCGGATAAGGTTCGTCAGCTTTCTCCAGCTGCTTGAAAACTTCCTCTGTCTGCTTTTCGGAATAGATATCGAACAATCTTCCGCTCGCACGAAAGGCATCTTTCGAGTCGACAAACTTGCCCGTCTTGTTGCGCCACTCGTCAAACGCCTCGCGCACGCTCATGTTGCCCAAATACTCTTTGAAGAAGACATATATTTCGAATGCCTCGAACTGAGGTGGCCGCAAGTACGCATCAGCTCTCGTCTTACGGTCGTTATAGGCAAGCAGCTTCTTGGTTATGCCCTTATATCCTTTTTGAATCCTGCCTTTGTTGGTCTGGTAATACCAGATAAGCTGCTGATAAAAGGCAAGGTCTGTATCGTATTTGGTGGCCATACCTTACGCCTCCACCAATACTTCCAAAGACTCGCTCAAAAGGTCGGTTATCTTCACTTTTATGGTGCCAGCATCCTCAGGTACGGCGTACCTGCCGCTTACAAGCTCGTTCTTTTCGGGAATATCTTGCACGGCGGGCTCAAGCACCGCGCCGTCATAGTTCCAATCAATGAGCACGGAATCTACCAGCTCGCACCAATCGCTCACAGTCTCGCGCTCCATGCTGAGCTTCTGCATCAGGTTCAGTGGGTAGAAGCTATTTATAACAAGTTCACCATCAACCACCTCAACATCTGCTTCAGCCTCGTGCTTGAACTGCAAGTCCTGCTTGTCGCGCAGTATGTCGCATATCTCAACATCTAACTTGAACTCCGCCAACTCGCCTTCAAGCGATGCTTTCAGGTCTGGCTCATGCCCCATGCAAACAAGCGTAATCTTCTCAACAGGCTTGTTCGGATTCTCTGCCTTGCGCTCTTCAAATGTTCTGATAGGCAGATGTGATACAAAATCTCCCAGATCAGCTTTGGTGGCAATTCTATTGGTGGGCAGAATCTTCACCATACGTCCGTCAAGCTCACCGTCATATACATTGCCCTCATCCAGTTTCTGAATGTCTAACGCCTGAATGATGAGTTCTTTGGCCTCAACGGGATTACGGAAGAAGTCGTAATTGTTGACGTTGTAGACCTCAAAACCCGTGTAATAAGTCGTGCCGTCGGGAAGCTCTCCATTGAGTTCGTCGGCAACAGCCAAGAGCCGCTTCGTGGTCGTTTGGATGGCACCCATGTTAATGTCTGCGCCAAGGAAACGCCGTCCGTTTTGCATGGCAACCATTAAAGCAACTCCGCTACCCATAAAAGCGTCAAAAACAATATCACCCGGATCGGTGGAGCCAAGAATTATTCTCTCCAACAATTTGTAGGGTTTTTCTGTAGGGTAACCAACACGTTTTATTCCGTCGTTTGGATAACGTCCCGCAATGGCAAATTCCCACCAATCCTCAGGTATCTTTCCATCTGCAAGCTCGTATGTACTGGCCATAAAACCCGAACCCTTTAATCCTGCTTTGAAGTTGCCCGTAGTCTTTTCATTGTGTGCAACCCTTATATTATCGGCGTTAAACTTCCATGTCCCGCTTTTGCAATACCAGTAAATCGTATCGTGCTTCCTGTTGTATTGGCGCATTCCAGGCGACCCTGGACCGAAATAGCACCAGGCAATTTCGTTAATGAAGTTTGATGTGCCGAACACCTCATCCATGATCATTCTTAGTTGGTGATTTTTATGCCAATCACAATGCAAGAAAATCGAGCCATTATCAGCAAGCAATTCGCGCAATAAGATAAGCCTCTCATACATAAACTGGAGGTATTCGTCACTAGACCAGATGTCTCCATATTGCTTTTCTTCAAAAGACGAACTATCACCTTCGATATTATTACCTCGGAGTTTTATGGTCTTCTTGTAGTCAGCCTTAGAATCAAAGGGTGGGTCAATATAAATCAAGTCAACCTTGCCGCGAAACTCCTTCAGCAAGTGGCTCATAACCTGAAGATTGTCACCCCAGAAAAGCTTGTTCATCCAGCCATCCACAGGTTCGCCGTAGCTCTCTTTACGCTGCGCAGGGTAATACTGCGTGGACGTATACGGGTGCTTGCCCGTCCACCTAAGCTCGGGAAATCCCTTGATGACGGGTCGCTTGTCGAACTCGAAAAGCTCTCCCTGCATAGCCTCTGCCATCTTTCAACCTTCCTATCTAGAACAGTAGTGCCTGAAGTCACAGTTCTTACACAACTTGTAGTCTTTCGCCTTTGTCGAGTAGTCCTTGGCTAGTGCTTTGTGTGCCACCTCGTCAAATGTTTCCACTGTTCTCGCAATGGAAACCTCGTCCTTAGGGTAGCTCACCGTGGGCACGCCGTTTTCTTCGCCCGTGAAGTACACGTGCAGCTTGCTCACCTTGTAGTCGGTCTTTTCCTCAATTAGGTGCGCATACATCTGCAACTGTTCTCGGTATCGCTTCAGCTTGTCAGCACCCTTATACATGTCAGGCTTGCGTTCCGCCTTGAAATCCACAAGCTCCACGGTATCGCCCTCGCCGCGCACAAGATCTATCTTGCCCACTATTATGTAGTCGGGCTTCACCAGGCTCACAGGCACTTCCGCCTCGCGTATAAAATCCCACCTTCCACGCTGGTTTTCCATATACCGTGCCACCTGCTTCCTGGCAGCCTCCTTCTGAGGCTCTGCCAGATAAGCATGCTCACTCTTAGAAAGCGTCTCGTAGTTGGCGTTAAACCAAGCATCCATGTTCTCGGGCGTGATGGTGTCCGCCTCGCCGCGCAGTGCCGCCTTATGCATATCCTCTATGGTCTGATGCACCACCGACCCGAAGAGCGTATACGCGTTGCTGCCGTAAGTAAACTCCAACTCGTTATGGAACTTGTACTGCAACGAGCACCCCTCATACACGGCAATATGCGAAGTAAACGAGAGCATGGCTTTGAGGTTCTGTTCTTTGATCGCACTTACCTGAAGCTCCCGTGAAGCAGTCAGCGCATGCGGCTCGCACGCTGGCAACTCCTCAAATGCCGCCTCGAAGCACTTCGTAGGTTTTGCGGCGGTCGTCACTACCAACACGTCCTGAGCACGAGAAAACGCCGTGTAATAGAGCCGCCAAAAGTCGAAGTACTTGATGTCTTCTGTTGGCTCAAATTCGGCTCGCTTGCCGTAAACGTCTATTATTCCCTGAATAAACTCGGCTTGTGAGTTCTTTCGCGGTGTCGCATTGGTGGTGTCAACCACCACAACAGGAAACTCCATCCCCTTTGACTGATGAATGGTCATAAACGACACGCATCCGCTAGGCACGTACTCAGTCTCGTCCTCAAACTCACCGATACCTCCGCGCCACATGAACTTGAGGTACATGTCAAACAACCTGTCCAGCTCCTTCTCCAAATACTTAGGAGAAAGAAAGCTCACATGGTGCAGATACTCGTACCGCGCAAAAACACTGGTAAGAAGAGACAAGTTATGCAAGGGCCTCAGGTCATAAACGCCAGCACGAGTATCGGTGTCCAAAATCGTCCTAAATGGCTCAAACGCAAACAACTCGTAAATCAAATCAAGAAACCCGTGGTCTGCGTTCTCAGATAAGGTGTGATGTTCCTTCCCTCGTCGGCTCACATAGGCTCTCAGCTCGCGCGCCTCATCCGTAGCGATGTAGCTGTTTGCAGCCTCTATGCAACCATCCAAGTAACTCAGATACTGCTCGTCAATGTACTCGAATTTCCTATCAACCACTTTCACCAACAGCCCAGGGAATAAAAACAGCATAAGCCCCAAAGCCAACTTGATTTCCTCGCGGTCAAAAAACTCGTTCGACCGCGGCGAGTACACGTTAATGCCTGCAGTAGCGAAATCCTCAGCAAGCCCACGCACGCGATCGCTCTTTACAGACTTAAACAGAAACGCCACCTGATTGTAGTCCTCAATCTTTCCGCTTTCCTTTAGCTCGCGGACTAAATTTATGAGATGTTCGCTCCAATCCGAATCCTCTCCGCCAATCACGCTCACAATACTCGCATCGCTCACTTTAGAACGCACGGCTCTCAGGTGTTTCTCGTGCCTAAATCCAGCCCAATCGAACTTGAACTTTCTACCTTCGGTCTTTGTCATCCAGTGATCGTAGAACCCAACTATCTCTGGCCGCGACCTATAGTTCACATCCAGATGCACCACTTCGCAGTTCTTGAACTGGCTCGGAAACTGAATGATATTCCTGATAGTCGCACCTCGAAAGCGATACAGACCTTGGTCGTCGTCGCCAACGACGCAGAGATTCTCGTTATCCGCCGATAACATAAGCGCAAACTGTTCTTGGATGTAGTTCGTGTCCTGATACTCATCCACCATAACGTAGCTGATGCGGTTGCGCACCTCGCTCAAAAGCCCTGGATTGTCCTGCAGCATTCGGTAGCATTCATACTGAATCTTCGCAAAATCCAGCCAGTTGTTATCTTCCAGAAGCTCGTTATACAGACTTACAGCCTCAGCGATAGCTTTGATACTGTCGTCATCGTCTTCAAGGAGAGCATTCGCATCAATAAGTTCTTCGGATAAGTTGTTGGCCCATTTTGGGATTTCCGCTGATTGGTCCCAAACACCTCTACTGGCAGGCAGTGCTTCAAAGTGAGGTAACTGACGAAACCTCCAAAAGTTCCTAAAAACGAGGTACTGTTGATCGAAGTCATCGATAATACGATAGTTCTTCTTCAACGTGGAATACTCTATATTCTCGCTGATAATCCGCATACAGACCGAATGAAACGTGCCTATATACATATCTTCTGGGTTTATCTGTATGTCAAGTTCGGTAAGCTTGTTTGATATGCGGGTTATAAGCTCTTTGGCAGCCTTTTCCGTAAAGGTAACCACCATGATCTGCTTCGGGTCAACATGCTTCTCGGTGATAAGGTAAACAACACGTGTAACCAAAGTATAAGTCTTGCCAGTACCTGGTCCAGCGATTATAAGCAGTGGACCATCAGTGGTGGTTATGGCTTTGATTTGGCTATTATTGGCATTTCCGAAGTCGAACATCTACAGAACGTCTCGTTTCCTGGTGGATTTGAACTCAGCATTTTTCATTATCTCAAAGAACTTCTGCCTGAATGACCCGCGCAACGGTCTGCCACGGTAAAATTACCACAGCAACAACCAAATGGTATGTTCCTAAAAGAACAAAAGCCCCGTCCGAAAACGAGGTTCACAAGGCTCAGTATGAAAATATGTGCGCTTTACACTAGCGCCAGATACTTCTCGCCTCCAGCTACATCTAAGCTGCCAGACCTTATCATTCGTGCAAGTACAAGTATCGGTATGGAGGTCATTTTCCTCTTGAATCGGTGTTTTGCGGGATGAGGTGTCAACACCCCGGACGCTAGATTACGATTCAACTCATCCGCATACTAGTTCAAAAAAGTTAGAAAAATGGTCAAAACTTCCAGCTTTCCATGGTCATAGCGCCACATAGCTAACTTGAATTGTGGATGACACTGGGCAAACAGGGTTCTCCAATTCTATTTTGATTCGTAATTGGCGTAATTTGGCATTATAGACTGTGGAAAGTCGGAAGTTTTGACCATTTTTCGCCTAAAAAGTGACGGAGGCAACACACGGTCTGGTTTGGTCAGAGTTCCACAACAGCACTCCTTGCCCCTTTGCGATGGACTGAGCCTTACACACTTTTCTGCCTCCCCCTGCTTTGCTTTTGCAAGCTTCCGCACAGTGAGCATTAACTCTCATTAACCCAAATCTTACCAGCTGCAAGTGGCAAGAAAAAAGTCAGAGCGCATAACGCTCTGACCTGCTAATTTCTGGTGGTCGCTACAGGATTTGAACCTGTGACCCCCGCCGTGTGAAGGCGATGCTCTCCCGCTGAGCCAAGCGACCGAATCGACGATTTATTATACTGTTACAAAGCGCAGGCTTCAAGAGATTGTTCGCAAGCGAACATGCGGAATGACTGTGGCTAGCATAGCCGCCAGTTGTTTCGCTTAAATGCATGCGTGCAAAACAAAGACGAAACGGAGTTAATCAATGGCAAGCGATTCGCAAACATTTTTGGCACAAAAAGCTATGAGTGATAAGGTCAAGGTAGAGCTGTCTGAAAACCCATCCAAATTCACCATGCTAACAGGGGATAGACCAACAGGGCGACTGCACTTAGGGCATTATTTTGGAACCATAGTAGAACGCGTGCGGCTGCAAAATGCCGGCATTAAAACGAACGTCGTTATAGCCGATTACCAAGTTATAACTGACCGCGACACTACCGAGCACATCGCCGACAATGTAATAAATATGGTTATTGATTATCTGGCATGCGGAATAGACCCTGCGCGCACAATGATTTTCACACATTCTTCGGTGCCGTCACTAAATCAGCTAATGCTTCCGTTTTTGTCGCTTGTCAGCGAAGCTGAACTTTTGCGCAATCCCACAGTGAAGGCCGAGCAAGAGGCATCGGGTCACGCTCTTACGGGGCTTTTGCTTACATATCCGGTACATCAAGCCTGCGACATTCTGTTCTGCAAAGGCAACATAGTACCCGTTGGTCGCGATCAGCTTCCTCATATAGAACAGACGCGCCAAATTGCCAGACGCTTTAACGAACGCTATGCCAACGTGTTCCCAGAGCCGGTGGGTCTGCTTACGGAAAGTGTGCTTTTGCCGGGTTTGGATGGCAGAAAGATGTCTAAAAGCTACGGAAATGCCATTTCACTTTGCGCGACCGAGGAAGAAACGGCAAAACTTATTAAGAAAGCCAAGACCGACAGCGAACGCAATATAACATTTGACCCAGAGGCGCGCCCGGGTGTTAGTGCGCTGCTAACTACAGCTGCGCTTACTACAGGGCGTACTGAAGAAGATATTGCCGCCGAAATAGGCGACAGTGGCGCAGGCGCACTAAAGGCATACGTTACCGAAAGTGTGAATTCGTACTTAGCACCAATTCGCCAGCGCAGGCGCGAACTTGAGCAAGACATTCCATACATTAAAGATGTGTTAGCGCAGGGCAACAAACAAGCTAACGATATAGCAAAAGCAACGCTTGATGAAGTGCGCGAAGCTATGGGGATGCTCTACTGATGGGTGTCTCAAGTTCGCCGAATGCGCTTAATTCTAGCTTGGTGGCGCGTGCTGTGTATGCAGCCATACGCGAGTGTGCATCTACGTTGCGCCCCGATGTGCTTGAGGCTATACGTGCGTCGTGGCTGTCCTCAAAAGATGCTGGTGCCGACTCGCGTCAAACAAGCGTGCTTCATGCCATAATAGAAAACGCGCTTATTGCCGAGCGCGATAATGTTCCCATATGCCAAGACACCGGAACGGTTTGGGTGTGCTTGGAAGTGGGTGAGGAACTTTCTGTGCCGGGAGGCGTGTTTCGCGAAGTTAACGATGCGGTGGCGCGCGCCTACGAGGATGGAAAGTTGCGCATGAGTGTTGTGCGCGATGCCTTGTTTGATCGCTCAAATACGAACAACAATACGCCGGCATTTTGCGAGCTGCGTATAGTGCCCGGCTCGGGTGCGCTTCTTCATGTGTTGCTAAAAGGCGGCGGTTCCGACAATGCGTCGCGTGTATGTATGTTGTCGCCCGACGCTGGCGCTAGCGGTGTCGCGCAAGTGGTTATAAATTGCGTGCGCGAAAAAGCGGCTAATGCGTGCCCGCCGCTTGTGGTGGGTGTTGGTGTTGGCGCAACGTTTGACAAGGTGGCAGGCATGTCAAAACATGCGCTGCTTCGTCCTATAGGGTCGCCTGCACAAAGCGACGAAGCTGCTGCATTCGAAAGCGAACTTCTTGGCACAATAAATGCGTGTGGCATAGGTCCTGCTGCTTTGGGGGGCACACCCACGGCGCTAGCGGTGCATCTTGAAACAGCTCCATGCCATATTGCTGCACTTCCGGTAGCTGTAAATATGGGGTGCTGCGCTATGCGTTCAGCCACAATAGACTTAATGAAAGCCGACATAATATGACCTCTCCTATAAAACTGCAACTGCCGCTGGCGCATGAAGAGCTGGCGCACCTTAGTGCTGGTGATGAGGTATTGCTAAGTGGCAATATCTACACCATGCGCGATGCCGGGCATAAAAGGTGTATGGAATATTTGGAAGAGCACGGCAAGTTGCCGTTTAACCTAGCGGGGCAAACCCTGTTTTATGCAGGTCCTACTCCGCCTGCTGCCGGTAGACCTATAGGAGCTGTCGGACCCACAACGGCTTCCAGAATGGATTTTGCCACTCCTGCACTAATGCGCGCGGGAATAGTTGCCACCATAGGCAAAGGCAAGAGAAGCGAAGAGGTGGTGCGCGCATGTAAAGAGACGGGGGCGGTCTATTTTGCTGCGATTGGCGGCATTGCAGCGCTTTTGGCTGAATGTGTGCATGCATCTGAACTAATTGCTTGGGAAGATCTTGGTACCGAAGCTCTGCGAAAGCTGGAAGTGGTAAATTTTCCCGTTTATGTTGAAATAGATACAAAAGGCAACGATTTGTATCGCAATATAGAATCGGAGTCTTGATTACCGGTGATAATGCAGGTTGAGCATATATCAAAAACCTATCCTAGCCGTACTTTATTTAGCGATGTTACATTTCGGCTCGAACAGGGCGATCGCCTTGCGCTTGTTGGTCCTAATGGGGCTGGTAAAACTACGCTTTTGCGAATTATAACTGGGCAAATTGATGCAGATGAAGGTCGAGTTATATTTGCACGAGGGGCGCGTGTAGGCTATTTAGAGCAAGAAGCTATAGAGATGGGCAATGATGCCGTTTTTGATGAGGTCATGTCGGCTCAGTCCGAAGTTATGGAAGCCGAGAAGCGCCTTCGCGAATTAGAGGAAGCACTAGGCGATAGTCCAAGCGAAGCGCAATTAGCTGCTGCTGGGCGTGCGCGTGATGCATTTGAAATGATGGGCGGCTATACGCTGGAAGCTAAGGTGCGCGCGGTATTATTCGGTTTGGGCTTTGGCGAGGCAGATATGACTCGCAGTGTTAGTGAATTTTCTGGCGGCTGGCAAATGCGAATAGCGCTGGCAAAATTGTTAGTGCGCAACCCCGAAGTTCTACTTTTAGACGAGCCTACGAATCATTTAGATTTAGAGTCGGTGAAATGGCTAGAGGGTTTTTTGCGCTCATATGAAGGAACCGTTATTGTTGTTAGTCACGATAGAGCTTTCATGGACAACATGGTTGATCGTGTGGCTGAAATAGCTAATGGCTGCGTTGCGCTTTATAAGGGCAACTATTCAGCCTATATGAAGGCGCGCGAAGAGGCGCTAGAGCGGCTTCGAATAGAAAAACAAAAGCAAGATGAAGAAATAGAGAAACTAGAGGCGTTTGTAGAACGTTTTCGCTATAAAGCAACGAAAGCCAAGCAGGCGCAAGACAGGCTTCGCAAATTAGAGCGCATAAAGGAAAATCGTATAGTTTTGCCAGATGAGCAGAAGCATGTGCATTTCAATTTTAAACAGCCACCCCGCACGGGCGAAGAAGTGGTGCGTGCAGAAGGACTTGTGAAGCGCTACGACACTTGCGCGGTATACGATGGCATAGATTTCAACTTGTGGCGTGGCGACAAGGTGGCGCTTGTTGGACCGAATGGAGCCGGGAAATCTACTTTATTGAAGATGGTAGCAGGCGCAATATCGCCAGATGCTGGCACTATAGAGTATGGTGTAAATGTTAGCCTGACGTATTATGCGCAGCATCAATTAGAAGAATTACATGCGGGAAATACTGTGTTTGAAGAGCTCGATCGCGCTGCGGGTGCGTGGAGTATTTCGCAGGTAAGATCGCTTTTGGGTGCATTTTTATTCCGCGGAGATGATGTGGATAAGAAGGTATCGGTGCTTTCGGGCGGAGAGAAAAGCCGTCTCGCTTTGGCTAAGATGCTGGTTTCGCCAAGTCCGCTGCTTTGTCTAGACGAGCCTACTAATCATTTAGATATATCTAGTGTAGATGTGTTAGAACAGGCGCTTCAAGCGTTTGAGGGTACTTTGCTTTTCATAACGCACGATAGGCATTTGATACGCAGCGTCGCCAACCGGATAGTAGAGGTAAAAGATGGCAAACTTAGCGATTATGCCGGCGATTACGATTACTATCTTTACAAATCTGGACAATTAGACGGAAGCGATATTAGCGGAAATTCCATAGTAGACGAATTATTTGCAGATGAATTGCCGCCAGAAAAGTCAAAAGCAACCGCTTCAAAAGAAAGTACTTCCGCGCAAAAAGGTAGTGCGCCAAAAACTAAGGAACAAAAGCGCATGGAAGCCGAGGCTAGAAATAGGGCTCATGCTGCAACCAAAGAGATTAGAAAGAAAATAGCTGCGCTAGATTCTAGGCTTGCGCAATATAGTGCGCGTATGGCAGAGTTGCTAGAGTTAATGGCAGACCCAGATTTTTATATGAAAGAACAAGGTGCAGCAGATGCTATAGCAGAACATGCAGACTTGAAGCGCAAAATAGAGTCCGCTGAAGCGGATTGGTTTGAACTAAATGAACAATTGGAAGCCGAATTAGCAAAACAGGAAAAACGTGTAGGATAACTATGAGCTCTGCGTTTTGGTCTTCAATTTGTGCGGTAGTCGGTTAAACTATGAAACTATGAATACCGAAATAATAGCCTATTACATATGTGCAATTTTATGTTTTGTTCCGGCACTTGTTGTACATGAAGTGTCGCATGGTTTTGCAGCGTACAAGTTGGGCGATCCTACGGCGAAGCGCGCGGGGCGCTTATCGCTAAATCCGCTCAAGCATATCGACCCATTTGGTACTGTCATTCTGCCTCTAATTCTTATGATAATGAATTGGCCAATTTTTGGTTATGCGAAACCCGTGCCGTACAATCCCAGCTATTTCAAAGACCCGCGTAAAGGCGACTTTATAACGGGTATTGCCGGTCCTCTATCAAATCTGTGCATGGCACTTATTGCGGCGGCTATAGCGTGGGCGCTTTATGATATGTGGCCCATTCTCGCGCAAAGCGCCATTGGGTATTACTTTTACTACATGTTCCTACCCATGTTTTGCCTTATAAATTTATATCTGATGTTTTTCAATTTAATACCCATACCTCCACTCGATGGATCTTCCATCATTGCGCTTTTTATACCGGTGAAGTGGCTTCCAAAATGGTATTCCATACAGCATTATGCTTTCCCGATATTCATGCTGTGTGTCATAGCTATGCCATATCTATTCCACTTCAATCCATTTTCGTGGTACTTAGATGTTACTGCTGGTAATTTGGCTAATCTGATTTTCCCGTTCAGGATTTCATAGCACATGGCATACCGCGTATCTATAGAGAGCTTCGAGGGGCCTTTTGATTTGCTGCTCTATTTGGTCAGCCGTAAAAAGGTAGACATCGGCTCTATTTCTATAACTGAAATTGCCGATCAGTATTTAGCCGAAGTTGCCCACATGGAAAAGCTTGACTTAGATGTTGCCAGCGATTTTTTACTTGTGGCTGCTACGCTTCTGGAATTGAAGGCTCAGGCGCTGCTTCCAAAACAATATGATGAAGTGGAAGAAGATATTGCTCAGCTAGACCCGGGTGATGCACGCGAAATATTAGTGCAGCGCCTTATTGAATACAAGCAGTTTAAGAATGCTGCAGTGCAGCTAGATGCTCGTTTGCAATCCGAGAGCAGAATGCATTCGCGTCCGTTTGGACCGGATGCGCGCTTTTTGGGGCTTATGCCCGACTTTTTGGAAGGCGTTACCTTAGATTCACTTGGATTGCTTGCCTCTAATGCGCTTGCAAGACGCGAAAAGTTCTTACTTGAGTCGGAGCATATTGCGGCTAAACCTATTCCGGTAGAAGTTCACGTGCGGGCAATACATGCGCGTATACAATCAAAAAAGCATCTTAATTTCAGCGAATTGTTACTAGACGATGCGCGTCCACAACTAGTTGTAGTTACGTTTTTGGCAATATTGGAATTATATAAACGACAGATGGTGCGCTTGTCGCAAGATGAGCAATTTGGCGATATAGCTATTGATTACATCGAAGGATCCGGGGAATTAAACTTATCTGGCGAAGATGTGCTTACATCAGTAGGAGAAGATTGATGTTTAAGGGACCAGACACCCAAAATCTTGAAGGCGCAATAGAGGCAATGCTATTTGTTACTGACGAGCCGGTAGGAGTACTAACACTGGCAGATCAGCTGGAATGCGATGCAATACAGGTGCAAACCGCCCTTGATAATTTGGCGTTGCGTCTTAAAGAGGGCAATCGCGGAATTCAGCTGCGTGAAGTGGCAGGTGGGTGGCGCTTGTTTACACATCCGGCATACGATGAACTAGTAGAGAAATACGTGCTGTCGTGGGATACTCGAAAACTTTCAGCGGCAGCTATGGAAACACTTGCCATAATTGCGTATACACAGCCTGTTACGCGCCAAGGTGTGGCATCGGTGCGCGGTGTAAATTCCGATAGTACGATAAGTTCACTTATTGAAAAGGGGCTTGTGCGCGAGGCTGGCTCGGCTGATACTCCCGGTAATCCTACGTTGTATGCTACCACTCGTGCGTTTCTGGAAAAATTTGGCTTGCGTTCGGTTGATGATCTTCCCGATTTGAATGAATTTGCTCCCGACGAAGAAACAAAACTGCTAATAAGTGAACGACTTAGCGCTACTCGTCAGCAGCCAGAAGTTTCGGATGAGGCGGCTGCATTCATGGCTCAGCAGATGGTAGATAGCAATTTGTCAGAGCAACTAACAGATGCCATAGCATCTACACTTGGCGTGGTAGATAAAATAGACTTCGATTCTTTGGAATTCGATTTAGACGAAGAATGATGCGCCTTTCTAGATATTTGGCTCGCGCGGGTGCCTCGTCGCGGCGCGGAAGTGAACGGCTAATCTTAGATGGTCGCGTTTCCGTGAATGGGCAAGTGGTGCGCGAACTCGGCACAAAAGTTGACGAAGACAGTGATTGTGTATCTTTAGATGGCAAGCAAATCTTTATAGATGACAGCGCTTTTACGATAATGTTGAACAAGCCGACAGGTTATGTAACCACAATGCACGATCCGCAAGGTCGTCCTACGGTGGCAGAACTTGTGCCCATAAGCGCTCATCCGGCGCTATTTCCGGTAGGTAGGCTAGATTTCAACACAACGGGTTTGCTTCTATTTACAACAGATGGCGATATGGGAAATGCTTTGCTTCACCCAAGCCGCAATGTTGAGAAGACATACATTGCCCGTATATCCGGAAATCTGTCCGATGCAGGCGTTAGCCTTTTGCGCGAAGGCGTGTTGCTAGACGATGGTATGACAGCGCCAGCTAAGGTTGAAGTTTTACAGGCTGGGAAAAATCCACTTGTATCTATTTCTATACATGAAGGGCGCAAGCGCCAAGTGCGCAGAATGTTTAGCGCTATTGGTTGTCATGTTGAGGAACTACATCGGCTCTCTTTCGGGTCATTATGTTTGGATGATTTACAAGAAGGCTGTTGGCGCGAATTGACAGATGCCGAAGTGCATACGCTTTTAAATAATGCGCGTTAACCCATTTTCTGCTTTACCAAATTTCTTAGAATTTGTACGTGCCCAGTTACATGTTGTTACAATGGGTTATGCAACGAAAGGATGGTAAGGGTTTGCAAGACAACGCATATGAAAGCGAGAAAAGCGCACCGTTTAATGCTGTGGTTATAGTTGGTTTAGGTCTAATAGGCGCATCTCTTGCGGCGGCGCTTCGCAAAGCGTGGCATCAGATGTATTTGCTTGGGGTAGACGTTGATGGTAGGGCGTGCGTGCTGGCAAAAGAAAGAGGCTGGGTGAACGAGGCGTGCCGTCCAGACGATGCGCTCTTTACAGAATTTCTAGCCAATAAAGCCGATTTAGTTGTATTGGCTACGCCTGTAGCTGCAGTGGATGATTATATGCACATGTTGGCGGAGGCTAACTATGAGGGTGTACTAACCGATACAGTTAGTACAAAATCACACATGATTGAGGCTGCAAACAGTATTCTTCCAAACCCATCAATATATATTCCGGGGCATCCTATGGCAGGCTCTGAGAAGGCGGGAGTTGACGCTGCTAGATCCGATTTATACGAGGGTATAAATTGGATACTTTGCCCAGATGAAAACACCGATCCCGATGCTTTTCAGCAGCTGCACGAGCTTATATGCGGCATGAATGCTCGTGTTGTTTCGCTGCCGCGCGAAGATCACGACAACGCAGTGGCTATAGTTAGCCATGTGCCGCATATGGTAGCTTCAGCGCTAATGCAATTAGCACTTGCTCATGTAGATGAAAGTCGTTCGCTGATGCGTCTTGCGGCTGGTGGATTTAAAGACACTACTCGGGTTGCGGCTGGTTCTCCTGCTTTATGGTGTGGTATCGCTTTTGACAATGCCGACGCGTTGGCTAATGGATTAGCTGAAATGACTGATATACTGGCAAATCTGCGAAGTGCTCTAGTTGATGGCGATAAGGTGGGATTCACGCGAATGCTAGCTTGTGCCTCCGATGCGCGCCGGGAACTTCCCGCTGCTTGGGTTCCCGGAAGCGACCGCTTGGTTGAGGTTAGGATTCCGATGGTTAATCGCACAGGTGTTGTTGCAGAGGTAACAACCATTGCCAGTTCGGTTGGATGCAATATACAATCTATCGAGATAGATCATGTATCGGAAGGTAATGCCGTGCTTAGTTTGGTTCTTACAGACGAGGGTGATATAGGTCAAATGTCATATAAACTTGTAAGTGCGGGATATTCCGTTTCGTTCAGTCCGCTTTCTCCGAAGGAGCACAGCCATGTCGAATGACGCGAAAATGATTGAGCCGCTATCTGGGGCACTGACCGGTGAAATTAAAGTACCGGGAGATAAATCTATATCGCACAGAGCGGTGCTTTTATCTGCAATGGCAGAGGGCACGTCGCACCTAAGCGGTGTACTCGACTCCGAAGATGTGCGTTCATCCATTTCAGCTGTTACGCAACTTGGTGCAAAGGTAGACTTAAAGAAATGCACCGATGGCTCTTTAGAGGGAACCGTAACCGGATGGGGGCAAGCCGGTCCTGTGCAACCTGAATCGTCCATAGACTGCGGCAATTCAGGCACTACTGCGCGTTTGTTGATGGGTGTGCTTGCGCCTTGGCCTATAGAAGTTACGCTAACCGGAGACGATTCGCTTCGTCAGCGCCCAATGCGCCGCAATACTGCGCCTTTGATGAAAATGGGTGTGCAATTTAAGCCTGCTGAAGCCGATAGATTGCCTATAACAGAAACTGGATGTAGCGATATTCGCGCTATAACATACGATGCGCCAATGGCATCGGCACAGCTAAAAACAGCGGTTTTGCTGGCGGGTGTATACGCAGATGGCACAACGACTCTAAACGAGCCTGCACCTTCGCGCAACCATACCGAGCTTATGCTGCCTGAATATGGTGTGCCTACAACTGCCGGTACGCGGGTTGCAAAGGTTGAGGGTCCAACCGTTATGCATGCAAGCGATCTTAAAGTGCCGGGCGATCCGTCGTCTGCAGCTTTTTTGTGTGCGGCAGCTCTGTTGAAACGCGGAAGCGATGTTGTTGTCCGCGATGTTTCACTGAATTCTGCACGCATCGGTTTTGTTCGCACGCTAGAGCGCATGGGCGCCAATATTTCTGAACATATTGAAGGCTACGAGGGCAAAGAACCTTATGGCACTATTCATGTGAAATTTACCGATGCTTTGCGTGGTTGCGAGATACCTTCACAGCATTTTGCTTCCATATTAGACGAAGTACCTGTGTTAGCATTTGTGGCTGCACATGCCCGTGGCGTTACGGTATTTCGCGGTGTAAGCGAACTGCACAATAAAGAAACAGATCGCGTAAAGGCAATTATTGACGGCTTAGAACTTATGGGGATAGATGCGTGGGAAGAAGCTGAAAATTTGCTGGTTGAGGGCAATCCGAATTTGCAGCTGCCATGTGGACTGGTTTTCAATTCTTACGGCGATCATCGTATAGCTATGACATGGGCATTAGCGGGGCTATGCGGAAACACTCCCGTACAAGTTAGCGATTTTGATTGCATTGCAGTAAGTTATCCTAATTTTATTAAGAACATACAGAAACTGGTGAGCTAATGATAATTGCTATTGATGGACCATCGGGGGCAGGTAAGTCTAGCGTAGCGAAGGCTTGCGCAAAAACTCTAGGTTTCTCATGTTTAGATACCGGGGCAATGTATCGCTGCATTGCGTGGTTGGCATTGCAAAAAGATATACCGCTAGATGACGATGCTGCACTTGGTGAATTAGCGCGTGCATGCGATATACGTTTTGGGCATAGCGACGGCGACCCTATTCCAAAGACTGTATTTGTAGATGACAACGACGTTACAAGCGCCATACGTACATCGCAGATAGATAAAGCTGTAAGCCCGGTTTCGGCTGCGCCTTCGGTGCGCGAAGCTATGGTGCATCTGCAGCGCAAAGTTGGTCTTTCAGGCAATTTTGTAGTAGAGGGGCGCGATATAGGCACTGTTGTGTTTCCCGATGCTCAGCTGAAAATTTTCCTGACAGCATCTCCGGAAGAGCGCGCCCATAGGCGTGTTCGTCAAAATGCCGATAGAGGCGTTGGATCTATAGATTACGAGGAAGTATTGCGCGACATTATACGGCGTGACGAATACGATTCCAATCGCGCAGAGTCGCCTTTGTGTCCGGCTACAGATGCGCACATTATTGATTCGACTGAAGATTATATTGAAGACATTATCGCTAAGATATGCAGTATGGCGCACGCATGCATTCAAAAAACGGCTGAAGAGGTATAGGTGAGCCTATTTATCCCATATAAAGATATGTGGGACATGCCGCTTGGTGGCATGTCTGACGAAAAGCAGGTACCGCATTGGTTCGGAAATGCCGTTTACGTTGTTGTTGGTGGTTTGTGCAAGTTGTTGTTTCGCTATCGTGTAGATGGACGGCAGAATTTGCGGGCATTTCACAATGAGTGCGGTGTATTGGTTGTATGCAACCATACATCGTTTTTAGATGTGGCGTTTATATATCTTGCCGCGCGTACAAAACAGTGGGTGCGCATAATTGGGCGCGATACGCTTTTTAGGAATGCTAACGGTTTGCTGGGTCAAATTCTTTCACGTGTAGGTGCCTTTCCCATAAAGCGCGATTCAGCCGATCGTGTTGCTATAAAACGAGCTGCGCGCATGCTGAAAAACCGCGAAATTGTAGGAATACTGCCAGAGGGTACGCGCCGCGGAAAAGGTAATCTTGAGCCAAAGCTGCATTCGGGTGCAGCGTTTATAGCGCGTATGGGCAAAGCGCCTATACTGCCTATGACGGTGCGCGATGCAGAATACGTAAAACAGAAGGGTAGTCGAGTTCATTTTCCAAAAATAACAGTGGAATACGGTACGCCCATTTTGCTTTCCGACTTTGATTTTTTGCCTAAAGATGAACGCTTAGATGCGTGCTCTTGGTACGCCATGCGTGAATGCTTTGCTTTATCTAGGCGCATTCCCGCAGCCGAGGTGGACATGGTGGAATTATTTCCCGATTCAAAAGACTATGCAAATACATTTGCAGAACATCCCATACCCAAGCATACGTCAGAGGAAGTTGTAGCTTTGTATAAAGCCCAGATGAGCCCTCGGGTGCAAATCGCAGAAGTTGCCGAGGCGCAAGCGTGAAGGTAGTTTTGGCTGAACACGCTGGGGCTTGCTATGGTGTACAGCGGGCGCTAGATATGGCAGGAGAGGTATTGCGCACAGATGGTGCGTCCAATACGCTTGGACCTCTTATCCATAACCCGCAAGTGGTTGCAAATCTTGAAAAGCATGGGCTTCGGGTAGCTGAAAGTGTTGATGATGTATCGGCTGATACGGTTATTATACGCAGCCATGGCGTTACGCCGCAGGTTCGCCGCCAGCTAGAAGATATAAATGTGCGTGTGGTTGACGCTACTTGTCCGCATGTGTTGCGTGCTCAAAAAGCTGCCGAGCAACTTGCGCATGACGGGTGCCGTTTGCTTATTGTTGGCGAGCCGGGGCATCCAGAGGTTAGCGCCATACGTGAATGCGCACGCATAGCTGGCGCAAAAGTTGATGTAGTGCTGTCGCCCGACGATATACCGGATAACTTATATGCTCCGGTTGGGGTGGTAATACAGACCACGCAGCGTCGTGAGGTGCTTGATGAAATTGTATCGGCGCTGCAGAAGCGCAACATCGAGCCGATAGTTCGCAACACCATATGTTCGGCAACATCCGAAAGACAGCTTGCAGCTGCGCGCCTTGCAGAGGATATGGATGCTATGGTGGTTATAGGTGGGAAGAACTCTTCCAACACCACGCGTTTGGCAGAAATTTGCCGCACAATATGTCCGCGTACCTTTCATATAGAGTCTGACGAAGAACTCAGTCCTGAAATGTTTAGCGGCTGTAAGAGCGTAGGGGTTACGGCTGGAGCGTCTACTCCTAGCTACCAAATATCTCAAGTAGTGCAGATGTTGGATGCGTTATAGCTGTTTCAAAACGGACAACTGCATAGTTGCTTTCAATCCGCTAGACTATTAGTTTTAGTGAAAAGGAGTGTGAGATGCCGCAACCGATTGTCGCCATAGTTGGACGCCCAAACGTGGGTAAATCTACGCTGGTGAATCGTATAGCGCAAGTAAATGATGCTATCGTGCATGAAATGCGAGGCGTTACTCGCGATCGCTCTTATCACAGCGCCGATTGGAACGGTGTCGATTTTGCGCTTGTAGATACTGGCGGTATAGAACTTGCCACCGATGATGATTTTCAGGCATCTATACGTGCGCAGGCTTTTCGCGCTGCTGATGAGGCAGATGCAATAATCTTTTTAGTGGATGGTCGCACCGGTATACAAGCTGACGATGAGGAAGTGGCGCGCATTTTACTGCGCTCTAAGGCACCTGCTTTTTTGGCTGTCAATAAAATGGACACTCCCGGAGGTGTTGACGATGTATGGGAATATTGGCAGCTAGGAATGGGTCAACCTTGGGCTATTTCAGCCTTGCATGGTCATGGTACAGGAGACTTACTAGATGAGGTAGTGGCAGCTATTTCTCATTTGGCTTCTACTGAAGATGAAGATGTCGAGGAAGAAATAATCAACATTGCTGTTATAGGTCGCCCAAACGCTGGTAAATCTTCACTTGTGAATCGTCTAACCAACAACGATCGTTCTATTGTAAGCCCTGTAGCTGGCACCACTCGCGATGCTGTCGATACGCTAATTGTTCACAATGAACAAAAGTACCGCATAGTTGACACAGCTGGTCTTCGCCGAAAAAGCAAAATAGACGATTCGGTGGAATATTACGGCTTTGTGCGTGCTATGAGGGCAATTGACAGGGCTGATGTGGCTCTTTTAGTAATGGATTCTACATTGGGTGTCACCAATGAAGACCAGCGGGTTGCAAATTATGCAGCTGAGCGCGGATGTGCCATGGTGGTTGTGTTGAACAAGTGGGATATCGTGGTGGGCGCAGAGGCAAAGCTAAAAGTTCGCGAAGACGTGCAAGATGAGCTGAAGTATATAGATTATGCTCCGGTGGTGGCGCTTTCCGCTTTAACTGGCAAGAACGCTTTGCGCCTTTGGGATGCTATAGATGAAGCGTATGCTAATTATTCTGCCACTATTTCCACGAGTAAATTAAACACATGGCTTGCCGAAATTCGCGAAAGTGGTCATACCGTCACTAAAGGCAAAACCGTTTTACGTATTAAATATGTTACCCAAACATCTGCTTGTCCGCCCGATTTTGCATTTTTCTGCAATCGCCCAGATGTGGTTACTGACAACTATATTCGGTTTCTCGAAAATCGTTTGCGGCGCGAGTTTTCATTGGTTGGTACTCCCATACGTTTCAGATTCAAGAAGAAAGATTAATCTATGATGTCAGTTTTATTGTTGCTTTTATTACTATTCGTAATTAGCTATCTTTTGGGGTCTATTCCTTGGGGTCTTATTATTTCCAAGGTATTTTTTAAGACTGACATTAGAAAGCAAGGTTCAGGCAATATAGGAGCCACGAATGCCGTGCGTGCAATGGGCGCTAAAGGTGGAATTGCGGTTTTTGTATTAGACATGGGAAAAGGAATAGCCGCTGGTGCTTTAGCGTGGTTTGTCTTTGGTGAAATAATTGCAAACAATTTTACAAGTGATGCAATTCGAATATTTGCAATTATGTCAGGAAATGTTGTTACTGCAAATGCTGCGGTATATTCCGATCAGGTGAACTTGCTATGTGCATCGGTAGCGTTTTTGGGTTGCGTTGTTGGACATATATTTAGTCCTTGGTTGAAATTTCACGGCGGTAAAGGCATATCGGTGGCGTTTGGCTGCGAGTTTTTTGCATTAACTCCAATAGGGGCGCTAATCGATTTAGCTGTATTTATTGTTGGTGTTGCAATTTCTCGAAAGGTTTCGGTGGGCTCTATTGCTGCGGCTGTAGTATGTCCGTTTATCGCTGTATGGATATGCTGGAATTGCTGGTTTGCGGCTGTGTTTATTTCCATTGCTGCATTATTGGTTATATGGGCGCATCGCGGCAATATAAAGCGCCTACTAAATGGCGATGAACCGCGTTTTGGAAAATCTAGCAATAACGCAAAACGGATGGAAGATCAGATTGAGGCACTAAAGCCGCGCAGCCAACGCAGAGAGGAAGAACGTCGCGCAAAGAAAAGGGCGCAAGCTGCTGAAAAATCGGGAAACACCGATAAGCGAAAGGAGCAGCAATAATGCGCGTTGCTGTTATTGGCGCTGGGTCGTGGGGAACGGCACTAGCGCAGCTTTTGGCTAGTAAGGGGTATGAAGTTGCTCTGTGTTGCCGCAGACAAGAGCAGGCTGGGGAAATTAACACCAAGCACGTAAATTCACTTTATTTGGGCAATGTGTCGCTTTTGCCTAATGTGGTGGCTACTACAAATTTGCAAGCTGCTCTGCAAGATGCAATAGCAGCTGTAATGGTCACACCTTCGCGATATTTGCGCAATGCTGCAGAAAAAATATGCCCTTACATTTCCGAGCAACTTCCCGTGGTTATTTGTTCTAAGGGAGTTGAGGGGGACAAAGGAATTCTAGCAACAGACATGCTGGGTGACGTATTGGGAAATCCTAGTCGTTTAGCGGTCCTTTCTGGTCCGACACATGCTGAAGAAGTTGTTCGCGGTGTGCCTAGCGGGGCGGTATGCGCATCTATTAATGAAACCACCGCCGGTTTTTTCCGCGATCTTTTTGCTACGGATGCGTTTCGTACCTATACAACAGACGATGTTATAGGCGTGGAACTTTGTGGCGCTTTCAAGAATGTGATAGCCATAGCTGTAGGAATATCTTATGGACTAGGTTATGGCGATAATACGGCAGCTATGATAATGACGCGCGGGCTGGCGGAGATGAGTCGCATGGTTGTAGCATGTGGGGGAGAAGCACTTACATGTATGGGGCTTGCTGGTGCAGGCGATATGGTTGTTACTTGCACTTCTAATCATTCAAGAAATCGCAAATTTGGGCAGTATTACTTAGCTTGCGGTCGTAGTCTTTCCGATTTTGAAACTGATACACATATGGTTGTAGAGGGTGCACAGGCTTGTAAAACTCTACAAGCATTTCAAACGCGCCATGCGGTAGATTTGCCTCTAACTGATGCTGTGCGCAATATTATTTGGAATGGAGCTATACCAGAATCTGAGGCGCGCATTCTTATAGATAGACCTTTAAAAGACGAAATTTATGGGCTTTAGAAATATATGCGGGCCCGTTGGCGATAAGGGGAGAAAAACCAACGAGCCCGCTTTGTGCGCCTAGCGCACCTGCTTTGGACTGCCAAACAAGGTTTGGAGGAGAAGAGGATTCACGGGTAAATCAGTAGGCAGTCCTCCAGCAATACTTTCTGCTTTTGCGCTCTTGTTTTGGCAAGTTAATATTAGCTTGGTCGCTGTCAAAATTGGCGCAT
The DNA here is from genome assembly GCF_011039075.1 of Adlercreutzia sp. ZJ304. GTDB lineage: Bacteria > Actinomycetota > Coriobacteriia > Coriobacteriales > Eggerthellaceae > Adlercreutzia_A. The sequence continues at coordinate 159,180 of NZ_JAAKEG010000001.1, forward strand.
ATATTCACTCGGTTAACTTTAAGATTAAACCTCGTTACGATGCTGAAAACATTGCAGAACTAAGCGTATCGGCGCTCTAATTCTAGGAAAGCACGGCGAAGTTGAGCATTTTTATCGTTCGCTTCAATGCGACCGCTTGTGGCGACTACTCGATGAGCTGGCACTAGTATCACAAGTGGATTTTGTCGTATTGCGCTACCAACTGCGCTGCTTGCTTTCGGGTGTCCTATTAATTGCGCCACATCTGTTGCTGTGCATGTTTGGGCATATGGAATTTGTAAAATGCGATTCCAAACTTTTAGTTGAAAATCGCTACCTTCTAGCAAAATTGGCACATCGAATACGGTGCGCTTTCCTGAAAAATATTCCATCAATTGATTTGCGCATTTGTTTGTTACGGCACTAGGTCGCTTTTCGCCTTCTAGCAATTGATTGCCTAATACCATGCGACATATATTATCTTTATACGCACCAATAGATACCGATCCGTATTCGGTTCGGTAGATGAAGAAGTTTCGCTGTGGAGCGCGATTCATACACATTCTCCTAACTTCCTGATGATTATATCTCATAGCAATATGTTCACTCTTTGTTTGCAATACATAAGCTAGAATGGAAAAAGCGACAGGCGATAAAGGGGTGCACTGTGTTTCAGTCTGTAAAGATATGTCCGTCAATACTTTCAGCCGACTTTACACGCTTAGGTCAAGAGGTTGATACGGTTGTAAACGCTGGTGCCGGATTCATACATATTGATGTTATGGATGGGCATTTTGTTCCGAACTTGACGATGGGTGTGCCTGTGGTAAAACAACTGCGGCAGCGCGGAAATGTGCCCTTAGATGTACACCTTATGATAGATAATCCCCTTGAACAGCTGCCATGGTTTTTAGATGCCGGGTGCGACATGATATCTGTCCATGCTGAAACGCTTGACTTAGATGGGTTGTGCCGCGCGGTGCAGATTATGCATGAAGGTGGCGTTTTGGCGGCTGTAGCTATTAAGCCAGCTACACCGACAAGTGTATTGAAGCCTGTTATAAAAGAGCTAGATATGGTGCTGGTAATGAGCGTAGAGCCGGGTTTTTCGGGTCAAAGCTACATCGAGGGTACCGATGCAAAAGTGGCTGAAGTTGTACGTATGTCTAATGCTGCGGGTTGTAGCCCTCTTATTCAGGTAGATGGCGGAATAGGAAAGACTACTGCTCCTTTAGTGTGCGCTGAAGGAGCTGACTTACTGGTGTGCGGAAATGCTGTGTTTGCGCAGCCCGATCCGGCGGCTTCCTTAAAAGCAATTCAGGAAGTTGGCGAAGCGGCTCGCTTGGAGGCGCTCAATTTATGAGCGATACAGCGGATTTCATTTACTTAGATTATGCTGCTACATCTCCGCTTTGCGAAGAAGCGCTATCTGCTATGCAGCCATATTTGCGCTCGGGTATGGGCGGCATGCCTCTTAACGCGAACGCCAATACGCTATACACAGCAGGACGTGTGGCATATCGTGCGCTAGAAGATGCTCGCAGACAAATTGCTAAAGACTTAGGAGCAAGACCAGATGAGATTATTTTCACATCTGGAGCCACCGAGGCCGATAATGCTGCGCTAATAGGAATTGCTCATGCTGAAGCTGAACGTCGCAACCATGCGCAAGCAGGTGTTTTTTCGGGGCATATCATTGTTTCTGTTATTGAACACGACGCTGTATTACAGGCGGCTGACAAGCTGTCTAAGCTAGGTTTTCAAGTTGAATATTTGAAGCCAACACGCAATGGCTTTATAGATGCGCATGCCCTACAGCGCACAATTCGTGAAAATACCATTCTCGTTTCTGTTCAGGTGGCTAATTCGGAAGTTGGTGCTATTCAGCCCGTGCGTGAACTGGCTGCTATTGCGCATTCCGTAGGCGCGTTTTTTCATACCGATGCTACGCAGGCGCTAGGCAAGCAAATGATAAATCTCCACGAATGGGGTGTGGATGCAGCTTCTTTTTCGGCGCATAAAATAGGGGCAATGAAGGGTGTGGGCGCTCTGTATTTAAAGGCGCGAACACCATTTGCACCTCAGGCGCTTGGGGGAGGTCAGGAAAACAAGCGGCGCAGCGGTACGCAAAATGTTTGCGGTGCCACAGCTTTTGCCGCTGCGTGCAAAGCTGCTATTAGTATGCAGGCTGCAGAGTCGGCGCGTCTTATGCATCTGCGCGATAAGATTTATAGTGCTATAGCGTCTATGGATACAGTCATTCCTACGGTTCAAATAAAGCCGGCTTCTTTAGACTATTTACCAAATATCGTTAATATGATAATTCCCGGCATAGAAAGTGAAACTCTTGTTCTGCGCTTCGATTCGCTTGGCATAGCAGTTTCTGGCGGTAGTGCCTGCTCTTCGCAGTCGCTAGAGCCAAGCCATGTTCTACGCGCTATGGGAATATCTAGCGACGATGCCCGTTGTGCGCTACGTGTATCTATGGGGCGCACTACTACTGAAAACGATGTGGAGGCGTTTTTGCAAGCTCTTCCAAAAGTTATACATTGGATGCGATCTTAGGTGGTTTTGCTATGCAACTTGTAAATACTCATTGTCATTCAAAATATTGCGGGCATGGAGCGGGGGAAATTAACGAATATGTTGAGGCGGCAAAACGCTCTGGTCTTACTACGCTAGCTTTCACTGACCACTATCCATTAACTCCAGCATTTGATCCGAAAGAATATTTATCGGTTCTGCCGCAGGATATGCCACTTTATGAGCAAGCCGTATTAGATGCGCGCAGGGAGAATCCAGATTTGGACATATTGCTTGGCGTGGAACTAGATTATTTGGGTGCCGATGAAGACAGAGATATAACAACAGCCGATCTTAGCCGATTCGATATTGTGTTAGGCTCGGTGCATTTTGTAGATCGCTGGGCATTTGATGATCCAGATCAGCGCAGCGTTTGGGAAGAAGAAGGGCAGGCTGATCGAATATGGCAGCGCTACGTCGATTTGTGGTGTGAAGCTGCGGCTGATACATCTTTGCGCTTCGACGTAATGTCGCATCCCGATTTAGCAAAGAAGTTTGCATACTATCCTTCATTTAATTTGCAGCCTATGTACGAGCGAATGGCTGAGGCGGCTTGTGCGGGCGATCGTATGGTGGAAGTTAACACTTCGGGTGCTTACTATGCTTGTGCGGAAATTTTTCCAGCTCCTGCGTTGCTGCAACAATTTTGTCGTGCTGGTGTTCCGTGCACCGTAGGCAGCGATGCGCACGATCCTAAGTATGTAGCGCGCGACATAGAGAAAGCTTATAGACTTATGTATGATGCTGGTTACCGTTACGTCACCGTTGTTACACAAGGCGGCGATAGGCGTATTATCCCTATAGAATAACTAATATATCTACGCGCAAGAAGGAGCGATTCAAATGGCAAAAAGTACAACTACTGAGGCTATTCAGAAACGCAAAACACCGCTTCCGGCTAAGCAAGCAAAACGGGTTACTGTAGCTTCGCTTGAAGCAGCGCTTTTGAAAGAATTTCCCGACGTTGATGCTGAATCTTGGGACACCACAGGCATCTATGTAGGGGAAGGTGCTATTCCTGTCACTAAGGTGGCTGTAGCGCTAGATCCTACGGTTCCTGCAATACTTCAAGCTGCATCATGCTCAGCTCAGGTGCTAGTTACGCATCATCCTGCCTATATTGAAGCGCCTGCTACATTTGCACCTGAAGTATCGTGTGCTATATCACCCGGAGCTGCGGTGTATGCCGCTGCTAGAAACGGAGTGGCGCTTATGTGTTTTCATACTGCCTTAGATGTAAGCAATAAAGCGCAAAAAGCACTACCTGCTATGCTGAACCTCGATTACAAAGGCAAAGTTTTACAGCCTATAGCTACTAGTAAGCGTAAAGGATATGGGCAGATTTGCACTGTTTTGAAGCAAGATGGAAAGGCTGTAACACTTGGTCAGCTGGGTGCTCGTTGCACATCTGTATTTGGGCGTGCGCCGCGCATCTGGGGCGATTTTAATGCCGGAGTAGAAACTGTTGTTACAGCTTGTGGTAGTGCTAGCAATATAGTAGAGGCATGCATTAAAGCCAATGTTCAATGTCTTATTTGCGGTGAATTGAAGTACCATGATGCCCTTGCTTTGTCGCAGGCAGGTGTTGCCGTTATAGAGCTAGGACACGATTTAAGCGAGCTTCCGTTAGTGGCTGTGTTGGCTGATTCTGTGGCTCATGCTGGTATCAGTCGCGATTCTATCCTTATAGTAGATCAGTCTAGTAACTGGGCTTATCCCGAGGCTATTCGTTTATAGGTAAATTCGTTTCGAAATATCACTTGGAATTGCCGTATAGTTAGCACTAAACCGTTCGATAAGGAATCGCTTATGGAAGCAAAAATAGATGACCTCGATCGCCTGCTAGAAGTTCAGAAGTACGATCTTGAGTTATATAATCTGAAAAAGCAGCTTACAGAATTACCCCAGCCTAAGGTTATTGCAAACGCGCGGACCAAGCGTACTGAATTGCAAAAGAAGGCAGACCAGATTGGCGCTCTGAAAAAAGATGCTACTAAGCGATTGCTTCGCGTGTGCGATGAGGATGAATCGCTTGTAAAAAAAGAGCGAGGTGTTCAGGCTGCCATAGATGCTGCAGGCGGAGACTACCGCAACATTGAAGCTCGCTCAAAAGAACTTGCCGGTATAGCAAAGCGCAGAAATACTCTGTCTGAGAACAGGGCAGAAATTGAAGCTGAACTGGCAAAAATATCTGCTTTAGAAGCGCAGGTTTCAAATGCTATTCAAAGCGTAGAGCGTATAGAGGCTCAAACCGTTGAGGAATATAGACGTGAAGGTGGGGCTATTCAGCAAAAAGCAATAGACTTAGAGCGGCAGCGCGATTTGCTTTTTACAAGCATAGATGGTTCTCTAGTGGAGAAATATCGCAAAATTGCCGAGAGGCTCAAGGGTATTGCAATAGGCGAATTGCAAGAGAATCGTTGTGGTGTGTGCCGCTCTGCGATAGAGGGTGGTCGTTTGATTGATTTGCGAAATCAAGCGCCGCTTGGAATTTGCCCATCGTGTAGTCGCTTGCTTATTATTCGCTAGAACATGCATTGAATGTATCAAAATTGAAAGAGGCTACGTTTAGAAGCTGTGCAGTTCTCGCTTCGCCTTTCTGGTTTTGCTGATTGGTATATAGACAAAAAAGTGTGTAAGGCTCAGTCCATCGCCAATGGATAAGGAGTGCTGTTGTGGAACTCTGACCAAACCAGACCGTGTGTTGCCTTCGTCACTTTTTAGGCGAAAAATGGTCAAAACTTCCGACTTTCCACAGTCTATAATGCCAAATTACGCCAATTACGAATCAAAATAGAATTGAAGAACCCTGTTTGCCCAGTGTTCTCCACAATTCAAGTTAGCTATGTGACGCTATAACCATGGAAAGCTGGAAGTTTTGACCATTTTTCTAACTTTTTTGAACTAGTATGCGGATGAGTTGAATCGTAATCTAGCGTCAAGGTGTTGAGAGTTTACCCAAAAGCCATCCAACAAACACTTTAAGCTATCTTGCGGAGGTATCGTTTTTCCTAGCACTAGAGCCTCCGAACAAGGTGCATCTCTACCTCTGCTTTCCTGCTTTAGTGAATTTGTTCTTTGACATTTTGCTGCCGCAAATGCTGCATTTTGAGATAGACACTGCTCACCTCTGTCCATAACTGACTTTTTCTTGGAAAAAGCTTACCTGAACAGGGATGTCAAGTGAGAATCCTACACACTTTTTTGCCTATATGAAAGTCGAGCAGCATCGACTTCAGAGGCATCTATTTGGTATCTGAACAGGGAAAACAGCATAAACTTTTACACACTTTTTGCCTATATGTCTGCTGATTACTATTGGCAAATAAAAAAGGACCTGCGGGTCCTTTTTTAATGCTGTATTTACGCGAGAGCTATGCGCGCTCTACTTTTCCTGCCTTCATGCAGCTGGTGCAGACATGTGCTTTGCGCACTTTGCCTTTAGCATCACGAATAGTAATTTTTTGTACATTCGGACGGAAAACGCGATTGCTTACCCTATGCGAGTGGCTAATGCTGCGACCTGCAACTGGGTGCTTACCGCAAACTTCGCAAACCTGTGACATGTTCTTCTCCTATAAGCGCATGGCATTTAAGCCGTCTTGTCGATAGCTGTACAACTATAGCACAGCATAACGCCCAACAGTGTAAGATTTTCCGCTATACTTATCTGAAAAGCGACATGCCAGCGCCATATTGTTGCGCATCCTATAGGAAGGAGCCTAATGGCTGAGGTTATTCAAGGGAATCTGCACGTTGCGAACGACGTGTTGGCGGATATAGTTGGAAACGCTGCTATGGAATGCTACGGTGTTGTTGGTATGACGGCACCTAATGCTGTAGACGGCATTGCTAAGATACTTCCAAAATCGCGTTTACGCCGTGGGGTTGTAGTAACACCAGAAGATGATGGCGTGAAAGTAGATCTTTACGTTGTTATTGAATACGGCACCAACATCCAGACGGTTTCTCAAAACCTACGCGATCAGGTAGCTTTTGCATTGAAGGAATATGCTCGCGTGCCCATGAAAGATGTAGAAGTGCACGTACAAGATGTTAAAGTGCGAGGTTAATCCGTCTACTGTAATACAATAAAAAGGAGCTTCATACAGATGCCCACCACATATTCACCGCAGCAGATGCTTTCCGCTATTGCTTTCGCTAGTCGCGTGCTAGAGGAACGCAAAGAAGAAGTTAATAGGCTAAATGTGTTTCCTGTGCCCGATGGAGATACGGGCACAAACATGTCGCTTACCATAAAAAGCGTAGTTGATAATATACAGTCACTTTCCGCCGATGCTAATAATCTTGAAGTATTGAAGGCTATAACAACTGGCGCTCTTATGGGTGCGCGCGGTAATTCTGGCGTTATAACGTCGCAAATATTGCGCGGCTTTTGCGAAGGCACTGTGGGTCACACTAAGCTTTCTACTGAAGTTTTGCACAATGCTTTTGCGAAGGCTGAAGAGGTTGCCTTTCAAGCTGTCCGTAAACCAGTTGAGGGTACTATCCTTACAGTTCTTCGCGATAGTGCCGCAGCTGCTGCAAAGGCACATGAAGACCGCCTTACAATAGATGATGCGCTAGAGGCTATAGTGGCTGAAGCGTATGCGTCTGTGCAGCGCACACCCGATTTTCTTCCAGTTTTGAAAGAAAATGGTGTAGTGGATGCCGGTGGGTTTGGGCTTGCAATTCTGTTTGACGCTTTTATGGCATCTTTGCTTGGAAAGGGCGAGCCTGTAGGTATTGCGTTTGGTATTCAGTCAGATGCAGCTCCTAAAGTTGAGATAGAGCAAATTAACGATTGGGAAGATGCTAACTTCCGCTATTGCAACGAATTTTTGGTCGATTCTGATACGTTAGATATCTCTGATGCTTTAGATTTCTTGGCAACTATGGGCGATTGTGAATTGTGCGTGGGCTCTACACCGAAATTCAAGGTTCATGTGCATTCTAACGAGCCGAATAAAGTTCTTGAGTATTTCTTAAATTGCGGTCAGATATCTGAAGTGCATATTCATAACATGGAATTGCAGTCGGCGGATCGCGCGAAAAAGATTGCTAATGAAGAGGTGACAGAGCGCAAACCTATTGGTGTTGTGGCTGTTGCGAACGGCAGCGGTAATGTAGAAATACTTAAAAGCTTAGGTGTGGATAAAGTGGTGTCCGGCGGACAGACCATGAATCCATCTACAAAAGATTTGCTGGATGCTGCAAATTCAGTAAATGCGAATGCTGTTGTTTTCCTGCCTAACAATTCAAACATAATAATGGCAGCTCATAGTGCCTGCGAGCTGTCCGATAAGTCTTGTGGCGTTGTTCCCACTAAGAGTGTTCCGCAAGCGTTTGGTGCTATGTTTGCGCTAGATTCTGAAGTTGGGTTAGAGGAAAACATAGAAGCTATGAGCGAAGCCGCGGCAGATGTGCTAACTGGTGAGGTAACTACCGCTGTGAAAGATTCAAAAGATGCCGATGGCAACCCCATAAAAACAGGTGATGTTATCGGCATATCCGATGGCTCTATTTGCGCCGTTGGCAGCGATGTAGCAAATGTCATAATGGATCTTTTGGCAAAAATGAATGCCGATGATTACGATACGTGCACATTGCTTGCGGGCGATGCTATGACCGATAACGAATTACACAGCATAGCCAAGCGCATAGAAGATGCTTACTGCGAATTAGAAGTAGATGCTCAGCGCGGCGATCAACCGCTTTACCCGATGGTTCTTTCGCTTGAGTAACACCTCTGCAAGACCGTCCGATATCCGTCTTAGAGCAACGCTTGCTTTCGATGAGTCGATAACTTCGGTAGCGGGGGTTAGTTCTAAACGTGCTTGTGAATTACAGCGTATGGGTATGCGGCGCGTGCGCGATTTGCTGCAGAATTTTCCACGGCGCTACATAGATATGAGCTGTGTCTGTAAAGTGGCTGAAGCACCTATTGGGCGCATGGCTACCATTGCGGGTGTTGTGCATGAAGTAAAACTAAAAAAGCCGAAGCCTCGGTTGAAGTTAGTTGAAATTTCTGTCATTGATGAAACCGGTGTAATAATCGTTACTGCATTCAATCAGCCTTGGTTGAAAGATAAGCTGCATGCAGGAGAGCGTGTGGCTTTATCGGGGAAAGTGGAATTTGATTACGGTTTCAAGCGTATGACAAATCCAATAATTGAGCATGTGCAAGGAGAAGTTAGTGGGCTTATACTTTCTGTTCATCCTACTGGTGGCGGTATAAGTCAAAAACAAATGCGCTCTTTAATACGTTCAGCTTTGCAAATTACCTCAGGTGCGCTAGACCCGCTTCCGCTCGAACTTCGCCAGAAGTATCGTCTTATGTCGCGACAAACGGCGCTTCGCTGTGTACATTTTCCCCATACAATGCAAGAAGCTGCGCAGGCGCGGCGCAGATTAGCGTTTGAAGAGTTGCTGTATGTGCAGTTATTAATGATGACTGAAAGCGCGAAGAGGGCAGAGGGGCTAGTGCCGTGTTCGCACACAATTAATGGTAAGCGCGTGTTGCAGCTTTCGGATGCGTTGCCGTTTGAGCTGAGTGCAGGACAGGAGAAGGCAAAGCGCGATTTGCTGCATGTTATGTCGAAGCCTAGCTTGGCAAACCACATGATTTTAGGCGATGTTGGAACAGGCAAAACGGTAGTGGCTGCATTTGGTATGGCTGCTGCGGTAGATTCTGGTGGTCAGGTGCTTATGTTGGCTCCTACCGAGGTTTTGGCAGAGCAGCATGCGCGCACTTTAGGAGATCTGTTTGCATGTGTGGGTATACGTGTAGGCTTGCTAACTGGCTCTACTTCATCAAATGATCGCATGCGTATTTTGAACGACTTATCGTCGGGAAATTTAGATGTGCTTATAGGAACGCATGCACTTATGGAAGATGATGTAGTGCCTGCAAATTGTACATTGGTGGTTATTGATGAGCAGCAGCGCTTTGGTGTAGATCAGCGTGCTAGTTTATTGTCGAAAGGCGCAGCGCCCGATGCTCTTTATCTGACAGCTACACCTATTCCGCGTACTATGGCGCTTGCGCTTTTCGGCAATATGACTTTATCTTATATAAAAGATAGACCAAAAACGGGTTCAGGTAGGCAGACTTACGTGCTTTCTCGAAGCGACAGGGGTAAAGCATACGATGCGGCTAAAGAGGCGCTAGCACAAGGTCAGCAGGTGTATGTGGTGTGTCCACTGGTCGGATTGAACACACAAGAGCGCAACGAGGCAGCGCAGCGACATTCCCACGATGAAGACGATTTTGATTTTTACCCACAAGTTACTATCGAAGGCGCACACGGTGATCCAGATGCGTCTCTTACAGCGGCTGTTGAGGAAGCATCTTTTCTTAGCAGAAACGTATTTCCTGATTACCGTGTAGAGCTAATGTATGGTGGTATGCCCTCAGATGAAAAGCGTGCAGTTATGCAGCGCTTTGCGAATGGCGAGGTCAATGTTTTAGTTACCACTACGGTAGTAGAAGTGGGTATAGATGTTCCCAATGCAACGGTTATGATAATTGAGGATGCCGATAGATTCGGGTTGTCGCAGCTTCATCAATTGCGTGGGCGCGTTGGTCGTGGCGATAAGCCCGGTCAGGTGTTTTTGGTTTCCGCCTCTAAGAAGGAAGGGGCAATTGCGCGTTTATCGGCTTTGCAGCGCACCGATGATGGTTTTGAACTTGCTGAAGAAGATTTAGCTATGCGCCGCGAAGGTGATATCTTAGGCAACAGACAATCTGGTGCATCTGCGCTTAAACTTGTGAATGTAATACGCGATGCGGCTATGATAGAAGAAGCGCATAATAGTGCTGCGGCTATTTTGCAAGCTGATCCGTATTTGCAGGATAGCGAAAATGCGGCTCTAGCGCGCGAAATGCGATCTATTTTCACTGGAGAACAATACGAATACGCAGTAATAGGTGGCTAGTTTATCTCAGAGAAGGTGCAAAATGGGTGATATACGTATCATAGCGGGAATACATGGCTCTCGCCGTATAAAGGCACCCGATTCGGTTGCTCGTCCAACAACCGATCGTGTTCGCGAATCGCTTTTTAGCAGCATTGTCAGTTTACGCGATGGTTTAGATGGGGCGCGTGTGCTAGATGCTTATGCAGGGTCGGGCGCGCTAGGTTTAGAGGCAATGTCGCGCGGCGCGGCGTTTGCCTGTTTTGTGGAGCAAGACTTTAAAGCCATAAAAATAGTACAGGGAAACGCTGAATCGTTGGGATATGGCGCTTCTGATGTGTGTACTGTACAAGCAAATTCTCTAAACGCTGTCAATTTAGAGTCGAAATTATCAGGACTCGGTTTATTTGATGTGGTGTTTCTAGATCCGCCGTATGCCTACAATGCGCACGATGTGCTAGAGCCTATAGTTACTCTTGTTAATCGGGGTATTATTGCTAAGGATGCTCTGATAACTTACGAACACGATGCATCTGTGAATTTAGAAGCCATTTTGCAGATGCTAAACTTTCCGCTAGCTTCTATAAAGCGAAAAAAGTTTGGAAAAATAGCAGTAGATATCTTGGAATACGTATAAATGAACAGCAGAAATGCCTTCATCAAAGTTAAACCGTGTTTTTTCGATACAATATATTGCGTAATACGATAATATGGACAACTATCTGTATTGTACTTGTGCACAATGTAAATGCAACCTAGTGGAAGGGAACGCGAAGAGGGTTGTCTTTGACATTCGCTAAAAAAAGCATGTGCATTCTAATCGCAGTTGCCTTTGCGTTTTCTGCGAGTGTCGCTCCTGTTCCTATAGCATTTGCCGACGAGGATCCTAATGCTGTGCTTGATGCAGCACAGGCTAAACTCGATGAAATATCTAATGAATACAATGAATTAAGTTCTGAAGTTAATGCTTTGCAGTCGCAAATTGACGAATTAGCCGATCAGGTGCTTGCTGCTCAACAGGAAATGATTGAGGGTCGCAAAGCGCTAGGCACAACAGTGCTTTACGAATATCGCGGTGGCTCTGTATCTGCTTTGTTAAACGTATTAATGGGTTCATCCGATATTTCAGAACTTACGCGCAATATGAATTATATTAGCCAGATTATGGATCATCAGGCTGAAGAAATAGAGGTTCAAAAAGACCTGAAAGAGCGTTTCACAAAAATTTCCAACGAACTTACCGTGCAAAAAGACGAACAAAATTTGAAACTAGAAGAGTTGGCTACAAAACGCGAAGAAGCTACTAAGGTGGTTGAGGAAGCTAGCGCGCGCGTGGAAGAGAACAATGCACGCATTGAACAAATGCGCAAACAGGCAGATCAGTTTATATGGGGTGGCGTGCAGGAAGACAATAAGGCACCACAAGCAGATGTGCCCGAGCAAAACACTCTCTCAAACGAAGAAAAAACCGAAACCCAACCGAACAACAACAATACCAATAACAATAATGCTAACACACAGACTGCTCCTAGCGATGTTGCAAATTACCGCACCGTTGTATCATCTGCATATGGCGGGTGGTCTGATAAAAATACGCCAAACCCCGGCACTACAGCTAATGGCTCTATTTGCGACGATAATTCTATGGGTATAGCTATTCCTATGTCTTGGAGCAATCGCGGGAAGTATTATGGTCGTACTGCCGAGATAGTATGGAACGGGCGCGTTGTGTATGCCACAGTGAACGATTGCGGCAATATGGATAAATATGGCTGCGAGATAGATCTGCAACCCGGAGTATGGAAAGCGCTTGATCCTAACTGCACAACATGTGCTCAGTGGGGGCACAGAAAAGTTAAGTATCGTATTCTTTAGCGGATAAATTCTGCTACAGGCGCACACTTGCGTTATAGTTATCCAAACAGGAATCCATAAACATTTCGGACCTGCGCGCCTTTGCGCCATTGGGTTCGTTTGTCATATATTGCGGAAGGCTGGGTTGTTACATGGCGTTAAAAGATGAACTGCGCAAACTTGAACAGGACACTCTTTCCAGTGTTGAAAATGCATCAACCTTACAAGATTTAGAAACTGTGCGCGTTGCGGTGCTGGGCAAATCGGGTTCTTTGACCGGTTATCTTCGCAACATGGGTAATGTTGCTAAAGAGGAAAGAGCTGAGGTTGGTAAAGCGGTTAATGCTGCGCGTCAGGCTGTTGAAGAGGCAATAGATGCACGTAGGGCTGTTTTAGAAGTCGCAGAGATGGATGCACGTATAGAAGCGGGTGCTGTTGATATAACGCTTCCCGGACGCTCTCAGCAAATAGGTTCGCGCCATCTTATAAATCGCATTATCGATGAGGTGTCAGACATATTCTTAGGTCTTGGATATACCGTAGGTGTTGGACCAGAAGTAGAAACCGATTATTACAACTTTACCGCGCTGAACGCTCCGGCTGATCATCCAAGTCGCAGTATGCAGGATACATTTTATGTGCGCGATATGTCTGGAGATTCGGCGGCAGTACGCGGAGAAAGCGATGTGTTGTTGCGCACGCAAACTTCTGGAGCGCAGGTGCATGCAATGGAAGATAAGCCCCTTCCTATATATATGATTGCGCCCGGTAAGGTATATCGTCGAGATGTGGCTGACCCTAGTCATTTACCTCAATTCCACCAGATAGAAGGTTTGGTGGTCGATAAAGGTATTACTTTCGGCGACTTAAAAGGTACGCTTGACCACATGTGCAAACAAATATTTGGTAGCAATCGTAAAACACGCTTTCGGGCGCATTATTTTCCGTTTACCGAGCCATCTGCCGAGGTGGATGTAAGCTGTGGTGTATGCGCAGGCGAAGGGTGCCGCATGTGTAAGGGCACCGGTTGGCTTGAAATATTGGGATGCGGCATGGTAGATCCCAATGTATTACAAATGAGCGGTATAGATCCTGAAATATATTCGGGCTTTGCGTTTGGTGTAGGGGTTGAGCGCATTGCCTGCTTGAAATACAACGTACCTGATTTGCGCATGCTGCTAGAAGGCGATATGCGTTTCCTGCGTCAGTTTTAGGGGTTAAATATGCTTGTATCATTAAAATGGCTTAGCGAATACGTTAACGTACCACAAGATTTGCAAGCTTTTTGCGATAGGCTCGATCTTACGGGTACGGGCGTTGAGGGTGTTGAACATGTAGGCGATGCTTTTGCAAATATCGTTACTGCGCGTATTGTTAGCAAGCAAAAGCACCCCGATTCAGACCATATGTGGGTATGTCTTGTAGATGTAGGTCAAAATAACACAGACGATTCTGGCAATCCGCAACCGCTGCAAATTGTGTGTGGGGCTCAAAATTTCAACGAGGGCGATCACATTGTATGCGCGTTGGTAGGCGCTGAGCTTCCCGGCGACATCAAGATAAAAAAGAGCAAACTTCGCGGTGTTGTTTCTATGGGAATGAATTGCTCCGAGCGCGAACTTGGTCTTGGAAATAATCATGATGGAATAATGATTCTTCCTCAAGATGCCCCTGTAGGTGTTCCCTTCGCAGAATATATGGGTAAAAGCGATACTGTCTTAGACCTTGAGATAACACCAAATCGTCCGGATTGTCTGTCTATATGCGGTATGGCGCGCGAGGTTGGCGCAATGTATTCTACTGATTGGAAAAATCCGCTGCCGGATGCGGCATCAAAGATTGTTATAGAAGGCGAAGCACCTGCAAATGCTGTAACTGTATCTATTGAAGATGCAAAGCGTTGCCCTCGTTATACTGCACGCTTGATAAAGGGTGTCAAAATAGGTCCGTCACCCGATTGGATGGTTGAGCGTCTGGCTGCCATAGGGCAGCGCTCTATCAACAATATAGTGGACGTAACGAACTATATCTTGTTTTTGTATGGTCAGCCGCTGCACGCATTCGACTGTGCCAAGTTGGCTGATGCAAACGGAGACGTAAATGTGGTTGTGCGCGCAGCTAAAGAAGGCGAAAAATTAACGACGCTTGATGGGCAGGAGCGCACGCTTACAAGCGATATGACCGTAATAGCAACACCTAGCGCCGGTGCTGTTGCTTTGGCGGGTGTAATGGGTGGTCTTAGTAGTGAAGTTACCGATAATACGGTGGATATATTCCTAGAAGCAGCTACATTTGAGGCTGGGCGTACAAGCCGTACAAGTCGTAATCTGGGGCTAATATCTGAAAGCTCGATGCGCTATGAGCGCGGCGTAGACGATCACGAAATGATTGAGCGCTCTGCCGCCGCTGCTGCGCTAATGGTTGAAGTTGCAGGCGGTAGTGTTGTGCCGCTAGGTAAAGGCGGATGCGGATATATTGATGAATGGCCGCAGGTCAGTCAGCCAAAGAATTTGAAATTCCGCATGCAGCGCTTCAAAGAGTTTGTTGGTGCCGATATTCCGCAAGACTTTGCCGTAGATGCTCTTCGTCGTTTAGGCTGTGCTGTGGAAAATTCAACCGATGATGTTTTGGATGTGGTTTCACCCACTTTCCGCCCCGATCTCGAGCGCGAGATTGATCTTTACGAAGAGGTTTTGCGTCTTTGGGGAATGGATCGAGTGGCTCCTACTTTGCCTGCTAGTGCTAAGCGTGTTGGTATGCGTACCAAATCTCAGGAGATAAGTGCAAAAGTGAATGAAGTGCTGCGCGCTAGCGGCATGAATGAAACTATGACGTATTCGTTTGCTGAACCTGGCGATATGGCGCGTCTGCGTTTACCTGAAGATGCGCTTGGCATGGCAGTTCAGCTGCTTAATCCACTGAATTCCGATCAGTCGATAATGCGCCAGACTATTTTGCCGGGTCTGATGCGCTCTCTATCGTATAACTTAAGCCGAGGCGTTCATAATGTGCAGTTATATGAAATTGGTACTGTTTTTTCTACGTCTGAAGGACGCAAAAAGCCAAAGGAACGCACAAAAGTAGTAGGCGTTATGGCGGGTGCCATGGGAAATAAATCATGGAATGTGGAATACGCTTCTTTCGATTTCTTTGATGGAAAAGGCGTGCTTGAAAGTATTGCGTATGAATTAGCATTGCCAAAAGTGCGTTTCCGCGCGCTTGATTGCGAAAGCGCGCCGTATTTGCAACCCGGTCGTGCTGCCGAGATGCTATCGGGGGGCAATGTTGTCGGATGGGTTGGAGAAATCCATCCTCTTGTCTGCAAAGAATTTGATATAGATACTGTTGTGGTTGCATTTGAACTAGACATGAATGCGCTGGAAAAATCTACACAATCGGCGCGTCCATATGTGGATGTGCCAGCATTTCCGCCTATTGAGGTAGACCAGAATTTTGTAGTAGGTGAAGATGTTACGCACGAGAAACTTGTACAGGTTATGAATTCTGCTGGTGGTAAGCTACTAGAAGATGTGCGCCTGTTCGATGTGTATCGCGATGATGAGCGTGTTGGTGTTGGGAAGAAATCGATGGCTTATACGCTTACGTATCGCGCCGCCGATCGAACGCTAACAAGTGAAGAAGTAGAGCGCGCACACGAGCGTCTAGTGAATAAGGTTGTCGGTGCAACTGGCGGTGAAGTAAGAGGATAATTCGCTTTGATGTGCGCTATGCGTGAAAGCCAATGATTGCGCTCAGAAGCTGCGCAGCGTTGGCTCCATCATCCGCTTTCGCACATAGCGCGCATCTTTCTATATAGATATTGTTAGCCCGTCCATTGCTGGCTCTACGCGACCATCGTATTGTTTTAGATATTCAATTAGTTGCGCATAGGTTATTGGCTCGTCGTAGTGCATGCACATATGGGTTAGATATATCTTTTTTGCGTCAAGACTGAAGCCCTCAGCTATGCATTCTTGTATGGAGTGGTGGTCGTTCGGATTCCAATTTCGTTTCCAAAACGTGGCATCCATAGCCAATATATCTACGCCGTGAATACGCTCGGTGGTTTCAGGAGGAAGAGGTCCTGTGTCCGATGCGTAAAACAGGCGGGTATTGTTTGTTTCTATAAGGTATCCGTATGTGCCCGGGGCATGCGTTACCGGAAGCGCTGTATATTTCACGCCATCGAATATATGCGAATCAAATGGTTCTAAAGAGTGAAAATCTAAGCAATAATCCATGTAGTGGAATTCGCCAACTATGCCTTGTAGCGCTTCAGGCGATGCATAAATTGGCAATTTTTCGCCTGCACGTTTTAGCTGTACGAGATATTCATATTCACCAAGTCCGCCTATATGGTCGAAATGGCAATGAGTAAATAAGATTTCGTCAACTTGCTTTATGCCTTCTCGCAGAAGTTGGTGGCGGGCATCGGGTGGAGTGTCGATGGCTAGGCTGGATTGCACACCGTTGTTGCCTATTTTGCGCACCATAGCCCCGCAGTCTCCGCGCGCAAGCTTTGGATTATTTCTTGCTTCTTCGCATGCCGGACAATCACAGAAAAAAGACGGTACTCCGCATCCTGCAGCGGTTCCCATAAATGTAAAAGTGTAATCTGCCATAAAAGACCCTCCTTTTATGCCCGATTATAGCCGCATATAGGAAAAGAATTGGTGCTAATCTAGTACATAGGTCACTGTGGTCGCTATAATAATCGAAGCATGCACACAACACGTGCGTTTGTTGTCGTGCCATAAGAAACGAGGAGAAGAGGAAGGTAGATGGCCGAGAATCCAAGCATTTTCGACGAAGACGTGCAATGCATAAAGTCGCTTTGCTATTTCTGCCATGCGAACTGCGGCGTGCTCGCTTACGTCAAAGATGGCGATGTAATTAAGATCGAGGGTGATCCTAATTACTCAAGCCAAGGCGGTCTGTGCTGCCGCGGAACAAGTGCTCTGCTTCATGTAAACCATCCTGCTCGTATAAACCATGCATTAAAGCGTGTGGGCGAGAAAGGTGAAGGGAAATGGGAGCAGATACCCTACGATCAGGCGATTCAAGAGGTTGCCGATAAGCTAAATCAGATCAAAGCTGAATCTGGAGCCGAAGCTGTGGCATCTGCGGGTGGCACCACGCGTACCGACGACTGGGCGCGTAGGCGCTTCCTTAACCAGTTCGGTACACCTAATGGCTTCCATAACGCGCTGCTGTGCTGGATTCCAACCTTCATGGCTGAAACTTGCGTTGCTGGTTGGTCGCCGTTTGAGACTGATTTGGGTGCTGCGCGTTCTCTTATTTTATGGGGCATGAATCCGGCTGCTTCCACTTTGGGCGGCATGCACGGATATACAGATCTGAAGCTAAACGGCATGAAGATGATAGTGGTTGATCCGCGTTATTCTGAGACTGCATCTAAAGCCGATTTGTGGCTGCCGCTGCGTCCCGGTTCTGACGCTGCACTTGCTTTAGCTATGCTGCATACCATCATTTTTGAGGGAATGTATGACATCAACTTTGTTACCGAATGGTGCGAAGGTTTTGACGAGCTGCAAGATCACATGATCGATTACTCGCCTGAATGGGCTGAGCCTATCACATGGCTGCCGGCGGAGAAAATCCGTGAAGCTGCGCGCATGTATGCAATGAATCGTCCGGGCTGCATTCAATGGGGTTGCACGTGGGATCAAAACGGTTCCACTTCCACTACTGCAAGCCATGCTCTTGCGCTTATCCGCGCAATTTGCGGTAACTTAGATATTCCCGGCGGCGACGGTATGCCCGGTCCTGCGCTTAATTTCCTAACTGATGAAGAGCTAGAGCTTAATGAGCTGCTTCCCGAGGAAGTGAAGAGCAAGCAGATTGGTTCTGACAAGTTTAAGCTGACTAGCTGGCCCGGATATCAGATAATATCTGACAATGCGGTGCGTAAATGGGGCAAGACGCTTCCAACCGAGTGGTTCTGCGAGGCTCATGGTCCAAGCATCTTTAAGGCGATCCTTACGGGCGATCCGTATCAGGTGCGCGCTCTAATTTGTAACGCTACAAACCCCATTAACTCTTACGGCGATGCGAAGATGACGCTGGCTGCTTTGAAGAAAGTAGAGTTTTTGGTAGTTGTTGATTATTGGATGACTCCTACTGCTCTGCAAGCCGACTATATATTCCCGGCTGCTGGTGCGCTTGAGCGTCCTACTATCATTACACACTATGGTGCAACCGACTCTTTGATGGGTGGTCGTCGTGCCATACAGCCTAAGTATGATCGCCATACCGATATGGTGTTCTGGCGCAAACTTGGTCTTGCCTGCGGTCAAGATCCAGCAAATTGGCCATGGGAGACTGAAGAAGAAGCGTATTGGGCTGTTATCGAGCCTATGGGACTTCCAATCAATAATTACAACGAGTTTGTTGACAATGTACGTATGTACTTCCCGCCGCTGCATCAGACAAAGTACGTTCAAAATGGTGGTTTCTGGACTCCTTCTGGCAAGGTAGAGTGCAACTCTTCTATCCTGCGCGAACTAGGATATTCCGGTATGCCAATTTACACAGGTATGGCTGAAAGCGAACTGACAACACCTGAAGTTGCTGAAGAATATCCTATTGTTCTAACCACCGGTGGTGGTTTTATGCCATATCACCATTCCGAGCACTTCCAGATGCAGGGAATTCGTTATCTCTATCCCGATCCGTATTTCTGCATCAACCCCGACCTTGCAGATAAGCTAGATATCAAGCAGGGCGATTGGTGTTGGATTGAAACACGCCGCGGTCGTATTAAGATGCGTGCTGGTGTAGAGCCTATTGTTGACCCGCGTGTCGTTATGTGCCCGCGTGGTTGGTGGTTCCCCGAGCGCGATGGCGCGGCTGATCCCGACAATCCGTTTGGTTGCCTAGAGTCGAACGTAAACACTTTAACGTCTGTTGACGATTGGGATTGCGATCCTATGGGCGGTTCTTGGAACAACCGTGGTTTGATGTGCAAGGTGTACAAGTGCGGCGATCTGGATAATGTATTCCGTTCAGAAGACGCACAGTTCTCCATTCCGGGCTCGGCTAAAGAACCCGGCATTCATATGACTTATTCGGAGATGAAGACTTGTCGTGAGCCTATTCCGTTTGAGAAGCCTGCGCCTACTAAAGAAGTGCCCGAGGGCTATGTTTGGACTTGGCAAGACGATCAGCTTTACCAGAAGGGTACCGGTTTCAAACTGGATGAATCTGGTTGGCTAATCGATCCGAAAGATAAGTCTTATGTAGATGCATACACCGGATGGCACTACGATGCTAACCAACAGTGCCTAGTTGATACGTCAACCGGTAAGAAATACACGATGGATCGTCAAGAGATTCAAGAATTGGCTGGAGTGCGTCTGTATCCCGGCACGGCTGAGGCTCCGTTTGAGATTACTAGCCAAGCTCTTATTTGGGACGCCGAAAAGGGCTACGCAACGTTTGCTGGTGCTAAGGGCGAAGGCAAGATTTTTAACCCCGATACTCAGTGGGTTATGGGAATAGAAGACAATGTCTATTATGACCAGCATATGGGTTATGCATACGATCCTAATGAGAACAATCTTGTAGATATGGAAACCGGTGCACGCTACACCATGTCTTATGAGCCAATTAATGCAGGTGTGGCTGAAGCTCATGTTGAGGCTGATGCTGCGGCAGCTGCAATGGCAGACGCGGGCGATTATGCGGATGCGCAGGCTGCGGCTGAGGCATCTGATGAAATAGCTGCGGCGCAGGAGGAGGAATAATGACAAGATACGTCATGGTCATAGATCAGCGGCGCTGCATTGGGTGCCAATCCTGCACCGTTGCTTGCCGCACATGGAACGAGCTTCCGCTCGATATCATCTATAATCCGGTTCTAACTGAAGGCGTTAAAGGCGAATGGCCTAACGTTCATCGTAACTGGATTCCTACGCTGTGCATGCATTGCGAGAAGCCAGCTTGTGTTCCTTGTTGTCCTACTGGAGCTAGCCAGCAAGATGACGACGGCACTGTCTGGATTGATTACGACAAATGCATGGCTTGTCTTGCATGTGTTAATGCGTGTCCTTACGGCATGCGTGATCAGTCGAAGCTGCAACCTGCATTGCATCGCTTTGTGCGCAAGTGCACTTTCTGCCGCGATCGTCGCCAGAATGAACCCGGTCGCGATCCGTATTGCGTACAGACTTGCCATCAGAAGGCTCGTATCTTTGGTGACTTGGATGATCCCGAATCAGAAGTATCGAAACTTATCGGCTCTGTAGAGACATTCCGTCTTCTCGAAGATATGGGTACTGGTCCGCAAATTTACTACATTCCTGACCTTGGAGGTACGGCAAAATGAGACATCACTTTTGGAAATGGCCGATACCCGTTTATCTGTTCCTCGGAGGCTTGGGCGGCGGCATCTTCTGCCTCTCAGCTGTTCTATCTCTCATCTTGTTTCCGGGAATTGAGGCGGTTCCTACGGCTTTGGCATGGCCGTGCTTCATCGGTATCTGCTGCCTTGGCTTTGGCTGCTTGATGTTGGTGGCCGACCTTGGGCAACCTATGGTTTTTTATCGCGCGTTTGTAAAGAGCACAAGCGTTCTTGCTTGGGGTGCTAGATTGCTGACTGTATGCATGATTTTTGGTCTGCTTTGGTTTGTAAGCTATGTGCCTTGGGATTGGTTTAGACCAGTCGCTGACCTGTTCGTCTTCTTCCGCGGATTAAACCTTGCTATTGCTGGTATCGCAGGCACTTGCATCATGCTATACACTGGCATCTTCCTGTCTACCTTGAAATCTCATGCATTTTGGGCTACTCCGGCATTGCCAGTGCTGTTCACCATCTCTGCTCTTTCTACCGCATGCGCAGCCATAGCGCTGTCTATTGGATGGTGGCCCGCAACCACTTCTATATTTACAGAGGCTGGAGTAATGAACATTCTTGCATCTCAAGAGTGCAAGCACATTCTGCATACTGTAGATGTTGTTTTGGTTGTTTGTGAAATAGTGGTATTACTTGTTATGGTGCTTTCTTTCTTGGGTGCTGGCAACAAGACTGCAAATAAGGTTGCTCACAAGTGGGTACACGGTTCTTATGCACTTGCTTTCTGGGGCGGCATGATAGCGGTTGGCTTGGTTTTGCCTGAGCTAATGTACATATTCCTTGATGGCACCATTGCATCAAGTGTTATTGCTCCTGTGTTTGTGCTTTTTGGTGGCTGCCTGCTTCGCTTTATGGTGGTCAACAGCGACGAGCGTGCACCGCTTCCGGGTGAGAATGAATACTTCAACAAGGTTGCTAAGCGCGATGCTGAGTTTGTTACAAAATGGACTTACGGAGAAAATATCTACTAAGATAAACATTTCGTATGTTGCAGCCTTAATAGGTTGAGTTGTAACGAGGAGGGGACCAAAAGGTCCTTTCCTCGTTTATGGGGGGCTTCTGTGGTAGATTTTGAATTCATTGATGCATTGACCGGCGATAAAGTTGGTCTTATTTACACGCAAGGGCAAGCTGCTCTCGCAAAAGTAGATGGCAATGTGCCAAATTGTAAATCTATATTTTTCTCCGGTTGTTCGCTTTTGAATTATGCTATGCCGTTAGTTCCAGCAATTTATAACACCTTGCTAGATGCTGGGGAAGTTGATGGATTATCGGTTTTGTGCTGCGGCAAAATACTAAGTTATGAACCTAATGGCGATGTGTTGCGTGCAAGTTTTGAGGATGAACTGCGCAATGTTGTTGCCGCAACAAGCATAAAGCGGTTCGTTTGTGCTTGTCCAAATTGCGTGAAGGCACTTCGCGATGCATTTTCTAAAGATGTTCGCACGAAAGATATCGCAATAGATGTTTTACCGCAGACACTTGCTGATATCGGCTATAAGCTAAATCCCAAAACATGTGCTCGACTGATTAAAGGGGATGAAAATGCGGAGGTGCTATTCTGTCCGCACGATTCTTGCCCAGATAGAGAGTCCGGCGATTTTGCACGTGGATTGCGGGCTCTTATACCAGATGGTATGTGGGCTGATCCTAAACATGCTTGGAGACGATCTGTTTGTTGTGGGTCATTGCCGCGCGCTGCAGGAAAATTTAAGCAGGCTGATAAGTGTGCCGACATTAATGGTCGCGAAGCGCTAGAAGTAGGCTCTGACGCAATTATTACGGCATGTATGAGCTGCGATTTCCAACTAAATATGGCACAGCCTCATATTCAATGTGTTCACTATTTGGAAATGCTATATGATTGGCGCATAAATTGGTCGCAAGTAGGCGACATGATGAAACTACGCTTTTTGTTTAATGATACATTAGGAGTCATAGATAGCTCTAATACTCAGCGCTTGTTTGAGGGTATGAGTTCGTCTGTTCTCGATAATGTTGAGGACGATTGTGATGAGTGTAGAATCGATTAGATAGAGCGGCGAATGTCTGAGAATATACTGAAGACAAATTGTCATTTCTGTGGATACCTTTGCGGATTGTTGGCAACTGTTAAGGACGGTCGAGTAATTAATCTTGAGCCCGATCCAAGTCGCTATCCTTACGACGAACGCATTTTGGCTGGTTGTCATCGCTGGAAAAAGAATCTGGACATTTTAGATGGTGCCGATCGGGTGAATTATCCCTTGAAGCGAACAGGGGAGCGAGGATCTGGTCAGTGGATGCGCGTATCTTGGGATGAGGCGCTGGATGATATCGCAAATCGTCTTAGTGCTTTGAAGCAAGAATATGGTGCAGGCGTTTTAGCTTCTATGATAGGAGGACCGCATACATCGTTTTGGCCGCTGCATAGATTTATGACTTTGTTTGGTTCGCCGAACAATATGGGGATAGGGCAAATTTGTTGGAATCCTCGTATCTGGATGGATGTAATAACATTTGGATGGACGGTGGAAGCTGACATACGCCCAGAAACCGGGTGTGTGTTTATTTGGGGAACGAATCCTGCCGAATCTGACAATTCAGTATTTTGGCGCACCCTTTTGAAAGTTGGAAAATCGGCGGACACGAAGCTGGTGGTAATTGATCCTCGTTTGACACGTACTGCGAAAGCTGCTGACTTATGGTTGTCGCCCAAACCGGGGACCGACTGCACACTGGCTCTATCGATGTTGAACGTGATAATAGAGCACGAACTATACGATAAGCAGTTTGTTGATGAATGGTGTCATGGTTTCGATGAGCTGGTTGAGCATATTAAGCCTTATACGCCAGAATATGCTGAGAGTATCTGCGGCATCGCGGCTGAAGATATATGCAAAGCGGCATCTTGGTTCGCAAGCCTTGCTCCTAGCGCTTTAATATCTGGCAGAGGTATAGATCAGGTGGGTCAATCTGTAGCGCCAACACACAGAGCAATTTGTTGTTTGCGGGCTATAACTGGCAATATAGATGTTCCGGGTTCTTGTGTTATAGCCGAAGGTAGCGATTTTGTAAGCGAAGCCGATCTTGAGCTAACGCTTCAACACATGGATGAGTTATCCAAGTTGTGCCTGAATACAAAGTATACGCCTCTGCAATGTTATGAGGGCTATAAGCAGGTGGAAGCGCTGACCGAGAAAGCAGGACGAAAGCTGCCGGTTCGATATCTTACATCAGCCCATCCCGATTTGGTTTTGCGCGCTATGGAGACATCTGAGCCGTATGCGGTTCGTGCTTTAATAGTAGAGGCTACAAATCCACTACTCACATATGCTGATACGCATCGTGTATACAATGCCCTTATGGGACTCGACTTAATTGTGGTGCTCGATTATTACATGACTCCTACCGCTCAAATTGCTGACTATGTGCTTCCTTCAGCTGCTGCTATTGAGCGACCTACATTTCAGGCACATGGAGGGGTGGGAAATATTGCTTATGGTGGGGCGGCAGCTGTAAAGCCTTATTATGAAAGAAAAACTGACTACGACATATTCCGTGCCTTGGGTATTAGATTAGGGCAAAAGGAAAATTGGCGTAGCGCTACATTTGAGCAAGCGTGCAGTCAAACTTTGGCTCCTGCTGGAATGTCGTGGGAAGAATACTGCGAACAGGGGTTGTATTTTAGACCACCGGGTTATATGAAGCATTTAATGACCGATGATGAAATGCGTCCATTTGGTTTTGCTACTACTACTGGCAAAATAGAGCTTGCAAGCGAACTATTACCAAAATTGGGTGGACAGAGATTGCCTGAGTCCGGGCATGCCAGACAGCTTTGTTCGTCGGAGTTCATTACTGAAAAGGAATGCGATAACTGGATGCATCTATATCTGATTACGGGTGGCAGAAAGCAGCCCTACAACGCTTCTATGTATATGAATATTCCATCTTTTAGAAAGATGCGTCCTTATCCTGAAGTAGAAATGAATGAAGTTACGGCGAATAGGCTTGGGGTTAAACTTGGTGATAGTGTAATATTGGCAACTGACAATGGGCAAGCCGCTTTCAAAGTAGTAATTGCTTCTATGGCAGATGATTTAATTCATGCCGATTACGGTTGGTGGCACCCCGAATGGGGAGATGATGGTCGATTGGGTGGAATGTGGGAGAGCAACATAAACTGCTTGACATCGTGTTCGCTTGATCAATCGGAGGCTCTTATTGGTACATGGTCGTACAATGCGCTGGATTGTATGGCAAAGAAACTAGATAAAGTACTTAGCTGGGATGAGCCGAGTACCGATATGTAAGGAGATAACGTGGCGGATAGAAAGCAGGCGCTTCTGGTTTTTAGCAAACCTCCAATTCCCGGAATGGTTAAAACTCGCATGACTAAAAAAAACGGTGGATTTTTAACCGATGAACAAGCTGCGCAATTTTTCAAATTATGCCTATACGATGTGTGCGAAGCAAGCATGCAGGCTTTGATGGAGCTGCAAGCTGAAAATGATGCGCTAGTTGAATCTGATCCAACAGCCGATCGTATAACCTACGATTTCTTTATATCTACAACACCTGAATCTAACTTACCTATAATGCGTGATACGTTTGATGCTATAGGTCCTTGGCCGATGGAGATACACTACATAACAGATTCTGGTGCAACGTTCGATGATCATTTTGATGATGCATTTCACCAAATATTTGAAATGGGATATGAGCATATAGTATCTGTTGGTGGCGATATTCCCACTATGCCAAAATCGCACGTTACTCAGGCATTTCAGTGGCTTGATTACTATCATGCACAAGGAACACCCGGTTTTGTGTGCGCACCGTGTCAAGAGTGTGGCACCTCTCTTGTAGGCTTTTCGAGCGATACTCCGATAAATCATCAAGGAGTCTATTACAACAAAAATGGTGTAGCTGCCTTAGATGCCTATATGGCGAAAACGGCAAAAATGAACATCCCCGTTTCTTATTTTTCGCCAATTGCCGACATTGATGAAAAGGTAGATTTAGCACACGCCATATCTTGCATGAGAGCAATAGAGCAAGCTGCGCAATATCAACATGAGCTGTTTATTCCAAGTCGCGTGCTTCGCTGGGTTGACTTTATGGGAATTACTGTAAGCACGCCGCCTAATGAAGAGCATGATCCGCGTCAGTATATCGACTCTGAAAATTAGGAATTTACCTAGAAACTTTAACATTACAAATTCGCTATTGAAGTAGGGAAAATTTGAGAAGAGAACTTCACAAAACAGGGGCTCTTTGTCCAACGTGTTTGAAGGAATATCCAGCTGAAGTGTTTGCCGATGATGACGGCGTTGTATGGATGGGTCGCACATGTCCTGAGCATGGTTACTTAGAAACTAGGATGTGGCCCGACGCACAACACTATGAATGGTTGCGAACGCATGCCTTTCCAAAAGTTCGTCCTGCAAACCCCGAGCCTATAGTTGATGCGTGTCCGTTTGGGTGCGGTACATGCGCACGTCACCAACGGCGCGGCACGCTGCTTGAAATAGAAGTTACCCGTAACTGCAATTTGCATTGTCCGGTATGTTTCGCCAGTTCGGAAAGTGGGGAATACGATCCTACTTTAGAAGAAATAAGCGCGATGTATGATGCGATAGAAAGCGCGGTCGGTCTGGACGGAGCTGTGCAGTTAACCGGTGGTGAGCCCACTACTCGTAAAGACTTACACGAGATTATATTCATGGGTCGCAGCAAAGGCTTTTGGGGTATAGAAGTAAACACAAACGGACTTGTTATAGCGCAGCGATCTGGGTATTTGGAAGACTTAGTGGCTGCCGGTCTTACTGGGGTTTATTTGTCATTCGACGGGCTTACGGGTAATGTTTATGAGGCTACATGTGGGCGCGACATACTAGATGTAAAGTTGCGCGCTATTAAGCGATGCCGCGAAGTGGGTATTCAAGTTGTGCTGTCAGTTGCCGTAGTTGCCGGTTTGAACGATGGTCAATTGGGCGATATTCTTCGTTTCGCTATGGAAAACTCTGATGTAGTAGCTGGCATTGCGTTGCAGCCCGCGTTTACATCTGGACGTTTTGATGCGCATCGTGTTAAGCCTATGAGTTCGGGTGATGTAATTTTTGCTTTGGCGGAGCAGTCTGATGGACTCTTAGATGTTCACGATATATGGCCGCTAGGTTGTTCTAATCCGCTTTGTGACACAGGCGTATTCTTGGTGAAAAGCGAAGATGCCGAACATGAAAGCGGCTTTTATCCTGCTACGCGCAGAATGACTCAGACCGAATATGAGCAAGGCTACAGCCCAGATTCGCCGCAAGGATCGGTATTTTTAGACATACTTTATAAAAAGGGTGTTCAAGTAGAAGATGGTATATCAATTATCATAATGAACTATATGGACGCATTTAGTATGGATACGCAGCGTCTTCGTGAATGTTCAATGATGGTAGCGATGCCCGATGGGCGCGCTATTCCGTTCTGTTCGTATCATCTTACCGATACGGCGGGTCGGCGAATATATCCGCCATGGTGCAAGGAGGATATAAATGGCTGATTATCGTATTAAGCATAATCCTGACGTTTGTGTGAAGTGCGGGCTGTGTGTGGCATTTTGCCCATGCGAGATGCTGGGTATAGGAAGCGACGGATATCCTACAGTTTTAAATATAGACGAATGCGTCGGATGTATGACTTGTTCGGGGAATTGCCCTAAGCGTGCTTTGTCCGTAGAGGCTACAGGAGATTCTTCATTCGACCCATTCAAGGACGAGCCGCGTGCTAAACCGATATCTTTAGAGACGCAGCAGCTTTACGAGCAATGGCAAGATATATCAATGGAAAAACTTGGTTTACGCTGGCAACCTGTTGCGGTTAGTCTTATAGAAAAAGATGAATTACTGCCAGACGTGCCTATGCCTGCCGAGAATTTGCGCTTCTGCCAAGCGATGATGGCAGCTAGGAGGGGTGCTAGTATTTTGATGCCACCTTTCCGTCATTCTTGTCCGGATGGCACATCCATTTTTGGGATGACCGGTGTGCCTGAAAAGCTGGCAACAGGCGAGATATATGTGCTTTTTCACAAACTTGTAAACGCTGAAGCTGCAGCCCAAATGGTAGCCGAGCGACCTACGCTGCCACCGCATAGTCGCCGCGCTACGTATGTTGCGCCGCTTGCAAAAACGCTGCGCAAGCCCGAAGTGGTTGTGTTTACGGGTACCCCTGAACAGATGATGTGGCTATGTATGTCTATGAGCTACTACACTGGGCATCGTTTTGATTTTCATGCAAGTGGTTATAACTCTATGTGCGTAGAGGCGGTTTTGTACCCCATGATGGAAGACCAGCCTAACATTACATTTGGTTGTTATGGGTGTCGCGCGGCAAGTGATATAGGTGAAGATATGATGTTTATGGGTATGCCTACATCTGCTATGCCTACAGTCGTTCGCGGATTAACTGAATTGGCTAAGAAAGCCATTCCGGATTCGCGCAACAAGATATATGTCCCACCTATTATGTAGTGGTGTCCTATGACTGCACTATTTACTTTACGTTCTGCAGCTGAACTCGATCGTCAAGCGCTTGAATTGATGCTTGGCATGGAAGGTATGGATACATTTGATAGCTTAGAAGGTGTTACGGTTGCAGTTAATGAAGCCGATGAAGTGGTAGGCTTCATTCGCATTGCGATAGGGGAAAACGGCAAAGCATATGTAAACCCTGTAGTAGTTTTTCCGACTTGGCGCGGGTATGGCGTAGGAAGTTTTTTAACCGATGCGGCTTTGGCACAATACGGTGAGCTTCGTTTGGTTTCTCGCGGTGCTTCGAAGCCGTTTTACGACAAGATGGGCTTTCAATGCTGCGATTGGAGTTTAATTGTGCATGGGGTTTCTGAGGACTGTGATAATTGTAGCTGGCGCGAAGAATGCAGACCACAGCCGATGAGGCGTATGTTGTAAAACTGAATTTCTCGATAATAAAAAAGCCCGTATGCGGGCTTTTTTACTCTTCATACATTGGGTGCGAACATTCAGGTGTAGGTGGAAGATCTATTCCCAGTGCGGTAGCTGCTTGAGCACGCAATTCTTGAAGCGTTAACGTATAGCAAGCCAATGCATCTATCCAGCGCCGCAGGCACTTATAGCCTTTATCTGTAAGGGAAAACATGCGTTTCGCTGAACCTTCTGCCGGCATTTCCCATTCCGATGTAACAAGCCCAGATTCCTCCATACGTTTAAGGGCACGATAAATTCCTGTTGCATCTGGCTTCTTGCCGCCAAACATTGGAGAGCCGGCAGCTTTTTGCACAATAATATAGCCATGCATAGGCTTTTGATACTGTGCCATTATTATAAGTATGGTCGGTTGCGACAATCTATTGAGCGACTTACCTAATTCGGCGCATTCTTTAAGATCTTCGTCGGATCTTGGATGACAGTTGCCCCACATAATGGATGCCTCTTCTAAAGTGATTTGGTCAGTAACATATAAATTAAATCATAAATATTATCAGAGAGCCAATATTTTATTTCTGAAGGGTTTGAATAGTGCGATATTTCAAAAATGCACATTATGAAAATATGCACTATTAACACTTTTGACATTGATTGTGCGGTACTAAGTGATTCCATTACAATGCTTGCATACCTATTTGAAAGTCGGTGGAATATGTGTGGGATAGTCGGTTATACAGGAAATAAACCTGCGTGTAACATACTTCTTGAGGGGCTTAGTCGCCTAGAATATCGCGGATACGATTCAGCTGGTGTGGCTGTTCAAGACGAAGATTCTACTAATGTGGTCTGTAGGCGAGGCAGGGTGTCAGAACTTCAGGCTTCGCTTAATTCTTTAGATATACAGGGGTTTTGTGGCATTGGACACACCAGATGGGCGACGCATGGTAGACCATCAGAGGCTAATGCGCACCCGCATACTTCATGCGATGGTCGCATATCTATTGTTCACAATGGCATAATTGAAAATTTTGGGGAATTACGCGAGAGTCTTGAAGGCGCAGGGCATCACTTTAGAAGCGATACAGATTCTGAGGTGGTAGCGCATCTTATTGAAGATGCATACAAGAAATCGCTGCAAAGAGAATATGACAACAAGTTGCTTGCTTTTGTTGATGCTGTTTCAGAGGCTACATCGCACTTGGTCGGTTCTTATGCGCTTGCTGTTATGAATGATGATTTTCCTTCTGCTATTGTGGCTACTAGGAAAGATTCTCCGCTTGTAGTAGGCATGGGTGAAACGGGGGCATATGTTGCATCCGATGTTATAGCCATGCTTGATTCCACGCGCAATATTCAAGTACTTTCAGATTATCAACTAGCTCTGCTTACCCCTAACTCAATAACGTGTTTTGAACAGGGTAGCGCGGGCTTGAACGAAATTGATGTGCCAATTACTTATATAGATTGGGATATTGATTTGGCGGAAAAAACTGGATATCCCGATTTTATGCTGAAAGAAATTTATGAGCAGCCTAGAGTAATTCGCGATACTCTGGCAGGCAGATTGGTAGGCAATAGCGTTTCTATAGATGAACTTACATTAAGTCCTGAAGAGTTAAATCTGATAGATCGCGTATACGTTATAGCGTGTGGCACCAGTTACCATGCTGGTCTTATAGCAAAAAACTTGATAGAGGGTTGGGCGCGCATTCCATGCGAAGTTGAAGTTGCTAGCGAATTTCGCTACAGAAATCCAATAATCACGCCTACTACACTTGTTGTTGCGGTTTCGCAATCAGGTGAAACAGCTGATACATTGGCTGCTATTCGCGATGCACGAGTGAAAGGTGCTCGTGTTTTTGGTATAACGAATGTTGTGGGCAGCCCTGTGGCGCGCGAGTCTGATGGTGTTATTTACACAAAGGCGAACAAAGAGATAGCTGTTGCGTCTACAAAAAGTTTTCTTGGACAAGTGGTGTCGTTGACGCTTTTGGCTATGCTGTTAGCGCAAACAAGAGGAAAACTAACAAGCGCTCATATTCGTCAGCTTTATAGCGAGTTAGCCGATACTGCTGAAATGGTAGAGCGCATTCTTTCTGACACGACTGATATAGATAAGGCTGCACAAGCTTGTAAAGATGCGACAAGCGCACTATTCATAGGGCGCGGAATGGGTGCTGCTGTAGCTCATGAGGGTGCTTTAAAGCTGAAAGAAATAAGCTATTTACATGCTGAATCGTATGCGGCAGGTGAAATGAAGCACGGACCTATTGCGCTTATTGACGAGGGTTTTCCCGTAATAGCCATAGCAACGAATTCTCCTACATACGATAAAGTTTTGTCGAATTTGCAGGAGAGCCGTGCGCGTGGTGCCATGGTGGTGGCAATCGCTACGGAAGGTGACGAGGATATAAAATCTCATGCCGACTACGTAATATATATTCCGCATGTTCGCGATGCATTAAGTCCCATTCTTGCAAGTGTTCCGCTGCAGCTTTTCGCGCGTTCTATTGCTTTGTCGCGCGGATGCGATGTAGACCAGCCGCGCAATCTCGCTAAATCTGTGACGGTGGAATAATGGCTAGATCGAAAAAAGTACAAGCTGCTATAGACGATGCAATGTCGATGCATGTTGCAGAAGGTCAGGTTGGATTAGGCGTCGATATAGTGGAGGTTTCCCGCATTCGCGAAATATTGAAGCGCTCTCCGGCGTTTTCGCGAAGAGCTTTTTCGCAAGAAGAGCAAAACTACTGTAATGCTACAGCCGATCCGGCGCTACACTACGCTACTCGATTTGCTGCTAAGGAAGCTGTAGTGAAAGCTCTTGGCACGGGTTTTGCTGAAGGTATTGGAGTTCGCGATATTGAGGTTAGAAGATCCAAAAACGGAAGACCATTTGCGGTGCTTACAGGAAACGCCAAGCGAAAAGCAGTTGATATGGGTGTTAGGGAAATTCCTATATCTTTGTCGTATACAGCAACCGATGCTATTGCTTGCGCTATAGCAATAACCGAGGCTTCCATACGCGCCGGCGAGAAGCGAGTTGATATGACAGAAGAACTTTCGCGTCAGTTTAAGGAAGCGCGGGGCATGCTAGATGAAATTCCTGCACAAAAGTCTGAATGTGTAAATTCGTCAGTGGTTATCCCAGATGCTAAATTTGCTAACTTATAGTATTAGGGATTATGAATGAACGTGCGTATAGAACAATACACAGCTGAAAAGCTTAGTTCGCTTCTTCCTCATCCTAAAGTTGATGCTAATAAGTATTCACGCGGCAAATTAACAATAGTGGGCGGCGCTAGTGTGTATCCCGGTGCTGTATGTTTGTCGTCAGTGGCGGCGCAGCTTATGGGAGCGGGATATGTTGAGGTATTTTGTTCTTCGGAATCGGTGCCAATCGTTCAATCTTGGCGACCCTCGGTTGTAGCTAGGGATTGGGAAACTTTTGATGTGTCAAAATTGAGCGCGTCGCATCATTTTGGCGCTTGTTTAGTGGGACCCGGAATAGATGCAGGCGATGCGTGGCAATTGTCAACTGTGCTTTCCATTGTTGAAAAGGCGCAAGTGCCGCTTATTGTAGATGGAGGGGCGATATCTGCTCTATCCACTGTTGCGGGTATTAAGCTTGCGAGTCAGCGAAACATACACAGCGTTCCTCTTGTGATAACTCCGCATTTAGGCGAGGCAACCTATATGGCAGATGCTTCAGGCATTTGTGTGCCAGACACCGATTCTGACATGGATAAATACGCTTCGTTTAGTGCCAAGTTATCCGATGCTTTTAATGCTGTTGTTCTGCTGAAAGGTCCTGTTTCTTTCATAAGCTCGCCTGGCACGCCAAGCTGTACACCTTTGGTGTTTTGTATGAAGCAAGGGACATCATCTCTTGCGAAAGCGGGCAGCGGCGATGTATTGGCTGGCATGGTAGGATCGCTTCTAGCGCAAGGTTTAGAAGACATAGATGCTTGCGTTTTGGGTGCTACGCTTCACGCGGAAGCCGGCAGGGCAGCTCAGGCAAAATTGGGAGACATTTCGGTATGTGCAGAAGATGTGGCGTTTAATATACCTGACGCTATACTTTGCTGCAGCTAATTCTATTTTCTGCAAGTAGTTTTGTTTCGACTAATGTAGCGTAATTCTCTTAATGAACGCTTTTGCTAAACACTCGATATTTGTAAACGTTGTGTAACGTAGGCTTTTCCTTTATTTGATTAGGTGTCTAATGGTTTAGTCGCGTGTATAATAAGCACAAATGGCTAATTATCAAGACAACCCAAATATTAACGGCGATCCGGATAGCATTACGCTGCGCGAGTTGGAGCCAATGAACTCCAACCCTTATGTGCACTTATCTTTAGACATGCTAACGGGATCTCCTTCTGCTGCCGAAAAAGAACAGCGCAAGCGTCAGCATGAAGCTGAACGCCGTGCGGAAATTGAGCGTCAGAAGAAAACGAAAAAACACAAGCCGCAAGAAGTGCGACAGAAGCCTGCCGAACCTTCGTTGCACGTCATAATTGAAAAAGCAATCCCTGAGGTTTCTGAAGACGATTTCTTTGATGATTACGATTATGAGCAGGATTACAATCAAGACTACGATCAGCAGCCAGTGCGTGCAGCTGCTCACGGTCGCGACACGCGGGATCAAACTCGTAGACCTCAACCGACTCGCGATTATAGGGATACACAAGATCTTCGCGAAAATCGCCCAGAGCAACGCATTGCCTACGATCGCGTGAATCGCCAAGAGCGTACTTGGAATAAAAGCTACAGTCACAATGTTGGTGCATTAGAGCAATTCGCGTCGAAGTTTCCGTCTATACCTAATAATCTTATGTATGGGGTAGACGAGCCTGAGCCGTCTGCGCCGGCTTCAGTCGTGTTGCCAAATGGCGGATGGAATGCGCAAATGCAATCTGCCTATTCACCACATGGCGCATATCCTTCTTCCTATGGTGTAGGACAAGAACCTTATGGTTACGATAATGGATATGTATCTCAACCGGTTTCTGGGCGCAGCGATGCTATCCCTGTATCTTCTGAGCCTTCTATATCTGTTGATAGTGCTAACAAAGTTAGTAAGGCTGACGGAGGAAGGCGTACAAATCACTCAGATACATCTAGCGGATTTATAAAGCGTCCTTGGTCTGAATCGGCTTTCAATGCGCATACTGCAATGGCATCGGCTTCTTCTGCTGCATCAGCGCCTGCTGCTTCTGCAACAAAGAAGGCTGTTAACAATCCTCGCGAGGCTATTGGTAGTACCCAGCCGCAGGTAGCTAAGACAGCTTCTGCAGCAAAATCGCCTAGCATAAGTATTCCATCTTCAGCGTTATCTGGCGGGTCTGTATCCGGTGCATCTAGAACAGAAAGCCGACCATTCCCGTCTGCCTCTGCTGCCGATTCATATACTGTTCCTCGGGGTATGGGTTCTTGGAAACGTAGCGCTGCTGCGGTTCCGCGTGATATGCCGAACAATCCTCGTATCAATACGCAGGCAAGTACCGTAAGTATAAAAATGGCACCTACGCCTGCTAATAACAATGCCAGCACAGGAAATCTGAATGCAGGTCGTGAATCTCTTAACAATGTAGATGCTAAGGTGCCTGCGAAGGGGCAAACCTATGATACCTCGCACATAGATGACTCCATTGGAGACTCGTCTTTGTTTGACGAAGCACCTGTGTCTATTGCCGATGGTATGAAAAAAGCTGATAAAAAGAGAAAACGCAGACGCAGCATCATAATTGCTGTTGTTGCTGTGCTTGTTTTGGCAGCTGCTGTTGTTGCATTCCTTATTTATAGCGGCACTTTAAAGCTTGACGCTATTGTGCCGGCAGCGTCATCATCCCAGCAATCTTCTGCGCAAATTTCATCTTCGCAAAATTCTAATGGAGCGGCTTCATCGGGATTAAGTTCGTCGAAGTCTTCTAGCAATGCCGATCAGTCGGGTACAGTTATTTATGAATATACTGCTACCACATCTGATGGAATATCTTACACGGTAAACGACACGGTAACTTTTAACGCAGAAGGAAAGTGCCAAACTACAAAAATGGTACTTGGTTTCCCCGACGAAGCATCATGTAGCGATTTTCTTAGTAACTTACAGCGCGACTATGGTAGCGCCTATAGTCTTGATAGTCAGGACGGCGCCAATGCTACAGTTACTATTGATATTAGTTCGCTTAAATTCGATCGCGAGGAATACGAAGATGCTTTGCGCTATAGCGTTGAAGATCTTACCGTGCTTAAGAAATAAGCTATTGATTATGCTTGCTGTATAATCTTGCAAATATGCTTAAAAGTAATTAACGGAGGGAAGATGGCAACAATATCTACAGCCGATTTCAGAAACGGCATGTGCATTATTTTCAACGGAAAGATGTACACCATAGTAGAATTTCAACATGTAAAGCCCGGTAAAGGCTCTGCATTTGTTCGTACAAAGTTGAAAGATATCAAATCGGGGCGCGTCATAGATAATACGTTCAACGCTGGCGTTAAATTGGAAAATGTGCGCCTAGAAACAAAGAAACTTCAGTATCTTTATAACGATGGTACCGATTATCATTTTATGGATAATGATACTTATGAGCAAATGAGCATGCCTGCCACCGATGTGGGAGATGCGGCTAAATGGCTGAAAGAAAATGACGAAGCATCGCTTTTGTATGC
This sequence comes from Adlercreutzia sp. ZJ304, assembly GCF_011039075.1. Lineage (GTDB taxonomy): Bacteria > Actinomycetota > Coriobacteriia > Coriobacteriales > Eggerthellaceae > Adlercreutzia_A. The sequence continues at coordinate 194,508 of NZ_JAAKEG010000001.1, forward strand.
GGGCGATGAGCTAATTTCTGTTGAGCCTCCTATGTTTGTTGAACTTGAAGTTACGCATACGGAGCCGGGTTTTAAGGGTGATACTGCAACGAATACCACAAAACCTGCAACACTGGAAACTGGTATAGAACTTCAGGTTCCGACGTTCATCGAAATAGGCGATGTGCTGCAAATAGATACACGTGATGGGCGTTTCATAAAGCGTGTTTAATGCTCAATTTGTTATGTATTAAAATCGATAAGACCCGACATTGCTCGGGTCTTATGTTTATTTAGGCGTTATTCCGTGCGCCGCTCTGTTTTTCTGGCTGATGTAGGCTACGGGTCTTGTCTTTGCACTATAATATGAAGTTCGAACTTTGACTTTGTAGAAGGAGGTGCGCAACTTGGCCAGATTACAGATCATGGACACCACGATCCGCGACGGCCAGCAGAGCCTCTGGGCTACGCGCATGCAGTTAGGTGATATGCTACCCATTCTTCCCAAGATGGATAAGGTGGGCTATTGGGCCATCGAAGCTTGGGGCGGCGCCACTTTCGATACATGCTTGCGCTTCTTAGATGAAAACCCATGGGAGCGTCTGCGCTCAATTAAGGCCAACACACCCAATACTCCGCTTTCAATGCTTTCTCGCGGTCAGAATTTGGTCGGATATAAGCATTATTCACGTGATATCGTTTTTCATTTCATACAATGCGCTCACAGAAATGGCGTTGAAGTATTTCGCGTGTTTGATGCGTTGAACGATATACGTAATGTGGTTGATAATGCTGAAGCTATAAAAGAGTGCGGTGCGCATTTTGAAGGCGCGATAAGCTATACAATTAGCCCAGTACACACGCTTGATAGCTTTTTGGAATACGGTCAGCAGCTAAAAGAGCTTGGAGCCGATTCTATTGCCATCAAAGATATGGCTGGTATGCTTACGCCGTATCGCACCGAGCGCATGGTGAAGGCATTTAATGCCGAAATCGGGCTGCCGGTGCATATTCATTGCCATTATGTAGGCGGTATGGCTCCAGCGAATATCATTAAAGCGGCAGAGGCTGGTGCGGCTATAGCCGATACAGCTCATGCTCCACTTGCTTTTGGTAATAGTCACCCTGCGGTTGAAATGATTGTAGCCGCTTTCCAAGAGAGCCGCTACGACACTGGGCTAGACCTAGGGCTACTTTTTGAGATATCTGAGTATTGGGAAGAAATTCGCAAACGCAATCACTACAAGCGCGGTGTTTCTTCGCTTACGCATATGAAGGTATATAGCCATCAAGTTCCCGGTGGCATGATGAGTAACCTTATGAGTCAGCTAGAGGTACAAAAAGCCACAGAGCGTCTGCCGGAAGTTATGGCTGAGATTCCAAAAGTACGCGCTGAAGTGGGTTATCCGCCTTTGGTAACGCCGCTTTCTCAAATAGTTGGCACACAAGCTGTTTTTAACGTGCTTACCGGTAAGCGCTGGTCGGTTGTTTCAAAGGAAATGAAAGACTACATTTGTGGTTACTATGGCAAGGCGCCGGGGCGTATGGATCAAAGTATCGTGTCGAAGGTTGCAGGCAGCGCCGACATACTTGATCCAGATGTTGCACCGGGCAGTTTGGTTACTACAACATATGATCAAGTAGCAGAAGAAATAGGGGATTTAGCTCATAGCGAAGAAGATGTGCTTATGTATGCTCTTTTCCCGAACGAAGCACGTACTTATTTAAGCAAGCATCGTACATCTGAGAAAGTTGATTTCTTGCTAGAGCAGGAATCTAGCGGTACCAAGGAGGACGATTACGTGGACATAAATCAAATTCGCGAACTGGTAAAAGTTGCCGAAGAAAGCGGAGTTGGCGAAATAGTTGTTGAAGAAGAAGGTGTGCGTATTGCAGTACGTATGCCCGGTGAGGGTGGTGCGTCTGTTCCGGTGGCGGCTCCTGTGTTGGCAACTCCTACAGTTGCTGCTGCGCCCGAGGCACCTGCGCAGACAAAAGCAGCAGAACAGCAACGTCCTTCTACGTGGTATGCGGTTAGTGCTCCTATGGTGGGAACGTATTATGAAGCTCCAGCTCCGGGGGAACCGCCGTTTGTAAAAGTGGGCGATGAAGTGGCTGCTGGTGAAACGCTTTGTATTGTAGAGGCAATGAAGCTAATGAATGAAATTACTGCCGAAGAGATGGGTACTGTACGCGAAGTTTGTTTGGATGATGCTACTCCTGTCGAATTTGGCACTGTTCTATTTTATATAGAGCCACATGAAGTTATGACAGCTGTTCCGGAGCAGGCATAAATGTTTGAGAAGATTCTTATAGCGAATCGCGGTGAAGTGGCTTTGCGCGTAATGCGTGCCGCGAAAGAGCTCGGTGTGAAGACTGTAGCAGTTTACTCTACAGAAGATGCTGATACGCTTCCAGTTAGATATGCTGATGAAGCAGTATGTGTTGGTCCGGCTCCTGCCAATCAGAGTTATCTGGTCATTTCCAACATTATTGCTGCAGCAAAAAACACTGGGGCGCAGGCAATACATCCCGGCTATGGCTTTCTAGCTGAAAATGCCGATTTTGCACGGGCATGTGTTGATAATGAATTGGTATTTATTGGACCGTCTGCAGAATGTATAGAGCGCATGGGCGATAAGGCTACAGCCAGAGAAACCATGATGATGTGTGGTGTGCCAACAGTGCCCGGCTCTGAAGGTGTTTGCGACAGCGTGGAAGAGGCAAAACGCTTTGCTGATAGCGTTGGCTATCCAGTGCTTATAAAAGCTACAGCTGGTGGTGGCGGCAAAGGTATGCGGGAAGTACACGATCCGGCTGATTTAGAAGCGCAGTATAAGGCTGCACGTACTGAGGCGGGCGCGGCGTTTGGCAACGACGGTGTTTATCTTGAGAAGTTGGTTTTGAATCCAAGGCATGTAGAAATACAGGTTTTGGCTGACAACTATGGCAACAATATTGCTTTGTGCGAACGCGACTGCTCTATCCAGCGCCGGCATCAAAAGCTTGTGGAAGAAGCTCCGTCTCCGGCTCTAACAGAAGAGATACGTAGAGCGATGGGTGTTGCTGCGGTAAAAGCAATGCGTGCGGTGGATTATCGCAATGCTGGCACGATAGAGTTTTTGCTGGACGAACGCGGCGAATTCTATTTCATGGAGATGAATACGCGCGTACAGGTTGAACACCCTGTTACTGAAATGATTACTGGTGCCGACATCATTAAAGAACAGATTCGTATTGCAGCAGGTGAACCTATTAGCTGTGCAGATCGCGCTCCATTTTCGCCTATTGGGCATGCTATAGAGATGCGCATAAATGCAGAAGATCCCGACCATAGCTTCCGTCCGAACCCGGGAACTATAACGAAGTTCGCCATACCCGGTGGTCCGGGTGTACGGGTTGAGACATATGTTGGTGAGGGGTCGCGAATATCGCCTTACTATGATTCTATGGTCGCGAAGCTGATTGTGCATGGTCAAGATAGGTCTGAAGCTATAGCTCGCGCTAAGCGCGCTTTGGATGAATTCCAGATAGAAGGAATAGCCACCACTATTCCATTCCATAAGCGGGTTATGGATAATGCCACATTTATTTCTGGTGGCGCGACTACGTCGTTCATACCTACCGAAATGGGGGATTTACTATGACTGAAAGACTGAACTCCAACGGGATGACAATAGCACCGGGTGTCGTTGACACTATTATTGCTATTGCTGTTGAAGAAGTTGATGGGGTAGCGTCGCTTGGACAAAATGGCGGTTCGTCTTTGCGTTCGGCTATGTTTGGCAAGCAAATGCATTCGGGCATAGAAACGCAAATACTTGAAGACGGCAAGCTAAATATAACGCTTCATTTAGATGTTAAATATGGTTATGTGTTGCCAGATTTAGCCGCTAAAGTGCGTCAGTCGGTTAGCGATGCGTTGTCGATGCAAGTGGGTGCCGAGGCAGCTAACATAGATATATACGTGGACGGCATCTCGTTCGATCAGCAATAGATTATGGCGCGACAACATGAAAGAACCCTTTCGCGTAAGGGTGCGCTTCAGGTACTTTATACTGGAGTAATCAGGGATAAGTTGGCATCTCAGCTTCTTGCAGATGGAGATATCCTATGCTTAGAGCGCCCGTTATCCGATTATTCGGTTATGCTTGTACAAGGCGTGGAAGAACATATAAAAGAGATAGATGGAAGACTAGCTAGCATTTCAGAAAACTGGTCAGTAGAGCGCATGCCTATTATGGATAGGAATATCTTGCGGCTTGCAATGTATGAAATGCTGTATGTCGATGATGTGCCTACATCGGTTTCTATAAATGAAGCTGTAGAGCTTGCAAAAGAATTTGGCGGCGAAGACGATAGTCCGCGATTTGTGAATGGAATGTTAGGGCGTATTGCTCGTCAGATGGAAGCTGAAAACGAAAAGGCGGATGCGGAGGTGCATGATGCCTGAAGATGCTGGTTCGTTTTCATCTGTAAAGGAGCGATTAAACGAGATAGTTGACGAAATTTCAAGTGAAGACATTTCGTTGGATGATGCATTAACGTTGTATGAGGAAGCTGTGAAACTTGGATTGGCTGCATGCGATTTAAGCGAAGCTGATTTAAGTGAAGTGGAGAACACTGATGAGGCTCTAAATGATGCAGTTTCGCTAGAGCCTGTCCGTGAGTCTGTAACAGATGATGTTCCCTACACTGGAGTAGAACTTGGCTGAACAGCGCATACTTGATTGTATTAAAACTCCAGCCGATCTTCATTTGCTCACCGAAAGTGAGCTAGGTATTTTAGCCGACGAAATTCGTCAGCAGATAATTGATACCACATCGAAGACCGGTGGTCATGTTGCGTCTTCATTAGGCGCAGTAGAAATAATACTGGCATGCCATAGTTTGCTTGACGAGCCGAATGATAAGCTTATTTTTGATGTAGGTCATCAATCGTATGCCCATAAACTTGTAACGGGCAGGCTTGATAAGTTCGATACGCTTCGAACTTATCATGGCTTGTCAGGATTCCCGCGTCCAAGCGAGAGCCCTTACGATGCGCATCCATCAGGTCATGCGTCTGATTCTCTTTCTGTAGCTTCGGGTTTTGCGAAAGCGAAACTGATGCGCAAAACAGATGAAAAAATTGTGGCAATAATAGGAGATGCGTCGCTTGCGGGCGGTATGGCTTTTGAGGCGCTAAATTATATTGGCACAGAGCAGTTGCCTATGGTAATCATCCTAAACGATAATGAAATGTCTATTTCGCGCAACGTGGGTGCCTTAATGAAGCATTTTGGTAATATTCGCGCCAATAATGCATATCGCAATACACGTGAAATTATGCAGGAAAAGCTTGAATCGGGCGGTTGGTTTAGTAATGCGTTTGCGGAATTTGGTAAGCGCACAAAAGATTCAATGAAGCATATGTTTCTGCCTGAATCTATGATTTATGAACAGCTAGGTATAGTTTGCACGCCGCCTTTAGATGGGCACAACATTCACGAATTGCGCGCCATGCTAAAACTGGTGTTAGAGACGGACGGTCCTGTGCTGATGCACGTCGTAACCAAGAAAGGCGCAGGTTACGAACCGGCTATGGCAGATCCAGAACGATTCCACGGGGTAGGACCATACGATCCAAAGACTGGTAAGAGTGTTGCCTCTGCTGCATCGGGTATTAGTTATACTCAGGCTTTTGGCGATGCTTTGGTGCAAGAAGCTAAATGTAATAACCGCGTGGTAGCTATAACTGCAGCTATGGAAGGTGGTACTGGTCTTAAAGAATTTCACCGCGAATTTCCTGATAGATTTATAGATGTAGGCATTGCTGAAGAGCAGGCAATTGGCATGGCAAGTGGTATGGCTGCTGCGGGAATGAAACCGGTTGTTGCAGTCTATTCAACATTTATGCAGCGCGCTATAGACCAGATGATAGTAGATGTAGCACTTCCCGAATTGGATGTTGTTTTTGCGCTTGATCGCGCGGGTGTAGTCGGAAGTGATGGACCTACGCATCATGGGGTTTTTGATATTGTGTATGCGCGCATGGTGCCAAATATGCGCGTGTTTGTTCCGTCTGGTGCAAATGAATTGGCTAGTGCTGTGCATACGGCGCTGGCGATAGGTGGACCTGTTGCAATTCGTTATCCACGGGGAAAAGATGCGTCTTGTACCAAGCCCGATAAGCCAGAATTGTTGGATGTAGGCAAAGCTATTGTGCGTCGTGAGGGTAGCGATGTAGCAATACTTGCATTTGGACGTATGGTGGAAGTGGGAATTTCAGCAGCAGATTTACTTGAGAAGGCGGGTATATCTGCGCGAGTTGTTGATATGCGCTGGGTGAAGCCGCTTGATGCAGACGCAATAGCTAAGGCAGCTAAAACTAAACTGATAGTAACAATTGAAGAGGGTGTTATAAACGGCGGCGCAGGTGAAGCTGTTTTAGATGAGCTTTCTGCATTAGAGATGTACGCGCCTGCGCTTGTAATGGGCATTCCCGATAGTTTCATTATGCAGGGCAATGCAGAATTGTTGCTGTCAGAAATTGGTTTAGATGCTGAAGGTGTGTCTTCTGCTATAAAGGCAAAGCTGACACGTCTGTAGCGGCTCTCGAATTTTCAGAACCAAATATGAGGCAATGCGAATACCGATAGGGTAATAACCTTAACGGTTTCAGAGCGGCGAGGTTTGTACCTAGCCTTTTTACGTGGTGCAAATTATTTTATGCTGTGACTTTATACAGGCGAGCTTTGCGAAATGTTGTAGGGTTTTGCGACAGGTTCTTACGCTGGGTTAGCTAACTTGGCGTGGGTAGTCAGATGATACCTAATGATGCAATGATTCAGCGAGGTATAATACTTTTCAGGTGTATTACAGTAGTCAATAGCTTTTAGGAACAAAAAAAATGGCAGAAGAAGAAAAACTAACCGAGTTAAAAGCGGGGCAAATACTCAATACTGTTTATCAAAAGGCTTTGGATGGCATTCCGAAGGTAAGCCGTTCGGTTGATGAGCTTGCCGACGATTATCTTAGCAAGCATGTATCACCGGAAACAGCAGCAAAAGCGCTTGTTAAAAATCAAGTGACGAAGTGTGGTACATCTGGATTTATTACTGGTTTGGGTGGACTAATTACGATACCCGTTGCGATACCGGCGAACATAAGTAGCGTTATGTATGTCCAGCTCCGTATGATTGCGGCTATTGCAAAGATAGGCGGATATGACATCTATTCAGATCAGATACAGACAATGATCTATATGTGTTTGACTGGTGCTGCTATTACCGATGTTGTTAAGGAAGCTGGGATTAAAGTTGGCGAGAAGACCCTTGAAGCAGCAATTAAGAAAATTCCCGGCGAAGCGTTGGTAAAGATTAACCAAAAGATCGGTTTCAGGTTCATAACGAAATTTGGTGAAAAGGGTATTATCAACCTTGGTAAGCTTGTGCCGCTGGTTGGTGGCGTAATAGGCGGCGGTATGGATGTTGCAACAACCATAGTTATAGGGCGCAATGCGATAAAGATGTTCATTGACAATGAGACGCCACTTGGAGATTTGCCAAGTGAAGATGATGTTACTAGGTTGGAAGAAATAGACATAGCAGATGACAGCGGTTTAATTTGAGGAACGACTTTTGGTTAACGTAACTAGGATTCTACAGGACAGATGTAGGATCGCAGCCTCATGCCTTGCTGCCAAAATTGATATCGAACGAGGTCGTCGTTTTGGGTATATTAGCGGAATAACTCGTTATGCGTGCCTGTTCGTTCCAAGTATGCAACGCCATTGTCCACTATCCATATAAGCAGCCAGTCGCCGGCATTGCATACGTGACATTCACGATGCCCTTTCCATAAGCCTTTTAGAAGGTGCATGTTGTGATGTTGCTCAAGTATTTTAGTTGACTCGGCGGTATTTTTGGCGATCAGGCTTACGACTGTGTTTAGCTTTGCGATATCAGCATGCCTCTTTAAGAGTTTTTTGATATCGCGAAGATACGATGGAAGAGGTTCAATCTCAAGCGCACTCATTCGTCTACCTCGCTTGCAATGAATGCCATCATTTCTTCCGCAGACTTGAAACGATGTCCGGTTCCACCTTTTGCGATGATCTTCTCCGCTTCTTTCATGGCGGCTATTGTTTCTTCGTTGGGTACTTCATTCGAATAGCCAAGGTCGAGCGGAATGGCGTGGTCGCGAACCATCTGTTTGTAAAAGGCTCTGGTGACTCCAGAAAGATCGAAGCCGTAGTATTCCGCAACTGCCGAAGCGTCACGTTTTAAATCGCTATCTATTCTCATGGTTAAAGTTGCGGCAGCCATAATATCCTCCTTATACGTACTGACAAATATATAGTAACGTATGTGCAATCTACTACAAGGAGAAAAGTAATCATACAACCAAAATAATCATTTAGCGCTGCGATAGCGCTGCGATATGCGATCGATGTGGTATTTGGGGAGCTCAACCTTATGTTAAGCTCCCGTGGCGGCAAATAAAGGTGGTTGAGTTTTAAATCACCCGGTCCCTGACATCTGCGTTGTTATCTCGATAGATTGCTTTGAGTACCCTTGCAAATAACTTTTGCTGATTGCTGGCACCAAAACAGGCATTAAAATCGAGCGAGGAAAGGCTTTCCGACAATCCAGCAATGTGCTATCATATCTAGTAGCAAACCCGCCGGCCTCTGCACGCAAGTGCATGCTCACTGGCGGGTCTTTCTGTATTTTAATATGGGAGACGATTGGAATACGCTAAGCCATATCTGAACCACGAGGAACAGGCTGACAAGCTTGTTGGCATGGGGATGGGCGGATCCAAAGCCGACATACTGGGACGCTTAGAACAGGTGGGCTATTACAGGCTTAGTGGCTACTGGCACGATTACAGACAATTGGACGGCAAAGGGTTTCGGGTAGGAATCACGATAGACACCGTGTGGTCCGATTACGTTTTCGATCGACAGTTCAGACTTGCGGTGCTGGATGCTGTCGAGCGCGTCGAGATATACACGAGGGCGAGGCTCGCCCATAAGCTTGCGCGCGATACGGGCGCATTCGGTTTCGATATTCACGAGGGGCTTCCCCGTCTGAGTGAGAACGATTATAAGAAATTCATCGACAAATGCAGGTCTAAGCATAGGAGCTCTCGTGAGCCGTTCGAGGTTCATTTCAGGAATAAGTATGGGGACGCACACGACATCCCGCCCTACTGGATACTAGTGAACACCATGGACTTCGGGCAGATGCTCACTTTGTACAGAGGCGCAAGCGTCGAGATTAGAAACGAGTTGAGCAGCGAGCTCAGTGTGTCGGCAAGAGTGTTCGAGTCGTGGCTCGTCGCATTGAACGTTGTGAGGAACATCTGCGCACATCATGGCAGACTGTGGAACAAGGAGCTTGGTGTCAAACCTGTCATTCCGAAGCATGACATTCGTTGGCACAAACCATACGAGGTCCAGCCGTACCGCATGTTTTCAATACTAACGATCTTGGGCTATCTGCTCGATTATGTTGCGCCGAGCACGTCGTGGCACACTAGGCTGATAGACCTGCTTGACAGGCGCAGCGCTGATAAGCTGTACCGCATGGGATTTTCTGAGGGCTGGCAGGAATGTCCTTTCTGGAAGCCATATGTGATGGATTTCGATGATGGGGATGGTCGTGCAAATGAGTCTACTGCATCAGCGGAATAACTCGTTATGCGTGCCTGTTCGTTCCAAGTATGCAACGCCATTGTCCACTATCCATATAAGCAGCCAGTCGCCGGCATTGCATACGTGACATTCACGATGCCCTTTCCATAAGCCTTTTAGAATGTGCATGTTGTGATGTTGCTCAAGTATTTTAGTTGACTCGGCGGTATTTTTGGCGATCAGGCTTACGACTGCATTTAGCTTTGCGATATCAGCATGCCTCTTTAAGAATTTTTTGATATCGCGAAGATATGATGGAAGAGGTTCAATCTCAAGCGCACTCATTCGTCTACTTCGCTTGCAATGAATGCCATCATTTCTTCCGCAGACTTGAAACGATGTCCGGTTCCACCTTTTGCGATGATCTTCTCCGCCTCTTTCATGGCGGCTATTGTTTCTTCGTTGGGTACTTCATTCGAATAGCCAAGGTCGAGTGGAATGGCGTGGTCGCGAACCATCTGCTTGTAAAAGGCTCTTGTGACTCCAGAAAGATCGAAGCCGTAGTATTCCGCAACTGCCGAAGCGTCACGTTTTAAATCGCTATCTATTCTCATGGTTAAAGTTGCGGCAGCCATAATATCCTCCTTATACGTACTGACAAATATATAATAACGTATGTGCAATCTACTACAAGGAGAAAAGTAATCATACAATCAAAATAATCATTTAGCGCTGCTATAGCGATCGATATGCGATCGATGTGGTATTTGGGGAGCTCAATCTTATGTTAAGCTCCCACGGCGGCAAATAAAAGTGGTTGAGTTTTAAATCACCCGGTCCCTGACATCTGCGTTGTTATCTCGATAGATTACTTTGAGTACCCTTGCAAATAGCTTTTGCTGATTTTTGGCACCAAAACAGGCATTAAAATCTCTTTATTTCAATTTACTACAAAATATTGAAATAAAAAAGGTATACTGAGATTCGTGTTTCAAAAAGAGAAAGGCGGGCATGGGGCGTTCGGGCGAATATGTGAGCAATTTATCTGGTGAGATAGCATACCGTTCTTTTAGACCGGCACCGCTTCCTCTAGAACCTCAAATTGCATTGGACGGCGACGATCTCCGGCTTCTCCTTGCCGCTTCTCGCCGTTTGCAAGAGTTAGACACAATGGCTCAGTTCATTCCGGATGCGCAACTCTTCGTGTCGCAGTATGTGCGCAAGGAGGCGCTTGTCTCATCTCAGATCGAGGGTACCCAGTGTACGCTCGACGATCTGCTCGATCCTGAGGTTGAGAGCAATGCCGACTTAGATGTTGAGGATGTTGTCTGCTACACGAAAAGCCTCTGGCATGCGATTGACCGTCTTGACGAAATGCCTCTTTGCAACCGTTTGCTCTGCGAGGCGCATGCTCGGCTGCTCGGTAACGGGCGGGGCTCCGAGCGTAATCCGGGTGAATTTCGACGTTCGCAGAATTGGATCGGCCCGTCGGGGTGTACGCTGAAAGATGCACGCTATATCCCGCCTAACGTCGATGACATGATTGACTCGCTTGCCAACCTAGAGCGCTACATCAATGCCGACCCTGAAATTGATCCGCTTATTCGTGCGGCTCTTATCCACTATCAGTTCGAGACGATCCATCCTTTCCTTGACGGCAACGGCAGGATCGGACGCATGCTCATCTTGCTTTACCTCATCGATCAGGAAATGTTGCACAGCCCAGTGCTCTATGTTTCCTACTTTCTCAAGCGCAATCAAATTGAGTATTATGACCGCATGGGTGAAGTGCGGCGATCGGGCAACTACGAGCAATGGATTCGCTTCTTCCTAGAGGCCGTGAAGGCGGCCGCTGAAGATGCCCTTGAATCAGCGCGCACCCTCGACCGTCTACATCGGGAAAGCTGGGAGATCGTAGCGGCACAGCGTGCGGCGAAGTCGCTCTCCAGCGTGCTCGAATACGTGGAGAAGCGCCCCATCATGAGCATTGGGCGTTGCGCGAAGGAATTGTCCTTGAGCTACAACACGGTTGCTTCGGCGGTACGCAAGCTGTGCGCTCTCGGGATTCTGAGGGAAACCACCAACGCTTCGCGCAACCGTGTGTTCGCCTACGAGAGCTACCTAGCTGTTCTTCGACGAGGAACCGAGCCGCTCGGTGGCGACCGATAATGGTTTTAACAAAGACTGATGTAGCTCCCGGCTTCGGGACCCTCCGTCACGTACAATTTGCTTATAATGGATTTCTTATTTGTCTACCTACATTCACAGATAGAAGTACCACATGGGTAGGACTGTCAACAAAAATCCTCGACGCGGCGGTCGAAGCCGCCTACGGCGTTAATTTCGACGGCGACGAATAGAAGAAGTCGCGCACTTGTTTAAGCTCTATACAGAAGTCACAAAGGAGACCAGCTATATGAAGTCAAGATCTGATTCGTAGTTATTTGAAGATTTGTTAGCACGTTCGTTTTATTGGAAATCGCACTTTGACAGCTGAATATTGAATGCTTTTAGGCGCAATAAACCAAGCCCTTCCGGGCAGCGCATGATGGTAGGTTATCAATGATCCTATTTATCTGGGTCGTAGGGCATCTCAAGCGCACTCATTCGTCTACCTCGCTTGCAATGAATGCCATCATTTCTTCCGCAGACTTGAAACGATGTCCGGTTCCACCTTTTGCGATGATCTTCTCCGCCTCTTTCATGGCGGCTATTGTTTCTTCGTTGGGTACTTCATTCGAATAGCCAAGGTCGAGCGGAATAGCGTGGTCGCGAACCATCTGCTTGTAAAAGGCTCTGGTGACTCCAGAAAGATCGAAGCCATAGTATTCCGCAACTGCCGAAGCGTCACGTTTTAAATCGCTATCTATTCTCATGGTTAAAGTTGCGGCAGCCATAATATCCTCCTTATACGTACTGACAAATATATAATAACGTATGTGCAATCTACTACAAGGAGAAAAGTAATCATACAATCAAAATAATCATTTAGCGCTGCTATAGCGATCGATATGCGATCGATGTGGTATTTGGGGAGCTCAACTTTATGTTAAGCTCCCGTGGCGGCAAATAAAGGTGGTTGAGTTTTAAATCGCTTCGTCGCCGGATTCGCCGGTGCGGATGCGTATTACCTCATCAACTGGGCTAATAAAAATCTTTCCGTCGCCAACTTCGCCTGTGCGTGCTGCATTTTGTATCGTTTGCACAATGCTCGCGGTGTCTGCATCATCAGCCACAATTTCGAACTTTACTTTAGGAACCATGTTAAGTAAAACTTCTGTTCCGCGGTAATACTCTTTCCAGCCATGCTGATTGCCGCAACCGTTTACTTGGCTTACTGTCATGCCTTTTACGCCCGATTCAAACAGAGCATCTTTTAGTATTTCCAGTTTTTCCGGTCTTACTATTGCTGTAATTCGTTTCATATCTGCGTTGCTCCTTTAATCGAGTCCGATATATGCCGGATATGCAGATTCGCCGTGTTCTGCAACGTCTAAGCCTTGTGCCTCGGCTTCATCGCTTACGCGAAGTTTACCGTGGAATACAAGTTTCACTATAAGTCCTAGCGTTATATCGCATATTCCAACAAACGCTACCGTTATTGCAATGCCTAATATCTGGCTTCCCAAAAGCGACCAATCGCCTGTGTAGAATAGTCCGCCAAAATCTGTCCATGATAGCTCTGGTACGCAAAACAAGCCGGTCATTATGCCGCCCACAATGCCGCCTACGCAATGGCATCCGAATGCATCTAGCGCATCGTCGTAGCCAATTTTTGGCTTTAGCCAAGATATGGCGAAATAGCATATAGGCGACACAGCTAGTCCCATAACAATCGCTGCCCAAGGTTCAACAAAGCCAGCCGCTGGGGTTATAACAACAAGACCAGCAACAAGACCTGTGCAAGCACCTACCAGAGTTGGTTTTTTAACACGTATGCGCTCCACTAAAATCCAAGATACAACGCCTGTGCCACTTGCACATACGGTGTTGACCAAGGCTAAAGCAGCAATTCCGTCAGCTGCAAATTCACTTCCGGCGTTAAATCCAAACCAGCCAAACCATAATAGTGCAGCACCAAGCGCAATAAATGGAACATTGTGGGGTCTATAGCTCATAGCGCCGAATCCTTTTCTGCGACCAACCATTACGCACAACACAAGAGCTGTAAGACCAGACGATATGTGTACTACATCGCCGCCAGCGAAGTCGAGCGCGCCAATCTTATCGCCTATAAGCGACCCGTCTCCACCCCAAACCATATGAGCGAGTGGGGGATATATTAGTATTGTCCAGCATACGATAAATGCAGATATTGCGCCAAAGCGCATACGTCCTGCAACGCCACCTGTAATTATTGCAGTAGTAATCATGCAAAATGCCATTTGGAATACCACGTCTGCTATTGCTGGATACACTGCATCCTCTCCGGGCGCTTCTGCTTCAAGTAACATGTCGGTTGTGTTGCCTAGAAGAAACAGCTGATCGAAACCACCAAATATAGGGTTTTCTCCACTTCCGCCATAGGCAAAAGACCATCCGCATACCGTCCACGTTATGGCAACAATTCCAAGTGCTGCAAAAACCATCATCATTGTATTGCCGACATTTTTGCGGCGGGATAAACCACCGTAAAAGAATGCTAGACCCGGTGTCATAAGTAATACCAGCATCGCGCATATCAGCATGAATCCCGTATTCCCGGTATCCATTCTCAACTCCTTTATTACTGTTTTACTGGGACGCTTTTGATAATGCCACCAAAAAATTTCGCATTTAATGTCGTGCTTTGATGTTTACTGAATTGAACGAACTTTTTAACAATTAGGAATGCTAGCTGTTACATGGCAGAAACACATTGTCTTGGATAGAATAGAGCAAGCATGTTTTGAATATACTAGGAGGCGTACATGTCTGAATATACATATAAAACACGTGGCGTATGTGCTCGTCAGATTGATTTTGAGATAGATGGTGATGTATTGCGCAATGTAAGATTTACAGGTGGCTGCGACGGAAATCTGCGAGCAATTTCCAAGCTAGTAGATGGCATGCCAGTTGATAATGTTGCATCTTTATTGGAAGGTAACACCTGCGGACCTAAGTCTACAAGTTGCGCCGATCAGTTGGCTCAAGCTATTAAACAGGCTAAGGCGTAAATAAATGCTACCCGGCCACACAGCTTCTGCGGCTCCTATACCTCAGTTTACCGATTCAGAATCGGTTGCGCTGAAGGTGCTTCCGTGTTTGCTAGACATTGGCGAGAGCATGATTTTGGCAGGTGCTGATGTAAATTTGGTCGAGTTGCTTGTGCGCCGTGTGGGCCATGCTTATGGTGCCGTGAAAATGAACGTATTGGTAATAACTGCATCAATAATAGTAACTATGACCATGCCGGATACGCGCGAATATACCCAAACACGTCGTATTGAGAACGCCGGCGAAACCGACTTTGCAAAATTGGAGAAATTGACAAATCTCTGTATTGAATCGTATCAAAAACCTATTCCACCAGATGAATTGAAGCGTCGCTTTGAAGAAATTCGGAGTATAGCCTTCCCGAAATCTTTTCTGTTTGTTGGTGGTGTAATTGCTTCTGCTAGCTTTGCTGTTTTCTTTGGTGGTTCAATCCTTGATGGTGTGGTTACGGCGGTATTTGCTGTGCTTATGTGCCTTATGATTGTGTATTTGAAGCCAATTACTCCAAACACTATTGCGTTCAATTTTATGTCTTGCGCTATAACGGGGTTGTGTATTGGGGCTGCGTCGTTGTTTGTGCCTAATATGTCTGTTGACATGGTAATCATAGGCGTGATAATGCTTCTAATTCCGGGTGTAGCTATGACAAATGCCACGCGCGATATGATCTCGGGCGACACTATATCCGGTGTTATGCGCTTTGTTGAAACAATTTTGTGGGCAGCGTCTATCGCTCTTGGATTTATGGCATCTCTTTGGATAATGGGTGTACAAACCAGTGAATTTATATCGAATGCGCCGCCGCTGATTTCTTTTATAGCGTGCATTCCTGCAACGTTTGGTTTTGCCCTGTTTTTCGACGTGCGCAAAAGCCTTCTTGCTATTACCACCATAGGAGGCGTAATTACATGGGGCATTTATCTGCTGCTTAGCGAATACGTAAGCGCCGATGCGTTTACGCCTACATTTATTGCATCGTGCTTTGCGGCAATATATTCTGAGGTTTTGGCAAAGCGGTTTAGAACGCCCACATCAACTTTCTTCATAATATCGGTTATACCTTTAGTTCCGGGGCGTGCTTTATATTTCACTATGAAATGTGCACTGTTGGGTTCATGGGCGCAATTTGGCGACTACGGTTTGCTTACATTGCAATTCGTATTGGGCATTGCGCTAAGCATAAGTGTTGTTTGGGCTATATCTCGCACGTGGTCAAACTTTAGAAATGAAAGAGATAAGAGATATTCGCAAAAGAAAGCAGGGTAGAGTGTCTAAAATTGAATACGATTCAATAGAACAAGCTCTGGAAGATTTGCGGGCGGGCAAAATCATTCTTTGCACAGACGATCCCGATCGCGAAAATGAAGGCGATATGATATGTGCCGCTGAATTCGCCACCACTGAAAATGTGAACATGATGGCAAGCGTGGCAAAAGGTTTAATTTGCATGCCGATATCAAAGGCAATAGCTGCAAAGCTACATTTGCCGCAGATGGTACGCGATAACACCGACAATCACGAAACAGCGTTTACCGTATCTGTAGATCATATAAGCACAACTACGGGAATATCTGCCGAAGAGAGAGGCGTTACAGCAAGGAAACTTGCAGATGCAGCCGCTATTCCGTCCGATTTTAGGCGACCCGGGCATATGTTCCCTCTTGTTGCTCGGGCGGGCGGCGTGTTAAAGCGCGAAGGTCACACAGAGGCAACAGTCGATCTTATGAGGTTGGCTGGTTTAACTGAGGCGGGTTTATGTTGTGAAGTGATGCGCGATGATGGGCTAATGATGCGCTCTTCTGAACTTCGCCAGTTAGCGAATAAGCTTGGACTGAAGCTTATCAGTATTAAGCAGTTGCAAGATTACAGAAAACGCCACGATAAGTTAGTGGAGCGTGTTGCCCGTACCAAGCTTCCCACAAAGCACGGCAACTTCGAGGCTTTTGCATATCTTAATCTGCTTAATGGCGAACACCATATAGCGCTTGTTAAGGGCGATATTGGAAATGGTGAAGATGTGTTAGTGCGTGTGCATTCCGAATGTTTAACAGGGGATGCATTTGGTTCGCTGCGTTGCGATTGCGGCGAGCAGCTTGCGTGCGCGATGGATGCTGTTGAATCTTGTGGACGCGGAGTTGTGCTATATATGCGTCAAGAGGGCAGAGGTATTGGTCTTGTAAACAAGCTGCGAGCATATGAATTGCAAGATGATGGACTAGATACACTAGACGCGAATTTGGCACTTGGTTTCCGGGGCGATGAACGCGAGTATTATATTGGCGCACAAATTCTTCGCGATTTAGGGATTAAAACAATGAGGCTTCTTACAAACAATCCCGATAAAGTTTACCAATTAAAAGATTTTGGCATTGAAATTATAGAGCGCCTACCTATTGCAGTTGATGCCAATGAATTTGATCGGAAATATCTGGAAACAAAGAAAACCCGAATGGGGCATATTCTATAAGACGGGATTTATTCTGTAACCCCGGCATTAGGAGAGTGCCGGGGTTACGGTGCCTCTAAACAGTGCCTATTTGCCAACTGTTCATATATTCAACTTGTGCGGGGGTAAGCGTGTCAATATGTACCCCTAGTGCTTCAAGTTTTAGTTGCGCTATGTGCTCGTCAATTGCTTCTGGAACATCGTAGACTTTCTTTTGCATATTTTTAGCTTGGTCTAATAAGTATTCGGCGCAAAGTGCATGATTGGCGAAGCTCATGTCCATAACATTAGCAGGATGTCCTTCTGCGCCCGATAAATTCACCAGCCTGCCCTCCGCCAAAAGAATAATGGTGCGGCCATCTGGCATAGTGTATTCATCTACAAGTGGCTTTAGTGTGGTTTTCTTTATGGCTTGTTCTTCTAGCCAAGGAATATTGATTTCGGAATTGAAATGTCCTGAATTACAAATGATTGCGCCATCTTTCATGTTTTCAAAACATACATCGTCTATAACATTTAGGTTGCCGGTTACGGTAATCCAGATATCAGCCACTTTTGCAGCCTGTTCGCGTGGCATTACTTCAAAGCCATCCATATACGCTTCTAGTGCTGCTGTGGCATCCACTTCGCATACAACAACTTTACACCCCATGCCTTTTGCGCGCATGGCAAGACCTTTTCCGCACCAACCATATCCGCTTACTACTAAAGTGCGACCTGCAAGCAGGCGGTTTGTAAGACGAATTACGCCATCTAGGGTAGATTGACCTGTGCCATAGCGATTATCGAAGAAATGCTTGGTTTTTGCATCGTTTACGGCAATTACGGGGTAGGCTAGTTCATTTGCTGCTGCCATAGCTGCCAAGCGTATAACGCCTGTGGTTGTTTCTTCTGTGCCACCAATAATGTTTTGAAGCGCTTCGCGGCGTTTTTCATGAATGCGCCCAACTACATCTCCGCCGTCATCCATTGTTATTTGCGGTTTGAAATCTATTACTGTGTCAATATGCTTGTAATACGTTTCGTTGTCTTCGCCGCATATTGCATATACCGATACTCCGTAGTCGCGTACAAGTGCGGCGGCGGTATCGTCTTGCGTAGAAAGTGGATTAGAAGCACAAAGACGCACATCTGCGCCACCCGCCACTAGTGTGCGCATCAAATTTGCTGTCTCTGTAGTTACGTGCAAGCAAGCTCCTATACGAACTCCCTCTAGCGGGCGTTCTTTTTCGAAGCGCTTGCGTATCAGCGCCAGTACTGGCATATCTCGGTCTGCCCATTCAATACGTGCGCGACCCGCATCTGCAAGTGTTATATCTTTTATATCGCAATCTCTCATTGCATTTCCTCTTCCGTGCTTTTACCTAAGTGCTGCAAGCATACATCAAACTTACAATTTCGACACATTTTCTATCTTTAGGGGATGTATCAGATTATAATTTAGCCGTTTATTTGTTTGAAGACTTTTATTTGCCGTTCGAAGTAAGGAGAAACGTGTTCGAACAACTTGCCGAGGCGATGGCACGGCTCTCGTTTGTCGATACGTTCAATTTTTGCGTTTTTGTCGCTTTTACATGCTGTTATACGTATCAGCTTTTTTATGTATTTGTTGTGCTTACTCGCCGTGCTCCAAAATGTGTGGCAAAGCGCAATCATAAGTTTGCCGTTTTAATTGCAGCTCGTAACGAATCTGCTGTAATAAAAGATTTAATTCAATCTATAAAACAGCAAAACTACCCATCGGAATTAATAGATATTTTTGTTATAGCCGATAATTGCACTGACGATACGGCGGCTATAGCGCAAAACGCAGGTGCTAATGTTTTTGAGCGTTTCAATACTGAAAAAGTGGGGAAGGGATACGCGCTAGACTACGGTCTGAAGTCTATTTGGTACGATTTTCCCGATGCAAAGCACGAAGCATATTTTGTTTTCGATGCCGACAATGTGCTTGATGCGAATTATTTTCGCGAGATGAATGCCACTTTTGATAGCGGCGCTAAAGCGTCTACCAGCTATCGCAATTCCAAGAATTTCGATTCGAATTGGATTTCTGCCGGTTATGGCACATGGTTTTTACGCGAGGCGAAATTCCTAAACCAAGCGCGTCTAACATTGAATACATCTTGCGCAGTTTCTGGTACCGGGTTTTTCATTTCAGCTGACATTCTTAAAGCAGCAGGCGGCTGGAAATGGCACCTGCTAACTGAAGATATAGAATTTTCGACTGATTCTATTATAGGCGGTGTGCGTATAGCGTATTGTCCTACTGCGGTTTTGTATGACGAACAGCCCACTACATTTCGCGATTCATGGAATCAGCGTTTCCGCTGGGCAAAAGGTTTTTATCAGGTGTTCGGTCGCTATTCGGGGCGCTTGGTTAAAGGTGTTTTCAAAAATCCGAAAGGGTATCGCTTTGCGTGCTATGACATGCTTATGACACTGGCTCCCGGTATGTTGTTGTCAATAATTA
The DNA here is from genome assembly GCF_011039075.1 of Adlercreutzia sp. ZJ304. GTDB lineage: Bacteria > Actinomycetota > Coriobacteriia > Coriobacteriales > Eggerthellaceae > Adlercreutzia_A. The sequence goes on from NZ_JAAKEG010000001.1 coordinate 214,227, forward strand.
CTGTAACGCTAAATGCCATAATACTTGTACTTGGCGTTACCGGCATAATGTCTACCGGCATAGCCGTTATGAGTTCGCTCTCTAGTATTTTCTTCTGTTTGTTCAACTACGTTATGATCATGTTTGTATTTGGCGTGCTTACAACTTTTGTAGAGTGGAACAGCATACGTGCCACCACCGCACGCAAAATTGGCAGCATGTTCACATTCCCTCTGTTTATGCTTACATACATTCCTATCGCGTTAGTTGCGCTAGTGAAAAAGGCAACATGGAAACCAATTAAACACACTATTTCGGTCGATGTGTCGGAATATTCGGAGCGCAGAATTTCCGCTTAGTGGTATTGGTTGCTCTAATCAAGTACGCGCCCAAATGCCAAAGCGTATATTTCTTTGTAGCCAGCACGGCGCAAACAGTCGGCGGCGGCGTATAGGGTAGATCCTGTTGTACATATGTCGTCAAATACGATAACTTTGCGGAAAGTGGGAGATGCGGGCGCAAGTTTAATGGCTGAAGACATGTTTGCGAATCTTTCTTTGCGCGATAAATTGCGTTGGTCAATCGATTTTGGTGGCATAAAAACTCCGACGCAGTCAAGCTTTGCAACGTTAGCCAGCGTGCATGCTAACTCTTGTGCATGATCGAATCCGCGTCGTTGGCGGGCTTTTATAGTGTCAGGTATATAGGTTATAACGCAATCATTTTTCCAGTCGGGTGATATATAGCGCGACGCTATGTTTGCTATGGTGTAGGCAAGGCGGCGCTCTCCCTTGTCTTTATATGTTTTAACTATGCGTTTCACTGCGTTGTCTGCCACCATTGCATATGCCATGTTGTTAAAAGGTACACTTTCTCTGTTTGCGCTAGCAAGCATTAACGGTGTGCATTCGGTGCATTGTGTTCTTCCGTATGGTGCTCCACATATTGGGCATGCCAGATATGTATCTATATACGGTAACTTTTTCAGGCAATGCTCGCATATAAGCATGCCCGGTGCGTCGCATATTGCACAACGTGTCGGCCATATAGTTTCTGTGGCTATATCCGCGGCTACATGCAGCGCATTTTTGAAAAATTCTATTGTATTAGTCATAGTTATTTCGAATTCTAGATATGAAATCTTGCATCTAGTACATAGTTTTGCGACATGTATTTATACGGAATTACAGTGAATATAATTACGTTTGCGTAATGAATTTGATACCAAATTCAACAAAATGCAAGTTCTATTGATATACATATCTTGCAAAAATCTTGCAGCTTGGTTTGGTGTGTATCTAATTCGCGCATTCAAACCGCGCTATAATTATCGAATATGCTTCCTTGGGTCTGTAGCTGCGGGATGTTCGCATCCTTAGTCCATGGCAGATGCGGTCGAAAGGATCCACGTAAAGCGGCTTTATAAGTCGCTGAGCATGGCGTATTCTAGAAGTAAGTCGCACCGCCCGTTGACTTTCCGCGATAAGGTGTCGCGGCGGGCGAGAGGTTCAAGCGGCAACGCGTAGACCCGGTGTGCGTGTGTGGGGTCAAAGGCTAGGTCAGCTGAGGAAGCTAATTGTTATGCGAGCAAACCTAAATAACAGGTGTTGCTGAAAGGAAGATGCATGAAACGTTTACGTGCTGCAATAGCTATATGCTTGGTAATCGTGATGGCTTTTGCACTTACGGGATGCCAACAGCAAGAATACAAACCCGAGCTTGGCTCTGCGCAGGTCCAGCCTCCTACTATTGGAGAAGATGGTGTTTTGCGCGTTGGTGTGAACACTAACAAGTCTCCGCTTGCCGGCATGGGTAACGACAAGATAATAGGTATCGATGTAGATATAGCGGCTGCTTTGGCTGACGAATTGGGTCTGAAGGTCAGCATTGTCGATGTTGGCAATAGTCCTGATGCTGCTCTAGAAGACGGCACTGTAGATATTGTTATGGGCATTGATAGTGCAGAGTCTCTTGAAGGTGTTTGGTTATCTTCTCAATATCTACCAACTGGTGTAGCGCTGTTTGCTTTGGAAGGCAGCAATGCTAAAGTTCCTACAGCTGATAGTAAGCCATCCATTGCTGCGCAGGTTTCCTCAAAAAGCGCATGGGCTGTTACCAATGCGTTTGGCGAAGAAGCTCTTTCTTCGGCAAATGATTTAACAAGTGCTGTTAACCAGCTCCAATCAGGTCAGGTTGACTACCTTGCATCTGATGCTGTTATAGGAATGTATGCCGCTAATCGTACAGGTGCTAATGTTGAGATAGTTGCTTTAATTGATAGTGCTAGTGGTTACTGCGTGGCTCTCTCTGAGTCTAATACCGAGCTACAAAAAACAATAACAGATTCGCTGCAAAACTTAATTTCTAACGGTACTGTGGGCGTTATAGAGCAAAAATGGTTAGGTGCTGAACTCGATTTGGATAGCGTGGCGCAGGCTGAAGTAAAGAAACAGCAGACAGATAATGCCGAAGAGCCAGCCGCAGGAGCAAACTCAAGTAGTTCATCTTCTAGCGCAAGTTCTTCTAGTTCATCAAGTTCTGCCGCTTAACTGTTCTTGCGAAAATTTTGTATTGTGCAGTTTTGAAATGGTAGCTGCGGATTGCGTAAACACTAAGAATTTATAACTTAAAGTGTCTGATCGGAGGCATTAAAGATGGTTGATCTGGGCGATCGTATAGCCGAATATGCACACAAGTCTGGTTTTCAGGTTGTAGAAAGCCAGAAAGTACACGAGATAGATGGTGTTGCGTATCGTATGGTGCATACAAAAAGCGGCGCCCAGCTTCTATTTTTGCAAAACGAAGACAACAATAAATCTTTTTCTATAACGTTCAAAACACCCGCCGCAGACGATACGGGCGTTTTCCACATACTGGAACATTCGGTATTGTGCGGATCTGACAAATTTCCAGTAAAAGAGCCATTTGTTGACTTACTCAAAGGCTCTATGCAAACTTTTTTGAACGCTATGACTTTTCCGGATAAAACGATGTATCCGGTTGCGTCCACCAACGATCAAGATTTGTTGAACTTGATGGATGTTTATATGGATGCAGTGTTTCATCCGCTTATATATAAGAAAAAGGCGATATTTGAACAAGAGGGTTGGCATTTTGAGCTATCCGACGCGCAGCCTGCGCAGCTGGAATATAACGGCGTTGTATTCAACGAAATGAAAGGTGCCCTGTCAGATCCAGATTCAGTTTTATACGACACTCTTTCCGCTGCATTATTTCCTGACACTACTTATAGATTCGAGTCGGGTGGAATTCCAGCAGCCATAGTTGATCTAACATACGAGGACTTTCTGGAAACTCATGCAAGGCATTATCGCCCCGATAATAGCTACATAATTTTATATGGCAACGTGGATATAGAACGAATACTTACATTTTTGGATCTTAATTATTTGTCTCCTTTATCAGAAGTTGAACGTAAGGTTTTAGCTCCGAATCCTATAGGCACTCAGAAGCCTGTAATTAATACTAATGTATTACGCCAGATGGTAACGTCGCCTGAAAACTCATGCGCGGCACTTGGTTTTGTTGCGGGGGATTTTTCGGATCGCGAACAGCTTATCGCCACAGATATTTTGGTTGATGCGCTGCTTGGCTCAAATGAAGCTCCTCTAAAGCGCGCTATATTGGATGCACAAATTGCCGATGATTGTATAGCTTACTTAGAAGATGGTATAGCTCAGCCATTTGTCATGTTGGAAATAAAGGGCTTGCGCGAGGGAGCGGTTGAGCGTTTTGGCAGCATCCTTCGCAAGAGCGCGCAGGCGTTGGCATCAGGTGGTTTAGACCACGAACTAATAGAAGCCTCGCTTTCGCATGCTGAATTTGTTATGCGTGAACATAATATGGGATACGCCGATGGTGTGGTTTATTCAATAGCCGTTATGTCTGGATGGTTATACGATGACGATATGGCGCTAGATAACATACGTTTTGAGGCTGCATTTGCCAGCTTGCGCGAAAAGCTAGAGCATGGGTATTTTGAAGAACTTATTTCGCGATTATTCTTAACAAACAATCATTATGCACAAGTGGAAATTGTGCCTGTTCAAGACAATGAAGACGATGTGCTGCGTGAGAAATTGCAAAAATACCAAGCAGCTATGGAAGATGATGGTTTGCAAGCTATCGCTAATAATGTAGCATCGCTTCGGCTGGCGCAGCAATCTTCCGATACGCCAGAGGCTCTATCTACGCTTCCGCGTCTCAATATTAGCCAGATAGGTATAGTGCCGCCAGAACCGAAATTTGAGCTGGATACCTCTACTTCTATTGCATGTTTGCGCCACCATATTCCGTCGCATGGCATAGCTTATTTCTATAGATATTTCCCTCTAGATGGAATAAGTTTTGACGAACTGCCTTACGTAGGGCTGCTCTCTATGCTGTTAGGAAAACTGGATACTAGTGCGCATACTGCTGCCGAAATAGATCTTTTGAGCCAAGCTAAGCTGGGCAACTTGAACTTTTTTGCAGAGGTTCACGAACACATAGCTGATAATAACTTTAGTGCAAAGTTTGTAGTTTTCACATCGGCATTGGCGCAGAATTGCTCGTATGCAGCCAGTATTGCTGATGAAGTAATGCTTCACACCAACTTTCACACATACGAAAAACTCCGCGATATTCTTATGCAGAAACGAGTGGCTATGGAGCAAGGTTTTGCCTCGGCGGGCAACGCTGTGGCATCGCGCAGAGCCGCATCTTATTATCTTCCAGCTGCATGCGTGCGCGAACAGTTTAGCGGAATAGATTTCTATCGTTTTCTGAAAGAACAAATAGAAAATTTTGAGGAAAATAAAGAAACACTGGCAAATAAATTGCATGAAATTGCTCGGCGTATATTTACCGGAAATAATTGTTTACTTTCATTTAATGGCGAAGATGCAGATCTTGATAATTTCCTGAACGCGCATAAAGAATTTGAAGCACAGTTTAGCGATGTGAATAGCGCATCTTCTGAGGCGCGTTTGCGGGTGCCCAATCTTGTAGATAAGCATGAAGCATTTATTGTTCCAAGCGATGTTTCGTATACAGCACTTGTGGCTGACCGTAGACAAGTTGGAGAATATTCAGGTGTTTGGTCTGTAATTTCCCGCGTGCTTACTTACGGTTATTTGTGGCAGGAAGTGCGCGTATTAGGAGGAGCATACGGAACAGGATTTAGTAGTACCATAACCGGCTTATCCAGTTTTACATCGTATCGCGACCCTCATCTTGATGAAACTGTGCAACGCTTTAAGGGTTGCGCTAGTTGGCTTGCTGAATTTGCTCCCAATGAAGAGGAATTTACTGGATTTATTGTAAGTTCTGTGGCGGGTATGGATGCGCCGCTTAAACCGCGAGAATTGATGCGCAGGCAAGACGGTATGTATTTCAGCGGATACACGCCAGAGTTGCGGGCGCGTTCGCGTTGTCAGATACTGGAGTGTACAGTTGAAGACATACGCGCCTTTTCAAGTGCTATGGAAAGGTTATGTCAATCTGGACATGTGTGCTCCGTTGGTAATCGAGACATACTTAAGTCCTCTAAATTGGAATTTGAACTAGTCGATCTTATTGGGTAATTTGGGGACTAGCTCCTTTTCGCTTATAATCTTTTCTCCCGGAAAGAGGCGAGGAATGGCTGATAAGGCAGATTTTAAACATATTAAAGTTACCAAAAGCGATGACGATATAGTTATAGTTGCGGGCGCAGTAAACGCCGATGCGAAAAACGTTAGCGACGCGCCTAGTAAAAATATTAGCAATGCGTCTAGTGCAAGCGCCAACGTAAGCGCCAATGATGTGCCTAGTGAAAAAAAGAAACCAACAGCTAAGCCGAAGAACAAGGAATATGAGCAAACTTCACTAGCCGATATTGAGCAATCTAAGATGCCGCTTACGCAGAAGATAATCATTGCACTAGCGGTAATAGCGATAATTGTGTTCGCAATCTGGTATGTGATATTTTGACTTAAAATGCAGCAGTATATGCAATACAAAAATGCAGTAGAGATGGATGGAAATTGTGGCTGAGCAAGAAGAAAAATATTTTACAGAACAAGAAGATGTAGAAGTAGAGACTCTAGACGAATTTGAAGAAGTCGTACAGGGCGGTACTTCTGCTGCCCTTAATACAGAAGAAAGCCAGCAAGAGGCGGAATCTCCAGCTGAAAAGAAAGGTCCAAAACGCGGCAAGCATTCAAAAGGTGAACCTGAGCCTCCTGAATATATAAAGCGTTCGCGAAGAATGCGCAAAATATTACTTGTAATAATAATTGCATTGGTTATTTTGATTGTAGCCGGCTGCGTTTTAACATACATGCTAGTCGATACCGCACGTAACGCCGCATCTCAACAGGCTCTTACCTCTATATCTGATGTCAACTCTTTAGAAGATGGCGATGAAGCTAAAGATGCATCTACATCTACGTCGAAGCGCACTACTGTTCCAGATTTAGTTTCGCTTTTGGGTATGAATCTTGATCAGGTAGTTGCAGAGCTGCAGCACGGTGCTCAAGTTAGCGGAATGACCGAGGTTAATGAGGAAGGTAATCCCGTCAAAATGCAAGTTAGCATTGCCTTGTCTGACGAGCCTGCCGATACTCGTTCTGGTACTCCTAGTGTTTACCTCGATTTGGACGAGGCGGGCAACGTAATAAAAGCAGGCTATTCAGTGGCTACGGCTTCTATTGGGTACGGCACACTTAGCTTTGCTGATGCTGTACAAAATGAACGAATAATAGAAAAGACTATAGAGGAAGCGGGGCTTACGGTTGCCAACCAAAGCGCCGTGCTTCCCGAGGATAAAATGGCATATTCAACATATGCTAGCGACGGCACAACGCTTACGCGCGAATACTGCGAATTTTCTGGCACTGGTAGTGCGGGGGGCGCAGAATATACATGGCAGGCTTCGCTTTCATATGATTACAATATGGCTAATGCTACAGGCAATCTTGCCGATACTATCCGTACTATATATGTATATGTCAGTGCTTAGGTCTTCAAGGAGTTACACATGTCTAAGGGTACATATTCTGTAACCACGCCTATCTATTATGTAAATGCAGCGCCACATCTTGGCACCGCTTATACAACTATAGCCGCCGATGTGGTTTCTCGTTATCAGCGTATGAATGGCTACGATGTTGCGTTTGTCACCGGAATGGACGAACACGGGCAAAAAGTAGCCGATACCGCTGCCGATCACGGAATGACACCGCTTGAGTGGTGCGATTCTATGGAGCCAGCATTTCGCGATGCATGGGATATGCTAGATATAACATATACCGATTTTGTGCGAACCACCGAGCCGCGCCAAGCGAAAAGCGTGCAACAGTTTTGGCAGAAGCTCTACGACGGTGGATATCTTTATAAGGGTTCGTATGACGGATGGTATTGTGTACACGAAGAAACGTATTACGCCGAAAGCGATTTAGAGAAAAACGATGAAGGCGAATTCGTTTGCCCAGATTGTAAGCGTCCTGTGCAGCGTGCCGGCGGAGAAGAGAATTGGTTTTTCAAGCTTAGTGAGTTTCAGCAGCCGTTGCTTGATTTGTATGAGAAGCGTCCAGAATTCATCCGTCCTGAAACACGTCGAAATGAAGTGGTTTCATTTGTTGCTGGCGGCTTGAAGGATTTATCTATATCTCGCTCTACTTTCGACTGGGGCGTTCCTCTTCCGTTTGATGATGGGCATGTTGCATACGTGTGGGCAGACGCGCTTATCGCATATATGACAGGTATAGGTTACGCAGATGACGCGCGCGCTGGCGAATTTGATAGTAGATGGCCTTTTCAGTATCACTTCGTTGGAAAGGATATAACACGTTTTCATTGTGTTATATGGCCCGCGATGCTTATGGCGGCGGGCTTACCTGTGGCTCATACCGTGTTTGGTCATGGTTTTCTTCTGACCAAGGGCGAGAAAATGTCGAAAAGCAAGGGCAATGCTTTGCGTCCGGCAGAACTTGTAGAGATATTTGGGGTAGATGCCTACAGATATTACTTTATGAGCGATGTGCAGTTTGGTGCTGACGGTTCCATATCTATAGAGCGTATGGTGCAGGTATACAATGCCGATCTTGCCAACACTTGGGGAAATTTGGTATCGCGCGTGGCAAACATGACAAAGAAATATTTTGATTCCGTTGTTCCTGCGCCCTGTGCAGATTCCCTAGATAATCCATTGCGCGAAATAGCAGATACTTTATACGCAAAATACGATGCTGCTATTTCAGATGTAGATTTTACAGCTGCGACGCAGGCGGTTCAAAAACTTGCGCATAGGGCAAACGAATACGTAGAGGAAAGTGCTCCATGGAGCTTGGCGAAAGACCCCAATAAAGCCGATCAGCTAGCATCTGTTATATACAACACGCTAGAGGCTATTCGAATAATAGCTTTGTTTATGCAGCCATTTATGCCAAACACATCTTCTGATGTGTGGCAGCGTATTGGCGCTGGAGATATTGCGGGTATAACAGATATAGAAACGGCATCAAAGTGGGGTGGACTTAAGGCTGGCTCTCAAGTTCAAGTAGGGGATCCTCTATTTCCGCGCTTAGATGCTGATAAGATTGGCGAAGTAGAGGAATAGTTTATGGACGACATCTCTAATGAAGAGCCGGAGTTCATAGACGAATATTTTCGCAAGAAACCGAAAAAGCACGGGCGTGAGTGGAAGGTGGTTGATGCACCGTATCTTTTTGCGCCCGTAGCAGATACGCATGCGCATTTAGATATGCTTCGAAACCCCGCTCTTGCGTTGGCTAGAGCCGGTGTGCACAATGTTCAGTTTGTAGAGGCGATGGTAGACCCGCTTGGAAGTGAGGGCGAAATAACCTTTAGCGACCTTGATGGTTGGATACAGCAAGCCCAGCTATATATCAGGCAAATGTCTACCCGCATATGCGGTCAGGGTTGGCACAGTGTTCCTCGTGTTCGTATATCTGTAGGCGTGCATCCGCATGTTGCAAAAGACTGGTGCAGTGCTGCGCGCGCTAATATCTTGACTAAGTTATGCGATAAGCGCGTAAGTGCTGTGGGAGAAATAGGGCTCGATTATCACTACGACTATTCTCCGCGCGATGTGCAGCGCAGCGTGTTTGCAGAGCAAGTTCAAATAGCAAATGAGGCGCACCTGCCAGTAATATTGCACGTGCGTGAAGCTTTTGACGATGCTTATTCCATCATGCAAGAAATTGGATGGGCTAGTGCAGGTACGCTGCTGCATTGCTATACATCCGATGCGCAAGAAATTGTTCGTTGGGTAGAAGCGGGCTGCTATGTGGCATTTGGTGGTGCTTTCACATTTAAAAAACTTGATCAAATACGTCAGGCTGCAAAATTGGTCCCAAGCGATAAGCTGCTTTTAGAAACTGATGCGCCATTTATGACACCTGAACCATTTCGCGGTATAGAATGTGAGCCGGCTCATACAATTTGGACTGCCGAGCGTGTTATGGAAGAGGTAATTCCCAATTCTACCGATGTGCAGCGCCGCGAATTACTGGAAAGAATTTTTGAGAACTCTACGGATTTGCTTGATAGAGAACCTACCGAATGGCAAAGGGGCAGTATATGCACCGCACAATTATAGTTGGCTCTCCACGTTCTGACGGGCGATGCGCACATTTGGCTCAAGAGATATTTGATGCTTGTATAGATGAATGCCCCGAAGACGGTGTGTCTTTGGTATCGGTTTCCAGTATCGATGTATCTGGGTGTATGGGCTGCGATGGTTGCAAGCAGACGCTTTCAAAAGATTCCGCTTCGGTTCCTGCGTTTCCTGAAAAAGGAGATCCGCTAGAGCCGCAAGAGCGCATACGCAAAAGCGACTCCCAGCGTCATGTTTGCGTAATAGCTGACGATATGCCAGAAGTGCGTAAACATTTAGATGCAGCTGATGAACTTATAGTTGTATCTCCTGTTTATTTTGCAAGTGCGCCAGCACAACTAAAAGCATTATTAGACAGACTGCAACCGTATTATTGGTCGGGGGTTCGCAGGCAAACTGCAAAACGTCCACTAACATTGCACGTTGTTGGAGAAGGCGGAGATCCGCATGGTGTAGAACCGCTTATTGGGTGCATTCGTTCAGCGTTTTCTGTGGCTGGTTTTAAGTTGTGTGAAGTGCTTGATTGGCGTGGCAAAATTGATGAGCAAGGCAATGTTTTAGAAGATGCACAAGAATATGAAATCTAAAGTGTCTTCGTTGGCATCTCCGTCAGCAACGACGGATGTGCTAAGGCGTTTTGCGCTTTCGCCAAAGAAACAATTTGGGCAAAATTTTCTTATTAATGATGCTATAGTGCGAAAAATTTTACACTTGGCTGAAGTTTGCCAGAGTGACGACATAATAGAAATTGGTCCCGGTATAGGTACGCTAACATGCGCTTTAGCGGCTAATGCACATTCGGTTATATCTGTTGAACGCGATGCCGATTTACTAGATGTTCTTGGCTACACCATGAATGATGCGAAAAACTTCCATTTAATTATGTGCGATGCACTAAATGTTAAAGCAGATGCAATATCTGATGCCGTTGCACACTTGTCAACTTTTGATACTGATTGCAAATTGCCGTCTAAGCTGGTGGCTAATCTTCCGTATGCTGTGGCAGCTACAGTGGTGCTTCGCTTTTTTGAAGAGTTTTCTTTTATAAAGAGCGCTACTGTAATGGTTCAGCGGGAGGTGGCAAATCGAATGCAAGCGCGTCCTGCCACGAAGGAATATGGCGCTTACACAGTGAAATTGTCGCTATTTGCGAAACCTAATGGAAGCTTTTCGGTTTCTGCTGGTAATTTTTTGCCTGCACCTCGTGTTGAAAGCACCGTTATACGATTAGACAGATTCTCGCCGAAAGACGAAAGCGGCAAGCCGTTTTCTGCAAATGTTATAGCTGCTGCGGCTGATATGGCTGATGCAGCATTTTTTGCGCGCCGAAAGACCATAGCAAATTCCACTACGGCGTATTTTCGCGCTAATGGAGCAAGTGCGATAGCGCAAAAGGTACCAGAAATTCTAGAAGCTGCACATATTGACCCGCGCCGTCGCGGTGAGACACTTGCGCAAGATGAATTTCTAGCTTTGGGCAAAATAATTGCGCTTAATGTATCTGAACAAGGTGTGTAATAAACATTTGTTCGGTACATACTTTTCCCCTATGAGTTAGAATGTTCAAGAAAAACAACGCGTATAACATGTATGCAGCAAAAGGGTGATTAACGTGACTGATAACGAATCGAGCATACCAAGGCGCGAAGATGATTCGCAAAGCTTTACAAAAGATTATTTAGACCGCGCTAAGGCTGCGTGTGATGCAGGCGATGCGGTATTGGGTATGTATCTTTATATGGCAGCATTTGAAGAGGCGGCCTGCGGAGAAGGCGCTCCTAGCGAAGATGCTTTGACCGGTTTGAAAGAAGCATGGGCATTGGCTTGCACTCACAAAGAACGTTCTTTAGCCGAATATATTTTCGAGCGTTTAGAGCCTTATCTTTCAGCTGAAGAAATTACCATTTGCGCTGAAGCCTTGCATGGTTTGGCGTTAGATAAGCTGGAAGAATTTGGGCTTTCTCGCGAAGATTTGGAAGACATGGCGCACGCCATAACTGAAGATTTATTAGATGGGGAAGAGCCTATCATCCATATTGAGCGCATTGCAGAGGATCGTATTCCTCGAAATTCAACTGCGCTTTCTGCAGTTTCCGATACTTCGGATAAGAAATCAAAAACAAAAATCATATTGGCTGGTGCGGCAAATATTGCAAAAAATAAGCCAGCTAGTTCTAATGAAGAGACGCTAGATTATTCCAATATTGCTGGTTATATTAATGCTATAGGTGCCATGCGCGATTTGGGCATAGGTATGCGCAACGACCCAGACTTCAAAAGTCTGCTAGACATGCTTAATAGCTTGCATGGTTTGCCTAAGAAACCTGCGCTAGATACTATTCTATTTAGATCGCCTGCTCGCGAAGATGTAAACAGCTTTATGATGGCTACACTAGGCGAATTGAATATGCCTACTGTTCATATGCGCATGGAAGAGAGCTATCAAGGCTTACCGCTTCTATGCGTAAGCGCTCGTGCTGTAGATATTCCGAATAACGGCTCTCTTCATGATATTTTTCAGAAGGGTGGCGTGCTGGTACTAGAAGACCTAGATTTTTGGGCATCTCCGGTAACTGACGAGGGCGACGATGGAAATGCCTTTTTTATGATGCAGCTAACACGTGGGGCGCGCGAAGCGGTTAACCTGATTCGTTTTGCCGTTGAAAGTCCAGATGTATACGTTATAGCTACCTGCACCGATATCGATGGTATAGATAGCTTCTTCATGGAGCTTTTAGAACCCATGTCTCTTGTGGATATAGATTTACCTACAGCTGAAGAGCGCATTCAGATATGGGATTATATCGCCGAGAAGCACCCGTCGATTAGAGGTATTAATCGCGCCGATCTTGTCAGGTTGTCCTCAAATATGTCGCGTATTGATATTTATGCGGCGGCTAGGGAAGCTGTTGAAGATGCTTACAAGGCAGGGCTTATGCTGCGAAGGTATCAGCCGGTTACGCGCGAGAACATTTTCGACAAGATAGCAGCGTATCAGCCGCTTGAGTCTAGCGAGTACGCAGAGTTAGAAGACGAAGTAATTCGCGACTTTCGTCGCGACCTCGGGCATATTGATGACATACTAGATTAAACGCCGCTTGTTCGCTTTGCTAATTAGCGAAGCGAACGGGCTGGTTAAATTACAGGGTATGACCCCAATACCTTAACTTCGCGCAATTTCAGTCGTAAGCAAGAAAGCGCTGTTTGTACATCTAGGTCGATGTCTTTGCCGGAAAATTCCATGAAAAACATGTAGTCGCCAAACTGCTGTTTAAGTGGTCGTGATTGAAGCATGGTTATATTAATGCCAGCATAGGCAAATTCGGACAGTATCATATTCAGGGCACCAGCTTTGTCTTCGCGCAAGAAAAGAGCCAATGTGGTTTTGTATGTTTTGCCGACAAGTTGCGCTGCGGAACCCGGGCGACCTATTAAGGCAAATGCAGTTTGGTTGCCCAGATGATCTTCTATGTCCCTTGCAGCAACAACGCATCCGTGCAGCTTGGCGGCATACTCGTTTGCGATTCCTGCTATGGTTGCATCGGTTGCTGCTAAGCGCGCGCTTTCGGCAGTAGAAGGCATAATCATAGTTTCGCGGCTTGGAAGATGCTCGTTCAAATAGCGCCTGCATTGCGCAAGACCCTGTGGGTGTGAAGCCACCGTGCGTATATTATCTATAGAAGCATCTTTTGCAGTAACCAGACAGTGATGTATGTCAATTACCGTTTCAGCCAAAATGACCGCAGATGAGCGAAATGCGAAATTGTCAAGCGTAGCGGTTACAGGACCTTCTAGTGAGTTTTCTTTGCCTACAACACCAAAGCCTGCACGTCCGCGATCTACGCAATTGAAGACATCGTCAAATGAGGTGCACTCTATAAGTTCAGGGTTATCTATTCCTAAAGATGCTGCAAAAACATCAGCCGCCTCGTGTGTATATGTGCCGCGAGGACCTAGAAATGCTATTGTCTCATTCAACTCTGACATGCCATCTCCTTCAAACAATAAGACCAGCATTGTATGCTCAAAATAGACGGCTAAATAGTTTAGCGCAAAAGCGCGGCGCGTTTATAAAGTGATCTGTTTGGCTGTTTATCATGGCGGGAATAATCAATGTTACACATTAATACATCTGTAACATTTTCGGGCATTTACACCGCGATTTCAACCTAATTGGTGGCTGCCGCGTGCAGGTTAAAGCGAAAATAAGCAAAATGGTAACAGTTGTAAAAAGACGAGGGCACCCAAGGGAGGTGTTACACATGGTAGATCAGGCCACGACTACGGACGCATTTGGCGTGCTGGAGTCACGTGGGGTTAGCCGCCGCAGCTTTATGAAGCTTTGCGCTGGCGTTGCTGCCGCGGCAGGTTTGTCGCAGCTGGCTATTCCGCGTGTTGCCGAAGCGCTAGAAAAGTCTGTGATTGGAGCCACGTCTGGTGACTTATATCCGGTTATTTGGATTGAAGGCGCATCGTGTACGGGATGTACGGAATCGTTTGCTCAGATCGAGACACCCGATGTGGCGTCGATAGTTCTTGATGTAATATCACTGAACTATTCTGAGACTCTATCCGCGGCTGCCGGGTATTCCATGGAGGAAGCAAAAGCGCAGACTATTGAAGCTGGCAACTACGTATTAGTGTACGAAGGCGCGGTTTTAGAGGGATGGAATGGCAATGCGCTGCGCGTAGCAGGAGAGACTGGCAACGAGGCGCTTATACACGCTGCGGCATCCGCGAATGCGGTCATGGCTGTTGGCTCATGTGCAGTAAACGGCGGTTGGTGTGCTGCTTATCCCAACCCATCGAAAGCTATGGGCGTGCAGCAATTCTTAAAGAAGGAAGGCATCAATACTCCAGTTATTAATGTCCCCGGTTGTCCCGTTAATCCCGAGTGGATAATGCAGGTTCTGGTGGATGTTGTGATGCTGGAAGATCCGTCACTGGTTAAGCTGAACAGTTTCAACGAGCCAGCTGATCTATTCGATCAGACCATTCATGACAATTGCCCCCGCCGCGGTCATTTTGAAAATGGCGAATTTGTTTACAAGTTCGGCAGTAAGGAAGAAGCACTTGGTTATTGCTTGTATCCTCTAGGATGTCGCGGTCCGCAAACAAAGTCTCAATGCCCTGTAACACTGTGGAACAATCGTCGTTCTTGGTGTGTTCAGGCTGGCGCTCCTTGTATTGGATGCTGCGAGGCTAATCCGAACGATCCGGGCGACAACTGGGTACAGGTAAATACTCCGTTCTATCAGCGTTTCCGCGACTTGCGTGTTGGCGATTTCAAATTCCAACCCGAGCCTGCTGCATGGATTCTTACCGGTATCGTGGCGCTTGCGCTTGTGTGCCATGGTTTCGGCATGAAGAAGACTGGACGTATGGACGGTGGCGCACCGTTTGAGGCTATCCGTAAATGGGATAAGGCGCATCCAGAGCAATCAATTGGCACATATGCCGATCCGAATGAAGGCGGTCCTGTTATCAGTTCTGAACTGACTCAAGAGAATACGCATCATGCAGCGCCTTCGGCAGAAGCTATGGCTGCTGATATAGAAAATACAGCGGGAGGTGAGGCGAAATGACGCGTTCGATCATTGATCCCATAACCCGTATTGAGGGCCATCTGCGCGTCGAGATGGAAGTTAACGACGGCGTTGTATCTGATGCTTGGGTATCGGGTGGCTGCTTCCGCGGTATGGAGCTTGTTGTACAGAATCGCACCCCTGAGGATGCGGCTCAAATCGTACAGCGCATCTGCGGCGTTTGCCCGGTTTCGCACTCGCATGCATCGTCTATTGCGGCTGAGAAAGCCTACGGAATTACCATTTCTAACAATGCGCGTATCATCCGCAATCTTATTGAGGGTGCGCAGTTCCTGCATTCTCACATTCTGTGGTTCTATAACCTTTGCGCTTTAGACTATGTAAATCCTCTGAATGCTCTGAAGGCTGATGTGGCTTCTACATACGATCTTGCGCAAGAGGTTGGCACGTCGATAAACACCGACTTCAAGCTGCTGAAAGAAAAGCTAGAGCGCTTTGCTGCTAATGGTCAGTTGTCAATTTTCTCTGGCAACTGGTTTGACTGCGACAATGGCGAGGGCTACAAGCTTCCTCCCGAGGTTGACCTGATCTGCACTTCTCACTATCTTGAGGCGCTGAAGATGCAGGCTCGCGCCAGCGAGATAGCAGCTCTAATCGGTGGCAAGATGCCTCATGTTATGACTATCGTACCCGGCGGTACTGCGTTTGTTCCCACCGAGGCGAAGCTTGACGATCTGTGGGCAATGGCAAACGAGATTTATAACTGGGTATCTACAACCATGATTCAAGATACTCTGGCTTTAGCACCGTTCTATCCTGAGGTTCTGAAATTTGGCAAGGGCTGCGGTCGCTATATTGCTTGGGGTGTTTTTGAGGGTCCGGAATGGCCCTATGGTGGCGACTATACCGAACAAATGGTTAACCGCTATCTGCCCATGGGCGTGTTAGATGAGAAGCTTAATATTTCCAATGTGGAAGAATCGCTTATCACTGAATATATGGGTCACTCTTGGTACGTGGGCGATTCTACCCACGAGTCACCCTATTTCGTGACAGAGCCTGAATTCTCTGAGTACAACGTTGAAGATCGCTACACTTGGGTGAAGTGCCCGGCATACGACGGCAAGCCGATGGAAGCTGGCGGTTTCGCTCGTATATTGGCTGCTTACAAGCGCGGTGTACCTTTCATCGTAGAAAATGTAGACAAGATGTTAGTGGCGCTTGGTGCAAAGCCCGGTCAACTAACCGCTCTGCAGTCTACACTTGGTCGTACCGCTACTCGCCAAATTGAGACTCTCTACATTGCGGGTCTTATGAAAGAGTGGACGTTAGAACTTATGGAAGCCATTAAGGGTGGCGATTCTGAGTACTTCCGCGAGCCTGTTACCACTACAGGTGAGGGTACGGGTTTCTGGGAAGCTCCGCGTGGTGCTCTCTATCACTCAGAGAAGGTTACTAACCGCAACGTAGATGGCTATCAGATTATTATTCCGTCTACTTGGAATTTGGCACCGGCGAACGCTGAGGGCGTACATGGTCCGATGGAGCAGGCACTTATTGGCAACCCAGTGGAAGACATTGATATGCCGATTAACGCCCTGCGTACCGTTCATAGCTTCGACCCATGCACCGCTTGTGCTGTGCATATCACCGAGCCGAAGACGGGCAAAACATTCAAGACTGTAACAAGTCCTTGGGGGGTGAAGTAAATGGCGCATTTAGCACATTACCGTGAAGCACACCCTATGGTCTTCGTGGTTACTCACTGGATCAATCTTGTATGCATGATTCTGCTTATTCTTACAGGCTTTATCATTCATTATCCGTTTATTGCTGCCATTATGGGAATTTGCCGTGGCGTGCATGTATTCTGCGGCTTCGTGCTGTTCCTTAATTGCGTGTTCCGTGTAATTGCGGCATTCATTGTGAAAACATCACCTACGGGTGGCACCCGCAAACAAGACACCGACTATAAGTCTTGGCTGCCACAAAAAGACAATCGTCATCAGGCACTTGAGTGGGTTAAGTATTATCTGTTCCTGCGCAAAGATCATCCGCTAGGAGCTAAGCTGGGCGTTCCGCAGAAGCTTTCTTATCTGCTAATTCCCATACTTATCGTGCTTATGTTCTGGACAGGTCTTTGCCTGTGGGGCGTAACGATGAATCTTCCTGCAATGGCTGCTACCACCACATTGGTCGGCGGCGCTATGAGCATGCGTATCATTCATTACTATGGCATGTTTGTGTTCATCATCTTCATGTTCATACATATTTACTTGGCAAATGTTGAGAGCACGGCTCCGACCAAGCTAATGTTCTTCCATAAAGAGCATGGTGGCTTGGTGTACGACCCCGATCTACACAACATTGTTGGTGAAGATTTGAACCCGCATAGCGACACACCTAAGGCTAAGCGCGGTCCAATTGATGATTCTCATCATGTGACACGTACTGCATCCTAAAAAGCAGAAAAACGTATGTATAATGCGGCGACCCGCTCTAGGGTCGCCGTTTTCATATAACGTGCTATATTACAATTGTGAACGGCTCAAGATAAGGAGATGTGCATTGGCAGAACTTACCGAAGAGCAAATTGCTAAGGAAGAAAAGTTTTTAAAAGGGCTGCCTAGACTGAATATCGGGGCGCTTTTGTTAGCTCCTATATGGGGACCAGCGCATGGGTTTTGGGTGACTATTCTGTACTATCCGGCATGGCTTTTTGTAGACAATTTGCTTTTTGCTACTTATCTTGACCCAACGCCATTATCTATTGTGGCATCTGTTAGTGCAGTGTTAGCTATTTTGGTTATAACGGTTGTCTTTTCCATAATTAGCCAGCCAATAGCGGCGCACAGAGCTGAAGAGCAGGGCAAAAGTAGGGAAACGTATTTAAGACAACAGCGCTATTGGGCTATAGGATGTGCTATTGGCGCTGTAGTGGCAATAGCGTTAGCTAGTGTTTATAACCTAACTATAAGAACTGAAGTGTAAATGGATCAACAAAATGAAAATGCCTTATCCTCTGAAGAAGAGGTTTCTGGTGTGCTAAGCGAAGAACGCATAGCAGTTTTTTGTGTAGGAAATAGGCTGATGCTAGATGATGGGATAGGACCCGCCGTTTTTGACGAACTTGCTTCTTATGAATTTCCCAAAAATGTAGAACTTTTAGACGTGGGATGTATGAGCCTTTCTATGGTTGGTTATGTGGAAAGTTGCGATTATATTATCACTGTTGATGCGGTGGACGGAACAGGACAGCCTGCAGGAACCATTTTTGAATTTGAGCCCGAGGATATGGCACGACATACTGGAGCTATGGCTTCTCTGCACGATTTGAAATTGGTTGATTTGTTTGATGCCGCACAATTGATGGGCTATACAGCTGAGGGGCGCTGTTTTGGAATGCAGGTGGAGAATAGAAGCCCCGAATTTGTCACGGAAGGTCTTACTCCTGCCGTCTTTGATAACCTGCCATTGTTGGTTGATACGGTTTTGGCTAATTTGGTGCACAGGGGCGTAGAAGTGCGCTATATAGAAACAGGCGAGCTAATCAGACCCGGCTGGCATCACTGTATTCAAAAGTTTAATGATGAATAGCGAAGTTTAGCACAATACTTCATTCAGAAGCTGCGCAGTTTTCACTTCGCTTTACGCTATATTTCGTTTTAAGATACGGTATTGCATGTGCAGCTAGGGCAGAGGTCAACTAGGAAACACTCGCAGCACTTCGGGCGTTTGGCGGTGCAGATTTCGCGACCGAATAGTACCCATTGGTGATTAATCGGCTTCCACATATCGCGAGGGTACAGCTTCAATAGTGCCTGTTCTGTTTTTAGCGGGTCATCGTCTTTAGGAACAAGTTTCAGCCTGTGCGCTATTCGGTTTACATGAGTGTCTACCGCAATACCTTCCACAATGCCAAAGCCTTCGTTCAGTACAATATTGGCAGTTTTTCGCCCTACACCGGGCAGCTTTTGCAGTTCGTTCATATCGCGGGGTACATCTCCTGCGTAATCAGAAATTATCATTTGCGCAATTTTTATAGCACGCGGTGCTTTTGTGCGATATAGCCCAATGGTCGAAATAATTTCCATCACATCGGATGGGTTGGCTTGCGCAAGATCGGCTATTGTGGGATAACGCTGCCATAGCGCAGGCGTAACTTTATTCACGCCTACATCGGTTGTCTGTGCCGAAAGCATTACTGCAATGGTTAGCCTAAACGGGTCGCCATCATAATTTAAGGCGCATTCAGCGGCGGGGTAGTGTTCGCACATTCTCTGCTCTATTTCTATAGCACGTTCGCGTTTTTTAGACATTTTTTCGCGTGGCATTATTTCACCTTCGCAATGCGCTCAGTCTTGATGAAATCTATTCAAGACTTGTTGTAAAAATAAGGATATCAGATAGTCATCTGAAAGATGCGAAGCTAAAAGATATATCTACGATACAATTGGTGGCACTGTTTAGCCGCGTTTTCGCGGCATTTTCGGGTTGGAGAGGTTGAACTTTGATTATAGACGCTCTTGCAAATATTTTAGATAAGTCGCACTGTTTAGATAAATTTTGGGGAGCGCTAGATTCTGGCAGCGATGCAACCTTGGCTGTAGCGTCCTCTGCAAGACCGTTTCTTGTTGCTGCGCGATTTGCGCAGCGTCCGCAATGTACATTAGTAGTAGTTAGTGGCGAAGAGGCCTCTATTGCTTTTGCTCGAAATGTGGCGGCGTATATAGGCGAGGAAAAAGTTTTGCGATTTCCCGAAAGGCGCGATTATCCGTTTCAGCCAAAACAACCCGACATGCGTGTAATAGCTTTGCGAATGCAGGCGGCGCATGCACTTCGCGCGGGAAAGCATGTGGTGGTTGTGGCAAGTGCGCGTTCGCTAGTGCGCGCAATGCCACCAGCTTGTGCGCAAGCCGATAGCCCTATATATCTTGAATCCGGCAAAGAGTTGGTTGATATGAAAGTGCCGGAAATGGACGATTTAGACACTTTTGTAGCTGCGTTAGAGGCGCGCGGATATTCTAATACGGGTGAACTTGATGGACCTGCTACATTTGCGAGACGCGGCGGCACGGTTGATATTTTTCCAGCAAATTCAGTGTTTCCAGTGCGTGTTGATTTCTTTGGCGATGAAGTAGACGAAATACGCCGCATAGTGCCTTCTACTGGGCAAACCATAGCATCTTTAAGTTCTGTAGAGATATATCCAGCATCGGAGTTTCCAACTACTCCTAAGGCGCTTGCAAGGGCAAAACGTGCGCTTGATAAGCCAGCACTTACAAATAAGGCACTTCGTGAAGTCCTAGAAAAACTGGAAGGCGGGCTTCGCTTTGATGGTGCCGATATATTGCTTCCTTATTTGTACGACACGACCACTACGTTAGGCGATTATGTAAACGATAATGCGCTTGTGTGTCTAATGGAGCCTAGATCGGTTATGGATGATGCGGCGAATGCGTTTTCAGACGCGCAGGGTAGAGCGAAAGGATCAGGCTTTGCGGTGTCTGGGTTATATGTTGAACCTAGTGCGCTAGATTTTGGACCGGGTCAGCATGCGGTGTATGTATCTATAATGCGAGTAGGTGCAGCACCTGATGATGAATTGCCTGTAAAACGCACCGATGTAGCTGGTACGCCCGATAAACTGTTTGGCAAGCTGCTTTCGTGGACACAGGCTGACTATACATGCGTGTTCAGCGCTACAAATTATCGCGTTCGCGAAGATATGAAATTGGCTTTTGTAGATCGTGGGTTAGCTATTTGCGATTTAAGCAATCAAGATGCTACCTCTGATGCTGCAGATGCAGCGCCACAGAAGTTGCGTCGCGGTATAGTTAATGTGGTGGATACCGATATACCGCTTGGTATGGTAATACCAAAAGCTAAGTTAGCTTTAGTGTCGATAGCTGACACACAGGGCGCTCAAAGTGCTTCGCGCAAACGTCGAAATGTAGACATTACCAAGATAACTTTCCCATATGCGCCGGGCGATTATGTCGTGCATGCTGTTTTTGGAGTAGCTCTTTTCAAAGCTATAGTGCGCCGTGAAATAGATGGTACCGAACGCGATTATATGGAATTGGAATACGCCGAGGGCGATAAATTATTCTTACCGGTCGAGCAGCTAGATCGCGTTACAAAATATGTGGGAGCTGAGGGCTCTAGCCCACGTTTGACGCGCCTGAATACTTCTGATTGGTCGCGCGCTGTAAGTAAGGCACGCAAAGCTACAAAGAAACTGGCGTTCGACTTGGTGGATGTATATTCCAGACGCGCGGCTACAAAGGGTTATCAATTCGTATGCGAAAGTCCTGCAATTCGCGAGATGGAAGAAAGTTTTCCCTACGATGAAACACCTGATCAGTGCGCTGCCATAGCCGATGTGAAAGCCGATATGGCTTCCTTGCGTCCTATGGATCGTCTGATATGCGGCGATGTAGGGTTTGGCAAAACGGAAGTAGCGCTGCGTGCGGCGTTTATCTGTGTTGAGTCTGGCAAACAGGTAATGCTTTTGTGCCCAACTACTATTCTGGCGCAACAACACTACACCAGTTTCAACGAGCGCTTGCAGCCTTTTGGTGTAAATGTAGCCGTTTTATCGCGATTCAAAACCGATATTGAACAAAAGAAAATTCTAGAAGAGTTTTCAAGCGGAACGTGCCAAATTTTAATAGGTACTCATAGGCTGCTTTCGCGCGATGTTAATCCCAAAGATTTAGGGTTGGTCATAATTGACGAGGAACAGCGTTTTGGAGTTGGGCACAAAGAACAACTAAAGAATCTGCGTGAAACCATAGATGTGCTCACTTTGTCAGCAACGCCTATTCCGCGCACAATGCAGATGGCTGTATCTGGCGTGCGAGATATGAGTCTAATTCTGACACCTCCAAACGAGCGCATGCCCGTTAAAGTTCATGTAGGTGAATGGGATCCAGATATTGTTTCTGATGCTATACGCTTCGAGCTTTCTCGCGGTGGACAGCTGTATTACGTCAGTAATCGTGTGCGAACTATTGAAGATGCGGTTCAGCGCGTAAGTCAGGCAGCGCCCGAGGCTCGTGTGGGTGTTGCGCATGGGCAAATGTCGAAAGAGCAGCTAGAGCGCGTAATGGAAGAATTTTCAGCTGGCAAAATAGATGTGTTGGTAGCCACCACAATCATAGAAAGCGGAATAGATAATCCGCATACCAATACTTTGATAATTGAAGATTCGCAACGCCTTGGTCTAGCGCAAATGTATCAATTGAAAGGTCGTGTAGGGCGAAGCAATGTGCAAGCGTATTCCTACTTTATGTTCCCGGAAGAAATACCGCTTACAGAGGAAGCAGAAGCGCGTCTTATAGCCCTAGATGAACATCAAGAGTTGGGAAGCGGTATGCGCATAGCTATGCGCGATTTAGAGATTCGCGGTGCGGGCAGTATGCTGGGTGCTGAGCAATCGGGAAATATGAGTGCGGTCGGTTTCGATTTGTTTGCGCAGATGCTAAATCAAGCTGTAGCTGCAACCAGAGAAGGAGATGGTGCAATAGCTGACAGTTTGCCTGCTGCTTTATCTGACATAACTGTGAATGTGCCCGGTCATTCCTATCTTCCCGAGGAATACATACCCGACACAGACGAACGCGTGCTTTGGTATAGAAAATTGGCAAGTGCGTCTACTCAAGAGATGGTTAATTCGTATCAAGAAGAAATATTGCGGGTGCATGCCGATATGCCTGCTGCTGCACGTAATTTGTTTGCAAAAGCAAGATGTAAGGCTATCGCCGCCGAGCACGGCGTGAAAACAGTTTCGCTGGCGGGCGGAAAACTTACAGTGGAGCCCATAAATATAGGCGCATCAAAGCTAACTAAGATGCGTCGCCGTGGCGCTAGATATCTTAAAGACAAGCGCAAATTAACAATTCCTGCCAGAAATTTTACAGCTGAAGATGGCGAGGCTTTAATCGGCGCTGTGTCAATATTTTTGGACGAACTATATAATGACGAAGCGGATAGGGAAAAATAAAAACAGAAGGTGGAAAAAATGACTCAGAAATCTAGTGTACGCGTTCGTTTCGCGCCTAGTCCAACAGGAATGCTGCATATAGGCGGTGCGCGTACTGCTATCTATAATTGGGCGTTTGCGCGTAAATCAGGTGGCTCTTTTGTGCTGCGCATAGAAGACACCGATCCAACGCGTTCTACCGAAGAAAACACGCAAATTATTCTGCGCGCTATGCGTTGGCTAGGACTAGATTGGGATGAAGGTCCAGAGGTAGGCGGGAAGTGTGGTCCGTATTTTCAAACGCAGCGTAGCGAAACATATTTGGCAGCGCTTGAGAAATTGAAAGAAGCAAAGGCGGTATATCCGTGCTTTTGCACCAAAGAAGAATTAGATGCAAAGCGCGCGAAAGCTGAAGCGGAAGAAGGCGGCTATGCTGGATACGATGGTACGTGTAGGCATTTAAGCCTAGAAGATGCCCAAGCACGTATAGACGCGGGCGAGCCTCATGTATGGCGGCTTGCCGTGCCCAAAGATCGTGGTCCTATCGAATTTGATGACGCTGTTTATGGACATATGAGCTTTCCGTCTGATGTTATAGACGATATGATAATTCAACGCACTGATGGAACTTTTACATACAATTTTGCTGTAGTTTGTGACGATACAAACATGGAAATTAGCCATGTTATTCGCGGTGATGACCATCTTCCAAACACTCCAAAACAGATCTTAATCTATGAGGCATTAGGTAAAGAAATTCCAGTATTTGCACACCTTCCAATGATATTGGGCGAGGATGGCAAAAAGCTTTCAAAGCGTCACGGAGCTACGAATGTAGAAGAGTATCGCGACAGGGGATATTTACCTGATGCTATGGTTAATTATCTTGCGCTTCTAGGCTGGTCACTTGATGGCGAAACTACCGTCATTCCTAGAGATACGCTATGTTCTTCTTTCAGCTTAGAACGCATCAATAAGAAGCATAGTATTTTTGATGAAAAAAAGCTTGATTGGATGAACGGTGTATACATTCGTGAAATGGATGCATCTTCTTGGGTCTTGGCAGCCGCACCTTGGCTTGCGCAAGCAAAAATAGACGGCAGCAATGTGGCTGCCGGCATTACTATAGCGCCAACTCCAACTAAGGAAGAGCAGCTTAGCGCATTGAAGGTAACGCGTGTTCCCGGCTGCGATGTGGATGCGCAAATATGGCAGCAAGCTCTTAGAGATGTGTCCGACAATGCAGATTTCTATGAGAACTTGTATCCACTTGTAGCTGAACGTCTGGTGCGTTTTGATGAGATACCTGCAAAACTGGCATACATGTTCTGGAAAGCTAATGTATGTCTCGACCAAAAATCGGTTGATAAAGTATTGTTGAAAGAGGGCGCTAGGGCAGATGAGGCACTTTCAATATGTCGTGGTGTATTGGAAGGGCTTAGCGGAGACTGGAATGAAGACGACGCTATGCAGGCTTGCAGAAGTCTAGGAGACGCAGCAGGCATAAAGCCAAAGCAGTTGTTGCAACCTTTGCGTGTAGCGGTAGCTGGCAATATGGTTTCACCGCCGTTGTTCGAGTCTATAAAGCTACTTGATATGAATGATGTTCTAGCGCGTATTGACGGTGTTTGCGCGAAAGTATTTGGATAGGGGAAATATGTTTCCAGAGCATCCTACATTAGATGAATTAGTTGATTTTTTTCGAAACGACAGATTTGCATCCGAGCGCTGTGGCTGCGAAATTGTGGAAGGTTGGATGGGCCATGGGGTTTGCGAAATGGAAATAACACCAGAGCATCTTAATGCTGGTGGTAGTGTTATGGGTGGCGCAATCTTTACATTGGCAGATTATGCATTTGCGGTTGCAAGTATGTGTGGTAGGGATGCATCCGTTTCGCTTTCCTCTAATATAGAGTTTATGAAATCTAGTAAGGGCAAACGTTTAATTGCTACATGTGATGTAGACAAGTCCGGTAGAAAAGTGGGCTTTTATACAACAGATGTCAAAGACGATTTAGGTGAAAAAATCGCCAAGATTGTAACTACTTGCTACTATCCGTCTGTCTCTTGAGGATAATTCTTCCAAATACTATAGATAGCGCAGCTAGTACGCATGACACGATAAGCCAACATAAGCCCATTCCTATCCAAAAGCTTTGCGGATACATGCTAATTAACAAAGAATCAACCGGGAATACCCAAGTTCCCGGTTGAAAGAATAAAGCATGTATGCCGGCAAAAAAGCCGCTAAATCCGACAAGTGCGCAAATACCAATTACAGCAAACGCAATTAATACTGCAACGCCGGAATAAAAAAGCGCTTTGCCTACCGGTTTTGTACCAAACATTTTAAACATTGCCATAAAGCAAAAAGTCGCTATAGCAACTACTCCAAACATTGGGAAGTACAATGTGCTTACAAGTTCGTTTACATCGTCTAAATGTGCTATTGCGCTTTCGTTTAACGTGTATTCATCCGGCACATCCGTTAATAATTCTTCTTGTGATGCTTGTGCATACTGTGTGCTGGCTTCTGCATTTGCTTTTGATATCTCTGACATTAAGGCATCAAGATTATGCGATCCTACAGTGTAGTCGCGGGTAGCCATAGCAAGTTTGTTAATTTGCTGCTCTGTAAATGGTGTGCTTTCATATACTGAATTTTGTTCTGACAAAAATTGTGTTACATAGGGCACTCCTACGCATACTGCAAACCCGGCAATAAAATATGTTACTGCAAGCGCAATAGAAGTTATTATGCAAATTATCTTTTCTTGCGTGGCTGCCTTCACTATAGATTCCACCCGTCTTCTACATCTGCGTCTACCCAGATGGTCGCTGCTGTTATGCCATCATTTTGCTTGCTTATTGTTTCGTGTGGTCCTAGCCTGCTAAAAACTCCTTGAAAATGTCCATCGAATAAATAAAGACCATTCATGTTGTTATAGATTGCCGGACTGTAATCTATAGATCCATCTGCGCTGTTAAGTATATCGAAATCTGGAGGAAGAGTTTCTGTGCGGAATGGCTTGCAATATCTCTGGACAATGAAAGGGTATCCGCTGCGGCTATTTGCAAATAATTCTATAAGCTCTTCCCATTTTTCTTGACTAACCTCAGAGCCTGCATATACGTTATCGGCTCCGTAATGGTCGGTTGGCTTTATTATCCATAGATCTTTATTTTCTTTAATTTGTGCCAAATTGACATTTGCTTCATCGAGGAAAGTTGTCGTTGGTACAGTTTGTTCAATAAATGATATTTCGTCTGCACTTAGGAATTCTTGTGTCTTTGTGTCGAATAACACATGAAATATCTGCTTGTCGTGCACGATATGCCCAGCAAAACTCCCTATAAGAGCAACTTTTTGTGCTCGCACAGCATCGATTAATGCCTGCGATTCATCCCAATGTTCTATTACGTCATTTGTAACACAGCGTCGCCATATAGCATCAATTCTATTGCCTTGTGCATCTTTTAGAACATTTCCATCGAAATTAAGATCTCGCACGTCGGCTATAAAACAATTTGTACCAGCCTGTTTAAATAAATCGGCATACACTTGAAATTCATCTACAACACCGTTTTCTAAGTAGTCACATATGGCAATTTGCGGATTAGCAACTTTGTTTTCGTAGGTGTCGTATATTTCCAAAAAGCGTTCTACCCATGGTTTAAATAAATCGCATCCCTGAGCTTTGTGCGCCTGTGAAAACACCTTAAACGATTGCGAGTTTTTTATGGAGTTAGTTATTTCGCGATTTTCGTTCATGCCCGCCGAGCCATCTCCATTAAATTCGCAGAATTTTAGCGTGTAATCATCCTCGTTCAAAAAAGTATCCACACGTGCAAATGGCAAAAGCGAATTATAGCCGCGTGGCAGCAAGATTAATTCTTCTAGCCGCTCATCGAAGTTAAATATGCGTCTGTAATCCGGATCGTCTATGTAGTGTTGCATTACTTTGCAAAGAATGCCGTGTGCTGTCTCTGCGGCATTTTTCATAGCATCAAAAGCGCGTTTTCCGAAAAGACGGGGAACGAAAGAACTAGCAACTACTTGATGGTGCACAATGGCTGTAGACGATTCCATATAGCCAAAAGCCGCGCGTCTGCTGTCTATATCACCATCTAGGTCGGCAATTATTTCAAAATATTCATGTGTATATTCAGCGTCTTGTGCCATGGTGCCTCCGAAAACATTATTTGAACTTGCTTTAAGCAGTCTAACACTCGTGCGCGGTTTGCGTGTTTTCGGCAAAGTAACAGCTAGGAGATAATAACTGTTAACAAATAGCAACCCTAGCTTTTGTAAGATATATCCATCCTGTAGAATGTTGCAATATGGATATATCTAGGAAAGGGTGTGTTCTCTGTGCATACAGATTCGCTTGAGCGGATAGCGCGCGAGATGCGCTGTAATGTACTTTCGATGATAGGTGAGGCGGGAAGCGGGCATCCGGGTGGGTCGCTTTCTTGTATAGACATTCTTACCGCACTTTATTTTGGGGGAGTTCTAAAACATAACCCTACCGACCCAGATATGGCTGAACGCGATAGATTCATCCTCGCAAAAGGTCACGCTGCTCCTGCGCTTTATGCAACTCTTTCTAAGGCGGGGTATTTCCCTGAAGAAGAACTTAAAACTCTCAGAAAATTAGGGTCGCGCCTGCAGGGTCACCCCGATTCTTCTCTTGTACCCGGAGTTGAGGTATCTACCGGCTCTTTAGGGCAAGGTCTTTCTATAAGTTGCGGTATTGCGTGTGGTTTACAGCTACAAAATCAGCCGGGGTATGTGTTTACCTTAATGGGCGATGGTGAATGCGAAGAGGGTCAGGTGTGGGAAGCTGCTATGTTTGCGGCGCACCGGAAACTGGGTAATTTAGTAGCTATAGTAGATGGCAATGGACTTCAGATAGATGGGCGCGTGCAGGATGTGTGCAACCCAGAGAATATATGCAATAAATTTGCTGCTTTCGGTTGGGAAACTTGTGAAGTTGATGGTCATGATATAGGCGCTTTAATAGATACGCTTAGCAAGATTAAAGCTGCTGATACAAATTCACCACATTTAGTTATGGCTCACACCGTGAAAGGTAAAGGCGTTTCTTTTATGGAGGACGAGGCTGGATGGCATGGGAAAGCGCCTAATGCTGAACAACTTAAGGCTGCATTGGATGAATTGCACACAGAAAATGAGGTGACAGCATGAGCGCATTGTGCCTTGATATAGACCCATCTATTAAATTAGCAACGCGTGCTGCATATGGTCCAACACTTGCAAACCTAGCCGATTCCGGCATGCCTGTTGTAGCTGTAGATGCCGATCTAACCGGTTCCACCACTACTGCAAAATTCGCCTCTGCTAAACCGGAGTATTCTGCGCGTTTGTTCAATTGCGGTATTGCCGAACAGAACATGATAGATGTTGCTGCCGGGCTTGCCTTAACGGGTCATATTGCGTTTACCGGGTCATTTGCAGTTTTCGGCACCGGTAGAGCGTATGATCAGATTCGCAATACGGCTTGCTATTCCAAACTAAATGTGAAGATCGCCCCTACGCATGCGGGCATTTCAGTTGGTCCCGATGGCGGATCTCATCAAATGCTTGAAGATGTTGCACTGATGCGTGCTATTCCGAATATGCGAGTGCTAGTTCCTGCTGACTACAATTCTGCATGTGCAGCTATCAAGTTGGCTGCCGATACAAGCGGTCCTGTATATATAAGGATGGGACGCGCCGCTGTAGGTCAAATATACGGAAAAGATGTACAACTAAATATGGGCGCATCTTGCGTTCTACGCGAAGGTCAAGATGTAACAATTATTGCTAACGGGGTTGAAATAAAAGAGGCTCTTGAAGCGGCTGATATTTTGGCACAGCGCGGCATTGATGCTGAAATTATCGACGCGTTCTGTGTCAAACCTCTAGATGAAGATACGATTATACGTTCTGTGCAAAAGACCGGGTGCGCACTTGTTGCAGAAGAGCACTCTGTTATGGGCGGCTTGGGCGATGCTGTGGCAAATGCGATATGTCGCCGCCATCCTGTACCGTGTGCGTTTGTGGGTATGCGCGACATTTTTGGCAAATCTGGCGAATTTGATGAATTGATGCATTATTTTGGCTTAGACGCTGAAGCTATTGTTAAAGCTGCGTGTCAGTTATGTGAGAATGACTAAGTCTGCTAGAATTAAACAGTCTCAGTAAATGAAAACTATTGAACGGAGCAAACACTGTGGCACAAGATGCAAGTCGTGCTAGGGCTGCACGCTCAAGTGCAAGACGCACTTCTGCGGCACACGCATCGCAGCCTAAATCAAAAGCGCAGCTGACATCTCAGTTATCTCAGGCGCTTCCTGTACTTGGAATAGATGATGTTCCGGCAAAAATGGGAACACCTGTTATTACCTTAGAGCATGTCACTAAAGTTTATCCAGCACAACCTAATAGACCAGCATTATCGGATGTTTCGCTTCAGATATATGCCGGCGAATTTCTTTTTTTGGTAGGGCATTCAGGGTCCGGCAAATCTACATTTATCAAACTTTTAACGCGCGAACTAAAGCCCACACAGGGTCATATTTATGTTGCCGATGAAGATTTGTCTTCTATGCGCAATTGGCGTGTGCCTTATCTAAGGCGCAATATAGGTTGTGTTTTTCAAGACTTTAAGCTGCTGCCCAACAAGACAGTTTTCGAAAATGTTGCTTTTGCTTTAGAGGTTATTGGTAAAAGTAAACATGTTGTAAAGACGCAAGTTCCAGAAGTGCTGCGTCTTGTGGGTCTTCAAGAAAAGCTAAACAAAAAACCCGATCAACTATCCGGTGGTGAACAGCAGCGCGTTTCTATTGCGCGCGCAATAGTAAACAGACCGCCTCTGCTAATTTGTGACGAGCCTACAGGAAATCTTGACCCGCAAACGTCGCGTGGCATTATGGATTTGCTTGAGCGGATTAACCGCACAGGCACTACAGTGCTTGTGGCTACCCACGATCGCGAAATGGTTGATAATATGCGTAGGCGTGTTATAGCGCTTGATCGAGGTCATCTAACTCGCGACCAAGATAGGGGGGTGTACGGTTTCGATGTCTAGTATTGGTTACTTTTTTAAAGAATCGTTACAGGGCTTTGTTCGCAACCTGTCCACCGCTCTTGGTTCTATTGTCACAATATTTTTATCGCTGCTTATAATTGGTATTTTTCTAGTTGGCGGCTCTATGATTGAGCGCCTTATGTCATCTGTTGAAAGCGAAGTATCTATAACTTGCTATGTGGCAGATGATGCACCTGATGCAAAAATTCAGCAAGTCATGGGCACGATTAATGGCATGTCTGACGTGCAAAGCGTAGGGTTTACATCAAAAGATCAGGCGCTAGAGAATTTCCGCAATTCTATGACTGCTAACCCAGAGATTCTCGATCAATTAGATGGCAATAATCCGCTACCAGCCTCTATAGATGTTGAACTAACAAATCCTCAATCTGTTAGTAGCGTTGCAGCCGCTATTCAGGCCGATCCAATATACGGGCAAATCTGTGAAGACCCTAACGATGTGGGCGACTCTATTAAATATGGTCAAGGCACCGTAGAGCGCCTGTTCCAGATAACAAACTATGTACGCTATATTGGAATAGCGCTTATAGCTATACTAATCTTTATAGCGCTTGTGTTTATTAACAACACCATCCGTTTGGCTATTTTGGCACGCCGTAAAGAAATTGCCATCATGCGTCTTGTGGGCGCGTCGAACGGTTTTATCCGCGGACCATTCCTTATGGAAGGTGCGCTGCATGCGCTAATAGGTTCACTTTTAGCTATATTGGTTATTCAGCTTTTACGTATGTTTGCTATTCCTGCTTTGCAAAATGCGATACGCTTCCTCGATTTTTCGATTAGCGATAGCACCTATTTGTTCATATATGCCATGCTTGTTATTTTTGGTCTGCTAATTGGACTTGTTGGTTCTATGTTTGCTATGCGGCGCTACCTAAAGGTATAGCAAGCTCTTTGGAGGATAGCTTTGTCTACGGAACGCCTTAGCGCCAATAAAAGGAAACGCAAGAATGCCAATATGCGAGAACGCATGCGCAACCGTAAGGTTGTAAGTGCGTTCTGCTGTTTTTTGGCTATTGTTATAGCTTTTGTACTTGGATTTGTTGTAAGGTCTAACACCGCTTTTGTACAATCTTTGGGGTTTCCTACGGAATGGGGCACTAGTCAGCCCGGCACACCCGCCAGCGAAAAAACTACATATGAGGCTATATCGGCGCGTGTGGGCGAAGTAGAAGATATTTTGAAGTTATACAGTATGGACGAACTGGATCTTTCGAAAGCTACTTCAAGCATGTTGGAAGACATGATGCGTTCCACTAACGATCCTTATGCTCAGTATTACGATCCCAGTAGATATGAAAACTTTGTTAAAGAGTCAGCTGAAAAGAGTTATTCAGGCATAGGTGTTCTTTTTGGTGAATATGATGGGCGCGCTTACGTAACAGATGTTTTCACTGGGTCTGAGGCTAATGCGCGAGGCGTTGAACAAGGCGATTTTGTAGTTGCTATAGATGGCGATTCTAGTCATAAATGGTCTATGACGGAAGTAATTGGCTCCTTAAAGCGCGGTGAAGGTTCTAACGTTGTTATAACTTGGATGCGTCCAGCCAGTTTAGATGCCACTAATGGCGAGCAATTTACAACTACTTTGGAATGCAGAGTGTACGAGGAAGAGAATATAAGCTACTCGATTGACGGCGATGTTGGATATGTCAAAGTTCGTCAGATGACTTCTGATGCTGCTGCGCTAGTTAAAAATGCTGTGAATGATTTATCTAATCAACAAGCGAAAGCGTTTGTAATAGATGTGCGAGATAATCCGGGTGGATATTTAACGCAGGCGCTTGATATGGCAAGCCTTTTTGTGTCGGGTGGTGTGCTGGTTAGTATTCAAACGAACGACAATGAAAGCCCTCGTAACGCTTCGGGAGAAACAATAACAACTGCTCCTATAGTTGTTCTTATGAACCAATATACTGCGGCATCTGCTGAGGTTTTTGCTGCTGCGCTAGAAGATAATCAACGCGCTACTATGGTTGGGCAAACCACAATGGGCAAAGGCTCTGTACAGGTAGTTCGCGAACTTACTTTTGGTGGAGCGGTGCGTTATACAGCTGCATATTATCTTACGCCTCAAGGTCACAGCATAGACGGGACTGGCGTTACACCAGATATAGTTGTAGCTAACCAAGATGGAGAAGACGGCGACACCCAATTAAATGTAGCCCTTGATGCAGCGCATTCTATGATTGAAGGCGCATAGGCGCTATGGGTCGAAAGAAGCGTTCGCCACGCAGGAAGCCAAAAGCTAATCCACGCGGTATTATTGAAATCAATCGCGCAGGCTATGGTTTTGTTCGCACCGCAGAAGGCGACTTTTTCATTCCCAGATCGTGTGTAGGCGATGCATTCGATGGTGACTTGGTAGAGGTGGCGCGCAAAACAAGCAAGCGCGCAGCATCTTATAATTCGCGACAGCGTCCAGAAGCGCGAGTGGTTAGAGCTTTAGAACGCGCTCATAC
This sequence comes from Adlercreutzia sp. ZJ304, assembly GCF_011039075.1. GTDB lineage: Bacteria > Actinomycetota > Coriobacteriia > Coriobacteriales > Eggerthellaceae > Adlercreutzia_A. Next base: position 246,938 of record NZ_JAAKEG010000001.1, read on the forward strand.
AACGCTTATCGGCATATATGAGATTGCCGAGCCGTTCGGCATAGTTATTCCAGACGATAAACGTATCCAGCACGATATATTTACTAGATTAGAAGATATGCCGGGTATTCCGGATGGGTCTTTAGTTCGTGTGGCTATTGATATATATCCTTCAAAGCGTAGTGCGGCCATGGGTCACGTTATAGAAGTTTTGGGTTGCGCAGATGATGCGTTGCTATCTTCTACAAGGATTATAGCGCGCAACGATATACGTACCGTTTTCTCAAAGAAGGCTATTGACCAGGCTGAATCATGCAAGGTAGACGCTGAACTCGCATTTCGTGAGGGCTATAGAGATATACGTAATAGGTTTGTGTTCACTATAGACCCTGCAGATGCGAAAGATTTTGACGATGCGATATCTATTGAAAAGATAGATTCATATGAAGGTAGACCTTGCAAATGGCGACTGGGAGTTCATATAGCCGATGTGGCATATTATGTGGACTATGCCTCTTCTATAGATGAAGAGGCGCAAAAGCGCGCTGTGAGTGTTTATCTTGCCGACAGAGTTGTGCCAATGTTGCCTGAGGCTTTGTCTAACGATATATGTTCACTACGACCAGACGAAGATAGACGCTGCATGAGCGTAGACATTTATATTGATGAAAATGCCACTATGGTTGGTTATGACATATATTCTGCGGTAATGAAATCAAATGCTAGGCTAACTTATGCGCAAGCTCTTGATATGCTTCAAGGAAATACAAGTTCAAATAAAGATTTAGAGTGGCGTCTTCGCGAAGCTAGCTTAATTGCAAAGACTAGAGAGCGTGCAAGATATGCTAGTGGTGGAATTGAGTTTGCCACCAAGGAAGCAAAAATTATACTGGATGATGATGGGCATGCTATTGGAATAGATATTCGCCAGAAAGACGACTCAACAACGCTTATTGAAGAGGCGATGATTTTCGCAAATGAAGTAGTTGCTATGGCGCTGCAAAATAGCAACCTAGCATGTGCTTATCGTATACACGAGCCACCGCACGTTGATGCGCTTGAAGGAGTTGTTAAGGTTCTTCGAGAATTTAAGTGGTTTGATAAAAACTGTGCTGAGAGACTTGTTTGTGGAGAGCCTTTTGCTATACAGCAAGTATTAGAAAAAGCCAAGGGAAGACCAGAGGCAGAATTGGTCACTTCGCTTTTGCTTCGCGCTATGACGCGCGCAGTTTATTCTACTGACAATGTTGGACATTACGGGCTTGGGCTTAAAACCTATTGTCATTTTACAAGTCCTATAAGGCGCTACCCCGATTTAATGGTGCATAGGCTATTAAAAGCTATGCTTGCGCGCGATAGCCGCCCTGTTCGCAAAATGATAGATAAGCTTCCGCAGCTTTGCGAACATTGTTCTGGTGCAGAACGTGTTGCGGAAAATGCCGAACGACAGTCTCGTGAAATAAAAATTGCAGAATATTTGCAAGATTTTATTGGCAGGCGCTTCAGTGCTGTTATATCTGGTGTTGCTACATATGGGGTGTATGTTCGCCTAGATTGCACAGCTGAGGGTCTAATTCCTATACGCGAATTAGGTAGCGAATATTTTGTATTTGAAGCAGCATCTTATATGTTGCGCGGGTCGGATACTGGGCGTATATTTCGTTTAGGGCAGGCTTTAGATGTTGTTCTTGTGCAAGCAGATGTGCAGGCACCAGCGCTTACGTTTAGACCAGCATCGAAGAAACGCAAAGAAAAGCGTCCATTTACAACGAAATCGTCTTGAAGCTATCAAACTGCAATGTTATCATCTAGTTTCCTGTGTAATGAATAGGTTAGGGTGTTTTGCGCCCACAAAATAGGAGGAATGTTACAAAATGGCAGTACCTAAGCAACGAATGGGACGTATTCGCACGCATCGTCGCCGCAGCCAGCACGACAAGGTAGATGCTCCATCTAAGTCTACTTGCCCACAATGTGGTGAAGTGAAGCTGCCGCATCGTGTTTGCCCTAATTGCGGCTTTTATAAGAATCGCGAAGTAATAGTAACCGAGTAAATTACAACAGCTATTACGAGCGTACAGCCCTAGCCACGCGCAGGGTTGCACGCTCGTTAATTTATAGCCATGTCCGATAAGGTTACTATCGCTATAGACGCTATGGGGGGAGATTATGCCCCTGAGACTGTGCTGGAAGGTACAGCTTTAGCACTTGCGGAAGATTCGTCTCTTAATGTAATTATGTGTGGACCGGCAGGTATTGTTGAGTCATATTCTGATGCTAATTCTCGCTGCGATTGGTGTGGTGCCGAAGAGACGATAAGTATGGGTGAGCATCCGGCAAATGCGGTACGCAAGAAGAAGAATTCTTCCATAGTTGTGGGATGCAATCTTGTGCGAGACGGCAAGGCGCAGGGCTTCTTTTCGGCTGGGTCTACCGGTGCATGTTTGGCAGCTGCCACATTAATTATTGGACGGATTCGCGGTATAAAACGCCCGGCGTTAGTGCAAGTTCTTCCCGCAGCTGAGAAGCCTTGTCTTTTGGTAGATGTTGGCGCTAATTCTGATTGTAAGCCTGAATATTTAGTGCAATTTGCTCAGATGGCATCTGTTTATGCGAAAGATGTTTACGGAGTTGCTAACCCTGTGGTTGGTCTTCTGAATATTGGTGAGGAAGACTCTAAGGGTGACGCTTTGGCTCAGAAAGCACACAAATTGATGTTGGGCAGAGTAGAGGGCTTTAAGGGAAATTGTGAGCCCGGAGATATGCTTGCTGGTAAATTTGATGTTGTAGTAACTGATGGTTTTACCGGCAATATTGCATTGAAAACCATAGAAGCAACATCAAAACTTCTATTTGGATATATAAAAGATGCGATAAACTCTGGTACTAAGGAAAAAATAGGTGCAATTTTAATACGCGATAGTCTAAGACAGTTAAAGCAGAATTTAAGTCCGGAAACTTATGGCGGTAGTCCGCTTCTAGGTGTCAAAGGGGCATGTGTTATTGGGCATGGTGCTTCTAGCGCTGTGGCTGTAAAGAATGGAATTTTGGTTTGTGCTCGCTCTGTGCGAGGGAATGCTGCTTCGATAATAGAGAAAACAGTTGATTCAACTGAAGATATGGCAGAAGGTGTTTAAGGATAATGCTTGTTGAAGAGCAGATGCAAAAACTCCAGTTAGCCGAAGAGACTATTGGTTATAAATTTAAGAATGAGAGGTATATTCTCTCTGCTATTACGCATCCTTCGGCAGCTGAGGGGAAATCAGTTCGTTTTTCATACGAGAGACTTGAGTTTTTAGGCGATGCAATCCTTGGAGCCATAGTTGTATCTACGGCGTTTAGCCGCTACCCCGATTTAGACGAGGGTGGTCTTACGCGCATTAAGGTGGCGCTTGTGTCGGGCGCTAGTTTAGCCGATGTGGCTGAGGGCTTAGGATTTGCAGACATTATTGTATTTGGTTCTTCCGAAACAGGTACGGGCAAGCGTGGACTGCATTCAGCTTTGGAAAATGTGTACGAGGCAGTTGTGGCTGCGCTTTATTTAGATGGCGGCATTAAGGCTGCAGAGGATTTTGTTAATCGCACATTAATTCCACGTATGAGTGCCGATATGGCAAAAGAGCCCGAGAATCCTAAAAGCGCTTTGCAGGAAAAACTTCAAGAAGATGGTATTACACCTACATATAAGCTCGTAGAAACACAAGGACCGCCGCACGATCGTACATTTGTGAGTCAGGTTTATGCCGGCGACCACGCGCTTGCGCTTGGTACTGGGCGCACCAAAAAAGAGGCAGAAAGCCAAGCGGCGAAGTCTACCTTGGCGCGCTTGAGTGAATTCTTTGGACTAGATAGCGATTTCACTTCTGATGAAAAACGCGCAAAGAAAGATGCAGCGAAGAGGGCTAAAGCGGCGCGTGCAGCTGAAAAGCGCGAACAAAAACAGGCTCAGGCTGCTAAAAAACGCGAACAAAAACAGGCTCAGGCTGCCAGAAAGCGTGAGCAGGCACAAAATCGCAGCGTTCCTTGGAAGAGTCGGGAGCAATAGGCGATATGTATCTGAAATCGCTTGTACTAAAAGGGTTTAAGTCATTTGCCGATCGCAGTGTATTATCGCTAGAGCCGGGCATTACGGCTGTTGTTGGACCAAATGGATCGGGCAAGTCGAACATATCTGATGCGGTGCTTTGGGTGCTAGGAGAGCGCAACGCGCGTCATCTTCGTGGTCAAGCTATGGAAGATGTAATTTTCGCTGGGTCTTCTGCGCGAAAAGCTACCGGCGTAGCTGAAGTTGAACTGGTGTTAGATAATTCGGATGGCACTTTGCCGGTTGATTATAACGAAGTATCTATAGCTAGGCGCATGTATCGTTCGGGAGAAAGCGAATACCTTATAAACGGTACGCTTGCTAGGCGTATGGATGTGCTTGATATTCTGCACGATTCGGGCTTAGGTACTGGTACGCATTCTATTATTAGCCAAGGATCACTTGATTCTATTCTGCAATCAGATGCGGCTGATAGGCGAGCGCTAATAGAAGAAGCAGCTGGAGTGCTTAAACATAAGCAGCGCAAGGCTAAAAGCGAGCGCAAGCTGGAAAAAATGGAAGGTCATGTTGCGCGTGTGCGCGATGTAGTGAGTGAAGTTGAGCGGCAGCTTGGACCGCTATCGCGTAAGGCTAAAAAAGCGCAAACATATGCAGATTTGTCTACAGAATTATCTGATATTAAATTAGATTTGGCTGTGGATGACTTGCGCGGATTGCAGGTTAAATGGGACGAAAACAAGCAGCTTTTAGCTGAGCTTAATCAAAATTTGGAAGCGAAGCGCTCCGATGTAGATTCGCTTGAAGACACATTGGCTTTACTTCAAGAGCAAATCAGCCAAGATGTTACGGGAGCAGGCGAGCTTTCGCGTAACCATCAGGCATGTCGCAGCGCAGCTGAACACCTAGATTCTACGCTTATGCGTATACGAGACAGGCGAAGAGACGCTAAGCAGAGAACATCTGAGTTGCAAATATCGCTAGATTCCTCTAGGCAGCGCCGCAATGCGATATTAGCTGATTTATCTCAAGCTAATTCTGCATATAGTCAAGCTAATGAAGATTTGAAGAGCGCTAAAGCTAAGGTAGCTGCGCTTGAGGAGCTAAATTTAGGCTTTTCGGATAAACTTCAGTCGTTGCAAGCGAACTCTAAACAGCTTGCGCAAGACGAGCGTGAAACTCAGGCGGAGTTGTCGGAGTTTCGCCGCAGAATATCAGAGGCTAGGGAAGCACGTGCAAACAGTGTTGCTTATCAGAAGGTGCTTGCAGAGCAGCTAAGTGATGCCGAAGCTGCTGTTTTAGTGGCTCGCGCTGATGCGAATGCAGCGCAAGAACAGTTAGAAACTACGAGAGAGGCGCTTGCTCAAATTGCCGAGCAAGAGAAAAAGGCATCAAATCTTGTAGCTAGTTGTGTGGCGGCGCGCAAAACTACCCGCGAAGCGCTAGATGACGCAAAAAGCACCGAGCAATCTTTGTCAGCGCAAGTTGATGCGCTAGAAGAAATGGAGCGTGCAAGTGAACAAAATGCAGGTGCGGCACGTGCATGGATAGCTGAGCATATCGCAAATCTTCCCGGCAATATAGAGCCGTTATCTGGCGTTGTTAAAGCTTCTCCTGATGTGGAAGCTTTAACCGAGATGTTGCTTGCAACAGATGTAATGTCGCTTTTAATAGACAATTTTGACGATCTAACTTTTGCTATGCAAGCACTTCCAGATGACGAGGCGGGCGAAGTTACTTTCTTACTTAGAAACAATACGACCCAATTTAGTGCATCCAACTGTCCTGCTTCGCAGTTTGTTGGAGATGGGCATGCGCTTATTGAAGACTTGAAGTTTGCAGATAGTGCGCGTTCAGCAGTTATCGCTGCTTTGGGAGATATTGTTGTATGCGATACGCTTGGAAAGGCGCTGGCTGCACATAAGGCTGACACTTTAGGTTTGCGTTTTGCTACAAACTCAGGTGATGTGGTTTGGCCTTTTGGCAAGGTTACTATTGGATGTAACGTTGATGAAGGACGTGGTGTTTTATCGCGCGTGCGTCGCATAGAAGAGTTGAAATCTGGGTTAGAAGCTGCGCGCAATGCTACACGAGTTGCTAGTGAACAAGCTGAAGCGGCTGAAGCGCGTTTGACTGAAGCTCAGGGAAGCAGCTTAGATGTAAGTCGCCAGTTAGCTTTAATGCGCGGAAATGTTCAGTCCGATGAAAAAAGAGCTGAAGATGCTGCCAATAAATTGCAGCGTGCTAAAGATGATTTAGAGACTCTTGCGCGAAAAAGTGAACAGGCAGCTTTAGAGTCGCAGAAAAAAAATAGCGATTCTGAAAGTTTAGAAGCTCGCGTAAAAGATTTGCAGGAACTTTTAGATAAGGTACAGGCGCAAAAAGCTGTCATTGATTCAGAGCTAGAGCCTATTGCCGAACAAGCTAAAAATTCCGAGATTGAGCTTGCGGAAGCAAAATTAACATTGGCAAAAGTGGAAGAGCGGGTTATTTATGCCGAGCGTATGGCTACCCGACGTTCTGACGATTTGGATGAATTGTCTAAACAAGATAGTGAAACTGCTGCAGTATTGCGAGCTAAGAGTGTTTCGGCTCAGCGCCTAGAATCGCTTCTAGGTATATTTGAAAACTTAGTTTATACTGCGCGAGTTAAAGCTGACGAAATAGGCAAACGTGCTATGCGCGCCGAGGATGAATCGAAAAGTTTTCACTCTCGTATATCTGAAACTAGGCAGGCAGCGCAAGATGCCCATAAAGCATACGATTTGGCTACCGAAAAATTAAATGATGCGCGCGTACAGAATGCGCGCTTAGAAATGCAAGTAGAAGCAGCTGTGACGGCTATAACACAAGAATGTGGCGTGCCTGTAGATATTGCACTTTCCAGACCACAACTTGAAGACAGGCCTAGTGCAGAAGAAACAGCTATTCGTCTATCTAAACGCATTTCAAATTTAGGAACCATAAATCCTGATGCGGCAAACGAGTATAGAGAACTAAAAGAGCGTTTTGATTATTTGTCGGCACAGCTTGACGATCTGGATAGCGCTAGACGCTGTTTGGCACGCATAAATCGCGTAATAGATACTCGCATGAAGGACGATTTTGCTAGAACTTACAAACAGGTTGATGAAAACTTTCAACAGGTTTTCTCTACGCTCTTTCCCGGCGGTGCCGCGCACTTGTCGCTTGACATGCCAGACGATTTAGAAAACTCGGGTGTGGAAGTTAACGCTCAGCCTGCTGGAAAGCGTATTGCAAAAATGTCGCTAATGTCGGGTGGTGAAAAGTCTTTGACAGCACTTGCGCTCTTGTTTGCGGTGTATAAGACACGTTCAACTCCATTCTATATATTGGATGAGGTGGAAGCAGCGCTTGACGATACCAATTTACGTAGATTATCCGCCTATATAGATTCTCTGCGTTATGACACGCAATTGATAATGATTACTCATCAGCGACGCACCATGGAGATGGCTGATGTGCTATTTGGCGTTTCCATGCAAGCCGATGGTGTAACTAAAGTTATTAGCCAGAAGCTTGATCGCGCACTTGAATACGCAGAATAGGTGATTTTATGGATATGTTCAGCAAGGTAAGTAGCGGACTTGCTAAATCGCGCGATAAATTCAAAGAGGGCATGAATGCTCTGCTTGATAGAGGACCTCAATTGGATGAGGGGTTTTGGGAAGATTTAGAAGAAACACTAATTCTTAGCGATATAGGTCCTGAAGCGGCATTTGGCATAGTGGAAGATTTGCGAGATCAAGCAACTAGGAAGGCTTTGCCCGATTCCTATGCGGTGTTAGATATGTTGGGTTGCCGCATAGAAGCTGAATTTGCGCCGGGTGGCGAAGATATACTGAACGGTGCGGCTGCTGTCGTGTTGTTTGTCGGGATAAACGGCACGGGCAAAACGACTACAGTGGGTAAGTTGGCGAAAGCTGCAACCGATTCTGGTCGAAAGGTTATTCTCGGTTCGGGTGACACATTCCGCGCTGCGGCAATAGAGCAATTGCAGGTTTGGGCTGAACGTGCTGGTGTAGAAATGGTTACACGCGAGCGCGGAAGCGACCCTGCAAGTGTTTGCTTTGAAACTATAGAGCGTGCCGAAGATATAGATGCCGATTTGGTGTTGATAGATACAGCGGGCAGACTTCATACATCTGAAGATCTTATGCGCGAACTTCAAAAGGTTGTAAATGTAGTGCGCAAACGTTCTAATATTGCTGTGTATACAGTGTTGGTAGTTGATGCCACAACTGGTCAAAATGGATTACAGCAGGCACGTGAATTCGACCGAGCGCTAGATTTAGACGCGCTTATTGTTACAAAGATGGACGGATCAGCAAAAGGTGGCATAGCTATCTCAATTTCGCACGATTTAGGGCTTCCTATAATCAAGATGGGTGTTGGCGAGGGAATAGACGATCTGCGCGATTTTGATGCTCACGAGTATGTGGCCGCGCTAATAGGCGATTACAATACTAACGAGGAAACAGTTGAGGACTTTATCGAGCAGGATGCTGCAGCACCGCCTAAGATGACTTGGGCTGAATTTGTTGAAATGGATGATGCTGGAAAAATTGCTGGCAAAAAGCATTTCTGGGAGAAGTGGTAAATAATGCTTGAGAATCTTTCTTCGCGATTACAGGGAATATTTAGTGGTCTACGCTCTAAAGGGCGTCTTACTGAAGATGATATAAACTCGGCAATGCGCGAAATACGTATGGCGCTTCTCGAAGCTGATGTTAATTTCAAAGTTGTTAAAGCATTTGTAGCTAGAACTAAAGAGCGTTGTCTTACGAGTGAGGTGCTTGATTCGCTTACACCTGCACAAAATGTGACAAAGATTGTGTTAGATGAACTTATTGAACTTCTAGGGCGCACCGATTCTAAACTTGTAATGTCTGGGCGCATTCCGAATGTAATAATGCTTGTAGGATTGCAGGGCTCTGGTAAAACTACAGCTGCATCAAAATTAGCGTATCGCTTAAAGCAGGAAGGTCATTCGCCTCTTTTGGTTGCGTGCGATGTTTATAGACCGGCTGCTGCCGACCAGCTTCAAACACTCGGTGGCGAAATAGGTGTGCGAGTGTTTCGCGAAGATGGACAAGACCCGGTAAAAATTGCGCAAGACAGCATACAAGATGCTATAGATAATCTGCGCGATGTGGTGATAATAGACACAGCTGGTCGTTTGCATGTTGATGAAGAAATGATGGCTGAAGCTGCGGCTATTAAAGAGGCTACAAAGCCTGATCAGATATTAATGGTTGTAGATGCTATGACCGGACAAGATGTTGTTAGTGTTGTAGAAGCGTTTTCCGACAGGATAGATTTCGACGGCGTAATAATGTCAAAAATGGATGGTGACGCGCGTGGCGGTGGCGCACTTTCTGTACGCGAAGTAACTGGTAAGCCTATTAAGTTTATCAGTTCGGGCGAAAAGCCAGATTCGCTTGAAGAATTCCATCCAGATCGTATGGCAAAGCGTATTCTTGGTATGGGCGATATGATTTCGCTTATAGAAAACGCAGTACGTGTGCAACAAGAGGAAGATGAAGCACAGGCTGCCGAGGAACTGGCGCGAGGAAATCTTACTCTTAACGACTTTATAACCATGAATAGGCAAATTCGCAAAATGGGAGGCGTTAGCAAATTGATAAGCGCGCTTCCCGGTGGCGACAAAATGCTAGGTTCTGGGCAAGTTGATGAAAATGCGCTGGACGATATGGAAGTCATAATTAATTCTATGACGGCTGAAGAGCGAGTAAAACCAGAGGTGCTCAATGCTAGTCGGCGACAGCGCATAGCAAAAGGCGCGGGTGTTACGGTAACTGATGTAAATAACTTGATGAAGCGCTATAACGAAACAAAAAAGATGGTCAAGAAAATGACGGCCGGGCTTTCCCAGCAGCCTAAGCGCAACAAAAAAGGTAAAAAGGGAAAGAAGACACGCCGACGCGGTATGGGAATTGCGGGTCTAGAGGGTCTAAGTATGTCCGATTTGAAAAATATATCCAATATGATGGGCGATAAATAGCAGTTTGTAGGAGCAGAATTTCATGGCGAAAAAGCGCATAGGTATTGTAAGCGATACGCACGGCAAGTTGCCCGAAGAGGTATTCGATCTATTTAACGGCAATTGGAGCAGCGAAAAGCTTACAGAAAGCGCAGTTCAATGTTATGAAGTTTCCTATCAAGAAGACGGCACAGTAGTTTTAGATGATGCACGGGCAAAAAATGTTATAGATACATGTGCATGTAATCTTATATTGCACGCAGGTGATATAGGGGCGCAAAGCACGCTGGACGAATTAGGGGCTATAGCGCGCAATATTGCTGTGCTGGGAAATAACGATTATGCAATATTTTGGTGTAGCGATGGGGAAGTACCAGTTTTTCGTAGTTTTACATTTTGCGGATTAGACATTGCAATGATGCATATTCCGTCTGATTTACGAACGGCGCTACACGGAGAATATCCTACGGTAGAGCCTGCTGTTCGTAAGATGCCCGATTTGGCTGTGTATGGACACACCCATATACCCGAAGTAAAAATGGATGGCAATACCTTGGTGGTATGCCCCGGTTCTCCCACGCAATCGCGTCGCGGCGGCGGTCATAATGTTGCCCTTATAGATATAGATGATAACCATTTGCGTTGTGTCTATATCATCTGCCTACCTTAAGAACAAACAGTCTGACACAGGCATTTTCTTTTCTATATAAAGTTTTAACTTCGATATTTGTTCGTATCTTCTCGTCCCCTGTTACCATTAAGAAATATTGAACTCTGTAAAAAGCTGATCTCTATAAGCTGGGTCTTTAAAGGCTTTAAGTACATCATCTTCGCGGTTATGGGAGAAAAGTATTTCCACTAATGCTGCATAACGCATTTCAGCTTCTGCACGCCCACGTTCCAGACCTCGTTCTTCTCCCTCTTTTAGAGCAGCTTTGCGGGCTATACGTACTTCTCGTTCCCAATCTTCTCCTATTGTACTTACAGAAAACACCTTATTCACCCACCCTCTATCTTCATTGGCTTTGTCTACTACGCTGGCAATAGATGTAACTAGTTTGTCTTGTTTATCTATTTTACCAGTAGAGACATACTCCATAAAAGAGAGCAGATGCTTATCTTTTGTCTTTGCATAGTCTTTGCAG
>NZ_JAAKEG010000022.1 GCF_011039075.1 Adlercreutzia sp. ZJ304
AAGAGAAAGCTAGGGCTGAATATACGCTTAAGAATACTCACTAATAACAATTGAGAGAAACATCTATGATAACAATCCTTATACATGGACCCTAGACGTTTATACCCATACCGCACTTCGTCCTCTACAGGTGCGTGAACCATCTCTGTTTTTAAGTACCCCATAACTTGGGGCTCTGATAATGTGCGCTTAAAAGCTACCAAAATCCTTTGATTTCTCTGTTGGTACCTTACATTTTCTATAAGTTACCAGTTCAGGATATGTATTTGAGTGATTTACCAACACAGTTTTGTTGAATGCCTATTTTCTTCAGAACCTCTAGAACCCAATAGATGTAGAAACAGAATTTGAGACAATTCCCAACAAAATCGCGAACATAAAATAAATCGTTAAGTTCTTGATGCTCTTATGTATAAACTTAAGAACGATAAAAACGTCCCATTCTGAAAATGAACCGCTACGCCGCCCGCTCGGGTTCGACACATCCCCTTTTTGTTTCCAGTGATAGGCAATAATGTCATCGGTGACTGCCGCATTTTTACGATTCACGATCGGAAGATAACAATCCCATACACTCTTTTCTAATCTTCTCATCGTTACATGTTCGCCACTAGACACTGTAGTTGTATCTCTCGTTAAAAGAAGGAAATGGAGAGCTTCTATCGACAGATACCCTCCGCACGAATCTATTGTCTCACAAAGCGTCTTCGGAAGACTCCTGCTTTGATTTACCCGAAAATCCATAAGCTTTGTAGCAGTTAACGTATCTCGGAAGATAGCATCAAACCACTTATAGTTTCGCCCAAAAACAAAGGCATCTTGCATGCCACTTGCCTGAATTCTAAATCTGAAATAGCATCGCTTGCCGCAATCATTTGACGATGCTTTCGACAAATCATGGAGGTTTTCTACCAAAATGGATAGAATGGTTCCCCGTTGACCGGTTCCTTCAAAAGAACGAATCTTGATATCAGAGTTAACGTCAAGCTCATACAAAATGAAGCCGGTAGAATCCTGTGAAGGACTGCGACTAATCAAATGAACATAGCAAGCTTTCCCCTTCATCGAATCAACCCTATATTCATCGTTGAACACGGCTCCCAACAAGGAAGCGTCTTTAAGACCACATGCAAGATCCGACACATCCGTATTTTCGATCTTGAAAGGAAGCCATATCATTAGCTCGGACAGTGACTCAAACGACGAAAGCAGAATCCCTATATCAAGACAAGGAGCGGCATTCGTTCCGCAATCCAGATACCAGTAATTGAAGTGGAGCTTTTCTATTGTTGGGCCGACACAAGCAGAATCGTTGTTATTATTCTTTGCCCAGATCGCCAGACTACTCATTGTGCCACTACTCAGCTCTCTAGCCTTGACGCTACAATACTAAATAAATCTTCATCAAAAGACTGAAGGCTTTGAGGATGCGCCATGCCCGATTTTCGCATCTCGCTCAATGTGAAAGGAGGCACAATCGCCCCTAAATAGTCAAACACTATCACAAGAAGTTCACCAGTAGCACTCCTACATCGCATAGTCTCGATTTCGTCTCTACTATAGACCGTACGTCTCTTTACCAAATTACATATTTCATCAGTATCGCTCGATCTGTATACCGCAACTACGGCACCTAAAACGTCGATGCTCTTCCTGTCAGAACTACGATAAAACAGTAATAAATCTCCCGGTTCTATGGTTTTGCATTGTTGCCTACAAATGTAAGCTTTTCTTATGGCATTACTCTCGGACGGATACAACTCGGGATCATCTCCAAGAAGACTATTCTTAAAATCCGAATTGTCCGGAAACAAGCGTTCATGAAATACCCTCTGAATCGGAGTAATAAACTTATTCACAGTTAAATCTGACAGATACGAGGGGTAATAGCGCATAAGATATTCGACTTTCCCCGGTTTCTCTTCGACTCTCGGCGGCTTCACGTACTTCCCGTACACTGTATCATGCGACGATGTCGAATGATTACCCATGCGCTCAAAGCCAAATTGCGTGATGAGGTCAACCAAATGGCTATGCTTTGCTTCATCAACATGAAGGTACAGAAAGTGGTAATCATTACGCCTCGCATATTTAAAAGCCACATGAAGAAGCTTTTCTCCTTGTTTTGACCCCAAAGCAGTCTCAGATATCTTGAAGGTGCATAGCTTTAACGTCTTCCCTTCCGGGATAAATCCTTCGTTATTAATCACCTCCCCACATTCTTCCTTATAAACACAAAGACCGTTCAATCTGCCATAACTATCAACTATAGCCCAGCAATCACGTTGAGCAGCTTTACACTTATCTCGCCACCAATGATCAAATTCTTCCTGTCCATACGACTCCCGTAGAGAATCGAAAAACACATCCTTCTCGTCAATCTGATGACACTTGCAATTCTTAATTGCAGCAGAGTCGATGGGACTGTCAAAAAACGAATCTAGCCACTCGCTAAATTCGTTCAAAGAGAAAACTTTCTCTGAAAGCCCGCTTGAACGCGCTTTGGAGCGCAAAGCTTTATCCTGGGTAACAAAAAAGCTAACAACGCTCTCCTGGATACACCAAAGCAACTGATTGTCAATATAGTCATTTACTCTATGATTACTCCATCCCATGGTGTCAAATTGCGCGACGCTAGCAAGTGGCGGGTCAATCAATTCATTAAACTGACCAACCCTTGATAACGTTTTTTTACGCGCATCGACATCTTTATTCCTCTTTAACTCCTCTATCTGTAAAGGATGATAATAGAATGTGACAAATTGCCTAGCTTTCCGCAATACGTCAGCACAAAATGGAGAAAGAACATCGTTCGGGTTCTCGAAGTCGATTAGTACATTCGTGTCGAGTAAAACGCTAATTGTTTCCAATCAATTCACCCCCATCCACATAGCAAAATGACTGCGGGGCTACCGTTATCCCGATCGATGATAGGGGTAACGACTCTTCAAAAACACTGAGTTCACCGAGTTCGTAAGCATAGGCAGTGGCATTGCCGGCAAAATACTCAAAATAATCCTCTTGATCAATTCCTGATAGCTCTTTTGTTCGTTCCCAGAGTCTTTCCGGTGAATCACAAATTATTTTCTCAACTTGCACTTCCGCAACAACCCTCTTCTTAGGATACGTTGCGTAAATGACTATTTTCTCAACCGGTCGTTTCGCAACACGTTTACGGTACTCATATTTTTTTGATTCTTCCAATATTCTATCAACATATTTTGGCTTAATTGAGAGAAGTATTGTGCACACATCAACCTCCAAACTGTTTATCCAATGATAACACGGGCTAGAACCCATCAAGAGAGACTGATGCCCCACATAGATACACTTACTTTATCTAATTATGCCTCATTTACATTCAGCTCATCATTCTGTGTCTGGTTTAAATGCTGCTCAACATCTTGAGCAGCGTCGCTGCCTCTTGTTTTGTTTTTCTTGTCACGGAATGGAGTGTCAGAGAAGAGATATACGAACTCCTTGGGCTTCGATGATATCGAACTGGGTGCCATAACATCGACCAGACGTTCGATTTCACCACCAAACGAAACAAAAGTTGATGCGAAGTCAAGACCCTTCATCTTCTGGGAAACGTTAATGGCAACAAGGTTAGTACACCCACTCTTCAAGAAGAACTCGACTTTGCGATCTCTCTCGTCCACGAAAATGTAGTCGAGAGAGAGCAAAGAATTCCCCGCCCCTTTCAAATCGGTAAAAACCAAGTCTGGGGAGTAGGGATACATCCCCAAGAAATGCCTTCTATCCTCCGGAGATTTCCAAAGAAGATATTTCCGAGTACGAGCAAAATACTCTCCGAAATACCTGTCAATTGCTTCACTCCTTGGCTTATCCTTGTTATTTCTATTATCGAGGTAGACCCACTTAAACAGAGCGTTTAAATCATCATCCGTGCTTCTGCAAAAGAGAAAATCACCTTCTGAAGAAATCGCCTTGGAAGGTTCGAGTGGATTATAGAATCCCTCCAAACCAAGTATGTGAAAAATAACTTCTTCCTCTCCGGGGCAAGGTTTCCCCTGAGCCAATGCGGAACACGTCGATTTATCGCAGCGGACCGGAGGACAATCCCCAGAGCCAGCCGCGGCGAAACACGAATTGTTCTTGCGACAGCATAGATACTTCGCAGACATCTTCAAAAGATAGTTCTGCAAAAAGCTCGCATGATACTGAACGTGGGGATGCGAATAGACCCATCGATAAAACGAGTTTCGAGCTTCAATAGCACCAGATATGACGCTTATGGAGCTCTTTTCGTACGACAGCACATAGGCCTGTTCCCAGCCATCATCAAGCCCCCATTCATTAACAAGAACGCTTGCGGGCTTCAAAACAACCCCCGCTACCTTGCCGGACCATTGGTCGAAAGAAACGCGACAGCTCGAGTTAGTCTTGATTTCGTACCCTTGGCGCATGTTCTGGAATACCGTCAACTCTTCATCTCGATCAACTTTGATCTCATTACCCTCGGGAAAAACCTCCACCCCTTTGAGATTCATGAATCTCTCCCGATCCGACTGGTCGCTGAGCCGCCCCTCGAAGGAACCGTTAATTTCAAGACACGATTCGCGATTCTCATCATCAGCCTTAAACGTC
Organism: Adlercreutzia sp. ZJ304; assembly: GCF_011039075.1. GTDB lineage: Bacteria > Actinomycetota > Coriobacteriia > Coriobacteriales > Eggerthellaceae > Adlercreutzia_A. The sequence goes on from NZ_JAAKEG010000022.1 coordinate 4,612, forward strand.
GATCCCGTGAGCCATATTCCCGAGAATCCTTTACTCGATACACTGCATTCGTCAAGCCTAGTAGCCGAGCGAATCCTAAGCGACGCCAGCAGCCTCTCGTAATCTATATTCCAGTTGTTCATGCCGGAGCTTTGGGTATCCCGCATGGTGTAATCAAGGCCATCAACGTCTATTGAAGACGAATTCAAAAGAGAAATGAAGCAGTTATCGAGCGACCTCTCAGCAGTCACCTCACTTGAGTAGGGGCAACCTATGATCATGCGAGCCATTAACGCGACATCATCATCACCGACTGTTGAGAAATCATCTGACAGGTAGCCAATTTCCTTCAGATGCTCAAATATCCTCTCAATGCTGCTCCTGAAGTACCTGCTAACAAGAAGGCAACTCATCTTCTCGTGCTCAGCCCCTCGACCCTTCAATTCGCTCGAAAGAAAATCACACTTAAACCCCTGGCGGTTACCAAATTCATTGACAACCTCGCTGTCCAGCCGCGAGAACTCGCCGTTCGCATCCCTCTCCAGCCCGTAGTACTTCTCCAAGGTGTGAGAGAAAGGCGCATGTGCGCAGTCGTGAAGCAGACATGCGAGAATGAACAAGTAATATCTTTTATCCCACCATCCCTCCTCACCGCACGGCTCGGGAAGAGACTCCTTGAGATCCTGAGGCAAGGTTCTTCTAATCGCCTTAAACGCCCTGTTCCCCAGATGAAAGACTCCTAATGAATGTATAAATCTGTCGTGCCGAGCGGCTGGATATAGCGGACGCATGCTTGTCTGCTCAATATGCCTCAAACGCTGGAAAGCCTCTGTATCGATTATCTCATCCACTATGATAGAAGGTATGCGGATGTAGCCGTGAACGTTATCACGGAAGACCTTTTCATTGATCGCAGGCTTAGGCATCAGCTAAGCCACCCCCTTCTCCTTAGCACCGGACAAAGCTCTCAGGGCATCGCGCATAGCTGCGACGACTATCTCGTCATTTCGCTGATTCTCGATTACACAACCCGTCGAGCGGTCAGGTTTATTAGCAAAACTGATTTCTCCGCCGAATACGCGATACCTATCCTTAAAGCCATCAGCACAACTCAGCACATCAGGAATGTCTAAATCGTAATAAACATACTTGTAGTGAGGGCTAACCCGGAAATGGGCAGTTATGCCCTTCTCCAAGGCTTTGCAGAACATGACAAGATCCGCTTCCGAAACGGAGCCAATGCCTTCCGTCTCGTCGTTGCCGCTCAACATGTAATCGAGCACATCCCTCGTTGTGAATGCAATACACATTTTCAAACTCCTTTTTCTTTGATCCCGGAACATACAATCAAGTTATCTTTTTGAAGGCTGCTCTGAAGAAAATTCGGATTGTTGTGACCTCGTATCACCCCAAGCGTCACCTCAGGCATCGGGTAAGTCTTAAAACGTGTGGGATTTAGCATGTTTTCATCAACTCTTATATGACCACGCATTTTCTACCTGTTTTCGCGTGGTGTGCTGTTTTGTACCCTTCCACACACCACCGAGCCTTACAGTTGAGCGAACGAGACGAGCTTTATTATCAATCGAGTAGAGGAACGGACGTCCTTGCTCGTCTGTGTTTTGAATCGGGATCTTAAAGGAGATGAGGTCTCCCATAAGATCCCTATGGCAGTCCGCGCCCTCAGAAAGTCGAGAAGAAATGAGGAACACGAACAAAACCACCATCAGTGTGGATATGCGCCTATACGAGCGCATATTGATCAGACTATCAGAGTACCGACTGTTCAGACGATTGGGTATACGAGTAGCAGACAAACTCTGTGAGCGCTGCTTGAAGTCAGGTCGATACGTCAATGATGTATATAAGTGGCATTGGTACATCCCAGCACAGTTATTGCAAATACATTCACGATAATTATGATTCCATTAAACAAATTTACGTCTGACCAAATTAAACGCATACACCATCGCTGGTTTTGCAAAAATTATTCCAATCAATATATAACACGTCGCAACAATACATGCATACAGCAACGTCATTAATCCCCAAGTTATATAATTGGTTGGCTCAAAGTAACAAAAAAAAATGGACCAATAAATCAACATTAATCCCAAAACATAGTTACATCCTAGCAGTAATATTACTTTGTGTGTTTTCAGTATTAAACCGCGCTTAACGCATTTAACTAATCCAACAGAAAAGATTATTACGACACCGCAAATTGAACCTATAACTGCTCCCAAAACACCAAGCAATTTAACCAGAATAATTGATACAAAAACATTAACAATCGCAGCAACTATACATTGTGCATTCTGGTCTTTAAAATTGCCTGTAATATTTAGAGTCGTACCAAAAGGCCTATTGCAAAATATAAGATAGTACTGGGTGTATAAAAGAAACACCAAAACAGGAAAGATGTATCCAGTATCTGATACATTACGCGTATAGATCCTAATGAAACCCAAGATGGACATACTTGCCGAGGTAAGCAAAATACTAGCAATTATAATAATCAAATTTTGATATATACTTAGGCGCTCAATAAAGTGAGTTTCTTGTAAATCGTTATGCAAGTGACCTAAAGAGTTAGCAGGTGCATTTGCAATAGAGCTCAAAACATTAGACAAAAGCATAAAAATCTGATTATAAACAAAGAAAATACTTGCTTGCGTCAAGCTTACACCTGCCGAAATGACAACTAAATCAGTTGAAGTAAACACAGTATTTGCTATCTTCTGTACAAAAACATCCCTACTTCCATTAGGAAGTTTCAATTTCTTAGTCCTACAATACGTAACTTCCTTTAAAGAATGTCTTTTCCAAATCCAAAAGAACGTTACACTAAGAACGATGCTGGTCGAATAAACTAAATAAACAATCACTATGTTTTGATTAGTCACTATTAGCATCATTGCTGCTATCCATGTAATTGTTCTAGCTATCGTTGATAAAATATACTGAATAAATTGCTTATTAAATCCACTGAATATAACAATAAAGTTTGACTGAAACGCAATTGAAATTACTACATTAATAATCGTAATTACAAGCATGGCAAGCGTCTGATTATATGAAATCGGACTATCAATAATATCTATATAGACGATTCCTAACGGAAGGGTTAATGCCGCAATACAAACACCAATAATAATAAATACCTTCCGCATATTTCCTAGAATCAAACCAATCTTCTTATAGTTTTGATTTACTACAGGACCGTAAAGAGCGACTATTGCAGCTGTGGTAAGCCCCCCTTCTAATGCTGTAAAAAGAGAGACAAATTGTATCAACGTAGAAATAAGTCCATTAATGGAAGAACCGTATACCTCCATGAGTTTTTGCGTGTATATCAATCCAAAAAGCGCAACTATACCTACATTGATGACAGAGGTCACCATCGTCAACATCGCTGCTCTGGTTTTTTCATTTTGTCTTGACAATTTAATGATTAAGTAACTAGACAATTCCCCAATCGTATAGAGATACAATGTAGCTATCAATAGGGTCGATTCCTATATCAAATGTTAAAGATTTAAGTTGATTCGAAAGGGGCGTTAAATTTAAAGCTTCTTCTGTTCCGACCGAAAAAAGACATCTTTTCTTGCAATCACGGATGCCAAAGTGATTAAAAAATGCTGATATTTTTCCACCAGAACCAGTATAATCAATGTAATAGTTATTTCCATTCAATATAGTCTGCATAACGATCGAATGATATCTCATCCCAACACATGTTTTAGCATGCGAATAAATAGAGTAAAGCTCCTCTAAAGACGGTGGCATACTCATAACTTCTACATTAGGTGCACTACATGCTAGCTTTACCTCATACAGAAACTCTCTGTCATCACCGCCGATACAAAACGTATGCATTGGAACAAGCTTCACAACATCATGAGAAACAGCAAGCTTATCAACTATTGCAGCGGCTTCATATTCCGAAAATGATGACATACCATATTCGTCAGAAGGAAAACGCCTAAAATTGACAGCAGCAAAAACCCCAGTCGTACATTTACTATAAATTTTTTTAGCTCTTATAATCGAAGCTATAGCTGGATCATCCAGAACAATCATATTTGCTGATTTTCCGCCAGCGCTACATGCATGACTTTTTGATTCTTCATCTCTAAAAATAACTAAATCACAATAATCGAATATTCGGTTTACAAGTGCTTGAAATTCCGGAGTCTTTAAAGGTCCATACCCACACCCGAGCAAAAGCGTTTTTTTACCAATATGTTTTCCATATTTAATTCCCCGATATACAAGATACATTTCTCGCAGATCCATTAAGGGACCTCCACCCATTAGCACAATGTCACATTGCCTAATATGCGATTTCAATTCACCAATATTGCTTTCGTTAAAAATAACAAAATTGCATCCCATGCTGCATAACAAATGCCTATCTTCAAACAAGGTTCGTTCGGTAAAAAATGGATATAGACTACCAATGTGAAATTCAATTGATTCGAAAAGTGCAGCAAAAATTTTAACAATACCATCTAAAATAGCGCGATCGCCCAGTGTTTCAGTTCCATACCATCCTAGTACGCATATTTTCATTTTATATCTCCAACGAACTATTAGATAAACACTTAACTGCACTTGCATACAGCCTATTTTTAAGGTTCATTTTCTTTTTCTTAACCAGCATATATTCACCAACCGAGTCGAGTTGGTACATATAGTGCGAACAGACCGAGCAGCGCTGTTGACAAAGTTTATCGTGATAATGCGAATTGCTTCGAAATAGACTAAGCGCCGAAACTTCACAGGCGTTACCAACTACATCGCTATAAGTAGCACAATAAGCTAAACCACCATCTGGATTCAGAGTTACACCACGGCATTTCTGATACAAACAGGACGACATTCTTTTTCCTGTTGAAAGAAATAAAAACAATGCCATGTATTTTTCATTATGAGTTTTATGATATTGCTTAAAGAAAAACTCACGAGCGAGCATTTTGGCTTTATCATCATGCAATATAGAAAATGAGCCAACCTTATCAGCATTAGCTATTCGCTTGTGTTCTGTAGCTATATTATACGAAACCTCAATTTGATTTAATGATGCCCAAAGTTCAACTTCGCCAATACGCTCTATATTGTGCTTAGTAATTGTACATATACCCGTCAATTGATCACAATAACTCTCTAAGTTAGCTTGCAAAGCATTAACGGTATTATTAATCGCAGTATAGGAGCCCTCTTTTCCTCGCATAAAATCCTGCATGTCTCCCACACCGTCAATTGATAATGCAAGATTTACTTTTATATTTCTTGAACTGCAATGCGCCTTAATTGGCTTTAGCAATTTGCATATTCTTTCCGTGAAATATCCATTACTTATGAGGTAAATTGCAGAAAGTTCTGACAATGACGTGATTACAGCATCAACGCATTCAACTAAATCCTGTCTCAGAAATGGCTCTCCACCATTTATCCCAACGTGCTCTACCTTTGAAAAAAGTGGATCACTCAATATATTTCCAAGTTCGCTAGGCGAGAGATGATCTTGATTGATCAAATTTCGCATACCACACATTACACAATCAAAATTGCATTTGTATGTTATTGGAAGCTGGAGTTCAATAGGAAAAGTTGTGGAATTGCGTGGACTTTTTTCTTCAATATAGCGCTTAGCTGGACGTAATAATTGCTTTATAAGCAATGTCGCCTTCTTCGTCACTTTATTGGCTGTTTTTGCTACTTGAACCATATTAACCTCGCCTTGAAATTGATCTATAAACTTCAAGCGTTTCACCCAATGCCTTATCTATATTATGAATGTCTTTAGCTTTGTTAATTTCATTTATGCTAAGTGTTTGCGCAAGTTGCTTATTAGAAAAGATACGATCAATACAATGAGCCAGCATGTATGGTGCGTCAACCTGATATGTCAAACCAGAAACGCCATCCTTTAGAATATCGCGCACGCCGCCAACATCAGAACACACAACTGGAACCCCAAGTATCATAGCTTCACCAACGGAATTTGGAGAGTTCTCTATAGTGGAAGAACATACAAAAACATTGGCACTTAGATACTCATGCTTCATGCATTCAGCATCTAATGGACCTAGATACTTTATACGATTTTTCAAGCCATTTGCTTGGGCGAAATCATCTAAATATCTTTCGTATGCCGACTGCTTCCATCTTGCATCATTAAATGGATTTTTTGATCCGGCTACTTTTATAGTCAATTCAGGATATCTTTTCAATAGCAACGCAAATGACTGCAGTGCTATATGGAACCCTTTAATAGGAGAAGTGGCTTGACTCATAAAAATCGAACCCTCGACAGCATCTTCTATGTTCCATTTTTCTACACCATAAAAGGGCTGTCTTAACACCTCCGTTCCATGATGATATTGGATAGAAGGGTTTATCAACTCAACACATGTCTTATCCCATGTAGTCCGACCAAAACAATGCTTCGCAAACTTAATGGTTTCTATCTCGTTAATTCCTCTTTTTCTCATCATCTTTTGGGATTCTACAACATCACCGCGTATAAAATCTTTGAGTCTTTTCTTTTTGAGAGTCTTATAAGGAATGCCCGTAAGGTAGTGATGTGTATAAACAGATGTAAGCCCTTGTATAGAAACAATCGAGTGATCTTCGTAAGGAGAGCCTTGAATAGCAGAAAAATAGCTCAAGGTATGAGGATATTCCGTTCCCATAACATGAACAACATCAGGCAAACATTTCTCTAATATTTCTAAAAGATATAGTATTACATGATCATCGATATACGACTCATTTTTAGACGAAACCGGAAATCCTCGATATTCAATACCGTCACAAAACCCCTTTAAAATAGCTGGACTTTGATGCTGTGGAAACACATACCATAGCTCAATACCATTTAGAGCAACCAATCGAGAACTCAGCCCTTCTAACCATCCTTCATTAACGACTTTAGGAAACCCTATTTGTTTCTGCATACAAGGTAAAGGGAAATTGCAAATCCATAGAACTCGCATTTTATCTACCGGTTTAAGCTTTTCCATGACATCAAACCTTACCGCACATATTCTTCAGCTATTTTGTCTCTTAATAAAGTTGAGGTTTTAATTGTCAAAATAGCGCTCATACCAAAATCTTCCAGTGATTCATATATGCATACCATCAGGCTTTCCTCATTTTTCTGTTGTTTTGGCAATTTGCATGTTCCTATTTAGGGTCGATTTCTCGATTCCTTTCAAAACTGTGTTGGTGGGCTGATCTTGATGTGATCAGTCGGTTCAAGATGCAAGCTCCCACAAACTAGAATCAGTGTGTCTGCGATGCGTATAGAGTAATC
>NZ_JAAKEG010000023.1 GCF_011039075.1 Adlercreutzia sp. ZJ304
CAGTAGATAGAGCCAATAAAGATAGAGAGTGGGTGAATAAGGTGTTTTCTGTAAGTACAATAGGAGAAGATTGGGAGCGAGAAGTACGTATAGCCCGCAGAGCTGCTCTAAAAGAGGGAGAAGAACGGGGACTAGAGCGAGGGCTAGAACGCGGGTTGAAGCGCGGAATCTTGCAAGGACGAGCTGAAGGCTTACAACAAGGACGTGCTGAGGCTGAAATGCGTTATGCAGTATTAGTTGAAACACTTTTCTCCCATAACCGCGAAGATGATGTTCTTAAAGCCTCTAAAGACCCAACCTATCGTGAACAACTATTTGCCGAGTTTAATATATAGAATAATTTATCAACATAGACTAAAAACTGTACTGAACAAAATGAAAAACTCTCGCCTAAAGCAAACATCAACAGATTAGAGAGCGTCGGACACAGTCGGAGTAGACGACTCGCAAAAGCTGCAAAGTATAGGCAATCAACGTTTTATGGGCTTAGTGAGTAGTTTCGCAGCACATCAGTGCGGTTTGCACTCAATCAGTTTGCACGCAATTAGATCCATGGGTCTACTTTTTTCTCAAAAATGGTCAAAACTTCCGACTTTCCATGGTCGTAGCGCCACATAGCTAACTTGAAATATGGAGAACACTGGGCAAACAGAAAATTCGACACCTTTCTGATGCCTTAGTAGGCACAATTTCGCATTCAGAACCATGGAAAGTCGAAAGTTTTGACCATTTTTCTAACTATTTTTCTCCGCCAAGAACGCGTTCTATTAAATAGCCTTCGCGTATGCCGAATCTGCATATTTCCAGATGAGTAGCACCAAGCGCATGCATAAGAGTGCGCACGATAATGCTACCGGGAACTAACGTGTGCAGACGATCGGGCGCAACAGCCGCAGCAGTATGCGCAAAAATATGCGGACTGCTTTCAAGCGCAGCTAACATATCATTTAACTGGTCAACAGCAACAACTTTAAGCCGCTTTCCGTTACCTAAAATTCCGCCGCACATTTTGGCTGCTGCACGTACAGAACCACCAATGCCGTAAATGCGCTTAGCACGGTAAGGCTCAATACTAGGAAGCGTATCTAACTGCGCGGCAAAAGCCTGCTCTATTGCGCGCGTCTCTTGCAAAGTGGGCAGTACCGTGTTAACAAACTGGGCATACGACGACACGCTACCTTGCCCCAAGCTGACGCAGTGCGAATCGGTATTATTCCGTATAACGGTAAGCTCGGTGGAGCCACCACCAATATCAACAAGCGTACCGTGCTCTATATTGCGATCGCACGTGGCACCCACAAAACCCAGATGGGCTTCGTCGCGCTCAGACAACACGTCAATTTCGTGACCTATGGTTTTTTCCAAAATGCGCGTAACCTGAGCAGAGTTCTCGCAGTTGCGCAGCACGGCAGTAGCAAAAATATGCACGTTTGTGCATCCGATATTGTTCGCGTGACGCAAGTGGTCGTCTAGCACTTCGGCGGCGCGATCGATGCCAGCTTGCGTAAATTGACCGTCCTCCACATATGCTGAAAGACCCGCAATTTTCTTTTCGTCGATAAGGTTTCGGAAATCTTTCTTGGTGAAAGGCTGCTTTGCACCTGCATGCACCTTATAAACTACTAGGCGAACCGAGTTCGACCCCAAATCGATAACACCAAAAAGAGCCATACTATACCTTCCAAAATTCCAAACCCACAAATTCGCAAACTAAGGCAAGCCTAGCGCCAGCATGCAAGCCCAATGCAAATACAGCGCCTAGCGCACAACTTTTAGCAGCGCTTCTGTTTAATTTGCCACAATTTGAATTAAATTTCATGCATATAGCGGAAAACGTCTTCGCGCTGAATGGTAATTTGCGTGCCCAAATTTTCGCCGGCTTCGTTCAGACGCTCTTGCACTTCGTTGAAGTTGCACACCTCAGGCGCCAGCGTCACCAGCATCGTCATGCTAAATATTTCGTTTGCGCCTAAAATCGTCTGGTTAATATCATCTATGTTCGCACCGCATTCGGTAAGAACCGTAGCAACAGCAGCAACAATGCCAGTGCGGTCTTTACCTAAAACAGATATGACACATTTCATGGCAATTCCCTTATTTTCGAATCGGACAAAACGGACACGGCGAATTTCGCGCACTACAAACGCAGCCCACATTCGCATTCCGCAATTGCATGTAGCCTACATAGTAGCAAATCAGCCGACATGCAGCAGAGAAAGCGCCTCGGCGCGCGTGTCGGAATTGGTTTTGAAAGCGCCGCGCACCGCGCTTGTTGTGGTGCGAGTGCCGGGCTTTTTTACCCCGCGCATGCTCATGCATAAGTGTTCGGCATCTATCACAACTAGCACTCCGCGCGGCTGCAGCTGTTCCATAAGCGTGTCGGCAACCTGCGTAGTAAGACGCTCTTGCACCTGCGGGCGTTTCGCAAACGCATCCAAAAGCCGCGCCAGCTTCGATATTCCGCAAATTCGCCCGCTAGGACCCGGAATATAGGCTATGTTAGCGGTGCCAAAAAACGGCACTAAGTGATGTTCGCAAATTGAATAGAACGGGATGTCGCGCTCTATTACCATGTCTTCGTGGCCTTCGTCAAAAGTTTTCAGGAAATGCTGCGCAGGGTCTTCCTGCAAACCGGCGCACACTTCCTCGTACATGCGCGCCACGCGCGCGGGCGTTTCAAGCAGCCCCTCGCGATTCGGGTCTTCCCCGATGCCTTCCAGAATTAAACGTACACCCTCTTCTATTTTGCGCTTGTCCATTAAAGCTCCAATTCCAAACCTACCGGGCAATGATCGCTGCCCTGCACTTCATCATAAATGTTGGCACCCGCCACGCGCGGCATCAGGCTTTCGCTAACTAGGAAATAGTCTATGCGCCAGCCGGCATTCGTGCGGCGCGCGCGTCTCCGATAACTCCACCAAGTGTACACCCCTGCTAGGTCGGGATGCACGCGCCGAAAAGTATCCGCAAAACCGGCGGCTAAAAGCTCGTCAAACTTGCCGCGCTCTTCGTCGGAGAAGCCCGATTTGCCCCGGTTCGGGTCAGGGTTTTTCAGGTCTATATCGTTGTGAGCCACATTGAAGTCGCCACACATTACCACCGGCTTGCTAGGCGCATTAGAGCCATCGGGCAGCACGCCAGACTGCAGCCCTAAGCAAAATTCGCGAAACGCATCATCCCATTCCGTGCGATAGTCTATGCGCACAAGATCGGTCTGAGAATTTGGCGTATAGCAATCCACGAACCAGAATTTGTCAAATTCCAACGCCACAATGCGCCCTTCGCAGTCGAAATGCGGAATGCCAAGACCATGCAGCACGCGCGCGGGCTCTTCCTTACTAAACACCGCCGTGCCCGAATATCCCTTTTTCTCGGCGTAGCTCCAAAATTGATGATAGCCCGGCAAGTCTAACTCCACCTGCCCAGCCTGACATTTTGTTTCTTGCAGGGCAAACACATCGGCGTTAAAGTGGGCAAATACCTCTGCGAAATTTTTGCCCAAGACAGCACGTATCCCATTAACGTTCCACGAAATGAATCGCATGAAGCCTCCTTGAAGTGTGCAGAATATGATATCCAAAACCGCACTTTTGTGTGGAGCTAAACTAGCTTTTTGCGGCGCTAAGCAATGTCTATTTTTAGTTTCTTATTTAGCGCTGCAACCACATCTGCCAACAAATTAACTGTTGGGTTGAATTTGTTGTTCTCGAGACGACTTATTAGTGATTGCTGAACGCCTGCGCGCTTAGCCAATTCCTGTTGCGAAATCCCAGCGTTTTTTCTGGCGCACATAAGCATTGCGCCAATGTTTACCGAATGACAACTATCGACGATATCTCCAGCGCCGCATTCAGCGCTATCGGCACTTTCGGTTATTTCCCTTATATAAAAATTGTCTTGCACGCAGCGCCCCTCATGATCCACAAGCAACTGAAACGGATCATAAAAATCCATATCATGAGCTTTGAGCACTTGCCCTAAATTTTGCCTGCTACTAGGTATCACGCGGCTTTCCACCCAGCGCCTACTTTGCTTGTCTTCCATAGAGTACGAACCGTTTTCAACCATTAGCGAAAATTCAAACGGCATTTCTTCCAAATCAATATCTCTAGAAATGTCTATGCGGAACGAATCGCACGCTTCATCGTAAGTTAGAACGGCACATGGTTGCGCCGCGCGCTTCGATCCGTCTACGATGTTAAATTTGCGCATACCAACACCACCTAGTCCATATAATTTCCCATATTTTATCTATATGAGTTTGTGAAATAGCAGAATTTAGTCCTTTGAACAGGAATGTTTTCCCCTGCTGGGTTAACGTATTGGGCGGCTTTATTGAAGATGCAAAGCGAGTAATATTTTCCTGAAGTGAACGTGTACCTATAAAGTTGTTCGCATCCACGTCGCTTAGGGGGTCTACCGCAGCCACTTTGTCTTCATCGTTATAGCAAGAAAACACAAGCGAAAGCCCACTATCGAAAATAGGCGCCAACCTCATATTGCCATTGGCGCTTCGCAGAACTTCTATATTTGCACCATGCCTATCCCTGTTCGCGATAAGGAAATCCACCAGCATCATTTGCCTAATTTGCTTGCCCCAACCATAGCGGTCGCATAGCTCTAGCGGCGATTCGCCGTGCTTCTTCGTTAAATCATAAAACGCATCTAGGGCTAGTTTTCGCTCGTCCGAAGCGCGATAGTTGCGCGACCTGTTTAGCCACGTTTCATACTGCGCACCATCCACATTCACTAGCGCATGAACAAGTCGATATTGCAAATGTGGAATGCCTAGCAGTTCCATTAAGCGACTGGCAATTAGCTCATTTACGCATTCGTGACCATATATGCCTCGGTAGCTATCGTAACAAGAAAGTTTATAAAACCAAGCACCCGCGCCAGTTTCTTCACGCGCTTTTAGAAAGCATCCTGCTGTGCCCGAAGATGTGGCACGCTCGGTCCACGAGAGTTTTCTTAGGTCTTGTATTTTTGATATAACATCACGCATTATGCACCTCTTTCGATGCAGCAAATTTCTATGGTGACAATTTTTATATATGCAATATACTACATACAAAGTTTGTGAGAAAGGTCTTCAAATTTTAAAATTGCTGGGTGTCCTATTTATGGTACGGTTCGCCGCGGCTTATTTTGAAAGCTCGGTAAACTTGTTCGAGCAAAACCACACGCGCTAAGTTGTGCGGCAAAGTTATGGGACCGAACGACATTTGCGCGTTCGCGCGGGCAATTACAGTAGAATCTACGCCATGCGATCCGCCTATTACGAACACTACGTTGCTTCTGCCTTCCAACGCTAATTTGTCCAATTTTGCAGCTAATTGTTCGCTAGAAAATTCCTTTGCGCGAATTGCTAGAAGTATGACGAAGGCATCTTCAGGTATTACGCGCAACACAGCATCAGATTCGCGGGATAGTGCCTGCTGTACCCCGCATTGCGATGAATCAACGTCTGGAACTTCTAAGACCGACACGTTGGCATAAGGACGCAAGCGTTTCAAGTATTCATCGCACGCCTGCGACCAAAAGCGCTCTTTCAGCTTTCCAACAGCCACCACACTTATACGCATCATAGAACATACACCCGCACTACACCAGTTTCTGCACCATGAAATCGTTTGCCGCAAGTTCCACCGAATCATCTAGCGGCTCTAGCGCAATAGCGGGCACGCCCGTGCGCGCAGCATAACGCGCCAATGCGCGCTGCAGCAACCAGTCAGCCACTTCCGGATTCTTAGACAACAGCGCACCGTGAAGATACGTGCCCACCACGCTATTAGCTATGGCACCGTCAGCACAGCTTTCACTATTGTTACCGTGACCGGTGCGCGATATCACGCGACCGAACGGCTGCATGTCGGGCGCTAGATATGTGCAACTAGCATGGTTTTCATAGCCCACCACAGGATGTTTTGCAAGCGGCGAATCCAACACGATATTGTCAATTAGTCGGTCAGTAGATGTGCCAGCGCGGCGCGTCTCAATGTTCAAAACGCCTAGCCCCGGCACTTCGCCTTCGCTAGAAAGCCACGTGTTTCCCAGTATCTGATAGCCACCGCAAATAGCCAAAATAGGACCGCCAGCTTGCGCAAAATGTGTCAGCTGGTCGCGCATAGCCATAAGCTGCTTGGCTGCCAACGACTGCTCGCGATCGGGTCCACCACCAAGAAATACTAGGTCAACCTTATTTAAATCCACCGTTTGATTATGCTCTACGCGCTGCACGCGCACAGGTATTCCGCGCCAGCGTAAACGCTGCTCCAAAATTCGCACGTTTCCGCCATCGCCGTATAAATTCAAAAGATCGGGAAACATGTGCGCGATTACTACCGGCGAGTTTGGTGGATTTGAGGTGATTGGAGGGTTCCATGTAGATGTTGTGTTCGGTGTGGTTGATGGATTCGATGCGGTCAGTATGCTGTTTTCGCTGCTTAGTGACGGTGATTTCGCGAATTTCGCGGTGCGTGTGTCGTCTGAAAATGTTTCACGTGAAACATTTGTTTGAGCAGACGTTGCGCGTTCGCAAGCACATGAGACACTTTGGGGTTCATTTTGCGACAGACTTTGCGGTGCGCTTTGGAGCTCACTTTGCGGCAGACTTTGCGACGCACTTTGCGGTGCATTTTGGGGTGCACTTTGAGTCAAACTTTGGGGTTCGCTTTGGGACTCGCTTTGGGGCAGACTTTGCGGTGCGTTCTGCAATGCGTTCAGCTCTTCGCGAACAGGTGCCAGCGCCGTATAGTTCGCAACAGCATACACATCAGCATTTTGAGGAAATTCCCCAGCTGCTGCAGCTGCAAACACATCTGACATTTTGTTTATCAATTGCGCTTTTACGCCGGCATATTTCAGACGCACTTGAAGATCGTTTTTGCGTATCCCACCCACATATATATGCGCACCCGAAAGCTGCTGCAGTTCCTCAAAATCTATATCCCAAATCCACGATATATCGTGCCCGTCAACATTATTGTCGTTTATGAATAATGCGATTGCGCATTCCGAATTTTGCACACCAGCAGGGGCATTGGTAGCAGATAAAGTATCGCTAGTCACAAACTTAGCCGCATCGATTTCGGCAGCAGTGGCATCATCATGCGTTACTTCTTTAGAAGCGTTAGTGACTCCAGCAGTATGAGTAGGCACAGTGTTAGCTGTAACGCGCTGCACCACAATGCGCAGATTCTGGTTAAACCCGGTGGGATTTTTCGCCAAATTAAGCAGAACACGATGCTGCCCTATTTTGTAGTCCTGCAAACGCCCGTTTTTCGGATTGAAATTATCGATTGCGCGCTGAACATCTTGCGGAGCGCACCCCACGCAAATAGCTGCTGCGGATACTGCTAGCAGGTTGTATACCATATAATTTCCAGCCAGCTTAGTATGCACAGGAAAACAAGTGTCGGCGGAATCGGGAATTTCTATCGTAGGCGCTTCGCTCTTCGCTTCGTCTGCTGTTTTGCGCACCATTGCACCTTGCGTTTCGCACGCCACTTTGTCTGCCGCCTTATACACCGCTTCACCCGGCGTTTCGCGCGCCACTTCATGCGCCACTTCACGCACCACTTCGCGCGCCACTTCAGCAAATGTATCGGTCGAAAATGTTTCACGTGAAACATTTGTTCCTACAATCGTATTTAACCGAGCGCTTTCCTCCGAATCATTCAGTAAAAGTGTTTCACGTGAAACATTGAATTGCAGACCATCTACATTGAAACGCACATCTCTAGCCGCAAATTGCAATGCAGGTCGAGCGAAACCACATTCCGGACACCTATAAGCACCCAGTTGCCCATACTGTCTGTAATCGTATTCCATCATGGCATTGCATACTTGGCACATAGTGGTGTCGCTAACGGCATTCTGCTCTAAATTTAACGGCTCAACTACACCAAACGCAATGCTGGGCACATCTTTGCGCACAGGCACTTCACCCACACGGCGCGCCACCATTGCACACAGCGGGTCATCAGCGTTGTAAACAAGCACAGTACGCGGGCTTTCGCTTAGCGCCCGCACAATTACATCCTGTATGTGATCAATTTCGCCGCACCTATCCAGCTGGTCGCGAAACAGATTCAACAGCACCAAATAGTTGGGTTGCAGCGCAGGCAACGTGCGACCTAGCCACAATTCGTCGCTTTCCAGCACGCCCCAGTCAGCCCCGCGGCATTCCAGCAGCGCCGACGCAACCCCATACGCCAAGTTAGCCCCTGTACGATTGCAGCACACGCTAAACCCAGCTTGCTCTAGCGAATCGGCAAGCAAATTCGTACACGTAGTTTTGCCATTTGTGCCAGCCACCACCACAGATCCGCTACGCAGCACTCCGCGTGCATGCTGTATTACCTGCGGATCTAGGCGCATAGCCATTTTCCCCGGCAAAGTTGCACCCGCACGACGCGCCACATTGGTTAATCCCCAATGCAATCCTCGCGCCACGGTCTTCGCTATTCCGAAACGTATTCCCAAACCGAGCCTTTCAACCAGTTTGCATCAAGTATAACCTGCAACTGCAACGCTTAGCTCGCTCTATGTTTATAATTCATGTGGGCTTGTTCATTCGTGCGCGTGCAAAACGGTGCGTATCCCGCAGTTGATGGCACTTGCAGCTTTGCGCCACGCAGCCCGCAACTGACAACGGCAAGCAAAAGGAGATGCAAACTGCAGTGGACGTATCGCAAATAACCTCGTTAGCAATATTTCTAATTGCGCTTGCCGTCATAATTTCCGAGAAAGTACACCGCGCCGTAGTAGCGCTAGTAGGCGCAGCGCTAATTATGATGTTGGGTCTGGTTCCCTTCGACGAAGCGCTGGTCCACATAGACTTCAATACGCTAGGCGTGCTGTTCGGCATGATGCTCTTCATAAGCGTAGTGAAAATGTCGGGGCTGTTCGAGTATTTAGCCGTAACATGTGCGCATATTGCAAAAGGTCAACCATGGATGATAATGATGCTGTTCGTACTGCTTACTGCTGTGCTTTCCGCATTTTTAGACAACGTAACCACCGTGCTACTTGTTGGTCCCATGACACTCAATATTTGCAAAATGCTAAAAGTTAACCCCGTGCCATATTTCATAACAGAAATAATGGCATCGAACATTGGTGGCACAGCAACGCTTATTGGCGACCCGCCCAACATTATGATTGGCTCAGCTGCAGGCTATACATTCGCCGATTTCATTGCTATTGATGCACCCGCCGTAGTAATAATACTGGCGGTTATTTTGGTGCTGTTTTACTTCTTATACGGACGGAAAATGACCGTTGACGCGCGCGACGTAAACGAAGTTCTCCAGCTGCGTGCAACCGACTACATAAAAGATAAGAGCCTGATGGCTATTTCGGTTGGCATGATAGCGCTAGTAGTTGTAGGTTTTATGCTGCACGGAGCGCTGGGTTGGGAATCGTGCGTTATTGCGCTTGGGGCAGCAGGGCTTATTCTGCTAATTTCGCGCGCACCAATTGATGAAGCGCTGGCAAATGTAGAGTGGACCACCCTGCTATTTTTCGCCGGTCTGTTCATAATTGTTGGCGCAATGACAGCCACAGGTGTTATAGATATGCTGGCAAAGTGGCTGGTAAGCGTTACCGGCGGCGATGTGTTCCTTACAATGCTGGTGCTTGTGTTTGGATCGGCGGTAGTGTCGGCGTTCCTAGACAATATTCCATTCGTAGCTACAATGATTCCGATTTTAGCCTCGATGCAAGCTGCCGGAATGGACGTTACACCGCTTTGGTGGGCGGTTTCGCTGGGCGCATGCTTAGGTGGAAATGGGTCGCTTATTGGAGCCAGCGCGAATGTGGTGCTAAGCGATATATCGCGCAAAAACGGCTACACCATAACTTTCGCCCAATATTTCAAAGTTGGTTTCCCGATAATGCTTCTTACGGTAGTAATAGCGGCAATCTATTTGGTTTTTCGTTTCCCGCCGGCATAGTTCGCTTGACACTTCCATCGGCATAGCAGGCATGGCAAAGCGCACTTGGTTTGACACGCCCGCCAGCATAATTACCCAGCATAACTGCCCCAGTACGGCACTATGGCAGCACGAATAATTGCGCCAAAATACCCGACAGCATCATTGCGGCGAAAGAAACAACCACAAGAACCAAAAACCGTTTCACCGGATTCTGTCTAGAAAGCATAGGGAAATGCACAGCCAACCGTCGCTTGTCCATAAGCGCAAACGCAACAATCCCCAAACCAACCGCAATCACTCCATACCCCATAAATACTCTGCCCCACAAAGAATACTGAGCAAGGCTTTCGGCAGGCTCTGCAATCATCATAGTTGTAATCACAACAAAAAGTATCCACACAACAACCAGTACCACATTCCAGCAAATCCCCAACCACTTAGGAATTTGTGACACCAAGAAAAGCGTGTGGAAATTATGCCAAGTACCAAGCTGATTATTCCCATAGTAGAACGGTTTTTTGGTTGCATAGCCTGAGCAAACTGCTGAGACATGATCGATTGCTCAGACGAAATTGGCTGGTTTTGTTGGGCAGGAACTGGCTGATCGCCTTGAGCAGAAAATTCGTTCTGGTTCATAGATTTTCCTTTCGATTACACGCTAAAAATGCATGAACGGACATAAATCTCATGCATCAAATCTGTGATTCATAGTAAAAAAACAGAGAGAGATTCCATTAGCTGCCAGCTAAGATTAAATGGTTTTGCACTATTTACGTTTTTGCGGATTGAAAATAAATGAACGCAGCACTATTCTCTGCCAGCTTTCTGCAAGATTTACACTCATTAAAAGTTGCAACTATGGGGATTTGAGATATCAATAGGTGTTGTACACAGTTGGTTTTGACATGAAATCTGTATGTCACTTGATATCGCATTTTTGATACACAGATATAAGGTTTGCAATCTAGTCTTGATTAGAAGATTTATAAATCTTCTAGAGAAAGAAAAGACAAACATGGATGAGCAAGCTACTGTTTCTATTACTAATCAATTTATGTT
>NZ_JAAKEG010000024.1 GCF_011039075.1 Adlercreutzia sp. ZJ304
TGATTTATCCAAGAAAACATAAAGCACCCTATGTGAGCGGAACGACCTGCTCTCCCGCGACCTGACGTCGCAGTACCATCGGCGATGCGGGGCTTAACTTCCGAGTTCGGAATGGGATCGGGTGATCCCCCGCTCTATGGTTCCGCTCACATAAGGTGCTCTTATCTACACCCTGAGATCTGCATGCGCGTGATAAACCAGCTATATGTCACACAGGAAAAATAAGTCTTTATCGGAGTCTCTACAATTGAAGGTATGTCTTCTTTAATATTTAAGAAGTGAAGAGCTCGGGCTATTAGTAACGCTCACCTGAACGTGTCACCACGCTTACAGCTGCGTCCTATCAACCAGATAGTCTATCTGGGCCCTTACCAAAAAGGGAACTAATCTTAGGGCCGGCTTCCCGCTTAGATGCTTTCAGCGGTTATCCGTACCGCACGTAGCTAGGCGGCCATGCCGTTGGCCGACAACCGCGCCACCAGAGGTGCGTCCACCCCGGTCCTCTCGTACTAGGGGCAGCTCCCTTCAATTCCCTTACGCCCGCGGAGGATAGGGACCGAACTGTCTCACGACGTTCTGAACCCAGCTCGCGTACCGCTTTAAATGGCGAACAGCCATACCCTTGGGACCGGCTCCAGCCCCAGGATGCGATGAGCCGACATCGAGGTGCCAAACCTTGCCGTCGATGTGGACTCTTGGGCAAGATCAGCCTGTTATCCCCGGAGTACCTTTTATCCGTTGAGCGACGGCCCTCCCACATGGGGCCGCCGGATCACTAGAGCCTGCTTTCGCACCTGCTCGGCATGTATGCCTCGCAGTCAAGCCCGCTTACGCTCTTGCGCTCTTAGGTGACGGTTGCCGACCGTCCTGAGCGGACCTTACGCGCGCCTCCGTTACATTTTAGGAGGCGACCGCCCCAGTCAAACTACCCACCTGACACGGTCCGCACGCCGGTTCACGGCCGCGCGTTAGGCAGCCAGCACGGCGAGGGCAGTATTCCAAGGGTGGCTCCATGAGGGCTTGCGCCCCCACTTCAAAGCCTCCTGCCTATCCTCTACACGCCGTACCAGATGCCAATGCCAAGCTGCAGTAAAGGTTCACGGGGTCTTTCCGTCCTTCCGCGGGTAGCTCGCATCTTCACGAACAATGCAATTTCACCGGGTCCATGGTCGAGACAGCGCCCAAGTCGTTGCGCCGTTCGTGCAGGTCGGAACTTACCCGACAAGGAATTTCGCTACCTTAGGACCGTTATAGTTACGGCCGCCGTTTACTGGGGCTTAGATTCGCCGCTTCGCATTGCTGCTAACGGCTCCTCGTGACCTTCCAGCACCGGGCAGGCGTCAGACCCTATGCTTCGTCTTACGACTTTCCGCAGAGTCCTGTGTTTTTGGTAAACAGTCGCTTGGGCCTCTTCACTGCGGCCGCCTAAAGCTTAGATGGTAAACATCTTCACCAAAAGCGGCGCCCCTTCTCCCGAAGTTACGGGGCTATTTTGCCGAGTTCCTTGACCATGGTTCTCCCGATCGCCTCGGTATACTCTACCCGCCCACCTGTGTCGGTTTTGGTACGGGCGCCAACCAGTCTTCCTAGGGGTTTTTCTAGGGAGCATGGGATGACCGGCTTCGCGAATACTCGCTTCGTCTCACGTCTCAGGGAATGTCTAGTCGCTGATTTTCATGCGACTAGCCCCTACACGCTTTCACGGGGACGTCCAGAACCCCGCCCGGCTGCCCTCCTCCGTCGCCTCATCGGTATAACGTCTGGTTAGCGGTACGGGAATATCAACCCGTTGTGCATCGACTACGGCTTTCGCCCTCGCCTTAGCTCCCGACTGACCCTGGGGGGATTAGCCTTCCCCAGGAAACCTTGGGCTTGCGGCGGCGGGGTTTCTCGCCCCGCTCTCGCTACTCATGCCAGCATTCTCACTCCCACACACTCCACGGATGGTCACCCATCCGCTTCGCCGCCGTGTGGGAAGCTCCCCTACCGCTGACAGATAAACTGTCAACCCGCCGCTTCGGTGACATGCTTTAGCCCCGTTAATTGTCGGCGCATGTCCACTCGACCAGTGAGCTGTTACGCACTCTTTAAATGCATGGCTGCTTCTAAGCCAACATCCTGGTTGTCTGGGCAGACGCACATCCTTTGCCACTTAGCATGTACTTAGGGACCTTAGCGGGCGGTCTGGGCTGTTTCCCTCTCGGGCACGCGGCTTATCCCACGTGACCTGACTCCCGAGCTTTTATCCTTAGGCATTCGGAGTTCGGTTCTCATCGGCAGGCTGTGACGCCCCCTCAAAGATCCGGTGGCTCTACCACCTAAGGAGAACGCTTCGGGGCTAGCCCTAAAGCTATTTCGGGGAGAACGAGATATCTCCGGGTTTGATTGGCCTTTCACCCCTATCCCAGGCTCATCCCCTCGGTTTTCAACCCAAGTGGGTTCGGCCCTCCACGGGGTCTTACCCCCGCTTCAGCCTGGCCTGGGATAGCTCACCCGGCTTCGCGCCTCACCGCATACGACTAAAACGCCATCTTAAAGGCTCGCTTTCACTTCGGCTCGCTTTTCTAGCTTAACCTTGCCGTATACGGTGGCTCGCTGGCTCATTCTACAAAAGGCACGCCGTCACAGCGCAAATGACTGCTCCGGCTGCTCGTGGGCGTGCGGTTTCAGGTGCTATTTCACTCCCCTCCCGGGGTGCTTTTCACCTTTCCCTCACGGTACTGGTTCACTATCGGTCACAGGTCAGTATTCAGCCTTGGAGGGTGGTCCCCCCAGATTCGGGCCGCCTTTCACGTGAGCGGACCTACTCGGGTATAAGGCATATGGCCAGATCACCTTTCGCATACGGGGCTCTCACCCTGTTTCGCCGGCCTTTCCATACCGTTTTGCTAGATGTCTGCTTTGTATACCACATTACAAGATGCGAGTCTTGTAAAAGCCTAAACCCACAACCCCCGGGCGGCAACGCCTCGCCGCTTACACGCGCCCGGGTTTGGGCTCATTTGCGCTTTCGCTCGCCGCTACTCGCGCAATCTCGGTTGATTTCTTTTCCTCCGCCTACTTAGATGTTTCAGTTCAGCGGGTAGTCTCCCGGAAAGCTATGTGTTCACAAACCGGGTATCTGGGCATGACCCCAGATGGGTTCCCCCATTCGGAGACCTCTGGATAGTAACGGGTGTGTGCCCCTCCCCAGAGATTATCGCAGCTTGCCGCGTCCTTCATCGACTGCCTGTGCCAAGGCATCCACCGCACGCCCGTATCATCTTCGCTTCACAAGAAAACAAGATTTAATCGGGCACACAAGTGTGTACCACGAACACTACCTTGATAGGTAGAAATGTACCAATTATTTGCGATCGTCCGTGACAGATTTGTTTGCGAAGCTACCCTATTTAGGTAATAACAGCTTCGAATTGAATAATCTGTCGCATAACTTATTCTCCCGCGCGACAGTCCATATATTGGCAGCGGACTATCGCGCGCTATGCAGATGTCAAGGTGCAGATTTACAAGGTTATATATACACTCTTAGCACCTTGGCAGCCGGATGCTGGGATGGAAGTGATAGATCCCATACTATTTGAGGTATGAGTTAGTTTTAATCTTTCTATAAGGGTATCTCCCTAGAAAGGAGGTGATCCAGCCGCACCTTCCGGTACGGCTACCTTGTTACGACTTCACCCCCCTCACCCTCCACACCTTCGACGCCTCCTTCTTGCGTTAGGCCGGCGGCTTCGGGTGCAGACGACTCGGGTGGTGTGACGGGCGGTGTGTACAAGGCCCGGGAACGCATTCACCGCGGCATGCTGATCCGCGATTACTAGCAACTCCGACTTCACGCAGGCGGGTTTCAGCCTACGATCCGAACTGGGACCGGCTTTTAGGGATCCGCTCCCCCTCGCGGGGTGGCAACCCTCTGTGCCGGCCATTGTAGCACGTGTGCAGCCCAGGACGTAAGGGGCATGATGACTTGACGTCGTCCCCACCTTCCTCCGGCTTAACGCCGGCAGTCTTCTGTGAGTCCCCAACTAAATGCTGGCAACACAGAACAGGGGTTGCGCTCGTTGCGGGACTTAACCCAACATCTCACGACACGAGCTGACGACAGCCATGCACCACCTGTGTAGGCTCCTCTCGGCCACGGTGTTTCCACCGCTTCACCTACATGTCAAGCCCTGGTAAGGTTCTTCGCGTTGCTTCGAATTAAGCCACATGCTCCGCTGCTTGTGCGGGCCCCCGTCAATTCCTTTGAGTTTTAGCCTTGCGGCCGTACTCCCCAGGCGGAACACTTAATGCGTTAGCTGCGGCACGGAAAAGAAGTCTTCCCCACACCTAGTGTTCATCGTTTACGGCTGGGACTACCAGGGTATCTAATCCTGTTCGCTCCCCCAGCTTTCGCGCCTCAGCGTCGGTTGCGGCCCAGAGATCTGCCTTCGCCATCGGTGTTCTTCCCGATATCTGCGCATTCCACCGCTACACCGGGAATTCCGATCTCCCCTACCGAACCCGAGGTGTCCAGTTCGGAACCCGGCTCGGGGTTGAGCCCCGAGATTAGAGGTCCCGCTTAGGCACCCGCCTGCGCGCGCTTTACGCCCAATGAATCCGGATAACGCTTGCCCCATACGTATTACCGCGGCTGCTGGCACGTATTTAGCCGGGGCTTCTTCTGCAGGTACCGTCTTGTATCTTCCCTGCTGAAAGCGGTTTACAACCCGAAAGCCTTCATCCCGCACGCGGCGTTGCTGCGTCAGGGTTTCCCCCATTGCGCAATATTCCCCACTGCTGCCTCCCGTAGGAGTCTGGGCCGTATCTCAGTCCCAATGTGGCCGATCGACCTCTCAGTCCGGCTACCCATCGCAGGCTCGGTGGGCCGTTACCCCGCCGACTACCTAATGGGCCGCGACCCCATCTCATGCCGTATAAGCTTTCATCTTTTATCCATGCGGATAAAAGATAGTATCTGGTATTAGCTATCGTTTCCAGTAGTTATCCCAGTGCATGAGGCAGGTTGGTCACGTGTTACTCACCCGTTCGCCACTCTATACACACCCGAAGGTGCTTTAATCGTTCGACTTGCATGTGTTAAGCACGCCGCCAGCGTTCATCCTGAGCCAGGATCAAACTCTCCGTTCGAATCCTGAACTCTTATTTGAGTTCATAAGTTCAAATTAATTGATAGGTGGTTTTGTTATTTGATTAACAAAACCATGTGGATCTATCAAAGATTTTGCTGTCTTTTTGATCACACATTTTTGTTTGTGTGATCCCATCCACAGTATCCGGTTGTCAAGGTGCCAAAGGTGTTTAACCTTTGCGCCGTTTTGCGGCGCGA
>NZ_JAAKEG010000025.1 GCF_011039075.1 Adlercreutzia sp. ZJ304
ATTGCTATAATAACCACACGTAAAAGTGTAAAATAATGTTAATTGCTATAATACCCCCCGTAGGGGATTAAAAGGGGGTTTTAATAAATTACATTTTTCTTTGAAAAAGGTGCGTTACAGTGGGAAATCTTCATGAAGACGTGTTTTTAGATTTAGGTTTTGATGAACTGTCTATTCAGGATTTTTATCGAGAACTTTTTCAATATTCGAATTCTTATATGAAATACCACGATGATATGCAGGTTCCTGTGACTCTTTCAGCCGAGTGTGGCGGCACATGGAAATCAGTTGCTCTTAGAAATCTTGAAGAAATAATTACAGGCAGAAACGATGCGTATATATCGGCTTGTACTTATTTTCCGCACAAAGGAAGAGATGGCAGGTGGCACTCCCTAAACGGAAAAGACCACGCTGACCAGCTTTGTGCGTTTGTGGTTGACCTTGATTATGGAGAGCCGCAAGCAGTTAAATATTATTTTGAACCGGCAGCTTTTGATGAAGAATACGGTCTAATTCATACTCCCGGTTATTATTGGTTACAAAAAGATAAGCCTAATCCAACCTATGTTGTTTGTTCTGGGCGAGGAATGCACTTTTACTACGTACTAGCAACGCCTGTTTCTGTTATGAAGCGCTGGCGAAAAGAATTAGACGTTATAAATCGCTCACTCTATGATGAAAAACACGATATGCGCAGCTCAGCTAACGAATTCGATGAATACGTTGCTTCAGGACTAGGCAATAGAGACTACCACGGTATAACGCAGCCTTATCGTGTTGTTGGTTCACTTCCAAAAACTGGACACTCTCTTGTGACAGCATGGCGTACTGGTAATCCAATAGAGATCGAAGAGCTTGCTAGGTTTGCTGGTCTTTCTCAGGTGAAATTTACAGTTGATGAATTCGATATGTCAAAAAGCCTAATGAAAAAAGAAATAACGACTTCGAAAAATAAACCCTATGTTAAGAAAACAAATCGCCGCGGCTGGAACCCTGGCTTTTATCGCTGGCTTGCACAGCGTGAAAAAGACCATACTAGGCTGTACGGAGAATATGGACACCGCTACAAGCAAGTACAAGCACTCACAATTGCATCTATCAAAGATCGTATCCCTCGCGAACAGTTAATCGCTGATGTTAAAGAAATACATGCAGGTTGGAATGAATGCGCCAAAAAATATGGCCATCCAGAAATTGGCTGGGATGAATGCGAAAAAGCAATGCGGTGTTTCGAAGACTGTCCAGACCATCGACACTTCCCTAAATGGTGGCTCGAAGATCTATGCGGTTGGGAATTTGGTACTCAGAAGCGAAACGGAAAGAGCCAAAGAGATCACTTAGAGAATAGAGCTTGGGTATTTCGTGATTTGGATTACCCGGATGGAAGTTGGCGCTATCGTGGCGGTGCTCCAACGAAAAAAGTATTGATTAAGGAATACGCTGCATCTCATCCAGAAGCCAACCATTCTGAAATAGCGCGTGCGCTTGGAGTCTCTCGTCCTACCGTGATAAAGTGGCTTAAAAATCAATCTGAGAGATAGCTATTATGTCGAAAACCATAAAAGAAATAGCTCAAGATTGCGGCGTCTCTGAACAATCCATACGCAAATGGTGCGCGAAACATGAGGTTTCGCAAGTTGCGAAACAATGGAAACCTAACGAAAATGAAATTAGCGCTATATACAGGCATTATGGAAAAGAGGTTTCGCAAGTTGCGAAACCAACGAAACCAAGTTGCGAAACCAACGAAACCTTAAAAACAGTACCTTTTGAGGTTTATCAAGAACTCACAAAGCAACTAGAGATAAAGGATGAGCAGATTCGCAATCTAAATAAAGCATTGCTTAACGCTCAAGAACAAGGACAAGCAGCGCAGCTTCTCCATGCAGCCGATCGTAAAGAAGATTTAATACCTGAGAACCAAGAACAAAAAATAAAATATAAATCTCGCTGGCAAAGGCTCAAAGAAGCGTGGAAAGAGTAAGGGTTTATGAAGCAACGAGTTATTTATCAGTGGTCACACGATGGCAGCGTTGAGGAGTGCGATGCTGAAAGGTTTTTGGTTACGCATTCTGAAACCTGCTACCACTGCGATAATGCCATAACATCAAAGGATTATGCTTGGAATCTTAATTCTAGTGATGGATCGCTTTATATGCTTTGTGATAGATGCTATCAGCGGTCAACAATTGAACTTGCTACTTCTAACGATTAGCAACTAAAAGTTGCAAAGTTAATTTTACTTTTTAAAAACAGGTTCCGAAACTGTTCCACGGTTTCGGACACGAGGACCGCATCTTGTAATACGAAGCTAAAAGCTTCTGATACAATATGCCCAACGGCTTCGCCGTTGCCTCGGTTTCGCGAAACGCGAAACAAAATCCTGTCACTTCTGCCAGAATCGCTCACACTACTGTTCGCTAGTCGGTATAATGTAATACAAATATTACAAATAATACATCCAATTAAGAAAAGAGCGCATATATGACTACATCACTGCGTATGGACCCCACAATCGAGAGTCGCTACGAAAATCTGGCAAAAACAACCGGACGTACTAAGTCGTTTTACATGAATGAAGCACTTGCTGATTCTATTGATCGACTTGAGTGGGAGTTTGGAATACTTCAAGACCTTGAGGAAATCAGGCAAGGCAAACAAAAGCCTGTACCCCTAAAAGATGTGATGGCTGAATATGGGTTATAAGGTCACAACATCACGAGGTTTCCGTAAAGCACTTTCTAAAATGCCCTATAAAGCCGCTCAGCGCGTTCTGAGGGCTTTAAGTGAACTAGAGGGCATAGAAGACCCCAGAAGTAAAGGAAAAGCTCTCACAGGGACTCTGAGAGGGCTTTGGCGATATCGTGTAGGTGATTACCGTATTATTTGCAGCATTATTGACGACGAGTTAATCATCCTAGCAGTTGATGTTGGTCATCGACGAGAGATATACAGGCGGTAATATCCATTAAACAAGCTATGCTTACCTTTATTTTTGATAGAGGTGTAAAAAAACTTATTGCTATAATAACCACACGTAAAAGTGTAAAATAATGTTAATTGCTATAATAACCACACGTAAAAGTGTAAAATAATGTTAATTGCTATAATACCCCCCGTAGGGGATTAAAAGGGGGTTTTAATAAATTACATTTTTCTTTGAAAAAGGTGCGTTACAGTGGGAAA
>NZ_JAAKEG010000026.1 GCF_011039075.1 Adlercreutzia sp. ZJ304
TGATCGGTATTGAGCAGGTAGAATGCTCTTAGGTCAGCGTCCCTTCGCTCATGCGCCCGAGCGCCCATATCCAGCATGCCAACTCGCGCGCAGTGGCCACGTTGGCCACAACGGGACGCTTATGCAGGTCGATGGTGAAGTGCCGCCTTCGATCGACCAGCCGCCTTACGCCTTGCGCCGCATGGTTCGATATCGAGGTCGGCACGGAATCGTCGTAGAGGCCGCGCTTCCGCTCCTTGGTGGCACGCGTGTAGTGCCAGCTCGCCTCCACGAGGAGCTTCCGCAGATGTGAATTGCCGGCCTTGGTGATGCCACCCCGGCACACATGCTCACCTGACGAGTGCTCCGAAGGGACGAGTCCTAACCATGAGGCGAATGCGCGGGCGGTTTCGAACCGTGAGAACACGCCCGTCTCGACCACCAGGAAAAAAGCGGTCATGGTCTCGATGCCCTTCATGCATCGAAGCGCCTCTACCCGCTCATGCCAGCGTGGCTTCTGCGCGTATTGGCAGAGCCTCTTCTCGATCGCCTTCTTCTGAGCTTCTATGTGCCGAACTTGGGAGATGTAATAGTCAAGCGATTCCTGCGCTGCTGCATCAGGAAGCTCTATGCGCCTGATCCATTCCCAGTGAGCGCGTGTCCACGTGCCGCGACGTTTGCCTTCCTCTGTGCATTCGCTCCAGACCCATCCCCAGCGGATGAGCAGATGCGTCAGGCGATGTTTGGCGCGCGTGAGGTCGTCTCGGATATCTTCCAGCACGCGGGAGAGATTGCGGGCGCCTTCGGTCTCCACATCCGGCACGAACACTTCCACGATATTGTGCGCCATAAGCTGTCGCGCCAAAAACTCCGCATCACTGCGGTCGTTCTTCTTGCGCTTGTCGGATGCGGGTTTGTGCATCTTGGAAACTGCCCCGACGATACAATCAACCTCGAATTCCCGAAGCGAGCGGACAAGGTGGAACCCCGTCACGCCGGACTCCTAAACCGCTTTCGGGTATTCGAACTGAAGTATCCAGCTTGCCACTTCCGCAGGTTTATAGCCAAACTTCTGTGAACGAACCTCGCCCGTGATGGAGTCAAGTGCGACCGCAGTGATAGAACGCGCGTGGACATCAAGACCGATTGAAGTAACATGGTTCATGGTGAGTCCCTCTCATATATGTGGCAACCTGGCTGGTTGTCGGTTTTGGTTAGATGGAACCATTATCAGCCTCGACCCACGGTTATATGAATAGACGATATGAAGCAGGGGCTCACAATGTTCTACTCATATCGTCTCTCCAAACGAGTTATCGAGGTGTGGTCTTCAAGTTCCCCAACGAGAGGTCTTTAAGCACGAGTTATTGCATTCATCAAGGATTTTTAGGGCTTTTATCTTGAACTCTGGACTATATACCGGTTCTTCCTTTCCACGTTATTACGTGTCCAAGAAATCGTCCGGGGTCTATCTCGAAAGGAGACAGACCAAGGAGAATTGCTGTAGATGTTGTGCCAGAAAAGATTGAACTTCTAAAAGCCCGAAAAAGCCCAATCGTAGATTCCGATATAGAAGACTTTCTTGCTCATAAAAACCTTGATTTGCACCCCACCCTTGATGGGGCAGAAGCTTATAAATCGGCAGACATAGTCGTTATAGCAACGCCGACAAATTACGACCCCGATATGAATTTCTTCGATACCAGCTATGTTGAGCAGGTGATAGAGCTTGTATTAGAAGTAAATCCTGCTGCTGTTATGGTTATTAAATCAACGGTGCCGGTTGGTTATACCAAGTCTCTTTGTAAGTGCTATCCTGCGGGGCGCTTTTTGTTCAGCCCTGAATTTTTGCGTGAGGGTCATGCGCTCTATGACAATTTGCATCCTTCGCGCATTATCGTGGGCGTGCCTTCCGAGAGCGCCTTTAAGGACGAACTTGAATCTGCGGCACATAAGTTTGCAACTCTGCTAGCAGAGGGTGCGCAAGATTCAGCCGAAAATATTCCGACCCTTATTATGCGAGCAACCGAGGCTGAAGCGGTGAAGTTGTTTGCCAACACTTATCTGGCTTTGCGCGTCTCCTACTTCAACGAACTTGATACATATGCAAGCGTGCGTGGGCTAGACGCTGCACAAATTATTGAAGGGGTGGGCTATGACCCGCGTATTGGAAACCACTACAACAACCCATCGTTTGGCTACGGCGGTTACTGCTTGCCTAAAGACACCAAGCAGCTTTTAGCCAACTACAAAGATGTCCCCCAAAACCTTATAGAGGCTATAGTAGATGCCAATCGCACGCGCAAAGACTACATTGCAGATGAGATAATAGACCGCGTGTGGCGGCTAGTTTATGAAGGTGTCGAAAAGCCTGTGGTGGGAATTTATCGCCTCACTATGAAATCGGGCTCTGATAACTTTCGTGCAAGTTCTATTCAAGGCGTTATGAAGCGCGTTAAGGCTAAAGGTATTCCTGTTGTTGTATACGAGCCTACCTTGAATACGTCTGAATTTTTCGGTAGCGAAGTGGTGCGCAATCTTGCTGACTTCAAGCATCGCTGCGATCTCATAGTAGCCAACCGCTGGAGCCCTGATTTAGACGACGTATCCGTCAAGGTATACACCCGCGATTTGTTTGGGAAGGATTAAATGAAGTGTGACAAAATGCCAGCTTTCTGCAAGATTTACACTCATTAAAAGTTGCAACTATGAAGATTTGAGGTGTCAATAGGTGTTGCAAACAGTTGGTTTTGTGCCAAGGTTTGTATGTCACTTGATATCGCATTTTTGATACACAGATATAAGGTTTGCTATCTAGTCTTGATTAGAAGATTTATAAATTTTCTAGAGAAAGAATAGATTGCTATG
>NZ_JAAKEG010000027.1 GCF_011039075.1 Adlercreutzia sp. ZJ304
TAATATGAGTAGAACATTCATATGACCAGTTTTCTTGTCAAGGACAAATAATCGCCTAGCCTGTCTGGCCGGACAGGCTAGGCGATAACCCATCGTTGCTTGCCTCCAATTTCAGACGTGTTTACCAACGTCAAGCACTTTGATCAAACTCATATCCGCGTGTCGCTGCCTCGTAAGGCTTGGTTGCCGCATGTAGATACCTTCGGCTGGACGGGGCCACTTGAGATGTTTCTCTTTCTGTCAACGCACGCAACCATATTGCCGTGCAAATGTTCTCCGTGGTTCGTCCCGGCACTCTTGATTTAGATTCAAGCAATGAGGTAAAGGGATGTGCAAGTAATGCGCTATGCAGGTAAAGTAGCTATCCAATAAACCCATTCACATAATTCACGAGCAATAGCGACCTTCGCTTTATTGTTGGACAATCCTTTTTCAATCAAGTATTCTCGCCGCTTCTTTAGTCGTTTAGAGCATTTATCTGCTTTTGCCCGGACGTTTTCGGGGACGCTTTCATCCTCATGTCTGACAACCGGGATGCATCGGGCATAGATATTGGCGCACTCTATGATGATGCTTCTAAGATACCCATTTCCGGTTTTCGTAATTCTTCCTGTTATCCTTCGCTTTCCCGTTGAATGCTCTGATGGGGTTAAGCCTACAAAGGATGCAAATGATCTGCCGTTCTTGAAGCGGGCAAAGTCATTGATCTCGCACACCAGTGTAAATGCGGCAACTTTGCCTACTCCATATATGCACATAAGACGCTTTGCTAGCGTTAATAGCCTTTCATCGTCTTCAATAATGCGAACGATGTGGTTTTCGATATAGGAAAGGCGCTCTTCTAGGCGTATGACCTCGGCATATTTCAATCTAAAGACGAAAGTGTCTTCCGGGCGCTCAAATTCTATTTCTTCGGCCCATTCCCTGAATTTCTTGGACCACCTTCTTTTCGTGAGGCTGTATTCTGTTTTCGTGAGAAGGAGAAACGAAGCGACCCTTTGCTTTGCTCTCTTCAAGTCGTTCATTGTTTCATTGCGAAGCCGCGACAAGTGTTGCAGCGATTCTTCTTGCAGGGTCGGTATATGCGTTTCTCGAATCGCGCCAGAAGACAGCAATCTTGCTAACCATTCTGCGTCTATCTTGTCGTTTTTCTTTCGGTCATGGCGCTTAGGGAGTTTTGAGGTCGCCGCAACTACGCATTCAAAGCCTGCGCTGATTAGCGTTCTTGCCAAAGAATAGCCTGTGGGACCTGCTTCATATACACAACGTATCGGTCTAGGGAGATCGTTCTCATTGATCCAGCGAATGATTTGATTCGGATCATCGCTAAACGTCTCGTTTTGGATCTCCCCTGTTTCAATTACAAGAGCGCACACTTCGTTTTTTGTGCTATGCGTGTCAATTCCAATATAGGTAGAATATCGCATAGGAACCTCCCTAATGATTTTCCGCTACTGCTTTTGTGATACGGCAATTATGGGAGAATCCTCTTTACGTTAGAGGAGGTTCTCCAGCTTCAAAACTGGTCATATCTTCTGTCAATAGGCAATGAAGACCCAAGCCAGGAATTTCTTCCCAACTTGGGCCTTGTTATCATCACCTGACCGCTTCCGACGGGTAGTGTCCTCAAACCGACGCTCGTATTCGCAGTTTAATATTCGCGGGTTGACGGTCATGAGCTAGCGCGAACCGTTACAAGTTCGCTGCATCATAGCTCATCTATGTTGACCGCCTGTCTTCGCATTTCGTTGCTACGGCTGGATGCGCGCACCTTCCAATAAGAAGAGTCTCTCTGCGAGCATGGCGGCTTGTCCGCCGCTCAAAAAGGCATCTGGGATCGCACCCAACGACCAGTCGATATGGAAGAGATGTCAGGGAATGATCGGTATTGAGCAGGTAGAATGCTCTTAGGTCAGCGTCCCTTCGCTCATGCGCCCGAGCGCCCATATCCAGCATGCCAACTCGCGCGCAGTGGCCACGTTGGCCACAACGGGACGCTTATGCAGGTCGATGGTGAAGTGCCGCCTTCGATCGACCAGCCGCCTTACGCCTTGCGCCGCATGGTTCGATATCGAGGTCGGCACGGAATCGTCGTAGAG
>NZ_JAAKEG010000028.1 GCF_011039075.1 Adlercreutzia sp. ZJ304
TATCAAGCATCTATTGATACTGCATCGCTTGATAAAGGGGCAGACTACGATAAGCTAGACACAAGCTATATTATATTTGTTTGCAATCACGACCCTTTCAAAGCAGGACTTCCTGTATATGAAATAGAACCAATATGTAGGCAAGACACATCTTTAGATATAGACAGCGGTATACACTGGATTGCTCTTAACTGTAAGGATTATAAGAAGACAAAAGATAAGCATCTGCTCTCTTTTATGGAGTATGTCTCCACTGGTAAAATAGACAAACAAAACAAACTAGTTACATCTATTGCTTGCGCAGTAGATAGAGCCAATAAAGATAGAGAGTGGGTGAATAAGGTGTTTTCTGTAAGTACAATAGGAGAAGATTGGGAGCGAGAAGTACGTATAGCC
>NZ_JAAKEG010000029.1 GCF_011039075.1 Adlercreutzia sp. ZJ304
TTAGAACGAGGGCTGGAACGCGGACGAGTGGAAGCTGAAATGCGTTATGCAGAACTCACAAAGTTACTTCTCTCTAAAAAGCGTGAAAACGACCTATTCAAGGCATCCGAAGACCCAACCTATCGTAAGCAGCTTTTTGCTGAGTTCGGCATTTAATACAAAGCTAAAAGCAATTCGTAAATTTAGGCTTTAGTGCCTATTCTTTTGAAAATTTCATCCCGGATATAGCGTGTCAAAGAGTGTGCCATTAGGTGCAATTCTTTGGCACGCTGCTCTTTGGCGCATCCAATTAGGTTGTGTGTTGCCTTCGTCACTTTTTAGGCGAAGACATGGTCAAAACTTTCGACTTTCCACAGTCCTGAACGCAAAACCCTGTCTGCTAAGGCATCAAAAAAGCGTCAAATTTTCTGTTTGCCCAGTGTTCTCCACAATTCAAGTTAGCTATGTGGCGCTATGACCATGGAAAGTCGGAAGTTTTGACCATTTTTCTAACTATTTTGACTAGTATGCGGATGAGTTGAATCGTAATCTAGCGTCAAGGTGTTGAGAGTTTACCCAAAAGCCATCTTGCGGAGGTATCGTTTTCCCTAACACTAGAGCCTCCGCATAAGCTACATCTCTACCTTTATCTTTCAGCTTTTGTAAACCCATTTTTCTTCATCTTGCCGCCGCAGATTGCACATTTTCTAGTAAACATCGCTCACTCCTGTTCATAGGTTGACTTTTTCTTAGAGAAGGCTTGCCTGAACAGGTATGCCAAGTGA
The DNA here is from genome assembly GCF_011039075.1 of Adlercreutzia sp. ZJ304. Classification (GTDB taxonomy): domain Bacteria; phylum Actinomycetota; class Coriobacteriia; order Coriobacteriales; family Eggerthellaceae; genus Adlercreutzia_A. Next base: position 765 of record NZ_JAAKEG010000029.1, read on the forward strand.
GAATTAGACACATTTTTGCCTATATCCTAGGATTTTTTAGTGTGGCAAATGCCAGCTTTCTGCAAGATTTACACTCAATAAAAGTTGCAACTATGGGGATTTGAGATGTCAATAGGTGTTGCAAACAGTTAGTTTTGTGCCAAGGTTTGTATGTCGCTTGATATCGCATTTTTGATACACAGATATAAGGTTTGCAATCTAGTCTTGATTAGAAGATTTATAAGTCTTCTAGAGAAAGAATAGATTGCTATGGATAAAGAAAAGTTTGTTTCTATTACTAATCAGTTCATGTTTAATCGCGTAATGATTCAAAAAGATATATGTAAAGACTTTCTAGAGTGTGTCTTAGGTAAACAAATTGATGACCTAATCTATAAAAACGCAGAACAAGCAATAGAACCTAGACTAGACTTTAAGAGTGTTCGACTTGATTTGTTTGCTAAAACAAAACACGAAGTTTTTGACATAGAACTACAAGTTCAACAAAGAGCAGATATCGCTAGGAGATATAGATACTATCAAGCATCTATTGATACTGCATCGCTTGATAAAGGGGCAGACTACGATAAGCTAGACACAAGCTATATTATATTTGTTTGCAATCA
>NZ_JAAKEG010000030.1 GCF_011039075.1 Adlercreutzia sp. ZJ304
CTAGCACCAATGCCAGCAGGAGCAGCTATGAGTGAGGACAAGTCGTTTGTATATAAGATTCCATCTTGGGCGGCATAGGCACTAGAAGCTGCGCTCCCTGTATTTGCAACAGAAATGGCCATAAGCTTGGTGCATCGGGAAAAGACACAAGCAGGGACAGCGGCCAGTGTGTCAGGGAGCACAGCGGTGCCCTCCATGCCCTCTGGGATGAGGAGGAGGCTAGTTTTGGCTGCATCTAGCAGCGCTCCGTTGTAGCTTGAGTAGTGTGTATTGTTTGCTGCTACATCGATGGATGTAAGGTTTGGCAGCATTTGAAAGAAAGCTAGGTCAATTTGTTCAACCGTATCAGGAATTGTGACTTGCGTTACTCCGGGTGCCTTTTCAGCTTCAGAGTAATACTCGCCAATATATGGGTTAGCAATGCCTGCATCTGCAGCACTAGTGGCTGCGGACGCATTTTCACTTATATCTTTGTTTGTATTAGTTGCAGTTGTTGGGAAATTTTTTGAATTTTGGGGGTCTAGCTCTGTAGAGCTAAATTCATAGAACCCCCCCCCCCATTTCTATATTCGTACTGATGTTCGTAACAGTGTATGAGGTGTTATTAACCTGAATGCTTGAGGGTATAGCAAGTGTGTCTTTTAGAGATTTAGCAGACCAGCCAAGAAGTGCTGCCCTAGGTACAGATGTATCTTTGTCGTTTATGGCAAAGGTTAGACCTGCTTGCTGGACAATGCTAACTTCACTTTGCTTATCAGCAAGGTTTACAGAAACAGATACTACCTCTATATCGTCTTTTTCCTCTATTGCGCTTTGACAAATCTTGTCTAGGTCTTCGCTAGATTCATCTTTAGAAGATATGCTCTGTGTATCTGTTTTGGACACATCTGGTGTCTTAGATGCCTCAACTGATGCACTAGAGCTACTTGATTTTGTATCTTGTATAGCCAGCGTCTCATCTGCTAACGCAGATGCAGGACTCAGTGTTAGAACCAAAGAGGCTACAATCGTTGAAACTAATGCCTTGTTAGGCAAATGCATCTTCTTCATTTTTCCGTCCCTTAGCACTTGCTTTTTGCTAGCTTTTAGCTTCATTCCCGTTCCACTAAAAGCATCTGTTCTGATTCAAATTACAAACCAGACAAAACGCAAAAGCGAGTTACTCGCAAATTCCCATTGTCTTATCGACAGCCCGAACTATAAAACCCGCTTTCCTAGAATTGCAAGAACTTTTTTGAAAATGAGCTATTTATGGTTCATTTTTCCACAGGTGAACATACAATCTGCACAATCGACTAACAAAAGCTGCAAAGTTTGTATAGCAGATACCTCCCG
>NZ_JAAKEG010000031.1 GCF_011039075.1 Adlercreutzia sp. ZJ304
TTTAGGGTCGATTTCTCGATTCCTTTCAAAACTGTGTTGGTGGGCTGATCTTGATGTGATCAGTCGGTTCAAGATGCAAGCTCCCACAAACTAGAATCAGTGTGTCTGCGATGCGTATAGAGTAATCGATACGCTAAAGGCACAGAGATGTCTGTGCATCGCGTATATGGCAGGGAGTGCTGGGTGGTAGAGACGCTCAGCACTCCCCTTTTGGCACCTGTGTCTTTGGCAGAATAGGAGTTCCCTATGAACACAAGGAATGCCAACACGAAAAGAAAACTCGCGTATTGCGAGCATACACTGCCATCAGTTGAGGATGGCTTGTATGTAGATGGAACACTTCCCAATGATATGAGTGCTCCACATGAGATAGAGCTTTGCGCACTTGAAAGAATCGTATGCGGTAGCCCATCGCTCACTGATGTGATGACGGTAGAATTGCTAGCTATGCGCTGTTTTGATGCAGGGCGTACAGAAGATCTATCAACATGTCCTGGCTTTTGCGCAACTGCTATTGCGGGCTTTAGAGCGTGGGTGATCTCATGAGTCGCTTTAAGCCAGAGAATTTGGGACTTCCCTGTAATGTTCGAGTAGATAAACGTGATAGCACGATAGGTCTTCATGAGTTCAACGTACGCGTCAAAAAGACAGAGCGCATATGCCCAAGGTGCAAGTACGCAATGATTGGGTACGGAACCTATGTAAGAAAGATTCGACACTATCATGCAGAAACAACTTATCTGCTTTATGTCTTTGTACCGAGAAGCTACTGTAAGAGGTGTAGATGCACAATAAGCGAAGACATCTCCTTTGCATCTCGCATATGTCCTTCTGTCACACTTGAACTTGAAGAACATGTACTTAGATGGATTCAAGACCCTATATCTATCTTGAGTATCTGCAAACGTATACAGGTAAGCTTTGGAACTATACAAAAGCTCATAGAGGCAGTTCATATCAAACAAGTTCGTCTTAAACGAAGTTTGCTGATGGATGAGATCCATACCTATACCTGGCGTGAAGAGAGTGGCAGACGCCACTCCATCTTTTGGGCAGTAGCATACGATGCAGAAGACACCTGTGTACTCGACATCGTCAATGGCAAAGATAGTGATGCAATACAGGCCTTCTACGACAGCATCTCCCTCTCTGACAAAATGAGAGTAAGGCATTTCTGTTGCGATATGGAAGATACCTACATTGCAAAAG
>NZ_JAAKEG010000032.1 GCF_011039075.1 Adlercreutzia sp. ZJ304
GTATCTCTCGAAAAGCCGCTTGTTGGCCTTTGCGGCGATGGCCTCCACTTCGCCGGAGACAGACCTTCCCTTGAGAGGGTATTTCTTATGGGGCTGGCGCGACCGTATGGAAGCATTACATTCGATGAGCGCCCGGCGAAGGCGGCCGTTTCCCTGCTTGGTGATAGGACCACAGGATCTGCGGTTTCCGCTGGAAGACTCGGAGGGAGTAGTTCCAAGCCAAGAGGAAAGGTGCCTGGGCGACTTGAAGCGTCTGAAGTCGCCGATCTCCGCCACTGCGAGAAAAGCCGTCTGGACGTTGATGCCCTTGAGCCTGCACAGGCCATCGACATAGGGCTTGAAACGGGGCGTGTCAGCCAGATCCGCGATCTTTTCCCTGAGTGTTCTGTCTTCTTGAATCCTCTGGTCGAGCAGTATCAAAAGGCCATCCAGGACTTGCTGGGAGACGGGATCGTCGAGATCGATAGACTTTATCCAGGCCATGTGGTCTTTTCCCCAAGAGGCCTTCGGTCTTCCGCTTTCGGTGGTTTCTTGCCAAACGTAGCCGTATTTGAGCAGAAAGGCGCTGATTCGCAGTTTTGCCGCCTTGACTTCGTCAGTTGTGGTCACCCGAAGCCTCGCAAGATCTCTGGCCCCTTCGATCTCTTCGTTGGGAATCCATACACAGGAGTATTTCTTGACCGGATTGGTAATTTCTCTTCGAATGGCGCAAGCGTCGATCTTATCGCATTTCCGACGCTTTTCGATGGAGGTTCTCGCCAGGGAAGATACGGCGATGATGTCGCAGTCGATGTCTTCGGCTCTGATCTTTCTTGCCAGGTCAAAACCGGTGCATCCGGATTCGTAAGCGCAGTAGACAGGGCTAGGCAATTGGTTTACCCATCGGATAAGGGCGCAATCCTTATCGGGTCCTTTGAATACTTTGGAATACTCTTGACCATCGCTGATGTTTACGCCTTTGCAGACCAAGGATTTGGCATGAACGTCGATTCCTACATAGGTTGTATACTGCTGCATAGAGAGGCTCCTTCCAGGCATTGTGTGATTGTTGAATCACGGGAATTGAGACACCTAGATGCTAGCCCAGATTTTGGACTGAATAAACCATTTGTTCAGGTCGGAGCCTCTTTGTGTAACATCCCGATGGACATATCATCAG
>NZ_JAAKEG010000002.1 GCF_011039075.1 Adlercreutzia sp. ZJ304
CATCGAATGTAATGCTTCCATACGGTCGCGCCAGCCCCATAAGAAATACCCTCTCAAGGGAAGGTCTGTCTCCGGCGAAGTGGAGGCCATCGCCGCAAAGGCCAACAAGCGGCTTTTCGAGAGATACTTGCATATGGTCGATGACTTGGGCAAAAACTCCAATACAGCAAAAGTGGCCATAGCCTCCGAAATGATCAAGTGGATCTGGGTCATCGGACGTCAGGTAGACCAAGAACTGGGTCTTCCCTAGTTCTTGGACCAGCATACCCCATCCCTGGTTCAGTGCCGTTGACGCGTTTTGGCAACCCGCGTTCAGAGCATGTACAACAAAGTACTCTCCTTTGCTACGTACGACTTTTGAATTTGTCGCTTTCTGCGGCTCTGCGGCTCTGCCTCTACCGAAGAGATCAACATGTGGGCAGTCTTGTACTGTATCCACGAATATGTGACTGGATCGCTTGAGCGACCGGGAGAAACTATCGATAGATAGCCACTGAACGGATGCGCTTGATCGCACTGAATCCAATGGATTGGAGCCTAACCCCTGTCTGCGCAAATCAGGGGTTAGGCTCATATTGCTACTTGACATCCCGATGGACATATGTGCTCTGACATGTACGACATCTATCTGAACGCAGCAAAGAAGTGGTGTAGGTTTGCTTGTATAGGAGTTGACCGGTTCCATGTCGCAAAGATCGGTGTTTCCTGCATAGACGATGCGAGGTGTCGTCTGCAAAAGGGTGCAAGCAACAGGGCTGATATCAAAAGACGCCACCGAAAGCTTGCAGCCAACCGGGGCAAGAGAAGACGTGAGTTCAAAGACGCGCCGTGGATAGAGGTAGAAAAGAAGACAATATGTAACATACTTGCCATCTGTGACTCTAAGCACTCTCACTTGCGGCAAGCTTATCTGACACTTCAGCTCTACTACATATGGCAAGACCGACCTTGAACCGATAGGCAGGAATGCGAGAAGGTGCTTGATAGCTGGATTAGCAAGGCAAGCGGACTTGAGATACCTGAGATGAGACGCTTTGCCAAAACTGTTGCTAAGTACAAACGCTACCTGATAACGGCAACGATAAGCCATATCAACACAGCACGGGCAGAATCGACTAATGACAAGATCAAAGAACTCAAGCGCAAAAGCCGTGGGTTTGATCCCTTTAAAGAGACCAGAAGACGGCTGCTTTTGGCCTTTGGAGCACCGGATGCTATTGAGGGTACCACTGCCTACGTAAGAAGAAAGAAAGCCCAAGCTGCCGCCTTTGCCGCCAAGACTTCCAAGCACAAGAAAAAGCGCTAGGGGCAGGACATGACACACCTGCCTGTACCCAGGGACCCGCCTAGGTGCGAGGTCGCATGATGTCGTTTTCTTAGTTGTAAAGCTCATATCTCATAGCTTGTTTTAAAGCCCTTGAATCTAGGGGCATCTGATAGTGCGGCCAAAAACCTATCGCTTTTCTTCTAAAACTGGTGTTGCCGTCTTAATTCTCATCTAAAACACCTGATCAAGTTAATGTTTTTGAGTTATCGGCAACACGATTTTCGGAAAGGCCCAAGATATTCAATTTTGTGACTTTTGGTCATATTTTTTGAAGCTACTTTAAGAAGGGCTTAATTTTTTGTATCCTTATTTTGCCTTCGAACGTTGACTTGGAATTGGGTAAGTCTTAAAACGTATGGGATTTATCAAGGTTTTCACTGTCTCTTGTCTACCCATGCGTTTTCTGCCTGTTTTTGTATGATGTAGCGTTTTGTACCTTTCCCAGAGTCGCTAAGCCCTACAGTTGAGCGTATAAGACGGGCTTTATTATCAATAGAGTAGAGGGACAGATATCCTTGCCCTCCCATGTTTTCAATAGGGATCTTAAGAGAGAGTAGAGCTCTCTTAAGATCCCTATGACAGTCCGCACCCTCAGAAAGCAGAACAGCCGTGGCAGAAAGCCTTAACAGGCAGATCAAAGACATCATACGTACATGTCGGGGATTTATGAGTTTTGCAAGTCTTAGACATCGCTGTATGCTGGTACTTGGACATGAGAGAAAACCCAACAAACCTGTTCCGCTGTTTACAAGAAGCGACAAGAGAAAAGAGGATGAGAGTCACTAAGTAAGGATGTCGAGATGGGCTCTCGAGTTCCTCCATATAAGTATCAACATATTCAGTTCTAGCTGTACTAGTCATTTTTTAAAAGCTGTTCTTAAAGAGGGCTTATGTTTTTATACCCCTATTTTGTCCTTAATCGTAGAATCGAGGTTAGGTTTTCTTTGTTTTACCAGTTCAGACATCAAATTTGGTGAATTGTCCCACACGTTTTAAGACTTACCCGTCCTTTATTGAATTCCTTTCAAGATATTCATAGAAAACTATTCTCTAGTACATCTACAGCTATCTTTACATTATTTAATAACCCATTCCTAGAATCATTATGTACGAATAAAATGACGAAAAGCCCCCGAATTCTAAATGATATTTTTTTTAGCAATTTATATCTATTTAGCAATTCTGGATAAAACTTCTTAATAAATACAAGTTCATTTTCCTGCATTTTTCTGAACTTATGGTAACTCATATTTTGCAGTTCGCTAACACCACCAATATGAATTACTTTTTTATCAGGAAATATAACTGTATGTTTCCCAAGCAAAGTACTCATTTTTATACAAAGATCCATATCTTCTGTATACATATAATAATCTTTGCTAAATCCATCTATAGCTTTTATATCCATCGTTCGCGAATATAAAGCAGCACCCATAAGCCAATCTACTATACAAGGCGTATCGTATATATAATAGAATGGAGTATATTTTCTTTTTAACCTTTTTGGTAAAAACCTTCCTATTCCCAAGTTTCGAATAAACGTATTAAAAGGACGCTCGAAAGTGCTGACTGATGGTTGCATGGTTCCATCTGGATTCAAAAGAGCAGGTCCCACAATACCAACACTCTTATTTTTACAAAAGTATGAGACAATATCCCCGCTGATACTTTCAATTAAAACTGTATCTGGATTTAAAAAGCAAACATATTCAGTGTGTACATATTCCAATCCTCTGTTATTACCCTCCGCAAAACCAACATTGCTGTCTTGTTCAATCAGAGTAATGTTTCCATCAAACTTGTCTTTTAGTAATTCAATGGTTGAGTCTGTGGAACAATTATCCACAACAACAATTGATGAACCAGATTCGTATTCCAAAATGGAATCAACGCAGTTGACTATCGTATTCTCATTATTCCAAGTTACAATAATGTAGGTTAAATTATCGATATGAATCTCTTTTCGCTTTTGCAGCCAACAAAAGAAACAGTAAAATGTTTTCGGGCATCACTATTTTTATTTATTATAAATGCAAACAGTGTTACATATAAAGTTAACTGATACAAAGGATACGTCAGCACATTATCAGTCATAAATATTGCTACCGTCACAATCATTAATGTAGACGCAAATATATAGCATCGATTCCCAAAATATCTTTTTATCGAATAGGGAAATATAATCAAAATAAAAATAAACCAAGCCCAAAAACCCCAGAAACCTGTTTCTATATATATTTGAAGGATACTATTGTGAAGATAATCAAAATCATTGACCAGTTCACTACCAAGTCCAGCATTCATATATTGATGAATATATTGGAATCCTTTGCCGAAATACACCGGTGTAATATCATACTGATCGGTGAACCATTCATAAACTTCGATTCTGCCCATACTATTTATTGCAAAATAATTCGCTATGTTTCCTAATATCCCACTATGAATAATACATACATATGCATAAGAACCTATAAGTACACAAATTGCCGAGATAAAAACAACCGAGATGCGATTTCTTTCATCCCTCGTAATCCTGTAAATTAAAAAGCAAAATATCCCCACGCAAAGACCCATTAACGCACTCCGCTTGCCGCAAATAAAAAGAATTAACATAAGCGCCAATAGTACAGCTATACAAATCCGCTTATTAGAGTTTCCCATTTCTTTAAATTTAAATATCAAAAAAATAACCAGAGGCACAACCGATACCCCTACATCATGCTTTTCGAACCAAACTGAACTAATTAAATTAGAGCCCGACAAATACAATATGAACCCATTTAGCCCAACAGACAAAAATCCTACAAACAAAGATAGCGCATATGACAAACATATGGCCGCAATCATTATCAATATAGATTTCGTCTTAAAGACAGACACAAGACAGTATGCTGCCAGCATATCCACTATTAAATAGATGGTAGTAGTAATCGCCTGAATAGTAATGTTTAATTCATCACCAACTAAAAAATACATAGAAACAGTACCTATTGCTGCAATCACAAAAGGAGCGTAAGCAAGATTCGCAATAAGGAACATTCGATTTAGAACTAAGTTGTATCTATCTCGCATAATAAATACGAAAATACCTACTATCGCAAGCAGTATCCATAATGCTTTCTGTAAAATCGCCTGATTAGGAATAGATAGCTCGCATACAATTGCAACAGCAATAACAAGCGATAACACACATATTTTTCTCGATAATGGCATTGAAAAATTCTAGAAATTTCTTTGATGGACTTTGTCTGATCTTTTATTAATCAAATATTATGTTTAGGATTGATATTGTCGTTTTACACACACGCAATGTGTTTCCATATCATATTTCTTCTTATCGAGTACTGTTGCTTTAGCTATATTGCCATTAATTAGATCAACTAAAACTCGCGCCAAAGAAACTGGATTCCCGCTCTCAAATATTAGATCTTTTGGAACCAAATCCTTTGCCCCAACCGTATCAGAGCACACCACTGGAACTCCAGACAATAAAGCTTCAAGAGTAATGAAACTAAACGTTTCTGGCCATACGGATGGCACTATAACAACATCCAAATCCCGAAATACTGACATCTCGTCCGAAAAGCAGTAAGAACCTTTATCGATTATTCTCTCATCATCAATAAAGTCACCATAGTCATCTCCATAAAGAAATAGCTTCCATTTGATTCTATAATGATCTAAATAATAGAGAGCATCTAATAATATATTTAATCCTTTGCATGGATTCGTACCGCCCATATAACCTAATACCACTTCATTGTTCCTCGCATTAGATCTATCTAGACAGCAATTCGGAAGAAAGTCATGTGTTATAGGCAGATAAACGGATTCAATTGATGGAAAGTATTTGAAATAAATAGATTTAGTCAATTCGCTGTTACAAAGCAACTTATCCATAAGAAGCATAGTTCTCGTATAGTAATTTAATAGTTTTTGATACTCTTCAACAATCTCCAAAGAAACAACATCTTTGTTGCATCTATCTATCATTAGGTTTTTCGCTCTATTATTAATTCTTTTCATAAACGATGTTTGCTTAAGCGATTTATACATTTGCGACTGCATAATAAAACTACTTGTTTTCGTTATTCCGCTTTTAAAATTACAATTGGCACACTTTTCCCCAGAAGGTCCATCACATAAAATTCCATCAACATTCACAAAACAACATCGAAGACATATCGGATAGTAATCATGCGTTGTAAAGACAATGCGAATGCCCATTTTATGTGCTAATTCAAAAAACTCCTTATGAATTCCCATAATACTATGTACATGGATAACATCAGGACTCCATAACTCTAAAAGAGTTTTATAAGATGGACTATCAGCTGTTTCCATGAAAGAGCATGGATTCCCTATCCCGAAAGTTAAAGCGACAGGCAAAGGATTAACCACTTCAAAAACCTTGATTCCGCCAAAATAATTTTGCTTTATTGTTGTATTTTTACCTATTTTATGTGAGCCCGGAAATAATAGCGCAACTTCATCACCAGCTTTTTGCTGGGCATTGATTAAATCCATGCAGTATCTAACAAGACCGCCTTTCCTTAATGGAGGTAAACCTATAGACACATGAAGAATTTTCAAAACGAACCTTGAATCATAAGGTGAAACAAAGAACTATACTCATCATCAATATGGTGCCAAGAGTATTTCGCTTCAACTCTTGACATCGGATTGTTTAATGATATTTTCTCGGTATCTTTAAAATGCAAATCAATACCATCTATCAAACTATTTAGAGAAGCAATTTCTTTCTCCCAATATAATGCAGTGTTCTCTGCTACTTCTCTATTGAATCCGACATCTAAAAGAAGATTTAACTTAGTAGATGCAAGCGCCTCTAACAAACTCGGGTTTGTGCCTCCAACTTCATGACCGTGTATATATGCAAAAGCCTTCTCTCGTATCTTCTTTAGGAGGTCTTGGTCATAAACCGTTCCTACAAATTTGATTCTTGGGTCATTAGAGAAATGTAGTTTGTTTTCTAATTCACTTAAAAATGAGCCTTCAGCTTTTGTGATTATTACTAAATCGCGTTTAGTGTTTGAAGCCATGAATTCACGAATTATAGTTTCGTAATTATTTTCAGGAACAAAACGTCCTACTACTAAATAGTAGTTATCAGGAGTAAGTTCGTTTTTGTTTAGCCACTCTACAAATACAGGTGAGTCATCTTTTAAAGGGGATGGCGTTGTATCTGCACCATATGCAATATAGGTAGTTTTTGGGTTGTATTTAGAGTATTCACGCTGAATATATGCTTCTATGGTTTTACTGTCGCAGATAACCAGATCAGCATGTTTAATCATTCCTTTTTCTGAAATCTTCCAATATCGCTTTACCGGAGCACTCCATTTTGCACGCATCCATTCATGTCCATCAGGATTGACAAAAACTTTGCCTCCTAATTCATGAATCCGTTTTACATAATGACCAATGAATGGTCCTATTCGACATGCAAGAATATAGATTATTGGATGCTTGATATTTTCTTTTTCAATATAATTAAGAGACCACTTAAGAGCATCAAGGTCATAGGTAATTGCTCTAGCAGCACCAATAGGGCGCCACTCTATACAAAAGCAATGTGCGCCATTGTATTCATATTCTCTTTCTTTGGGCATTTTATCTACAGCACAAGCCACATGATACTGAATGTCTTTAGATACCTGATATTCAGTAAGCTTCTCAACAAAGGTTTCAAAACCGCCATATTTAGCGGGAATACCCTTTGACCCTATTATGAAAACATGCTGGGTGTCTAAAGACTCTTTCAACTGATTAGTAAGCTCCGTCACCTTTAACCATGATTAGAGCAGTTTTGCCGATAATTTTTAGATCGGTTATAGGGGACGCATCGTTTATGTAGTCGATATCTAGATTTACCATGTCGTTGAATGTAAGGTCACTTCTGCCACTTATTTGCCAATAGCCTGAAAGTCCCGGTTTTACTGTTAGGCGAAGACGGTCACGCTCTGTATACTCAGCTACTTCACTTGGAAGAGGAGGACGAGGTCCTACACAAGAAAGCTGTCCTAGAAATACATTTAGAAACTGAGGCAGTTCATCTATTGAATGTTTTCTAATGAAGTGCCCTACACGAGTAACACGTGGGTCATCTTTAATCTTAAACAGAGGTCCTGTTGCTTCGTTTTTATCTTTTAGATTAGGTAGTAGTTCATCTGCACTAGGTATCATGCTTCTAAACTTATACATCTTAAAAGGCTTCTCGCCTCTACCTAGTCTAGTTTGAGAATAAATTGGACTTGCCCCCGGAGAATCTATAACTATTGCAATAGATAATATTAGCGCTGGTACAAACCCAACTACTATAACTGCACTGCTAAACACAATATCGAATGTGCGCTTTATGAAGCGGTATGGTAGGGGTTGGGTGCGAACGTTGGTGTTGGCATCGGCACCTACACACGTTGGGTTCGCAAGCAATTCTGCTGCCGCTGCGTTATCTATTTGATTATCAAAAGTTTCTTGCAATCTTTTCTTTATTGTTTCCCGCCATTACTCCGGGAGAATACCCAGACCAACGGTGGTTTTTATCCTTATGGAACCCACATGGAACTCCAACAACGCTAGGCTGTCGGAGCGTTTCACTTTCGTAATGCGCCCTTCGTAACCCTTAAGCGGACCCTGTGTCACTTCCAGCGTATCGCCCACTTTGCGACCAAAGCTCATAGGGACCACGCGGTCGCCGCGGCTAGTGTGGGCTTCCAGCCATGTGCGCTCGTAAGCGTTCAAAGGAACATACGTCTGACCACTCTTAACCACTCGGCAAAAATCATTCACACGGCGCAAGCGCTGCGCCAGCTGAACAGGATCATTAACAGCAGCTATAAGATAGCCCGGCATCAGGGCTCGCTCCACATTTCGCCACTCGCCATACATTTTCTTTTGTGTGCGGTAGCGGGGCGCGAAGCATTCATCTAGTACAAGTGGCTCCTGCAAGTCGGCAGATTCTTCGTCATCCTCTGCACACGCAGTTTCGATAAACTGTATCATCTTGCGCTCTTGTCCAGACATAACCTGCACCGCATACCAGTCGAAATGGGGCATAGCTTCGCTATTCCTTCCTTCAAAGGTTTCAGGGGTCTTCAACGAACATAGCTTCGCTATGGTCGCCTAGACCTGTTTGGTCAAACGTATTGTTCCCGCACCTGCAAGCCCTCTGTGGAAGGAGCTGCTCGCAAGGCTTCCCGGGAGTATGTAGTTTTGAGGTTGCTGCCGAAAAAGCAGCTTCCTACGGCGGAGGCACGCCTGCGCTCCCGCCGTAGGAAGCTGGCATACGCCAGCTTCGCCTCAGGTGGTTGCCGCTACAGCAATCTGCGGCGCTAAAGTTTGCGCATTAGCCCGCGACCCTGCCTTCGCCATTGCGGCACCTTCGCGCTGGCGTGTAACGCGCAGACCCATACGAGCTTCCACCTCATGTCCTGCTACGCTCATGTGCACATAGGCGCGCTTGCCGCGATGGCTTATGCGACGGATTAAATCTTCGTGTCCGCAAAGCGGTCCGTTTATCACCGTAACTTCGCCGCCTTTCCCGACAAATCCTTCTGAAAAGCCGACAACACGGCATCCCGGACGCGTCAGCGCATCGATAAGCGCGACCTCAGCATCTGCCATCTGTGCGGCACCGGGTCGGGAAGTAAGCACCTCGTCAACACCGCGAGCGTGCCGTAAAGCGGCTCGCACCTCGTGTCTGCCGGGTGCCACAGCCACAACAACACCGGGGATCAGAGGCTCTGCGCTCTCGACCATTTTTCCGCCGCGTACCGTGCGTGTTACTGCGCTCGGTACGAACAGCTCTTGAAGACTGTCAGCTGCGGCGGTGCCCCGCAAGAGTGATAGCGCCTCTTGCTCGCAGCCCTGTTTCACATTTATCGCGAACCACATGCCAGTTGCCCTAACTCTTGAAGGGAACTTCTATGGGCATGAACTCGGTGAACCCGCGTCCGCCATCGCCCACTCGCACCACACAGCAGCGCTTGTGGCGGTCAATCTTGCTAACGCGCGCTTCCTGACCTACCAGAGGACCGCTCTGCACACGCAACTGCCCATTCGCTATTACTGCAGTACTGTTGCGCAGGATTCGCTTGTCGTCTAAGGCAGACTCGAACCACGCTTGGGCTTCTATCGATAGCGGTGTCGGGCGCATACTGCGCGCGCCGGCAACTTCGACAGGAAAACTTAGGCGGGAAATGGAGCGTGCCAGCGCACGTCCGTCGCGCGACACGGCAAAGAAATAGCCACTATATATCGGCGCGGATTCTAAACGCCAAACACCACCGCGCTTAAACCAGCGTTCCTTACATATTACGAAGGCGTCGTCGAGCAACTCGGGCGCGACGACGCCGCGCACCTTTTCGCACGTAGATGCCTCGAGTCCTTCAGGTACGTGTACGAGGTACCAGCGTGCACATCCGCGCAGACTATCGCCTGCATGAACGCCACTCAGAAGCCTCTCGGCAGCGACGGCCTTAACTGCTGCCAAATCGGCTCACCTCCCTCTAACCAAGGCAACATCCAGAAACGTGGAGGCTTCTCCACGCACGAGTGTCACCAAAAAGTACACTTTTTGCGAGGTCGTCGCGAAAGGACCTTTTGATTTAATAAAAAGTCAGTTTTCCGGGTGTTGTATGGGAGGGAGGAGATTTATAATACGATAATTATTGTTGCGTAAAAAAGTGTGCTTTTTGCGAGTCTCAAAATATCCTTCTCACCTGCGTAAACAAAGTTATTTGAAACTTTCTTTCCCGTCGGACTTCAACCATCTATCAAATGTCGTCGCGCATATTTTGAGGCGGTTGGCAGCCTCTCGCCGGGTGATATGCCCGCTCAAATAAGACTGCTTAGTGTCCTCGTAGCATGCGGGTCGCTTCTTTTTCGGTCTGCCGAACTTGACCCCACGAGCGTGCGCCGCCGCTATTCCCTCAGCCTGACGCTGGCGTATATTCTCGCGCTCGACCTGCGCAACGTAGCTTAAAAGCTGAAGGACAATGTCGGCAATAAACACGCCCGTTATGCTTTCCTGCGTCGCGCGGGTATCAAGCAGGGGCATGTCTAAAACCACGACACCCACACCCTTTTCCTTGGTGATGGTGCGCCACTCGCTTAGTATTTCCTCGTAGTTGCGCCCAAGTCGGTCGATGCTCTTTACAACGAGAACATCACCTTCACACAGAGTTGTCATAAGGCTGCGGTATTCGGGGCGCTCGAAGTTTTTGCCGCTAGCCTTATCTGCAAACACTCTCTCTGGCATCACCCCAAATGCTGCAAGCGCGTCGAATTGCCGGTCCAAGTTCTGGTCCTTCGACGATACGCGGGCGTACCCGTACACAACTCTTTCTTCCATAGAAACCTCCCATCCGACCTGACCTCCATTCCAGGCCTCTTCTCTAGTGAAACGGCGCGATGCCGCCACGCAAGTATTGTTTTGGCGAGAAAAGCCTCGCGAACAACTGCGCAGCAAGCACTGCAATCTTTTCACTATCCTCCAGACTTGCCATTTCATGTCCTCGTCACCGCAGACGGGGAGCAGGCTGCTGAGAAACGGTTCTAAATTTGAAAGAGGTATTTGTATAAGAGGGTAAAGTTTATTAACCGATATTGCTCTCGGCGCGCAGATGTGCTCGATACTATTTTTTCGTAGCTTCATGCGTTCCGTCCCTTCGCGGCTTTCGCAACGGGAGGTGCAATCCATTCATCGGTTCTGCTAAAACTGAAGACTCTGGTAACGCTTAGATAGCTTTTTATAATAGTATATTATAAAATATAATATACTATATTTGTTTTGCTTGAGAAGGGCATGTTATGTCTCAGGTTTCGCTATATTTGAACGATGCTGCTATGGCTCAGCTGCGCTCTGTCTGTAAAAAAGAACAGCGGTCTCTTTCTAGTTATGTGTCGGAACTTATCATGGATAACCGCAATTCCACTTCATGGCCGAAGGGCTATTGGGATTCAGTATACGGCTGCCTTAACGACGATAGTTTTATTGTTCCGCCCGACCTTGATGCTGTAACTGATGGTCCACTTCCTGCTTTCGATTAGAGGCGTGTATGTATCTGCTTGATTCTGACATTTGCATCAATCTGATGCGAGGAAATCTGCCGTACACTTATGAATTGATGCGTGCAAGCGAGCCTTCATTATTTGGTGTATCTGCAATTTCAGAAGCTGAACTTCGTACCGGTGCCAAAAAGAGCAATCATCCAAAGAAGAACAAATTGCTGCTTGAACGTTTCTTAGCGCCATATAGAATTGTTCCATTTGACAGCGGTTGTGCCATTGAATATGCAAAGATACGAGCCGATCTTGAAAAGCGTGGGCAGAAGATTGGTCCGAACGACATGCTTATAGCAGCAACAGCAATTGCAAATAATGCAACATTAATTACTGGCAACACGCGAGAATTTTCGCGCGTGCAAGGTATTGAGTTAGAAAATTGGGCTGAGGTTAACCTTTGATAAGGAAAAGTCTAATCTAGTAGAATTTGTAATCGTACAACATGTACGAAAAACCAATCTAAGGAAAGCGCCACACTTGACTATACGTAGCGAACGAAGCCGCGAAGCCATAAAGAATTCCTTGCTTTCGCTGCTGGGTGAAAAACAACTAGACGACATTACTATGTCGGAATTGGCGGCAGGTGCGTCGGTTAGCCGGTCTACTCTTTACAGTCACTATGCAAACACGCGAGAAATCTTCGACGATGCTGTAGCGGATTTTTGCAAAGGACTGCGATCGCTAGGAACGCAACTGCGCTGTGGCGAATGCCAACCCAATGCCGATGGATACCGTCCATTTTGTGTGGCAATACGCGACGCGGGCAAATATGATGCATTGGTGCGCGACCCATCTTTTCTGCCAACAATTCTTGACATTATGTATTCGTATAATTGCCCCGAAGAGGCTAACAATTCCGATAACGCCAAATTCACCGCGAAGGCGAAGCGCGCTTTGTTCCGATTCCAAATGAGCGGGTGCTACACCGTCGCTATGGACAAAACGCTAGATAGCGACTGGCAGCAAATTCAAAAATTGCTGGATACTTACATACGAGGAGGCGTGAACGCGACGCGCAACTTCTGAAACTGTACACATTTGCCTTATTTGTACGAAATCGCTACGCACATCTCTGTAGTCTTTTGTCAGAAGATTACAGGAGGTGAAAACTATGCATGTTGAAACAAAGAAACTACTGGATTTCTTAGCAGCCGACGGAGCAAAGTTTTCTATACCGCTATTCCAAAGACCATACTCTTGGGAGCAATGGCAGTGCGAAATATTCTGGAACGACATTGAGCGAAGCGCTCATGAAAATAAATCACATTTTTTCGGAGCTGTGTTCTATAGAAAAGATTGCATCGATGAAGAAACTACTTTATCTCTTATCGACGGGCAACAGCGAACCCTAACTTCACTTTTATTGTTGGCTGCGTTGACTGAACGCGTGGATGCCGCCAACTTTGCGGACACTGATTTGAACAGCGCTTACATTACACAAACATATCTGCGCTCAAACGGCGGCATAAAGGTTCAGCCGTCTAAGTGTGATGAAGCGGAATTTCTGCGTGCATTAAACGCCGACAAAAGCCAGCAACCAATAGATAGCGAAGATTCCGCAGAACAGCACCACAATGCTATAGCCAACAAAGCTTTCTTTGTAGCCAAGATGGCGGCTGCAGATTTCGACCCACTATCTTTTTGGAAAGGGCTTAACAGCTTTGAAGTGGTTGTTGTAGAACTTGAAGACGAAGATAACGCGCAGTCTATATTTGAATCGTTTAACTCAAAAGGCGTGCCTTTAGTTGCCGCCGACATGGCAAGAAATTACTTGTTACTGGCGGAAAGCGAAGAAGAACAAAAAAGGCTGTATGTTAATTACTGGGAGCCAATTCAGGGGCTTTTTGGAGATGACCCCGGCTCTTTGCGCCTGAACAATGCGCTGCGAGCATGGACTGTAATACGCTGCAAAACACCGAAAGCTAAGAACGATTCTGAATCTTTTAACGATTTCAAACAGTATTTTGTTAATGAATACGACGGTACCAGCGAAGACCTTATGGAAGAATTGCTAAGTTTTTGCATAGTGTGGGCTGAAAACTACAGATATCACGCCGTTAAAAAATACCGCAGTTCTAATTGGGCAAAAATTGGAAGAAAAACCTTGGTTTCTGACAGACCGCTTGCGCCATCTAGTCAGCAAAGTCGCGATTTCTATTCGCAGCATTACGGTATCGAAGTCAAGGGAGAGTAATTTATGAAAGCTCAAGAGATGCAATTTCTTGATATAGTTGGTCGCCCAAATGTGCAATTCAGCGTGCCCGCATTTCAGCGTGTATATTCTTGGACAGCCCGAGAGTGCGAAGATTTGATAGCTGATGTAATGCATGCAGGCGCTACAAACAATGCGCATTTCGTTGGCACTTTTCTATATTCAACTCCTGACAATTCGCCTGACAAAATAAGCAAACTGCAAGTAATTGATGGTCAGCAGCGCATTACAACATTAACGCTAATGTTAATGGCGTTTGTCGAGTATCTGAAAACCCAAGGCGATGCCCAAGCGCAACGCGCTCAGCAGCTAACAAAGCGCTTTTTGCTGTGCGACAACGGCGCTCAACCGAAATTACTTTTAACGTCAATAGATGAGGATATGCTTGCATATTTGCTTGGAGTGCAAAGCGAGCCAGAAGACATAGCCACTCGTTTAGTTGAAAACTTGGACCTATTTCGCAATAAAATGCTGCAACCAGACTTTGACGAAAACACATTCTGGCGCGGCTGCAACTTGCTGCAAATTATAGCTATTGAACTTACCAGCGAAGATTCCCCGCAAGAAGTGTTCGAGAGCCTGAACTCTAAAGGGAAGCGGCTAGCTATTGAAGACTTAGTTCGCAATACTATTTTGCTTGGAACTTCCAACAAAACTGGCGACGAGGCGCTGGCTTTGTACGAAAATTATTGGCTGCCATTAGAATACAAGATTGCAGACACTAAAGATATAACTATGGAAGATGTGCTGTGCGCATGGCTGGCGTTTCACCATGAAGATGTTTACCTTGATTCAAAAAGCGAAGTGTTCCCGCTATTTAAGGCAGATCTTACAAGTAAATTTAATGGCGACTACAAGCGTCTGTTAGTTGACCTAGCGGCTTATGCCGACAAATTGGCATCTAGCGAACAATGGCGCAGAAATCAGCTAAGCGAAATGGATAGGTGGCTGCAGGGCAAACCGAAGAACATAATTTCCGAGCGCAAAATGTTTGGCGACTAGAGCAACTAGAAAAAGCAACCCAATCTTGGCACTATAAGTAAAACCGGCTTTGCTTATAGTGCTACAAGTAACCTGTTTCCTAAATAGGTTTTCGACTAATATGTTTTCTATGGATAGTGGCATATTAGAAATATTCGGCAACATGGTTACCCTTTTCGCCATTGTAGGCGTGGGGTATGCAGCCAAAAAATTAAACCTTATGAACGACACTTTCGACAAATCCTTATCGAAAGTAATCATCAACTTGGCCTTGCCTGCTATGATTCTAGGTTCCGTCCTAACCGCAGAAGAACTGCCCAGCTTAGAGAATATCCTGCTAACATTTCTTTTGTCGTGCGCTAGTTACGCTGTAATAATAGTTATCGCGTATGCCCTAACTGCGATTATGCGAATATCTATAGGGCACCGCGGCGTTTTTAAATTCATGCTTACATTTGGCAATGTTGGATTTATTGGCTTTCCAGTGCTTTCTGCTATATTTGGGAAGCAAGCGCTTATTTACGCGGCGGTTTTCAATCTGCCGTTCAACTTTTTAGTTTTCACAATGGGAATTTGGTTTCTAACGCAAGACAATAATAATTCGCAGAAATCGAACACCACATGGCGCACGTTTCTATCGCCCGCAATTGTGTCTTGCGTAATAGCAATTATATGCACGCTTCTGAACATTCACGCTGTTCCGGTTTTGGGTGACTCGCTTGAAACGCTTGGATCGCTAACCACGCCGGCAGCGCTGTTGATAATTGGCTCGTCACTTGCAAACATGCCCGTGCGCGACCTAATAGGTGGGTTCCGTTTATGGGTGGCATCGCTGTTTAGGCTAATTGTGAACCCGCTGTGCATCTGGTTCGTATTCCACTTC
Source organism: Adlercreutzia sp. ZJ304 (assembly GCF_011039075.1). Lineage (GTDB taxonomy): Bacteria > Actinomycetota > Coriobacteriia > Coriobacteriales > Eggerthellaceae > Adlercreutzia_A. The sequence continues at coordinate 15,496 of NZ_JAAKEG010000002.1, forward strand.
TTTGTAAGCGACCCACTATTGCTTGCTGTAATTGTTGTAATTTCCGGAATGCCAGTAGCAACAAATGGCACAATGCTTTGCTACCAATACGGCGGCGATTCCAAAACTATGGCGCAAGGAACGTTCGTAACCACCGTACTTGCAATAATTTCAATTCCCGTTCTTGTAACTGCGCTTTCTATGCTTGGTGTTGTAGTGATGTAATATTTAATCTAGCCGACCATGAAGTTCATAGCGCGCATGCTTAACAATACGATTTTCGCTATTGACAAACACCACATGGGGCGCATTCGCAGGGTCGTTGTGTTCCTCTAAGGTCATCTCGGCGTATGCCATTATTATTATTTTGTCTCCCACACATGCACAATGCGCCGCCGCGCCGTTCAAACAAATTATGCCGCTTTCAGCTTCGCCGAATATTACATATGTTTCGAAACGATTGCCGTTGTCCACATTAGCTACTTGCACCTTCTCATATTCAACGATGCCAGCAGCTTCTGCCAGCGAAGCATCTATCGTTATTGAGCCTACATAATCTAATTCGGCTTGCGTTACAGTAGCGCGGTGAATCTTGCTTTTTAGCACGTGTATAAGCAACTGCTACTCCTCGAAAATGAAATTGTCTATAAGCCTTGTATTGCCTATATAGACCGCCATAGCCACTAATACCGATTCATTAATAGTGTCAATTGGCTGCATTGTAAGACCGTCTACTACCTCAAGATAATCTATACGAGCAAGCGGTTCAGCGCTCAAAACATCTGCCATCAGCTGCTTCAGTTTCGCCGCGTTGCGCTCTCCGGCTTCCACGGCGGCGTATCCCTTTTTCACAGCACGCGAAAGTACAAGTGCTGCTTGGCGCTCTTCAGTTGACAGATAGGTGTTTCGCGAGCTTTTCGCCAAACCGTCCTCTTCGCGAACTATTGGACAACCTACAACTTGCACGTTCATGTTCAAATCGCGCACCATGCGCTTTATTATGGCTAGCTGCTGTGCATCTTTCTGACCGAAGAATGCCATATTGGGTTGCACAATGTTGAACAGCTTGTTAACCACCGTGCAAACTCCGCGGAAATGCCCCGGACGCGACGCGCCACAAAGCGTTTCTGCTAGCGCATCCGCCGACACATACGTAGCGAACCCTTCTGGATACATTTCTTGAACCTCGGGGTGAAATATTAGATCTACCCCATGCGTTTCGCATATGGCAGCATCGTGGTCTAAATCGCGCGGATAGCTGTCGTAGTCTTCATTCGGACCAAATTGTATGGGGTTTACAAAAACCGACACCACCACTTTGTCGCATGCAGCGCGTGCCGCGTCCATTAAGCTTTCGTGCCCCGCATGTAAGTATCCCATAGTTGGTACTAGTGCAACTGCATGCCCAGAAGTTCTCCACTGTGCCACTGCATCTTTTACTTCTGCGATAGAACTAACAATACGCACGATGTCTCCCTTCTTCGCTACAGTTCGCCCAATTCATCTAGCACGCCAGCAGGTGTGGCATAGCAATGCTCTTTTGTAGGAAATTCGCCACTTTTTACGCATTCGTCGTATTCACGATAAGCTTGCTTCATCAACGCGCCAACTTCAGCAAAGCGCCGCACAAATTTTGGTGTGAAATCGTCGAACATGCCTAACATATCTTGGTTGACTAGCACTTGCCCGCTGCATTGAGCACCAGCCCCTATGCCTATGGTGGGAATGGATAGCTGGCGTGTAATTAGCGCTGCCACCTCAGCCGGCACAGCTTCTATTACTACGGCGAATGCGCCGGCATTTTGTACCGCGTGCGCATCCTCTAGTAACTTTTTTACGCCGCTTGTAGTTTTGCCCTGAACTTTGAACCCGCCAACAGCGTTTATGCCCTGAGGAGTAAGACCAATATGTGCGCACACGGGAATTTTTGCCCGCACTATGGCTTGTATGCGGTCTGCCATTTCGGTGCCACCTTCAAGTTTCACGGCGTTTGCGCGCCCCTCTTTTACAAGGCGACCTGCGTTTACCACCGCATCGTATGCGGAAGTTTCGTAAGACATAAACGGCATGTCGGCTATAACAAGTGCATTTTTTGCGCCGCGCGTTACCGCGGCTGTGTGACGCACCATGTCATCCATAGTAACCGGTATTGTGTCGCCAAGACCAAGCATCACATTTCCCAGCGAATCGCCTACCAAAATGGAATCCACACCAGCTTCGTCAACTAGATGCGCCGTAGTGTAGTCATAGGCGGTAAGCATAGAAATTTTCTTGCCAGCCCTCTTCATTTCTTGAAAAGTAGAAACCGTAACAGCCATGCTTCATCTCCTTTTCCGAGTTTTAGATGGTAATGGCTTATAAAACAGTCTATTTGCTGGCTATTTTAAGTCAGTGGCACAAATATGCGGCGCAGCGCTAAGCGAGTTACGCATTTAATCTCTTAAGCGGGCTTTCTTGGCAGCCTCTTCACGCTGGCGACACATTTCTGCCCAGCTTGGCATCGTCTCTAGTGCGCCAGCTAATTCTGAAAGCACTTCTGGAATGTTTATTAGCTGCGGACATATGCGGCTACACGCCCTGCAATCAATGCAATCTCTAGCGCGCTGTCCCTCAGGCACAGCATCCATTTGCATAGATATAGTGAAGTTGCTGGCAAATTGAAGATCGTTGTAGGTTGCCAACATAACCGGAATGTCTATTTGCTGTGGACAACTAGCCGTGCAGTAACGACAGGCGGTGCATGGCACGCCACCTTTAAGCGTTTCGGCTACGTCTGCCAGCATTGCAGTTTCCGCTTGCGTAAGCGCCGCAGCTTCGGCAAAGTAGCTGCAATTTTCGTGCACTTGGTTAAGGTTCGACATGCCGCTTAGCACTACTTTCACATTCGCTATATTTTGAAGCCAGCGAAACGACCACTCTATAGGGCTTCTGTTTGAACGAGCAGCCTGCACGACGTTAAGTTGTTCATCTTGCCAATCTACCAGTCTTCCGCCGCGCAATGGCTCCATTGCAACAATAGGAATTCCCGCGCTTTCAAGCATGGCGCATTTCTCGGATGCGCGCTGCAGCGTCCAATCCAAATAATTCAGCTGAATCTGGCAAAATTCCATAACATTTCGACCAACAAACAGCGCTGCCGTCTTCGAATCACACTTAACAAGTTCAGCGTATTTGCGCGCGCCATAGTCTAAAAACGCAGCCAAATTGTCAGGTCGTCCATGGCTAGAAAACCCTAAGTGGCGAATTCTGCCCAGCCGTTTCTGCTCAATAAAATAGTCAACAATTCCCCATTTTTCATCGGTGTAAATATCTATCGAATTTTCACACACGTTGTGCAGCAGATAGAAATCGAAATATTCAACTCCGCATTTTTGCAGCTGTTCTTCAAATATTACCGCCGGGTTGTAAGTGCTCAAAATTTGATGCCCCGGATATTTTGTAGCTAGGTAAAAGCTATTGCGTGGGTAACGTGCCAGCGATTCCCCGAGCACCTGCTCTGATGTGTTCCCATGGTAGGGATACGCCGTGTCGAAATAATTAATTCCAGCTTCAAACGCTGCATCCACCATCTGATCTAGCTGCGATTGGTCAATATTTGCCTGATCGCCATCAATCACGGGCAGCCGCATAGCGCCAAAACCCAAGCGTCCAACTTTATCACCAAGAAAATCGTTGCAAATCATGTGCGCCCCTTTGCTACATATTTGAATTCACTTCTCAGCACTTCTTAACAAAACTATATCGAACTTGCTTATATATTAGAAACATTAGAAACAAAGTTATTGCGTATGTTTTAAGCATATTTTGGCATAATCTATACGACAATACGTTTGAAAGCCGATTTGCAAAATACATGCACAAATATAAATGCAATAAACCTATAAGGAATGCGCCCAGCCGCCATCTAATGACAAGGCGCGCAGCCATAATAGCCATGGGAGCTATGGCTGTTGCGTGTATGACTGGATGCAGCAAAAACCGCCCATCTATTATTCGCGAAAATGTATACATGAGTCCATACGACTGGAACGGTCTTGTGCGCAATGGCGAGAGGCTGGAATACAGCGAGAATGGGGTGCTGCTGTCGCACTGGGGCATAGATGTTTCCGAACACCAGAAAACAATTGACTGGAGTCAGGTGCAGCTTGCTGGAGTGCAATTCGCATTTATACGCATTGGAAATCGTGGATCTACTGCAGGAGCATTAAAGGTAGATAAAGAATTTCTGGCAAATTGCCGCGGTGCGCAGCAAGCGAAAATTCCCACGTCGGGGTATTTCTTTTCGCAAGCCATAACTGCGGACGAAGCGCGGGAAGAAGCAGAATTTGCGCTTGAACAAATGCATATTGCCGAAGCTGCCGGTGCAAAATTTCAAGCAATAGCATACGACCATGAAGCGGTAAATATTGATGGTGCCCGCGCAAATAATTTGTCGGGTGAACAGCTGTCTGAAAACGCAGCTGCATTCTGCGAAGCGATAACAGCTGCCGGATATGAACCGCTTCTATACGGCAACCAGCGCGACTTAAAGAAGCTAAGTCGGCAAGTGCGCGATGCTTTTCCAGTTTGGCTTGCGGAATACGACACAGAAATTCCCACAGCACCGCTTGATTTCACCATATGGCAGTACACGAATGCGGGCAATATACCGGGTATTCCTACTCAGGTTGACTTAAATATATGGCTGCCCACAAAACGTGGTGCAGAAATAGTGCTTCTTGAAAACACGTATGTCTAAAGTTTGTATTTCATCTTTTGTTAAACAGTTTGTACTTTTTTGGGCGCAACGCATTTAGAAGTAACACAATAGCCCTAAGTTGATTTCGAAAGGGGAATTCGACATGGTTAAGGAAATATACCTAGCGGGCGGATGCTTTTGGGGTACACAAGCCTACATTGATAAGCTGCCCGGTGTTTTAGCTACAGAAACAGGCTATGCAAATGCCACAACTGAAGCGCCAACTTACGAGGAAGTATGTACGGGCGACACAAATGCTGCCGAATGCGTGCGTGTAGAATTTGACCCGAATGTGATAAGCCCCCGACTGCTTCTGCAAGCATTTTTGCGCACGATAGACCCCACAAGTTTGAATCGGCAAGGAAACGATTCTGGAACGCAGTACAGAACGGGAATTTACTGGACAGATAGTGCCGATTGCCGCGTGGTTTCCGAAGCGTTAGAGGAACTTCAGCAGCATTTTGAAGCGCCAATAGTAGTGGAAGCCCAACAATTGCAGTCGTTTTTTCCAGCTGAAGATTACCATCAAGAGTATTTACGTAAGAATCCCGGCGGTTATTGTCATGTAAATTTGGCAGATGCTAGGCAATTTATAAGCGAACACGCATCGGAATTTGGGCAAATCAAGCGCACGGTGCGACTAAACCCCACATTCAAGCGCGAAGATGGAGCCACTGTTTCAGTAAAACTTCCAGATAATTTCTAGCTTTGCGCTGCTTAGATGTGGCGGGGAACAGGCAAGCTTGCTATAATACGTATACGATGTATACGTATTATAGATTCAACGTATGAAAGCGAGACAGATTATGGCTATGACAGCTTCCGCCATCCGCTTCGAACAAGACGAAAAAGAATGGATTAACACATTTGCCCAGCTAAACGGGAATAGCTTCTCTGCACAGGTTCGCCAGTGGACGCTAGAGCGTCTGGAAGACGAGATGGATGCCTACGATCTGAAAATGGCTATTGCAGAAAGTCGTCGTGACAAAAGCGATACTGGTATAACTATCGATGAATTCATTCAGAAGTATGGCGAGTAATATGGGATATAGGGTAATAATCAAGAAGCAAGCTGAAAAGCAATTAGCATCCATAGAACCTAAAACAAGAAGATTGATTCAGACATTCATAAAAGACCAGCTAGAAGGCAGCACAAACCCTCAGGCACTTTCCGGCTGTAAAAAACTGCAAGGAGTTCAAAACGGTTGGCGCTGGCGTGTAGGGGTGTATCGTCTGCTTGGCATAGTAGATGGCGACACTATAACAATACAGCTTTTCCGAATAGGGCATCGCCGCGACGTATACAGACGCATGAACTAGCAAACACGTGCAGCCCTAGAACACAAACAGTCAGAATTCCCGCAGACCTCACTTAATTTTCAGCGCATTCCAAACATTTCGCCAAACTAATTTATGATGTATTCATGGAAAACGCACAGAGAAAAATGTGGGCAGGCATAGCGTTTACGCTTCTGGGCGGAACTCTTTGGGGCATATCTGGCACCAGCGTGCAATTTCTTACCACGGAAGGCGGCGCACCACCAACACTGGTTACGCTTATGCGCGTAGTATTGGGCGGCAGTTTATTTTTTGCATTTCTACTTATACGTAAACGCGCAACCGTGCACGCCGTATTTACAAGCCGCCGAACAATTGCAGGCATTTTGCTATTTGCATTTTCGCTTTACGCAAACCAACTGTGTTATGCACAAACAGTACAAATAACGAATGCAGGCACAGCTACAGTTCTTCAAATGCTAGGCAGCGTTTTCGTAATGCTGTTCGTATGTACAACAACGCATAAGCTGCCGCGTGTAAAAGAATTTATTGGGCTGGTTATAGCCATAATTGCCACTGTTCTTATAGCTACACAGGGCAACATTTATGTACTTAGCATAGATGTTGCTGGATTAACATGGGGGATAGCCACGGGCTTATCTACTGCGTTTTACATTCTTGTTCCAAAACGATTTGGGCTGTTCGAGCAATTTGGAAGTGTGGTCGTGGTGGGGCTTGGCATGTTTCTGGGCACAATTTTCGCCATACCCATATATGCAGTTCAAAGCGCGGGCGCTATGAACGCCGTTAGCGTGCTTTCAGGGTTTGGCGCGTTTGAATGGCTAGTCTTTATAGTGGGGCTTGTAATTGTTGGAACCATCGGCGGCTATGGCTTCTATCTGCACGGAGTATCTATTGTAGGCTCGGTAAAGGGAAGTTTGCTGGGCGCAATAGAACCCGTTAGCGCAACTATAATGGCTGCGCTTTGGTTGGGCACCGCATTCACAATGCACGATATTGTTGGCATGTTGCTAATGTGCATAATGGTGGCATTCATAACCACCGATGAGTAGCTATTTTGTCACTTCGGTTTGCAGAAATTGCTAACAAAGCGCAGATGGAGCGCGTTAGCAGTTCAATTCGTCTGCCAAAAGTTTCAGAAATAAACCTACGTCGGTAATTATGCCTATAGTTTGGAAACTGCCGCGATCGGACAACTTTGTAACTACTGCAGGGTTTATATCTACACACACAGTAGTAACAGATGCAGGCAGCAAATTTCCCGTAGCAATTGAATGCAGCATGGTAGACATCATTAAACATGCGCCGGCCTTTTGACACCACGGGCGCATAGCTTCCTGCGCTTTCATAGTGTCGGTTATAACGTCGGGTAGTGGACCATCGTCGCGAATAGAGCCCGCCAATATATACGGCGTATTCGTTTCCACAAGTGAATGCATTAATCCATCGGTTAAAACGCCCTGTTCGACCGCTTGACGAATGCCCCCACAAGCGCGAATGCGATTTATGGCGCGCAAATGATGTTCATGCCCACCCGGCACAGAAACGCCTGTAGCCATATCAATGCCAAGCGAAGTGCCATACAGAGCCGACTCAATATCGTGCGTAGCTACGGCATTTCCACCAAACAACACGTTTATATAACCAGCGCGCACAAGGCGTTTTAAATGCTCGGCTGCACCGGTATGCACAACTGCAGGTCCAACTACTGCAATTATCGCTTGATTAGATTCGCGAACTTCGCGAAGTAGCGCCGCGGCTTGGCGAATTATTTGTCCTTTGGGCTTTTCGCTGCTGGCAGTAGAATTCATAAACTCAAATTCTTCTTTTTCGCGCAAACGCTCTTGCGACATAACACGTATGCCCACTTGTCCCACAGCTATTGCGTCACCTTTGCGCACTTGTGAAATGGGCACGCCCCATGCGCGATGCGCTTCCGTATCTACGCAAATTCCCAAGTCCATCTCGGTTCCCCAAACCGGATACCACGCGCCGCCTATGCGTACCTGCGTTTCCAAGTTGGTTGTGGAATAAAAGCCTTCCGGAAATACGCCGTCGGCTGGCGCGGATTCCACGGAAACATTGCCCGGATGTGCTGGCACAACGCCCAAACCGTGAAGCATGCGCAACATTTCCGTAAGGTGGCTGCCATCGCGCCCGAACACGCGCATGGTCATAGTGGATGGATTCTCATTTCCGCGCCCAATCTGAAACGACAGCACTTCATATTCGCCATCTAGTTCTACAATGCCGCTCATCATACGCGACAAAATATTCGAATCTATTAAGTGCCCTTCGGCTTCTATATCCTCGTAAACACGGTGGTTGTTGCCATTTTCCATATTCATTTCCTATTCAAATCGGTTGCGAAATGATTTCGTAGAACTATGTTTAACCATTTCGATGCTATTTTATATCCATACATTATTGGCACTGTCTATTATGTGTATGTAACACTGAGGAAAGGCGGGAATATGCCATTGAACAAAGCAATTGTAGCCGCCGCAAAAGCTATAACTCGACTAAAAGCGGGCAATAATATTCAGGAATCTTACAAGCAACAACGCATTGCAGAAGATGCCACATCGAAACTTACTGTGGTAGACCCACGGTGTCGCGTTGACAATATAACAGCCACTTCAAAAGATGGTTACGACATACCATTGCGGGTATTCACCCCGCTAGATATAGATTTTTCTCTGCGTAATGGTTTGCACGTGAACGACGATTTTCGCGGCACTATTCTGTTTTTTCATGGTGGAGGCTGGGCAAACGGCGATGTAGATTTCTACACCGATTCTTGTATGCGCACAGCGCTGAAGTTAGAGCGAAGGCTTTTAGCGGTTGATTATCGGCGTTCTCCCGAATATAAATTCCCCACCGCCTTGGAAGATTGCTACGAAGTAGCGCGTCAGCTTTTCGCGGGAGAACTGCTCTACGATGTAGATCCTGAGCACATAGTAATTTTTGGTGATAGCGCGGGCGGAAATCTGGCAGCAGCTATGTCGCTTTTGGCGCGCGACCGCGGCGAATTTCTGCCGCGCGCACAAATGCTGCTCTACCCACTGGTTTACGACGACCACAGCGAAACAACCATTTTCAATTCCGTGCGCGAAAACGGCGAAGAGTACCTTCTGACTCGGGAAGAAATAGTTGGCTATATAAATATGTATTTGAGCAAACCAGAAGATCTTGAAAGTCCCTATTTTGCACCGCTTATTGCGGATGATCTTTCTAATCAGCCGCGAACGCTGGTCATTTCCGCAGAATTTTGCCCGTTGCGCGATGAAGGAGAAGTGTATGCCGAGCGTCTTCACGAAGATGGAAATGCCGTGGAATGTTTCCGCATGATAGATGGAATACACGGGTATTTCCTGTATCCAGCTGCAATAAGTTTGGTGCGTGACACCTACACCATAATGAAGCATTTTTTAGATGGTGACGAATTGCCCGCAGAAAGAAGACCGGCATGGATAAAGCTAATCGATACAAATTAGATAACGTAGGCAAATTCTACTCGGCAGAATCTACTGGTCCTTGGCAAACCGTGTTTCGCTTCTCGGCAGAATTTGTCGATGAAGTGAACCCAGAGGTGCTGCAAAAAGCACTAGAGCACACTATAGAGCGGTTTCCCGGCTTTAACGTTTGCCTGCGCAATGGCGCTTTTTGGCATCATTTAGAACCAGCAGCTTCAATACCGCAAGTGCAGCCCGAAAGTATTCCAGCGTGCTTTAGGTTGCATACCGGTCCTAACAGTACATTGTTTCGTGTAAGCTACTTTCGCAACCGTGCCAACTTAGAGGTTTCGCACATAATATCGGATGGGCGCGGCACACTTGGCTTCTTTCGCGTGCTAGTGCAGTCGTATGTGGAAGAGCAATATGGCGCATCGTGTGCTTCTATGAAGCATATCGACTACGACAGCCCCCAATACAACGAGGATGGGTTTCACAAACACTACGAGCCGCACAAAGCGGGCTCTACGCCAACGCGACGCGCTTATCGCATACGTGGTCTGCGCGATCGGAATAACCCCACCTACATGGAATATCATCTTTCAGCATCAGAAGTGCTGGAAGTGGCGCACAAATTTGATGTAAGCATTACGTCTCTCATGATAGCTGCGGTCATAAATGCCATTCGCGCAACTATGCCCAGCAATGCTTTGAAACGACCTATTCGCCTTACGGTTCCGGTAGATTTGAGGCAGTTTTTTGAAACGGACACTATGCGCAACTTTTTCGGTTTAGTTACCATAAGTTATATGCCGCACCGCGAATTAGAGTCGCTGGAAGAAGTTGCACAACTGGTACAACTACAATTAAGTGAAGCGGCGCAACCAGAGCAACTTGAACGGCGCATGAATCGCATGACAGCATTGGAGAAAAACCCATTTTTGCATATAGCGCCTTTGTTTTTGAAGGACTGGGTACTAAATTTTGCCGCCCGCGTGTCTGCGCGCGACATAACTAGTGCAGTTTCAAATCTTGGGCAACTAACGTTCGATGAATGCACTGACGGACACATAAAAAGTGTAAATGTGCTTACTTCAACAAACGATCTGAATTTTGTTATTTGCACATTCGGCAACGATTTAAGTGTGGGAATTTCCACAATATTCAAAAATCTAGACATAGTGCACGAATTTTGTCGCATATTTTCCAACTTGGGAATATGCGGACATGTCAACATGAATAAGCCGGATGGTGAACTTTGTGAGACAATCAAGGAAACTTGATTGGAAAGGCGCATTGCATGAATCAAATAAAATGCCCCCGATGCGGCGAAGTATTCACGGTTGACGAAAGTGGTTATGCCGAAATACTGAAACAGGTGCGCGACAGTGAATTTCGCCAAGAAATAGAGCGCCAAACAGCAATGCAACAAGAGCAATTCAAAATGCAAAAGCAGCTGTCTATTCAAAAAGCCAAGCAGCAAATTGATTTATTGACGCAAAAACTGGAAGCGCAAGAAGCGCAAGCTGAAGCTCAGAAGCAACTAGCTATTCAGCAGACCCAAAACGCTGCGGCAGAGGCGGCTCGTGCAATAGAGCATGAGCGCGACGAATTGGCGATGCAAATTGAGCGCGAACGTGCCGAAGCTGAGCGCGCGGCGGCTGCCCATGAACTTGAGTTGGCATCGAAGCTTCAGCTTAAGGATGAAATAATTGCCACGCGCGAACGCGAAATAGAAGACATGCGTCATATGCGCGCCGAAACCACAGTAAAAATGTTGGGCGAAAGCTTAGAGCAGTACTGCGAAAACGAATTCAACAAATTACGCGCCACCGGGTTTCAAAGTGCGCAATTCGGAAAAGATAACGATGCAAGCGAAGGCACCAAAGGCGATTATATTTATCGCGAATTGGATGCTAATGGCGACGAAATTGTGTCAATAATGTTCGAAATGAAAACAGAAGCCGATGATTCGGTTCATAAAAAACGCAACGAAGACCATTTCAAGAAGTTAGATAGCGATAGGCATAAAAAAGGCTGCGAATATGCTGTGCTGGTTTCGCTGTTAGAGCGCGATAGCGATTATTACAACACCGGAATTGTGGATGTAAGTTATGCGTCTGGATTTGAGAAAATGTATGTCATACGCCCGCAATTCTTTATTCCTCTAATTACGCTTATTCGAAACGCTGCGCTAAAGTCGATGGATTACCGCCACCAGCTTGCCGAAATACGCCAGCAAAACATAGATGTGACCAACTTCGAACAATCGCTGGAAGATTTTAAAAGCGGTTTTGGACGCAATTGTGAACTTGCTAGCCGCAAATTCCAAGATGCCATAAAAGATATTGACGCAACTATTAAAAAGCTTGAGAAAATAAAGGATGAACTGACCAGCTCTGATCGTAATATGCAACAGGCGAACAAAAAGCTAGAGGGTCTTACCGTAAAGCGACTCACGCGCAAAAATCCTACGATGAAAGCTGCATTTGAATTGGCGGCTGGCAGTTTGGAGTCGGCTGAATAGGCTTCTGCGGCAAAACAGGACCGCATCAATACAATCGGGAGGATGGAGTGAAGGCTGCGAAGCTTCTGAACGTAATCTTCCCGATTGTATTAATGCGGTGTTTACTAGCCGCTAGCTTTATCGGTTGGTCATGTAATAGAACACGTATTGTTGCATAATGCCTGCGTTAGCGCCGAATTGCGCAAATGGGTCGCAGCCGGCGCATTCATCGTTTATGGCGCGTTCTATCCACACATCGACAGGAACCATTTGACTGCGCCCGTATCCGAACAAGCACACACAGTTGGCTACCTTTTTGCCTACGCCATGTACGCGCTGAAGTTCCGCGAACAAATCTTCATCAGAAAAATCTGCTAAGGCGGCTAAGTCAAGTTCACCAGATTCCACCATAGTTGCTGCACTTCGCACATAGGAAACGCGATAACCTAGTCCGCATGCTTTCAGATCGTCGTCTGATGCGGCGGCAATAGCAGCCGGTGTAGGAAATGCGAACAGCGGCTCGGTATCGCAGATTGGTCTACCAAAACGCTTTGACAACTCTTCTACCGCGCGCGATATGGCAGGAATACTTTTGCGCTGCGAAATGATGAACGTTACCAGCATTTCCCATGAATCCTGATTCAACACGCGAAGCCCTGCGCCAAAACGCATGGCGGTATCTACAAATTCGCTGCGCCCATCACAGGTCTGACGAATGGCGCAGTAGTTGCGTTCCATGTCGAAGTATTTATGCCAAAATTCATCCCATTCTTCCTGAGGCGCGCTTATTTCGTAAACACCAGCAGCGTAGGGCTTTTCAAAACTGTATTGTTGTGGCTGCTCTGCGCGGCGAATGTACAAAACGCGGTCTTGCGCAATAAAGCGCCACCAGCCCGCATCTACTTCGTGCACGCGAAAACACTGCCCACTTCGCGCAATCTTCACCAAACTAAAGTCATCTTGTATGACAACCTTATGCATTTCGCCTTTGCACCCTTTCTGTAAAAACAAGTCTCACCAGAATACACTTAATCAGTTATTGAAAACACGCTACTTTACCCATCTGGGATAGCATTAGCGCATTCGATAACACACATGCATAGCAAACCTTAGACATTTTCCGTTTCTGCACTTTAGAAAAGGAAAACGACCTAAGATTAATATAATGGTTCACATAGTTTAAAGCGAAAGGCGAAGTGCAATTTGGCAGGCAATACCAAAATAGAAACAAGCGATGATTCGAAAAACGCTTCGACGGGCAATGCCCACGCGAAAACATCCATCTTGCGACAAGGTGCGCTTTATATTTTTGTTGGAGTATCTAGCGCATTGATTGAGTTGATTCTATTCCAGCTGCTTTATCACTTTGAAATATTAAACGTAGAATTATCGAACATTGTGGCAGTTGTTATTGCAACAATTTATAATTTTCTTCTAAATGGAACTGTCACATTTAAGGGAACCAAAAACCCCTTATTATCACTTGTAAAGTATTTACTACTTTTTGCATTCAACCTAGCATTCACAACCATAACTATTAGTTTCTTGGTGTCTATAGGTTGGGATTCCCTAATCGCAAAGTTAATAACAATGGCGTGTGTTGTACTGTGGAATTTCGTTTTATATCGTAAAGTTGTTTTTGTTTAGGAGAACATGTGATTACCGATACTTCACATAATTTGTCACCATCAAAATCCACGCAGTATAAAAAGGAAGATGTATTGGTAATTATTCCTGCCTACAATGAACAGGAAGCCATTTTATCTACAGTATCTAAAGTAATGTCTGCAGGTTACGATTGCGTAGTAATAAACGATGGTTCTACAGACTACACTCTTGATATATGCAGAGATGTAAACATTCCCGTTTTGAATCTAAGCGTTAATCTGGGAATTGGTGGAGCGGTACAAACTGGTCATAGGTATGCAAGAGAACATGGTTACGCTGTAGATATTCAATTCGATGGCGACGGTCAGCATGACGTAAGCTCGATACCGGCTTTAGTTGCAAGTATCGAAACTGGTGCTGATTTGGTTGTGGGTTCGCGATTCGTCGACAAAAGTAAATCTTCATTTCAGTCTACCGGATTACGCCGCGCTGGAATTAAGTGGCTCTCTGCAGTAATAAAACTTATGACAGGTTATAAAATTATGGATGTGACTTCAGGTTTTCGCGCATGCAACACAAATGCCATCAATTTATTCTGTAAACACTATCCCAGCGATTATCCTGAACCGGAATCAATAGTGGAAGCACTAAAGGCCGGTCTGGAAGTAGCAGAAGTGTCCGCCACTATGCACGAGCGACAAGGTGGCGCTTCGTCTATTAAGGCATTCTCTAGTATCTATTATATGTTGAAAGTAACTATTTCAGTCATCCTACAAGGATTGACTCGCGGGAAATGAGGAACTCATGCCGTTAGAACTACGAATAGCTGTAGGCATCATATGTGTAATATTCCTGTTGTATACGCTTTATCAGGTGAAACTACATAGGCTCATGTTGAGATTTTCTCTTTTATGGATAGCTCTTAGCATCGTCATTTTCGCGTTAGCTATTTTCCCGCAGCCAATCTTTGCTCTATCATCTGCTCTTGGTTTTGACACTGCGTCGAATTTTATTTTTCTTACCGGATTCTTCTTTGTTTTGCTGATATCTTTGAGCCATGCACGTGCAATCAGTCGAGAAACTGAAAAAACAAAATGCCTTACACAACAAGTAGCATTACTGGAAAAACGTTTAGAAGATATGTCGAAACGCTAAACAGTATTAAGAAATATTAAATGTCTGCAATGCGATAAAGACGCATATCGCCTTCAGACAATACTATCTCAAAACCGGGAGTATCGTCATTTACTCCATCGACACCTTCCCAAAGCGATTCGTCATATGTGAAAAGATACGGACTTTGTCTTATGTATTGATCATCCTGATCTAGCTTGATTAAGTATTGTGCCCCTGTCTGCTCCACAGCTTTCTGCACCGACAAATCAGTAGAAACATTATTCAGGTTTTCACGAATTATCTTACTTATTTCGATTTCATCTTCATTCCCGTATGTACGCGTATAGCGATAGAACACATTAAGACCATCTATACCATAAGCAAAAGCTGATCCATCGTCAGGCATGTTCAAAACAATATCATCGCCTGTAATATCTAGTGTTTTCTGAACAAAACTGCGTTCGTCTGCATCATAAACGTTTGGCGCTTTCGAATCATATACAGCCTTTACCGTTTCATGTATGTCTAGCAAAGCAGGACGTACTCCCATCAAAGTTGATATGAAGCTTACTGGAGAGAAAACTGCAATAATAAAGATAAGAGCCACTGTCGCCTGAGCGGCATTGCTTATTTTCTCTACATTTTGGCGTCTAGAAGCTACACTTAATACAAATTTACTAATCAATGAAAGTAGCGTAGTTAATCCTAAACATGCAAGAGGTATAGCATATAACGCAGCTGAAGCAGCTAAGCGCATTGTGTCTGTATACCAAAACCCTCCAAGTACCTGTTTGATTATTCCTTCTGAAGCTGCACAAACGATATAAATAATGCACATCATTACATATGCCACTGTTACCCAACGCAATTTGCGATAAACGAAAGAAGCAAAAATACCAACAACTACTAAAAAGCCTAATACAATTTGCGGCTGC
Source organism: Adlercreutzia sp. ZJ304 (assembly GCF_011039075.1). Classification (GTDB taxonomy): domain Bacteria; phylum Actinomycetota; class Coriobacteriia; order Coriobacteriales; family Eggerthellaceae; genus Adlercreutzia_A. The sequence goes on from NZ_JAAKEG010000002.1 coordinate 31,132, forward strand.
GTTCCGTTAAACGATAGCATTGCCACATTTATTAATGCCTGGCGTTTGCCTTCGAAAGGCGGCCAGACATGACTAACCACTTCATGCAAAAAAGGAGTTTCATATAGTAAACACCAAATTGCACTAATAACTACAATTGATAATCCGGCGCATATCAAACGATGCCATAGGGCACATTTATCGCCTTTCAATAACAAAGGAATTCGTGATGCTTGCATAATTACGAACGGAATTAAGAATACAGCCATTGTAAATACAGCATTGGTTTGAGCCAGCACTAAACAAATCGATCCCAACACAAACAGAATTGTCGCCAAAGCGCGTTCGTAGCGACTACGCTTCGTCTCGAAAAGAATTAAAAACATAAAAATAACTGGGGCCATAAGCGCATACGAAGCTAGATTTGGAAACAGTGGACCCCATACTAAAAATTTCCAAGGAAAGGCAGCAAAAGCAAACGATAAAATGCAACCTAACATATGAGCTTTAGAAAATTTACCAAAAAGTATCTCAAGAAGAGAAAACATGCCAGCAGGAAAAACAAATGCAACGAACAAGATATTAGTCGCATTTGCCGCTAGTGCGACTGGTACTCCAACAGCGCTTACAAGGATTGCACCAACCATATGCCAAATCGTAGGATAGAAGTTCCAGCCTTGAATAGCTTGCATATCCTCAGGTATTCCACCGTATGCTGCAACATGCAAAAAACTCCATTGTCCAGTTTCAACAAATGTCCTTACAACTCCAAGATGGTGAACATTGTCAAAGGCCTGCAAAACTGAATCGGGGTTACTTAACCCTGAAACAAATATTAAGCATGTAGCAGCAATGCCACACATAATATAAAGAGCAAATACAATTACTCTTTTATAGCGAAAAGGTTTGTTAGCTTCGTGGGCTCTTTCTTTTGGAATTAGTAATTCGTATCGAAAGCCATTTTTAGCTCTAACTATTTTGGACACAACAAAAACTACAATCGTAACTGCTAAAACAGGAAGTACTACATTCAGCCATGTAGAAAATACGTCTATTTGTCCGTAGACGAACCCAAGAATTGCATACAGTAATGTGCTAATAATTGGAGCAAATGAAACAGCAATTAATTTATCTAGCCGAATCGAAAGCAGCAACAGAATTCCTGGAAGCCATAAAAAGACAACTCCAACAACAACCGCAAGAAACAAATCTATGAACATATTTTTCCTTTAAAGCCATATTGTGAGCAGCTAACACACTTGTGTAAACGCTTATAAACCTAATGTATAATTTTAACATTCACCACAGCTCTTTCTGAAAGGTATATATGACAGGAAACATGACTCCACGCGTTTCATTTATTGTGCCTGTTTATAATCCCGGAGATTATCTGCGGCAAGCGCTTGACAGTGTAAAAAACCAAACTTATGAAAACATTGAGATTATATGCATTAATGATGGGTCCACAGATAAATCTCTTGAAGTGTTGCGCGAGTACGAAACTGCCGACCCAAGATTTCGTGTTATTGATAAGCAGAATGAAGGCTATGGCGCATCCTGCAATCGCGGATTAAACGAGGCTAAAGGCGAATGGATAGCCATATTAGAACCAGACGATTTCATAGATGCAGACATGGTTGAAAAAATGTTAGCGTTTGGCGATTCCTTTAGTGAGCGTATAGACATTATCAAGACTCCTTACTGGCGCATCCGTATGCCTGAAATCTCAGGACAAAAGCGGCTGAATTGTTCGTATAAGAATTTGGTTAAACATACCCATCAACCATTTTCAATAGCTGAAGCTACCGATTATATGTCTCATCATCCTTCAATTTGGTCGGCGCTTTACAGGCACGATTATCTAAACGAAAAAGACATTCGCTTTCCCGAAATTCCGGGTGCAGGCTGGGCTGATAATCCGTTTATGATAGAAGCGCTGCTTCAAACCGATAAAATCGTTTACTTGGATGAACCTTTCTATAACTATCGCGAAGATTCAGCAGAAAAAGCTTATGCCTTTACTCGTAGAACCCCGCTGATTCCATTTGAACGATGGAATGACATGATGGACATAATTGAACGCTTAAACGTTACAGATAGGCGCATTTTGCAGGCACATAACCAACGCGGTTTTCTTTATATGGCTGGTGTAATTGAAGTGGTAGGTCTTGACCGTGCTGATGTTCGAGAAGCGACCGAGCATATGTTTATGCGGATGGATAAAGAGCTGGTTTTATCTGACCCCAAAGTGTCACCAGGGTATAAAAAGCTTTTCTGCAGTATGCTTGGAATCAAATGCCCACATTTAAATTATCCAAATTATTGGTTCCGTTTAGCGTCCAAAAGCTTCTACAACATGCGAAATACTGGACTTACACAGGCTCTTTATAGCATAGGTATATTTTTATCTACGCATTCTAAGCGTGTTGGTAAGGGGTAGACAATTTGAAGCACTCGAGCAAAATAGAACTTATCCAAGTGTTCGAAAAAGAGAATGATAGCAGGTGTTATCGTTTCTGTGTTTCCAACGGTGCCAAATTAGGAACAGAGATTATAGAGGCTGTACGTATAAGTCGCTATGAGATGCATATCGACGCACAAATAGTTCTATTGGAGCAGATCGAAGAAGGTCAATATGCTGACGCTGCTGTGATATCAGTAACAATTCCTGCCAAGATTAAAAGTTTCAAAATATCTATATCTGGAATTGGATCTGAGAAAATATCATCCAAATTAATTGACGAAATAATAGCTCAACGCGATTCTATGATGGTTAATCCTGGAATAGATGGTCTGTATCAAAAATGGATTCAGATAAATGAACAACCCGACTCATTTGTATCTATTGAACGACTTTCTAAACTTGCACATCAACCATTATTTAGTATTGTTGTACCGTTATTTAATACTCCAGAAGAATATTTCAAACAAATGATCAATTCGGTACTTGCTCAAACATATCAAAATTGGGAACTTATCCTTGTAAATGCAAGTCCGGAAAATACGTCATTATGTAGCGCCTTGAATAATCTTAACGACAAAAGAATAGAAATAATTGCACTTAACGAGAATTTAGGCATTTCTGAAAACACCAATGTCGGGATAGCAATAGCGCAAGGAGATTACATCTGCTTTTTAGACCATGACGATACTCTATCTCCTTATGCATTAGCAGAATACGCAGCTGCAATAAATGAAAATCCGAATATTGATCTGCTTTATTGTGATGAAGATAATATTTCAGGTGATACCAGTATGCGCTTTGCGCCATGGTTTAAGCCCGATCTTAATACAGATTTACTAGCATCCCATAACTATATTTGCCACTTCTTAACTATAAGTCGCAAAATCTTAAATAAAGTTGAGCCTTATAAAAAAGATGTTGATGGTGCTCAGGATTATGATTTGACATTAAAGGTCGTTGATGCCGGTGGCATAGTTAAACATATTCCAAAAATACTCTATCATTGGCGACAACATGAAGGATCTACAAATGGTGGCAGTGTTAAAGCAAAACCATATATCGAAAAGGCAAGTAAAATAGTTCTTCAAACGCATTATACACGACACAATCTTCCGTCCTCAATCAGCACAACAGACATACCGTGTGTTTTTAGGACAAACTTTCCAGCCAGCAACACAAACATATCGATTATTAAAACCAGAGCAAACTTTAGAGGGCAACAATATGCACAATCGATTAATCAACAAGCTCAAAACACGAAAAATGAACTAATTGCCGTAATATGCGACACAGTACAAATAAAAGCAGAATCTGTAAGATCGCTTAGCTGCTGGTTTTGTAGGAACGATATTGGAATTGCATCACCAAAAATGCTATATGCAGATGGCTTGATTCAACATGCAGGGCTTTGCATACGCGAAAACAAAACAATTGGTCATCTAAATCAAGGTTTTATCAACAATATGGGCGGAGGCTACAACGGTACAGCAGAAGCTATCTGCGATTTTAGCGCTGTAGATCCTGCTTGTATGATGTTTCGTACTGAAGACTTTCTTGAAGTTGGTGGGTTTGCGACTGATTATGAAAATGCCCTAATTGCAGCAGTAGACTTCTGCTTTCGCATTAGAAGTTTAAACAAATTAGTGCTAGTAGACCCAGATTCTAAAGCAATTAATAGAGCTCCTGTGTTTTGGGCAAATAGAATTCCACCTTGGGAACAGCCCGATAATTCTGATCTGCAGTTATTATGGAGCCGTTGGGGAAAAGAGTTTCAACAGGATGTACTCGCAAACCCAAATGTTTCTCTTGCGGAGTCGTATTTCCACTTAAACACCCAAGGAATTATATAAACACAATCCATTTCTGCCGGTGCACAAATTGTGCGACTGCATTCTCATACAGATACCCTAAATCCGCAGGAAGACTATTACTCAGAAGTTTCGCATAGATGGCTGTGTTTGCCTACTTTCACTGTTGAGAGTCTATTAGATCGAATAGTCGCTTGAGCTCTATACGGGTTTTGATGAGCTCGCGTCTGAGGCTATCTTCTGTTTCCTTCACGCTTTCAGGCAGGATCGATGGCGTCTTTTTCGAATGATAAAGACCCGAAAGACCACCCTTTTCGTATTTCTTCAGCCAAGACTGGAATGCCGTTATGCTCACATTTTGAAGATGGAAATCCGGATTCCCGTGTCTATTTAGAGATTAGCGGCAGAATTTTGGTTTATTTCGTTTCGGCTTTTCTTTTGGTTCTATAATGCTTACGCGAGAAATAGCTTGGGTCGAAGTTAGAGTTAAAAACGGGTTTTCAGATGGTGTTTAATGTTCGAAAAGTCGATAGATGTGTTGTTGCAGCTATCGTTGTTTGTCTAATCACGATTTTTATATGTATTGCACCCATGGGACTTAATCCTGCATGGAACGGGGATGTGCCGACACATCATAATCAATATGAGTTGATGGCGCAATCGCTTATCCAAGGGCACTTGTATCTAGACTTGCCCGTCGATCCTGTATTGGCACAGCTGAACAATCCCTATGATCCGGTCGCCAGAAATGATTCGGGGGCTTCATTTTTCTGGGATCACGCCTTCTATGATGGGCGCTATTACATGTATTTCGGCATAGTACCAGTCCTGGTCCTATTCTTGCCCTACCAATTGATTACCGGACATTCTTTAACAACATATCATGCTACACAGTTGTTTGTTGCTCTCTTCATAGTGGGACTTTTTTCGCTGTTCTGGAGGATGCGTAAAATCTATTTTAAGCAGATGCCTTTCGTTTCGTTTCTAATTCTTTGTGTAGCCTTCTCTCTTATGAGCGTATGGTATGGGGTCGGATCACCCGCTTTATACTGCACAGCAATTTCATCGGCGCTGTGCAGCGAGGTATGGAGTCTATATCTATTTGCTCAAGCTATGGGGATGGAATTCGGTTCGCGCCTCGACATACGAAGAAGGATCTTTCTTGTACTTGCCTCTCTGCTGGGAGCTATGGCGTTCGGCTGTCGCCCTCCGATTGCGCTTGCCAATCTCGTCGTAATCCCTCTACTTGTTTCGCTGTTCAGAATGCGGGATACGCGCAATTTCATTATCGATGCTACTGCCATAATCGCACCCTATGTAATTGTTGGGGCGCTTCTCATGGGATACAATTTTCTTCGTTTTGAAAGCCCCTTCGAGTTCGGGCAGTCCTATCAGCTTACCGTAGCCGACCAAAGCGGGTATGGGGAAGGCGGTCGGTCGTTTAGTTCGTCCCTGCAGGAATTCAGCAAGTTCTTTTTTGAGCTACCTGGAGAATCTACAACATTTGCAGGAGTTTTTATAAATTACCCCATGTTATTTATCTCATTTTTTTCATTGGCTTACCCCAGAGTAAGGGTAATGTTAAGGGAGAGGAGGCTTCTGACATACCTCTTTACGATGATTGTCGCCATCATACTGATAGGTCTATTCGATTCCGTATGGTCGCCCTATATTCTGGAGCGCTACAGAATGGATGTATATTGGCTTTTGGGGATAATATCCTTTGTCCTATATGGCTTTTGGGGTGAAAGCGTCAAGAACCAAGTCTTCTACGTCGCACTTTCGGTGCTTGGAGTCATTACAGCGGTTACGAGCGTTCTGTTGTTTCTGGTTCCTTACGACAGTAATCTCGCATCTTTGTATCCAGACTCAGCCAAAACACTGAGACAGTATATAAGCTTGGGGATATGGAAATGATAGCATGCTTCTCATTTTGAAGCGGCGTAATCTGCGGTTTAGGCTTGATTCTCTATATGCGCTCTCACATGGTCTGAGTCATGTAACCTTAAAAACCCTTTGTGCTAGTACAAGTTTCATAGACGTTTTACGGTTTTCCCAGTAACGTCCAAGCAATAATGAAAGGTAATGCGTAATACATCTGTATTGAACAGTGTAATAAGACTACAGGAGCGAAAAGCAAAAACGAAAAAAGCACAGCTTGAACGAGCCCGTATCGGCAGAAAGTCCCAAAGGATAAACAGGGTCACTTACACGCATGGTCGGCAACACCACCCCAGCACGCTCTAGCCAATCAAATGCTGTGGCAAGGTTAACGAATCGTATGTTTTTCCCCTAATTTGGCAAATTCTCTGCCAGTGGTAGTCTTGCTTACTTGGCGTGCGCCCGTTACTAGCATTCCTTGCTATGTTTTTAGTTTCTTCTATGCCATCAATTCGCTATATGCCCGGTGCTTTAACATTAGCGATCTCCTTTGTTATTCACGAAACGCAACCGATTATGTTAATAAAATCAACGAAACGCAACCTGATTCATCAAAATTTTTCGCGCAAAGGAACCTTTAGTGCGCATGACCAGCTCTAGCCTTTATAATGTCTAGCACCTGTCGATAATTAAACGATGTGGAGCATACTATGCAAGTTGCATTCAAAGGTCTTTGCCGCGGCAATGGAAAGATATTTATAAAAGTAGAAATCGAACAGCTGCAAAGTGACTCTAAAATCAAACTTACTTGCACGGCAAAGGACGGCTTCATTCTGCCGAGCAGAATTTATCAACTAGATAAGAATGAAACAACCACTTCTTATGTAGTTGTTTTACCAAATATGCCAGTTAAAGAGGAACTCACTTTTACTGAGGTAGATTCCAACGAAAACCTTATAGGGGAGCCGGTTAAAAAATCCGTTTCGAGCTTTATAGCCAAATGGGAATCTCGCATAAATTATAAATTGCATAAAGGATTAACAAAACAAATACGCGATTTTGATGAGCGCGCACAATACGACCGTATACATATGGAATTTTGGGAGATAATTCCTTTAGAAAACGATCAATTTAGAGTTCGGCTTCAACTAGAAATTCCATATAACAGTGATGCCGATATTGAACTGCAATGCTTTGATGAGTCTTTAAAATTGGTAGATTCGGAATTTATATTCTTAGGAGAAGACTACAGAAGTGTATCATGGAAAAATACTGTTTCATTTCGCGTGCTGCGCTATTCAATAGTGTTGAACAATAAAAATAAACATTACTTATTTACGGCACGCAATAAAAACGATCAAAAATTGAGTGGATTTGCCGTTCTAAAACCAGCAAATTGCAAACGCAGGATTAAAGAGTGGGTAGGTGATCACATACCTATCATAGATATTCCTTATGAAGAATGGTTTGATATGCATCGTGCAAATCAAGCTGATATTAATATGCAAGTGAATACACATTTAGATATGGAGCCACTTTTTAGTTTTATTGTTCCCCTATATAAAACCCCAATAAAACTATTTGATGAAATGGTTCGTTCCGTCATCGAGCAAAGTTATGCTAAATGGGAATTGCTTCTAGTAAACGCAAGCCCCGAAGATAGCGCATTGTCTAGTCGTATAGCGGCAAATGCGGAAACTGATCCTAGAATAAAAGAAATAAAATTAGAAAGCAACATGGGGATATCGCTTAATACTCGTGCAGGAATAGAGGCTGCATCTGGTGATTATATATGTTTCTTAGACCATGACGATACAATTGAGCCCGATATGCTATTTGAATATGCTATAGCAATTAATAAAAATCCAAAAATAGATTTACTCTACTGTGATGAAGATAAGCTTATGCCTAACGGCTCATATGATGGTCCTTTCTTCAAGCCAGATTTCTCAATAGACTTGCTTAGAAATGTTAATTATATTTGCCATATGCTATGCGTTCGCAAATCGCTAATAAATTCACTTGAATTGTATACTCAGGAAGTAGATGGTGCACAAGACCATGATTTAACATTAAAGGTAGCTGAAATATCTACAAACATCCATCACGTTCCTCGCATTCTTTATCACTGGAGGATTTGTGAGGGATCAGTAGCTGCAGGAGCAGATGCTAAACCATATGCGATTCAGGCTGGCGTTAATGCTGTTCAGAGCCATTTAGATCGATTAGGAATTCGCGCAAAAGTAACACCTAACAAAATACCATTCTCGTACGATATTGAATATTTAGTAGATGATATTAATCCCCTTATCTCAATTATCATCCCGTCAAAAGACGAATGCGAAACGCTTGCAAGATGTATAGATTCAATTATTGAAAAAACTACATACAACAACTACGAAATAGTTGTTGTAGAAAACAATAGCGAACAAAGCGAAACATTTAAGTATTACGAAACAATTTCAGCAAAGTACGACTATGTGAGAGTTGAGCGATGGGCTCACGAATTTAACTTTTCAAAAATAGTTAATTTTGGTGCACAAAAAGCCCAAGGAGATTACCTTGTTTTACTCAATAACGATACAGAAATAATTACAAATAACTGGCTTGAACAGATGCTAGGAGTTTGTCGGCGCGACGATGTCGGAATTGTTGGAGTACGACTCTGGTATCCAGATGATACAATTCAGCATGCTGGTATAGTTATGGTTCAAACTGGACCAATTCATATTTACCACGAACTACCTAAAGGAAACAGTGGATACAGTGGGTTGACACTTCAGACACAAGACTTAAGTGCAGTAACAGCAGCTTGTGTAATGGTTAAAAAAGAAATATTTGACCAAGTTGGAGGATTCGACGAAGAATTTGCCATCGCTTTCAATGATGTAGATTTCTGTCTTCGTGTACGCGAACTAGAAAAACTAATAGTCTACTTGCCATCAGTTGAACTTTATCATTATGAATCTCTATCTCGCGGATATGAAAATACGCCTGAAAAACAAATAAGATTCAACAAAGAAGCAGCATTATTAAGACTAAGATGGACTAAATACTATATTTTAGGAGATCCTTATTTTAGACCTACGTTGTCACTTGGATAATAATGCATAGATTGATAACACTCTTCAACTACAGATACTAAGCGACAGATATGAATACAAACATTCCTAAAACTAACCAACAGCAAAAAAATAGCATCTATTTGCTTTACAACTTGGTGTCCAAAGAATTCAAACTACGTTATAGGCGCTCTGTCCTAGGCGTAGTTTGGAGTATGCTAAACCCATTACTAATGATGATAGTAATGGCTCTTATATTCAGTAATATTTTCAGGTTCACATTTGATATGTACCCATTTGCGGTGTACCTAATCTTGGGTCAAACGTTCTTTACCATATTCCAAGATGGCACTAATGGCGCAATGCGTTCAATCATAGATGCAGCACCGCTAATTAAAAAAGTTCATGTCGAAAAAATTATTTTTCCAACTGAAAAAGTAATATTCGCGGTAGTGAATTTCTTCTTCTCGCTAATTGCGGTCTGCTTAGTTTTACTGTTCTTTGGCATGATTCCAAGTTGGAAAATAGTGTTTGTACCGGTGCTTTTATTATTACTGACTGTTTTTACTTTAGGTGTGGCTTATCTTGTCAGCGCACTAACTGTTTTCTTCCGCGACATAGAACATCTATGGACTGTTTTAACTACAGTTTGGTTTTATTTCACCCCAATTTTCTGGCCGCTCGATGCACTTAGAAATAACGGTATAGAGTGGGTTTATACATTAATACAATTTAATCCTATGTATTATTTTGTATCGGGCTTTCGTCAAATGGTTACAGGAGTTGCCTTACCTACAGACATTGGCATTAGCTTAACATTAGTGTACTGCTCTGTTTTCGCTATAGTAACTTTTGCAGTAGGGCTTTTTACATTCAAGAAACTTGAAAGAAAATTCATCTTATACGTTTAGCGGAGAGCAAAATGTCAGACAAACTTTCAAATACCTACGATATTTCCGATAGTAGCTCAGCCGAGCCTATTGTTGCCGTTCAAGACGTATCCGTCATATTTAATATTGCCAACGAAAAAATTCAGAGCTTAAAAGAATACTTCATTAAGTTAATGCGTCGCGAATTGATGTTCCGCGAATTCGTCGCTGTAGACGATGTGACGTTTACTGTTAATCGGGGAGATGTGTTCGGACTTGTAGGCACAAATGGTTCTGGTAAATCTACTATGTTGAAAGTTATTGCAGGTGTACTTGAACCTAGCAAAGGTACATGTACTGTAAATGGCAGTATATCTCCGCTTATTGAACTTGGTGCTGGATTCGATATGGAACTAACAGCACGAGAAAATATATATCTGAATGGTGCGCTTTTAGGTTTTTCTAAAAAGTTTCTCGACGATCATATCAATGAAATAATCGATTTTGCCGAGCTGCAAAGTTTTATGGAAATGCCTCTTAAGAATTATTCATCGGGTATGGTGGCGCGTATTGCATTTGCAATAGCCACAGTAACTGAACCTGACTTGTTAATAGTGGACGAAGTGCTTTCCGTAGGCGACTTTCTTTTCCAGCAAAAATGCGAAGACCGAATTAATCAAATGATTAAAAATGGTACCACTGTACTTATTGTTTCTCACAGTATCGACCAAGTGCGCAGGCTTTGTAACCGCGCACTTTGGATAGAGAAAAGTCACCTAAAAATGCTTGGCGATGCCCAAGAAGTCTGCGATGCATACAGTAGTTATCAGCAATAGCAAAAACCATCGAACTTCTAGGTTGCATATATACTTAGGATGCATTAACTAGTTCGTAAGTATAGAAACTTCCTTCTGTATCTAAGGGCAATATTTGAGTCTGGGAACTTGAATAGTTGTCCAAATTAGGATCTGATGAATATATTTTTGTCACATCAAGATTAGCTAAATCGTCTGCCGTTAACGCTAAACTAAATGCATCTGCGGATATTAATGAAAATTCTGGGTCACCTTCATCCTTAATATTTATAGCGATATGAGCATAACGATTGTAGATATCTTCAAAATTACCATTTGTATCTAGTTTTTTCCAAGTCTCCAACTGCGGATACGTATTAGTAGAGTTAATCGTTTTTGCTCCACTTGTAATACCTATATTATTAGTAGATACTAAAGGTATATTAACTGCAGCCCAAACATCGTTTTCGCTATTTACGCTCTCAATATCACGTAAAAGTTCTGAAGATTTATATCCATCTATTCCAACATTGATGGGGTTAACTAACCCTCCGCCAAGCAAACCAATAACTATACATATTGCACAAAATATCTTTTTGCCGATATAGGTAAATGAAAACATAGCAGAAGCCATAAATACAAGAACAAGTGCAAACGCAAAAGCAAGTCTCGAAGAGCTTACGGAATGAGTGCTTAAAACATAAAAGCAAGCAATTGCAATAGCCCAACACGCCAACACTGCAGGGATGGCAACACGAACTGATATTGGCTTTAAGTATTTAATACTTGCAAACATAACTAGCAATAATCCAAAAGTGGCTACAGCAGTAGCTCTTGGAGCAGTAGATTTTCCAAGCAGAGTGACTTTAGAAATAATTTCAGGAAAACCTACAACTCCGTAAACTAAAAGAAAGATGCAAACCACTAGTAGAGGAGCAACAAGACTTCTGCTAGATGAATTCCTATATAAAACAATCAAAGCTAAAACTATACATAGAGGAAAACCGGTAAAAAATGTAGCCGCCTCGCAAACATTGGGGGTTATTCCTGAATTATCAATTGGAGATATTAAACAAACAACATAATCAAAAAGTAATAGCTCCGCTCCTCCTCCGGCAGAATTACGTTGTCCCGGATAGACAGTATTCATTACCTGAGCAATGGTGTCTGCCGACTTGAATAGAAAAACATATGCAACAGCAAAACAAAGAATCAAAATAGCGCATAAACATAATGCTATATCGCGCCAACTCTTATAAGCGGAAGGCAATTCTTGTATAAGCAAAGCAACCAGCAATGCTAAGAAAATATATGCAAGTGGAACTTGCCATGCGGGGTAAAAAACAAATACATATATACCAAGACACCATGTAATGCCTAATGTATACAGGGAACGCTTCGCATACGATTCTGTCTTCAAATAGCATTGTGCCCACATTAAAGCTAGCTGCCCAAATAAGAGCATTTCTACAAGACCGTTTACAGAAAACCACCACTGCACTATTGGCGCAAAAGCAACCATAAACGCATATCCTAATGCCAGCGGTTTTGAACCCCTAACTAAGAAACGGTAGCCAAACTCAAAGCTAACCATAAATAAGAAAATGAATCTTCCGCACCAGAAGAATGCAAGACCTTTTGCTGCACCAAGAATAAGGTATCCCCATTGAAATGGTCTGAAAATTTCCGCAATATCCCAAACAGGTTGTCCGTAAACACCAAACATATCGGTTTCTGTGGCACGAAGAGTATCTTGAAAATAGGAAAAACTGCCCCCATCTGAAGCAACTTGCGAAAATGCCATTGGGGTAAAAACGGCCCATTCATCGCTTCTGATAGGGCGAGATACTCCGAATAACACATCGCTATTTCCGCCAGCTGCTGCGGCAAGCTGGGCTATAGATGAGCCAGATATCTCGAACAGAACACACAAAACGAACAAGCAACATGCAATAAGCCATCGATATCTGAAAATCGTATTAGTAAAACACCGAAAATGAAAAGCAATTCCATACCCGATCAATAAACAAGGAATCCAAATTAGCAAAAAACGAAGAGATAATAAAGATCCCCAAGACATATTTGAAAAAGTTGTTGCTTCAACCAGTAATATATAAATACATAATGCAAGAGGTAATAATATGCCTAACACAATAAAGGCTAGCCACTTCTTACCTACATTATGCTGATTTTTTATCGTCAAAGATTTCAAGTGTCTTGTTCCTAACCTTCGTTTTCTCGATATTAATAGGATAGTGCTTTAACAATAGCGCTCTAAACAATTATATTATTTTGGATACTAGATACCCTGATGCTAAAATCTTAACTTAGAGATTATTACAGCGAAAGGTGCATATGAAGGGCATAATTCTTGCTGGAGGAAGTGGCACGCGGCTTTACCCTCTTACTACGGTAACTAGCAAGCAGCTGCTACCAGTCTACGATAAACCGATGATCTACTATCCGCTGTCAGTGCTTATGATGGCGGGCATTCAAGAAATTCTTATAATTTCGACCCCTACTGATCTTCCGAATTTTGAACGGCTTTTGGGTGATGGGTCGCGCTACGGTGTACATCTTTCTTATGCAGAACAGCCATCTCCTGATGGTCTTGCGCAGGCGTTCATAATTGGAGAAGACTTTATTGCCGGCGATTCTTGCGCACTAGTTCTTGGCGACAACATATTTTATGGTAATGGCTTGAAGCGTCATCTGCGCAACGCTGTTGAATCTGCCGAAACAAACGGGGGAGCTACAGTTTTTGGCTACTATGTGGACGACCCGGAGCGTTTCGGTGTAGTGGAATTTGATAACAACTTTAATGCTATCTCTATTGAGGAAAAGCCTCAGCATCCTAAGAGCAATTACGCCGTAACTGGGCTTTACTTCTACGATAATCGTGTATGCGAATTGGCAAAACAAGTAAAACCAAGCGACCGCGGTGAGCTGGAAATAACCACGCTTAATCAAATGTATTTATCCGATGGCACTCTAAACGTAGTAACGCTTGGCAGGGGCTATGCTTGGTTAGATACAGGAACCATGGAAAGTCTCTTCGAAGCATCAGAGTTCGTCCGCGCGGTGGAACGCAGTCAAGGGCTTTCAGTTTCGGTCATTGAAGAAACCGCTTACGAAAATGGATGGATTTCCCACGAACAACTAATTGAAGCTGCAAAAATGTATGGCAAAAGCACTTACGGTCAACATTTGATGAAGGTAGCTGAGGGACGTATTGTTCCTAGCAAATATAAGGATTAACTATGCGTATTCTTATAACAGGTGCATCTGGGCAACTTGGCAACGAACTGCGAAGACTGCTCGAAAGTGGTAAAGCTGAAATTGGTCCAATTCCCGAAGAATACCGCGATGCTGAAGTTGTATATACCGACACTCCCGATCTTGATATAACAAACGAAAAAGCCGTGATGGACGCCATTAAGCTTGGCAGATATGATCTAGTTATAAATTGTGCCGCAATGACAAATGTTGATGGCTGCGAGGCAAACGAAAATACGGCAAAGTTGGTTAACGCTATAGGGGCTTGGAATTTAGCCCGCGCTACGAAAGAGCATGGTATACCTATAGTGCATGTTTCCACCGACTATGTTTTCGCGGGTAATGAACCCGGCGAGCGCGTTGAATCGGATCCCGTTAATCCAATAAGCGCATATGGTCGCACTAAACTTGAAGGTGAAAAACTTGTAGCAAGTGCTAACAATCGTCATCACATAGTGCGCACCGCATGGTTGTATGGGTACGTGGGCAAAAACTTCGCAAAAACGATGTTGCGCTTGGCGGAATCGCACGATGAGGTAACTGTTGTAGACGATCAGCTGGGCAACCCCACTAGTGCAAACGATTTAGCTTACGAGATACTAAAAATAGCGCTAACTAACGACTATGGCATATGGCATGTTACAAATGAAGGAACCTGCTCGTGGGCAGATTTTGCTGAAGCTGTTCTCGCGAATACAAACTGCAAAGTGAACCGCTGCACCAGCCAAGAATACAAAGCCGCTCACCCTGAAAGCGCTAATCGCCCCGCATTTTCCAGCTTGAAAAATAAACATCTGGAATCAACTATCGGCAACGAAATGCGCCCTTGGCAAGAAGCGCTCGCTGGGTATATGGATAAACTGGCAGAACTAGGAGCATAAACTACCATTAAGTATATGCCGTAATAAGGAAGATGGCTTATGAGTAATGCATTCAACAGCATAATAGTAACCGGTGGTGCTGGATTCATTGGAAGTAACTTTGTTCACTGGGTTGTAGACAATCAGCCCGGTGTTTATGTGACCGTTTTAGATGCTCTAACGTATGCAGGGAATCGCGAAAACCTGAACGGTATTCCTGAAAACCGCATGACTTTCGTCCATGGTAATATTTGCGATTCTGAACTTCTAGAGCAACTTGTTCCGGAAGCAGACGCAATAGTTCATTTTGCTGCAGAATCGCACAACGATAATTCTATTGCCGATCCAGAACCATTTATTCGCACGAATGTAGAGGGAACTTATTGTTTGCTCGAAGCTGCTAGAAAGCATAGTGTGCGCTTCCACCACATATCCACTGACGAGGTATATGGCGACTTAGCCTTAGACGATCCAGCGCGTTTCACTGAAGATACTCCGTATCATCCGTCTAGCCCGTATAGCTCTACTAAGGCATCTTCCGATATGTTGGTACGAGCATGGCATCGTACTTATGGCGTGAATGCCACTATTTCTAATTGCTCAAATAATTATGGTCCAAGACAGCACATTGAGAAATTTATCCCCAGACAGATTACGAATATTCTTTGCGATATCCGTCCAAAACTTTACGGCGACGGGCTAAATGTGCGCGACTGGATTCATACCGAAGACCATTCCAGCGCTGTGTGGGCAATCCTTACACAAGGTAAAGCCGGCGAAACTTACCTAATTGGAGCCGATGGAGAAAAGAATAATTTAGAAGTGCTGCGCTCCATTTTGTCGCGCATGGGAAAGCAGCCAGACGATTTTGATTGGGTGCGTGACAGACCGGGACACGACCGTCGCTATGCAATTGACTCTTCTAAACTGCGTAGAGAACTTGGATGGGCGCCGATACATACTAATTTTGATAAAGGATTAGATGCCACTATAGATTGGTACAGCAACAATCGCGATTGGTGGGTCAGCGCAAAAGAGGCTGTAGAAGCAAAATATGCCAAGCAGGGTCAGTAGAGAGGCGGTTGGCATGTCAGCAGAATGCATACAAAGTGGCAATTTTACTTTTACCAAAACTAGCATTGACGGCGTAATAATTGTTGATGTTAAAGCCTACGGTGACGATCGCGGCTACTTCATGGAAACATACAAAAAGCCCGATTTTGTTGCCGGCGGAATTGATGTCGATTTTGTACAGGACAATCAATCTTCTAGCACGCGCGGAGTGCTGCGAGGTTTGCATTTTCAGATAAATCACCCGCAAAGCAAACTAGTGCGCGTAACGCAAGGTGAAGTTTTTGATGTAGCGGTAGATTTACGTGAAGGCAGCCCGACATACGGGAAATGGGAAGGCGTTGTACTATCTGCGGAAAATCGCCGACAGTTCTTCATTCCCCGAGGTTTCGCGCATGGTTTTTTGGTTCTAAGCGATACGGCTGAATTCTGCTACAAATGCGACGACGTTTATCATCCCAACGACGAGGGTGGGTTGATGTGGAATGACCCTGCTATAGGTATTGAATGGCCACCTTTATCTGGCGACTCCGCTTTTGATGAATCAAAAATTATCCTTAGCGAAAAAGATAAAGCGCATCCTGGGTTTAAGTAGCAATAAATACATTGACTGGTGCTGCCCTTAATTTGATAACAAATTTAGGGCAGTTAGATTTTCGCAATGAACTTCCAACTATGTGTCCTGTGCTTATCGCATCCTAATATTGTGTTTTCGCATTTCGGATGCGCTTTTTTTGTTACCATAGTGACACTTGTCAACTAATGTAAAACTTAGTGTGCATTAGGTTTTGCTGGAGGGGGTTTATGAAGTATCCGAAACATTCTGATACCGCAATACGCGAAGTAACGGTTTGGCAAAAGGGAATAGCAATCTTCTTAGGTCTAGCTTTAGTTTGCAGCATGGTTCCTGTGTTGTCCAATACAGATGCTTTTGCTGGCAACACTGTTGTGGCAGACAATACCGCCTCAACCGGCTCTACCGACGGCGAACTTCTTGTGGTCTACGAAAATGAAGCTTTAGAGATTGATGAAGATGCCACACCAGAGCAGCCCGAAGCGAAAGATACGCTGGAAAACGCTGGTGTTAAAGAGCAGTCTGAAGTTATAGATGCTGCCGGAACCAAAGGTGCAGTTTCTGTTGTTTCGCTTTCAGACAATACAGATACTGCCGAAGCTCTCGAACAAATTCAAAATCTTCCGGGCGTTGAAAGCGTCCAGCCAAATTATGAATATTCGCTACTAACCACCACATCTGATCCGTACAACACGGAAGACCGTTCAGCAGCACAAAATCAGTACTATTTGTATGAAAGCGCTGTAGCTGATGCTTGGGATTATGCTAAAGCCGATGCCGACGTTACTGTTGCTGTGTTGGATACTGGTTGCAATCTAAAACACGAAGACCTTGCGGGTACCGTGAACGCGAATTTAGCTTACGACGTAACCACAGATTCTCCCCTTGCAAGTAGCGGTGTAGCTAATAATGGTGACGCAATGGGTCATGGCACGCTAGTTACAGGCGTACTTGCTGCACAAGCAAACAATGCGCGTGGTATTGCTGGTGCTTCGTACAATGCCAGCGTACTTCCCATCAAAGTGTTTGATGAAAACCAAATTTGCACTACAGCTGACATAATAGCCGCATACGGATACTTAAAAGAGCTAATAGAATCTGGAAAAGTTAGTAATTTAAAGGCAATTAATATTAGCTTAGGATATTATGCTTCCGGCGCTAACGATACAGACGAAGCTTTGCATGCAGCTATTGTCGACCTGCAAAGCAATTACGGAGTGCTTACTGTTGCGGCTGGCGGCAATGGTGACTCTTCAGGCAAAGCGCGTACTGGTGCACTCTATCCATCCGACTTCTCTGAAGTGCTATCTGTAACAGCGCTAGATAAAGATGGCAAAGCAGCTTCTTTCGCCGATCAAAATGCTAACAAAGACATAAGCGCTCCCGGTGTGGACATTCTTTCTACGACTAATACTGGCGGTTATGCTAAATCCACTGGAAGCTCTATGGCGGCTCCTATTGTTACGGGCACTGCCGCATTGCTTTGGGCGGTCGATCCATCGCTTTCATGCAGTCAAGTAACATATGCATTAAAAGGAACAACCAGCGAAGTTTCGTCCGATTTAGAATTTGGCAACGGAAATAGTGGAGCATTAAATGCTCTAGCCGCATTGGATAGCGTTGTCGAGGAAGATCTTATTGTTTCCGATAGCGCTGCAGAATCTGAAGCACCTGAAGCACCAGAAGAGCCTGCTGAAAATGACGGTAGTGCCGAACTTGCTCCTGATGCAGATAAAAATGCTGTAATGGGGTCTAGCCAGCAAAAACCTAGCGAACAAGAATTTGCACCTGAAGTTTTAGATGCAACAGAGCTAGAAACTCTAAACAGCGATGAATCTAAAGAAAACAGTTGGCGCTTTGATGACGGTGAATTGTTGCCGCCCGAAAATATGACTACCGATAATGATGCCAATTTAAGCACATTCAGCATTGTTAACAATGGCGGTCATAACATGTTCAATTGGTTCGACTCTGTGGGAGGAAAATGTCCCAGCAATGGGGCTTCGAAAGGTATAGATGTTAGCTACCATAACGGAGTTATCAATTGGACGGCTGTTAAAAATTCAGGCGTGAATTTTGCCATTATTCGTTGCGGGTATGGGCAAAACTTTGTATCGCAAGATGATGATAGATGGAAACAAAACGTACAAGGATGCGTTAATGCAGGCATTCCGTTTGGAGTTTATCTCTATTCTTACGCCGACAACACAGCCAAGGCTAAAAGCGAAGCAGAACATGTAGCTCGTTGCTTAAAAGAAGTAAATACAGGCTCTTATTTCCAACTGCCAATCTTCTACGATATGGAAGATTCAACTACTGCAAATAGCAATCTTTCGGCTATAGCGAGCACTTTCTTTAGCACTTTAAAAGGGAAGGGCTACACCAATCTTGGCGTATATGCGAATAAAACATGGTGGGAAAGCAAGTTAACGTCTAGTACTTTTAATGGAATAAAGCGCTGGGTAGCTCAGTACAATACATGGGGAAATGATTATAGTAAATTTGATATAAATAATGATATTTGGCAGTTTACTAGCGCTGGATCTGTTCCGGGCATCTCCGGCAAAACAGACTTGAGTTATACCCACATGTCCGGTGTACCCAAAGCTAATGTAACTCCGGCTTCAAGCGCTGTTCTTCCAAATGGAACATATACTATTGTTAGCACTATTGCAGGAAGTAAGGTTCTTGATATTAATGGTGGTTCCAGCAGTAATGGAGCTAACGTTCAAATTTATTCTTCGAACAATACAAACGCCCAAAAATTTACACTAACGTACAGTGGGGGCTTTTACACAATAAAGAACGTTGGATCCGGCAAAGTGCTTGATGTGGCTGGAGGGTCTACTTATTGTGGCGCCAATGTTCAACAATATGCATCAAACAATACCGATGCACAGAAGTGGCGCATTGACAAGAATAGTAATGGAACATATACATTAGTAAGTAAATGTTCTGGAATGGTAATAGATATTGCGGGTGGCTCTAATAGTAATGGAGCTAATGTTCAGCAGTATTTTTCAAATGGTTCAAACGCTCAAAGATTCAAGTTTACAGCAACAACTGCTGCTGGTTCTGGGTCTGGATCTGGGTCTGGCAACCCGTCCAATACGCCTCCTGTTGAAAATGGCACTTACGTAATTGTAAGCGCCCTATCCTCCAGTAAAGTTATTGACATTTCTGGAGGCTCTAGAGCCAACTCTGCAAATGCACAGCTTTACCAAAGCAATGGTACCAACGCTCAGAAGTTCACGTTTACTTACTCAAATGGCTACTACACAATAAAGAATGTTGGTTCTGGCAAAGTGCTCGATGTTAGCGGAGCTGGTAAATTCAATGGTGCCAATGTTCAACAATATGCATCCAACAATACCGACGCACAGAAGTGGCATATTGATAAGAATAGTGATGGAACTTACACATTAGTTTGCAAATGCTCTGGCAAGGTGCTAGATATAGCTGGTGCAGGCACTGCCAATGGAACCAATGCTCAGCAGTATTCATCAAACGGAACTAAAGCCCAGAAGTTCACACTTAAACGTGTATAACACTTGGCAAGTCCAACTAAGAAAACCGTCGAAAGGGGCTATAACGGAAGTCCCATCAATAAGAAACCTGCCACAATATGTGGTGGGTTTCTTGCATTTCATTTCAATATATAGCGGTTCAAGATAACCATTCAAGACTTTTGTTACAGCCCCTTTCCTTTTATAAGGCTTAGCGCAAACTGATGACGCGCAGCTCGTAAAACATAGCGTGGCGAAGGCGATACAGCTAGTTATGTGCTGCCTTCGTCACTTTTTCGCGAAGACGTGGTCAAAACTTCCGACTTTCCATGGTCATGGCACCGCACAGCTAACTTGAATTGTGGAGAACACTGGGCAAACAGGGTTCTCCAATTCTATTTTGATTTGTAATTGGCGTAATTTGGCATTATAGACTGTGGAAAGTCGGAAGTTTTGACCATTTTTCTGAAATAAAAAGGATATTTGCAGAAAATTTAGTCTACCAACGGCAGCTTTACGATGAAAGCGGTGCCGCTGCTGCCCTCAGAGCTTTCTACTGTAATATCGCCACCGTGTTCGTGTGCAATTTCTTGCGCTATGGCAAGCCCCAGCCCGTAACCGCCTTTGCCCGACGTGCGGGCTTTGTCGGCACGATAGAAGCGGTCAAATACGTGGGGCAAATCTTCGCTAGGGATAGGTGCTCCGGTGTTGCGAACTGTTAGTTTTGCATCTTTACCGCGCGCAGTAGACAGAGTTACGTTTACGCTGCCGTTTTCGTTGGCGTATTTGCATGCGTTATCTATAAGCGTAGACACCATGCGCTGCAGTCTTGCCGGGTTGCCCAACACGTGCGTATTGGGTGCAAGTTCGCTTTCCAAAACAACACCGCGTTCAAACGCAACAGATTCAAATTGCAGCACTTCGGTTTCTACCAAATCGGTTAAATCGGTAGGAACATGAGGCATTTCGGCGCGCGTGGCATTTTCGGGGCGTGCTAAATCTAGCATGTCGTTCACCAGCTGCTGCATGCGTTTCGCTTCGGTTTGCGTGCTTTCTATCCATTGTGACTGCTCCGCTGCCGTGGCATCTGGCTGCGATTTCACAATAGCCATATTCGCCAAAATGACTGTAAGGGGCGTTTTTAATTCGTGCGATGCGTCTGCCACAAATTGTGTCTGCTGATCCCATGCCTTTTGTGCCGGACGCAGCGCCCACCACGAAAAGAAAATGTTTATTACCAGAAATGCCAGCAAAACAGCTACGCCCACACCTACAAGCGTCCATGCAAGCGATTTCCACGTGTCTACGTTGCTTTCGTCGGCGTATGCGATAAGCGTGCCGTTCGATGTTTCGCGGCGCTCGAAATAAAGACCCACATCTTCTAAAAGACCGCTATTTTCCGGATAAGCTAATGCCTCGGCGTTAGCTTGTAGAAGCAGCGAATGCGAAATTGATGCGCTGGCGTAATCTCCGAGGGCTGTATATACGCCGTCTGATTTCACTAGGTACACAGCTATAGGGATTATCATTTCGTCGCGCGTGCCTATTTCGGGCATTGATATTTGCGATTGGGAATTTTCGCCAATAGTTGTGTTGGGCTGATTTTGCTGAGTTTGCTGATCTTGAGCGCTTCCGGCTGCAGATGCGGCTGCAGATGCAGACGTAGATTCAGGCGCGGGCTCTTGTTGTTGGGCATCGGGCACATATGCAGTTTCTGTTTGATTTTCCGGCTGCGCTTCTGCAGAATTTGCGTTCGCCACTTCGCTGGAAGCTGCATTTTCCGCGTTCGCTGTGTCTGCTAAGTTTTCATCTGCGGCTGCAATCGCATCTGCACCGTTAGCGTCCGACTCGCTTTTGCGCAGCGGAAACAGCTGCTCAATCTGACTGGCTGTAGGGCTTTGCGCCTGATTCAGCGTGAATGTGAGCTCTTCGTATAAATCGTGCACGCGCGACTGGTAGTCGATATAGCAAATAGCACCAAACGCCGCCGTAAGCACCACGGCGGCAAGCACCATGTTCAAAAATATGAAGCGAAGACGTAGCCGTTTAAGCATAAGCTATGCCACATCGACATTGGCACCTTCAGCGGGTGCCACCACAAAGCGATAGCCGGCTTTGCGAATAGTTTCAATTTTGCATTGCGAGCCCACATGTGCAATTTTCTTCCGCAAAAACGATATATATGCCTCAACATTATTATCGCCAGCGCTAGAAGTTACGCCCCATGCTTTATCTATTAGCGTGTCTTTTGAAATGACAGCACCCGGGCTGCTCATAAGTATTTTCAAAATGCTAAATTCTTTGAAGCTAAGTCGGATGGATTTTCCGCGGCACGACAAGTCGTAGCTTTCCAGCGAAAGCTGCAAATCACCGCAGTTCAGAAGCTCAAATTGCACTTCGCCCTGCCTGCGGGTAAGTGCGCGAAGGTGCGCCATAAGTTCAGCCGGGCTGAAAGGCTTAGTCATGTAATCGTCTGCGCCGGAATCGAGTCCTGCTATTTTATCGGCAGTAGAATCGCGGGCGGTAAGCAAAATAATAGGCGTGTTTATCTGCTGACGGCGCAATTCAGACGTTACGGTAAAGCCGTCCATTTTCGGCAACATAACGTCAAGTATAACTACGTCGTAGCCGCCTGCTAGCGCATAGTTAAGCCCCGATTCTCCATCGTGCACTTTGTCTACGTCGTAGCCGTTATCTTTCAGTATCTTCTCAAGCGCTGCGGCCAGCGATTCGTCGTCTTCAACAATTAAAACGTGCATAATACCTGCTTTCAGTGTTTTGTTAATTCTATACCGCACACAGTTCAGAAACCTTAAAAGTTCCTTAAAGCTTATGTATTGTTTAAGGAACTTTTAAGGATTAGCGCGTAGTATTCCAAATGGTGTTTCCCAGCACCAGCGTGATGCGCAGTATGGCACATACACCCACGCCCTTGGGTTCATGCGCATCACGCTCCCTTTACATAAAAGCTTTTCCTCCTTGCTTTGTTTAATTGAAAGATGTCGCGACCTCCTTCGCGGCATCTTTAGTGTATGTAGTGGTTCTCGCAGAAAAAATCACAAGATAATGTATATTCTCGTTCAAAATCTTTGCATGTATTGTTACTATAGAAAAGGTCGCGGGCAAACACCGTATCAAACATTCTAGGCCCGCAGCTTTTTTCAAATTCGCATATTTACAGTAGAGGTTTTCCTAATAGCCAGTTCAGCTGCAAGGTGGCTAATGCGCGGTGGTTGCTCAAATAGCTTAGAAGCGCAAAGCGGCGCGTCCGCTAAAAAGAGTGTTGCTAGGTGCGTCTCAATTAAGAAGCGCGGTGCAGCTGCTAGATGATAGATGTTTTTGAAAGCAGCGTTCGCATTAATCCTGAAAGCGTTTTCTTCACATTCATAGACGAAGAGAATGTCGAAACGGCATTCACATATCGCTTTACGCGCTTAGTGGCGGCAGCGCTGGCTAGGCGTTTGCAGTATTTGGGCGTGCGCGCGGGCGAAGTTGTGGCGGTCGATTTGCCCAATAGCCCCGAATTCGTCTTTTTTGCGTTGGCGTGCGCCTATGGCGGCTTTACGCTAATGCCCCTTAACCACCAAGCTTCTTCTAGCGAAAAACTAAGCCGCATTATGGAAGCGCAGCGAGGCGGCTTGCGCGTAGCGTGCCAAATAGACACAGAGCGCGCTAGACAGCTTGTAGGGCGTGCTCGGCAGGCTTTTGCTGACGAATGCGACGTAATAGCTAGCATTGTTGGCAACTTGCGCCGAGAACGCGCCATTATGGGTGCGAGGCAAGATCTTGTGCACGATACGGTACATTTTGCAGAGCGTGCCGCGCATCTGTTTAGCGGCAATACTCGTGAAGGCATAATAGTTACAGCTGGTGTAAAAAGTCGGGCAAAATTAGTGATGCTTTCGTGGGTGAAGCTGGCTGCTGCGTCTCGGGCGCTAAGTCGTGCGCTTGAAAACGATATGGCGGCATGGCAAGACAGGGCAACACAGGGCTCTTTAACTGCAATAGGCGGCAGCGCTCAGTTATGGCAGCTTTGCACTCCAATGTATAACATTGACGGCTTCCAGACCTTAGTGCGCGCGGTGTACAGCATGTGCCCTCTGCGAATTTATGCGCATTTCGACCCAGAGCAGATACTCTACGATGTTCATACAAGCGGCGCTACGCACATTTGCGTATACGATCAAATGCTTCAAGATTTACTCACAGTTGAAGAATGGCGTTTGGAATTAGACTCTTCGGTGAAAAGCCGTCTGTCTGCATACCGATGCGTGCTGCTGGCAAATCGGACAGTTAACCCGCATACAATAGAGCGCAGTTGTGAAGTAAATGCACGCATATTCGTTAGTTACGGCATGGCGGAAACAGCGGGATCTATTGCTTGCGCCTGCGCTACATCAGATTTTCGCGGGGCGCTGCGGCTGCTTGATGGCTACGACGTTCGCATAATAGACGAGCAGCCTACAGGTTTTGGCAGCCTTGCGGTGCGTGGTCATGGCGTTTTCAATGGTTACATAGGCGCAAACACCGCTTTTACGGCAGATAGGTATTTCATAACGGGCGATATAGCCGCTTTTTCTGAAGGTTGCATTTATGTGAAAAACCGCAGCATGAGCATATTTATGAACGGTGGTGCCAGCATATATCCGGCTGAAATTGCCGAAGTGCTATTGCATGTTCCGGGCGTAACAGCTGCGCATGTGTTTGCCGTAGAGGCGCAAGGCGCCGATTATGTGCCAGTTGCGGTTGTGGAATGCCCCGACAATAGCTGTTCGCTCGATTTTATACGAAACACAATGTCTCCTTGGCTTTCCCCGCAAAGCATTCCGCAAGAAATGCTGATAGTGCATAACATGCCGCGCAAATCGGACGGGCGAATAGACAGGCAGGCTGCCGAAGCTGCGTTTAATTCCAGATTGCAGGTGTGCGAAATTCATATGCACCACGTGCGCATAGAAATGACGCAGCCCATATCGCGCCACCGTTTTCGCGAAGCTGTAATTATAGAAGTGGTGGATAGCTGCGGTAGGCGTGGCTTAGGGGAATGTCCGTCGCTTGCCGTGGAATGGGTGGGGCGCAAATCGCTTGCTGAAGATACGAAGGCTATCAGAGATGTTTTGGCACCATGTTTACTGGAAAATACATTCAGCCACCCGCGCGAAGCGTATGCAGCTATGGCGGCTTTGCCCGGCGCGCGCAACGCGCCTATGGCGCTAAACGCACTGGAAAACGCAATGTGGGATTTGTATGGGCATGTAACAAAGCAGCCTTTGTGGCAGCTTATTAATAAGGAATACGCCCGTATATGGGAAAGTTTTGGCACGTTAGCGCAACTGTCAAGTTTTCCGCGCGTTGCCGAGGTGCAAGGTTCGCAGGTTATGGTAAGCGCAGGCGCGGTTATAGAAACTGCGCCTACTCCAGTTGTTATGCAGAACGCTACACAGGCGGTGCGTGCAGGTTACAAGCGCCTTAAAATAAAGATATCGCCTGATGGCGGGCTGGCATCAGTGCATGCTGTACGGCGGGCATTTCCCGATATGCTTATAACGCTAGATGCAAATCGTAGCTTTCGCAACGATCAAGTGAAAGAGCTGCACCAGTTAGATAGCTTGAATATCGGCTGGATAGAAGAGCCGTTCGATGTTAGTGGTGCTTCCACGAAGCTAAGGCGCGATCATTTGGCGAATTTAGCATTTATGCAGTCAAAGTTGGATACGCCTCTTTGCGTTGACGAAGCTTATTCCGATGCAAAACAGGCGAATCGCATCTTGCAATTCCCCGACATTCGATGCATCGCTATAAAAGTGGCAAAATTTGGTGGCATAACGCCGGCGTTGGCATTTATAGCGCATGCCAAATCTAAAGGGTGCGTGGTTTGGATGGGCGGCATGCACGACACCGGCATAATGCGCCGTGTTAGCGCTGCTTTTGAGACGCTGCCCGATATGGTAATTCCGGGAGATATTGGCTCAACCTCGCGCTATTTAACATGCGATATAACCACGCCGCCTTACGCCGCCACGCGCGGGCTAGTGCTGTTGAATGGCGATGGTTTTGAATACGGCTTGGGTTGCACGCTTAATCGATCGGTGCTTAGCCAAGTGGAGGTTAACAGTATCGTCTTGCGTCTATAATAAGTATGCAAGAGGTGAATAAAGATGGGTCTTACAAGAAAACAATGGTTCATGCTTATAGCGCTTGTTGTGGGCACGTTCGTAACAGTGCTTAATCAGACGCTTATTACGCCAGCACTACCTTCAATAATGACAGAGATGGGAATAGATGCTCCTACGGGTCAGTGGCTAACTACAGGCTTTACGCTTGTGAATGCCATAATGATTCCAATAACGGCTTATTTGCAAGATCGTTTTTCGACACGGCGGCTGTTCCTCTTTTCTATGATTGTGTTTGCTGTTGGAACGGCGCTGTGTGGCTGGGCACCGAATTTTCCAGTGCTGTTGGGCGGGCGCTTGGTACAAGCTGCAGGCGCGGGCATTCTAATGCCGCTATCTATGACGGTGCTGCTAGTTACGTTTCCCATAGAGCGCCGCGGCAGCGCTATGGGCATATTCGGATTGGTTATTGCGTTTGCCCCAGCCATTGGTCCAACAGTTGCCGGCATTGTAATCGATATAGCCGATTGGCACATTATGTTTGTCGGCATATTGGTTTTGGTGATGTTGGTAATCGTAGCGTCAATTTTCCTTATGGAGGGTCGTCCGCCTGCCAATAAAGGCGATTCTGCGCTTGATCCTTTGTCGCTTATTCTTTCTACGGCGGGCTTTGGCGGTCTGTTATATGGATTCAGTGTATTTGGCTCCAGCGGGCTAAACGCCATATCGGTTGCTATAACTGCGGTGGGAATAATATGCGTAGTGTGGTTCTTCGTTCGGCAGACGAAACTTGATGTGCCTATGCTGCGCGTGAAAGTACTGGCTAATCGGAAGTTTCTTATAGCAACCATAATTGGAATGTTGGTGCAAGGTTCGCTTTTAGCTGCGGGCATTCTGATGCCAATTTATGTGCAAACGCTTATGGGATATTCAGCCACTATGTCTGGTTTGGTGCTAATGCCAGGCGCTATTCTAATGGGCATAATGAATCCCGTTGCGGGCAAACTGTTCGACAAGCACGGACCGCGCATGTTGGGCATTGTGGGAATGGTGCTGCTGTTCATAACCACTATAGGCTTTGGGTTGCTTACGCTTGAGAGCAGCCTTGTTTACATAACATTGCTATATATGGTCCGCATGGTAAGTATGGCGCTAGTGAACATGCCCATAACTACATGGGGAATGAATGCGCTAGACACTAGGTATATAAATCATGGTACAAGTGTGAATAACACGTTGCGCCAAGTGGCTGGCTCTATCGGTACCGCAATGGTAATTTCTGTGTCGGCAATGGTTACTAATGCTTCGCAATCTGCGGTTGGCAGTACGCAAGCTAACATGTATGGCATCAACATTGCTTTTATGGCGTGCGCATTGCTTGTGCTTATAGGGCTTGTACTTACTGTAATTTTTGTAAAAGGGAAGCCCGGCGAAACTGCTCCGGTCGGTGTTGAAGACGAGGAAAAGGCGGCGACTTCTCAAAAGGGCACGGCAGTTTTGCGCGACCTAATGAAGCGCGATGTGTTCACACTTCCGTCTAATGCCACCGTGCAGCAGGCTGTGCAGCTGTTTATAGACAAGGGGATAAGCGCGTGCCCAATCATTGACGAAAACGGTCAGGCAGCAGGGTTTATATCCGATGGCGACATACTCAAACAGCTTTCGCGGCGCAGCGGCAGCTATATCGATCCAATTGTGCTGATAGCAATGTCGGCAACCGACGAGTCTACATACAGCGACAAACTGCAAAAAGTGATGCAGCTGCCGGTTAGTGCCGTGGGCGTGCGCGAATCTATAAGCGTGAATGTGCATGCCGACCTTGAAGAAGTTTGTCGCGTGTTATCGCAAAATCATTTGAAAAAAGTGCCGGTTTTAGAAGACGGGCACATAGTTGGCATTATCAACAGAAGCGACATAACGCGCTATTCAATGGAAGAATACGTCCGGTCGGTTTTACCTAGTGAAGAGCAGTGAAATGTTTGATTACGGTTGAGAAAATGGTGCCCGGGGTGGGAGTCGAACCCACACACCCGAAGGTAGAGGTTTTTGAGACCTCCGCGTCTGCCATTCCGCCACCCGGGCCCAACAAATAAGAATCAGCCTTGTAAGCTGAACACTTATCGAGTATAGCGTAAAAGTGTCACGTTTTCTCGGTGAACGGTCTGTTTGTGCATTATAATAGTGTAACTGTCAAAACGAAAGACGTTAGTGGGAGTAACCAAGTGTTGAAAGCAATCATCGTAGATGACGAAGCGCCTGCGCGTTCTGAACTTAATTTTTTACTTGAGGAAGTAGGCGGTGTAGAAGTAGTTGCCGAAGCGGCTGGTGTGCGTGAGGCTATAGAAAAGCTAAAAGAGTATCCATGTGATGTCATGTTTCTTGATGTGAACATGCCTGAGGCTACAGGTCTTCAGTTGGCGGAAGCTCTCAAGCATTTAAAGTTCCCCCCAGCAGTTGTGTTTGTTACTGCTTACAGCGAACATGCGCTTGATGCATTCCAAGTGCATGCTATCGATTATCTGGTGAAGCCGGTTGAAACCGAGCGTTTAGCGCAGGCTATAGCTCGCGTTCGTGAGCAGGTTGCGCTGCATGTACAGGCGCAAAAGAGCGAACGCATTCCGGTTGAAAAGGGCGGCAAGAAAATTCTTATCGGTATCGACAAGATTCGTTTCGTTATGGCGCGTGACGATTATGCGTATTTACAGACCGACACAGACCGTTACTTCAGCACGGTAAGTTTGGCGCAGCTTGAAAAGCGGCTAGATGGTCATGGGTTCTTCCGTGTACACAGGGGTTATTTGGTTAACCTAGCCATGGTGGAAGAAATTGAGTCGGTTTCTGGCGGCACGCTGCTGCTTATGCTGAATGGTGTTGACGAGAAAATTCCCGTTAGCCGTCGTCGCGTAAGCAATTTGAAGAAAGCGCTCGGAATTTAGGCAAGTTGCGCGTTTGCATCTTTGCGTCAAACGTTGCTAGGAAATTTTGTTACTTATCGAGCGATTAGCCCATTAAGATTAATCGCTCGATTTTTCAGTGCGCTCTATTTTTGCTTCCACTTTATCTACACGGAAGCGATCCATTGTCTGCACAGTTAATGGCACTACGATAGATTCTGTGGCTGTTTCGTGCTCTAGTACAATTTTGTCGCCTTCTTCGGGAATACGATCTAGCATGTTGGCTATTAGTCCGCCTAGAGTTTCCACGTCGTCGGCTTCGGGCGGCTCAAAGCATATTATGTCTTCAAGCTGATCTATCGACATGCCACCGTCAATAACTAGCGTGCCGTCGTTTAGTTTCATAATGTCTTCGCAGTCGTGGCGATACTCATCATCTATGCGACCAACTATTTGCTCCATAACATCGGACAGCGTTACTATGCCAGCGGTTCCGCCGTGCTCATCTACCACCAAACAAATTTCCGTGCGCCCTTCTTGTAGCGTGTCTATGAGGCGAGCAATAGACACGGTTTCGGGCACAGCTGGCATTTCGCGAATTTTCCATTCGCTCATAGGCGTGTTAGGTGCCAAACTGTATAAGTCTTTTATGTGTACAAAGCCTACAATGTGGTCTTTATTGCCACGGCATACGGGGTAGCGCGAATAGCTGTATTGGCGAATTACTGCCTCGTTGTCTTCCAGCGAATCGTCTATGTCGAGAAACACTACATCGGTGCGTGGAGTCATTATGGCTTCAGCATCTTTGTCGCCTAAATCTAGCACGTTGTCCACAAATTCGTTTTGCTCTGCGGCGATAAGACCGCTTTCTGTAGACTCATCAACCAAAATTTTAATTTCGTCGCCAGTGTATACTTCGTGTTCATTTGCAGGATCGTGTCCAAGTAGGCGCACAACACCGTTTGTTATGGTGTTGAAAAGCCACATAATCGGATAGGTTATGCGATAGAACCACATAAGCGGTGTAGCTGTTGCCAGCGCGTAGCGTTCTGTTGAAAAGATGGCAAGAGACTTCGGAATAAGTTCGCCAACAACTACATGCAGGGTAGTCATAATGAAATAACCTATAGCCACGGCGCAAATAGTTATAACGGCTTCAGGTGCGCCGAATAATTCAAACAGTGGTCGTATAAGTTCCGAAAAAGCAGGTTCGCCCAGCCAGCCAAGCGCAAGGGATGCCAACGTTATGCCAAGTTGGCAGGCTGACAAATAGGCATTAACATTATTGGCTATGGTTAAAGCGTTTGCGGCACCGCTTTTGCCGTCGGCGGCTGCCAGTTCTAACTGCGATTTGCGCACGCGCACTAATGCAAATTCTGCAACTACAAAAAAGGCATTCATAGCCAAAAAAACTACAACTAAAATTAGACTTATCGCAATATAAGTGCTTTCTGACAATTCTCTCTCCCAAATATATTTATGTATTGCTGCATATTATAGGATTATACGCAGCGTTCATCTTTGCAGAGGTATTTGTTACCGATTGATTGACCGCGCCCTAACTCCTACTTTGCGGCATATAGACAAAAAAAGTGTGTAAGGCTCAGTCCATCGCAAATGGGTAAGGAATGCTGTTGTGGAATTCTGACCAAACCAGACCGTGTGTTGCCTTCGTCACTTTTTAGGCGAAAAATGGTCAAAACTTCCGACTTTCCACAGTCTACAATGCCAAATTACGCCAATTACGAATCAAAATAGAATTGAAGAACCCTGTTTGCCCAGTGTTCTCCAC
Organism: Adlercreutzia sp. ZJ304; assembly: GCF_011039075.1. Classification (GTDB taxonomy): domain Bacteria; phylum Actinomycetota; class Coriobacteriia; order Coriobacteriales; family Eggerthellaceae; genus Adlercreutzia_A. Next base: position 62,075 of record NZ_JAAKEG010000002.1, read on the forward strand.
AATTCAAGTTAGCTATGTGGCGCTATGACCATGGAAAGCTGGAAGTTTTGACCATTTTTCTAACTTTTTTGAACTAGTATGCGGATGAGTTGAATCGTAATCTAGTGTCAAGGTGTTGAGAGTTTACCCAAAAGCCATCCAACAAACACTTTAAGCTATCTTGTGGAGGTATCGTTTTTCCCAACACTAGAGCCTCCGCATAAGCTACATCTCCACCTTTGCTTTCCTGCTTTTGTAAATCCTTTTTTCTTCATCTTGCCGCCGCAGATTGCACATTTTCTAGTAAACACCGCTCACACCTGTTCATAACTGACTTTTTCTTGGAAAAAGCTCGCCTGAGCAGGCATGTCAAGTGAGAATCCTACACACTTATCAAGCCATTCCTGTGTCAAATGAAGCTCTCGAAATATGTTCCATTCAGCGGAATTGAGGATACAGCGATTCTGAATCGAGTCTATAAGATTGCTCTCAAATTAAATCTCCACATACATTATACGAGGGTTATCTTCTAAATGATCGCTCATGACATCCTGTTGCAAGTTCGGGGATTACCGTATCATATAGCTCTTCAAAAAAACCAGTCTTCCATCCTTCTCTAAGGCTTGTTAAGATGAACTCAAATATCATATTCTTATTCATCTAATTTTCGACCAGTTGTGAGGGAGCATCATGTTCGTAGGCAGGCAGCGAGAACTCACCATACTGGAAAAGTGCTTCTCGAAGCACGCATTCCAGATGATAGTGATGTATGGAAGGCGTCGTGTTGGCAAGACAACGCTTTTGAGCTATTTTGCGAAGGATAAGCCCACCCTGTTCTTTACAGCCCAAGAGCAAAGCGACAGCGACAATCTCAAGGATCTCGCAAGGCAGATCGCAGAGTGCTTCGGGTTGCCGCAGGGACTAACGTTCGAGAGTTGGGATGCAGTTTTCGACTATCTTGCAAATCTTGCAGCAGATGATCCATTTCTGTTCATCTTCGACGAATTCCCTTATGCGGCTCAAGCGAACCCAGCTCTTCCTTCAAAGCTGCAGATCGCAATCGACCATAAGCTGAAGAACACGAGGATGTGCCTTGTGCTTTGCGGTAGCAATCAGGGATTCATGGAGAGTAACGTTCTCGGCAAGAAGAGTCCACTGCATGGTCGCCGTACAGCGCAGATCAAAGTAGAGCCTTTCGGCTATAGAGATGCGGCCTGCATGCTCGGAAACGTATCTTCTGATGATGCTTTCCGCTATTACGCCTGCATTGGTGGCATCCCATATTACTTGGCGCAAGTGGATCGATCGTTGTCTTTCAATGAGAATATGCTCGAGCTGTTCTTCAGTCCAGAGGGCTTCTTGTTCGGAGAGCCGACGAGCCTGCTCCGTCAAGAGTTGAGGGAGCCTTCGCTCTACAACTCGATTCTCCGTGCGATCGCGCATGGCGCGAACAAGCAAAACGAGATCGCGAACAAGACGGGTATTGAGCGTAGTCATCTACCGAGATACCTTCGTGTGCTCATAGAGCTTGGGATTGTTGAGCGTGTCGTGCCTTTCGGGGAAGATGCGCAACGTAGTAGGAAGGGCATATATCGGCTTCGCGATGCCTGCTATGCGTTCTGGTATCGCTTCGTGTCCCCGGTCGTGGGCGACATCGAATCAGGTGCGGGAGAACTTGCCTTTCGAACGGTGACGCCAGAAACGCTCGGGGAGCATCTTGGTCATAGATTCGAGGGTGTTTGCCTAGAATGGCTTTTGGAAGAAGCGCTCGCTGATTCCCTGCCTGTGGACGCCACGACGGTTGGGATATGGTGGGGCACGGATCCTAATACGAGAAGCCAGACCGATATTGATGTTATCGCAGCTAACAGAACAAGTTGGCACGCCATCATCGGTGAGTGTAAGTACCGTAACTCCTTCAACGAGACGGAGGCCGTGGATTCGCTTCTTGGCAAAGCGCATCTATTGCAAGGCTTCGAGGTAGACGCCTACTATCTGTTCACGAAGAAGCCCGTCTCGGTGAGGAACGAAGAACAGAATGCGGAAGACGTGCGATTCATTTCGCTATCAGACTTATACGACTGAACAATCGTGTATGCGACGTATGCAAGGGCATCAATCCCAAGCATATAGGCAGAAAAGTGCGCCTAATTCTCACTTGACATGCCTGTTCAGGCAAGCTTTTTCTAAGAAAAAGTCAGTTATGAATAGGGGTGAGGTGTTTACTAGAAAATGTGCGATCTGCGGCGACAAGATGAAAAAAAGATTTACAAGCCGGAAAGCAGAGGTGGAGATGCACCTTATACGGAGGCTCTAGCGTTAGGAGAAACGATACCTCCGCAAGATGGCTTTTGGGTAAACTCTCAACCCCTTGACGCTAGATTACGATTCAACTCATCCGCATACTAGTTCAAAAAAGTTAGAAAAATGGTCAAAACTTCCAGCTTTCCATGGTCATAGCGCCACAT
>NZ_JAAKEG010000003.1 GCF_011039075.1 Adlercreutzia sp. ZJ304
ACAAACAGGGTTCTCCAATTCTATTTTGATTCGTAATTGGCGTAATTTGGCATTATAGACTGTGGAAAGTCGGAAGTTTTGACCATTTTTCGCCTAAAAAGTGACGAATGTAACACACGGTCTGGTTTGATCAGAGTTCCACAACAGCACTTCTTCCCCCTTTGCGATGGATTGAGCATTACACACTTTTCTGTCTATATGCCACAATCGTGTATGCGACGTATGTAATGGTAAAAAACCTGATATTATGCAGATCGAAAAGAACAGGAGCCCGGAGGCTCCTGTGAGTTTCTGGTGGTCGGAGGGGGACTTGAACCCTCGGCACGCGGATTTTCAGTCCGCTGCTCTACCAACTGAGCTACCCGACCATAAGCGAGGATATATTCTAAACGTTTAGCGCGTACTGTGCAAATATTAATAAAGTGAAAGGCGTTGTAGCTTTCTGTGCGGCTTAAAAGACCATTGCAATAATAGCGCCTATGGCTATTGCGGGTGCAAAAGGCAGGGCTCCTTTGCCCTCGTCTTTCTGCGCAAAGGGGGTGTGGGGAATAATTAGGGCTAGCGGAATGCTTACAGCGCAAGCTATTAGCAGGCACAAAGCGCTGCGTTGAAGCCCCAAATAAAGAGCACATGCGGCTAGCAGTTTTATGTCGCCTCCACCCATAGAGCTTTTGTTGGTTATAGCCTCGAATGCTAGCGTAAACAGAAGTAAGCCGCCGCCAAATATCAGTGAGGCTGCAATGTTTGTGCTTAAGCTACAAATCGCATCCGGAAGGGAAATCTTGCATATTGCAATTTCGACAATTTCTCCTGCAAGCCAAACAGCACACATGGCTATAACTATCCAATTGGGAATTAATCTAGCTCGCAAGTCTGTTATGCATGCAGCAACAAGTAACACCACAAACGCTGCACTTGTAACAACTGCTAATACTTCCATTCGTTAGTGCTGGCACCCGCCCGAGCCAAAAATAAGCTCGCGTTCTTCGCCGGTTAGCGCCTCTCTTGCTTGGTCGCGTAAATTGTTCACGCCGATAAAGAATTGGCGCATCATAACCACAACTAGGTAACGCCCGCGGGCGGTTAGCGTAAGTTCTTCGGAGTTGTCGGTGGCGAAAGCACCGTTTAAGCGCATGAACGCCATTTCTACCGGTAGCCCTTGTTCGACCGACATGCCGAAATCGCGCTTGAAACTGCGCTTATCAAGCCGCAGACCAAACAGCTGCATCATAAAGCGATAGCGCATGCGGTCGCGTAAGCTAAAGCGAGTGGCACCCATCATAGACATGACACCGCGCTCTATTGCTGCGTTGTAATCAATTATGCTGAAAGTGTTTACATAAAGTGTGTCGCCTAGGTAAGTAATGCCGCCCGACCCAATAGCTGGGTACTCTTCGAAATCTACTACATATTCGTCAATCATGTAAGAATTTGACGTATTGTCGTGCGACTTAGTGCTAGTGTTAGCGTTGGCTTTGGCGCGGGCAGCTTTTCTGCGGTTGAACGTCCATGCCGAGCCAAACTCGAACAGCCCACGTTCTCCGTGCGGTCCTGCTGTGTCCATGTCAATGCCGGGAATTTCCCCTGTTAGCAATTCGCAAATGATTTCATAAAAGCGCTTTTCGCGTGAATAATCTACGCGCCCAACAGTGCGTGCCATCGATTTTTGCACGCTAGGGCTAGCCATTAGCGGGTAGAAAGTTGTTTGGCTGGCTCCCGATTCTATAACGCGCTCTATGTCGTTTATTAGTATGTCTTCAGTTTGCGCTGGGAAGTTGAAAATCATATCCGCGTTCATTGACACAAAATATGGACTAGCTTCGCCAATACGCTCTAGAATTTCGCGACCACTACCGTATTTTTCGTAGCGATCCATCTGCTTAAGCAGCCCGTCGTCGAAACTTTGCACACCGACGCTTAGGCGCTGCACCCGTCCGTGCAGCTTTTCCAAATAGCTGGGAATAAGGTGGTTCGGGTTTGTTTCGCTAGATACTTCTTTGATGCTGGGAAAAACATCGCGTGCTTGGTCGATGGTTTCGCACAATTCGTCAATCAAAATTGTGGGAGTGCCGCCGCCTATATATACGCTTTCAAAATCGTAACCCAAGTCGCGCAGCATAAGCATTTCCTTGCGCATGTTTTGGAAATATTGGCGTGCTTTGTCTTCGCGAAATGGGAAGCGATTAAAACTGCAATATGGGCAAAGGCGCTCGCAGAATGGCACATGCATATAAAGCATGTAAGGTTGTCCCGGTTTTGGCGCGGGCATGCGCACATCGTTTGTGGGCGCCAGTTTTAGATATTGCTTCGTGCAGCCTCGTACAACTGTGGATAACATTCGCTCAGACAGCATATTTACTCCCAAGCAGATCTGCCCTGAAGCGCCTTTTTGCCTATATCGTGGCGCAGTTGCTTTCCTTGGAACGAGATTAACTCGCATGCTTCGTAGGCTTTTTCGCGCGCCTGTTCAAATGTGGCGCCTTTGCCCACAACGGTTAGTACTCTGCCGCCGGCTGTAACAAGTTCATCGTCGGCATTTCGCGCGGTTCCTGCATGATAGACCGTAACATCTGGAAGCGCTTCGGCTTCTTCTATGCCTAAGATGACATGACCTTTTTCGTAAGCACCGGGGTAGCCTTCGCTGGCTAGCACTACGCCAACCGCCCAGTCGTCAGACCATTCCAGTTTTATATCTTCGGCGCGCCCTTCGGCAACAGCCAACATAATTTCAGCCAAGTCGCTCTTTAGTCTTGGAAGCACAACCTGAGTTTCCGGATCGCCAAAACGAACGTTGAATTCAACAATTTTCGGACCCTCTTCAGTTAGCATGAAACCACCGTACAGCGTGCCGCGGTAATCTTCGCCAGCTGCTGCTGCGGCGGTTTGCATTATGGCTTCCATCTTGGACATTTCTGCATCGGTAACAATTGGCACTGGCGAATATACGCCCATGCCGCCCGTGTTCGGACCGGTATCGCCATCGTAGGCGCGCTTGTGGTCTTGCGATGGTGCCATTGGGAAACTTTGTCCACCAGTAACGAAAGAAAGCATACTGCATTCAGGACCGCGCATGCACTCTTCTATAACAACGCTGCTTCCGGCATCTCCAAATGCTCCATCAAAGCATGCGCGCACAGCGTCTTCGGCATCTTCTAGCGTTTCGGCTACTACTACGCCTTTGCCCGCTGCTAGTCCGTCGGCTTTCACCACAATGGGGGCACCTTTTTCGCGAACATATTCAAGTGCTGGTGCTGCCGACGTAAACGCAGCATAAGCTGCTGTGGGGATGTTGTTTTTAGCCATGAATTCCTTGGCGAAGTTTTTCGAGCCTTCAAGCTGGGCTCCTGCGGCACCGGGACCAAATACTGCAATTCCTGCTTCGCGCAACGCATCGGCTACGCCTGCTACTAGTGGTGCTTCTGGTCCTATAACTACCAAACGTATATTGTTGGATTTCGCAAATTCCAGAACAGCTGCTGCATCCATCGGATCGACGGCTACATTTTGCGCCACATTGCTTGTACCGCCGTTACCCGGTGCCACAAATAAAGAGTCAGTCATGCTCGATTCGTTAAGCGCTCGTGTTATTGCGTGCTCTCGCGCTCCGCTTCCTAGAACTAGGATATTCATGTTAAAGCCTCTTCCATGTACTATTAAACACTTGCGGGTTGAATTCCGCTTTTGCTTAGCTTAAGTTCGCTTAGCTTTGCCAATCTTCGCGAATTATTGTCTGGTCGCGATCGGGACCTACGCTAACTATGCTCATAGGAACGCCGCCAAGTTCTTCTAGGTATTCAATGTAGCGGCGAGTGTTTACGGGCAAATCTTCGTACTTGCGCACGTCCGAAATGTCTTGGTCTTTCCAGCCCGGCAATTCCTCATAAACCGGTTTAGCGTGGAATAGAACCGATTGCTGCATGGGGAAGTAGTCGTATTCTTTGCCGTCGCATTCGTAGGCTACGCATACCTTAATGGTGTCGAATGCCGACAACACATCTAGTTTGGTAAGCGCTACGTTCGTAAGACCATTTACTTGGGCGGCATAGCGCGCTATAACTGCATCGAACCAACCGCAGCGGCGTTTGCGCCCGGTGGTTACGCCAAATTCGTGCCCTTCTTTGCAGAGCAATTCGCCATCTATTGCATCTTGACCTGTGCCACCGTCTTCGGGGAACTTCAGTTCTGTAGGGAAGGGGCCTCCACCTACGCGAGTAACGTATGCTTTCTGAATGCCCAGCACGCGGTCTATTTCCTTCGGACCAACGCCAGCGCCTGTGCAGGCACCGCCAGCTACGCAGCTAGAAGATGTTACATATGGGTATGTGCCATGATCTATATCAAGCATGGTGCCCTGCGCACCTTCGAACAGGATGTTTTTGCCATTGCGCAGTGCCTTGCTTAAAAGCTGCGCTGTTTCCCATACGTGGTCGCGCAAAATATGAGCGTAGGGCAGGTATTCTTCGCATATTTCAGCAACGGTATAAGTTTGCAGACCATATATTTTTTGCAGAATAGGATTCTTTTGCGCCAGCGCGGTTTCCACTTTTAGACGGAAAATCTTTTCGTCAAGCAGGTCTTGCATACGAATGCCGCGACGTGCCGCTTTATCCTGATAGCATGGTCCTATGCCGCGCTTTGTGGTGCCTATTTCGTGTGCGCCTAAACGCTTTTCTTCGGCGCCATCAAGCACTTTGTGATACGGCATTATTAGATGCGCGTCGCAGCTTATGCGCAAACGTTCGCAGCTTATTCCTTCGCTTTCGAGAAGTGCCATTTCTTTTACCAGCACACCCGGGTCTACTATAACGCCGTTGCCTATTACGGGTACTGCATGTTCATACATTACACCCGATGGCATTAAGTGAAGCGCCAGTTTCGTGTCGCCATGAATAACCGTATGACCTGCATTGTTGCCGCCTTGGAATCGCACTACATAATCGTAGTCGCTGGCAATTAGGTCGGTTATCTTGCCTTTTCCTTCATCGCCCCATTGTGTTCCCACAAGCACTGTCGATGGCATCTGATGTCCTTTCGCAGATGGATAAGGTTACTTGTTAATTCTAGCTTTGAATGGCGGATTGAAAAGTAGCACAACTACAGCAAGCGCCAGAATAAGGCCGAAGGCTACTAACACCACCCCAAGTGCGGTGTAAGCCAAGCTGCCGGTAACGCGGCTTTCCATGAAAACAGGAACGCCTATTAAAAGTAGAAGTGCGCATAAAAATGTAGACACAGCAATTTTGACGTAGTAATGAATGCGATAGGCTTTTTCGTCGTTTGCGACCGATGCGCTAAGTGCGTTCGGCGTGTCGGGCGCACTAGATGCGTTTTCTGTTTGCGCTACATTTTCCGCAGATTCAGAAAGCTCTTTTTGTTTTTTCTTACCCATAATTGTTTCCGTTTTTATAAGCGCGATTCGTCGAAGAAGTCGCCAAATTTGGTGAACTCGGGGTTGAATGCTAGCGTTATGTCGCGTGTGGGACCGTTGCGATGTTTTGCAACAATAAGTTCGGCGGTTCCTAAATCTGGTCTACCGTTTTCTTCGGCTTCCATTTCGTCCATAGAGCGGTCGATGAACATAACAATGTCAGCATCTTGTTCGATAGAGCCGGATTCGCGTAAGTCTGCTAGCATTGGGCGCTTTTTGCCACGCATTTCTACTGCGCGATTTAGCTGTGAAAGCGCTAAAACAGGCATGTTCATTTCTTTAGCCATAATTTTTAAGCCGCGAGAAATTTCACCAACTTCTACTGCGCGATTACCGTCGCGCCTGACTTGAGGTGGCTGCATTAGCTGTAAGTAGTCAACTATTATCATGCCTTTTTTATCGGTGCCTATAATGTGACGCAATTCGCGGCGTGCTTTTGCGCGAGCTTCCATGATGGACAAGCCCGGTGTGTCGTCAATAAACATATCAAGGTTCAGCAACGTGTTAGAAGCGTCGGCGATGGCACCCCAGTCGCCTTCGCTAACTTTACCGCTGCGAATGCGTGACAAGCTTACACGTGCTTCCGAGCAAAGAATACGCTGGGTTAGCTGCCCTGAGCTCATTTCTAGCGAGAAAAATGCAACTGACGTGCCAAGTTTTGCTGCATTTACGGCAATATTAAGTGCGAATGAAGTTTTGCCTACGCCGGGGCGTGCAGCTAGAATTGCCAAATCGCCGCCGCGAAGACCATTGAATAGCGCGTCTACATCGGTAAACCCTGTAGGAACGCCCACCATGTTATTTCCGCGTTGAGAAAGTTGAGTAATTTCCTCGAATGCCTCATTAATAAGTATGTCCATCTTCTGGAAACTGGACGAAACGCGCTTTTCAGTAACATTGAATAGCGCATGTTCGGCTTCTTCGACAACTTCATTTAAGTCTTCGGGGGCATTGTATGCTAGAGCGTTTATTTCGGCGGCTGCGCGAATAAGTTCGCGTTGAATAGCTGTGCGCTTCACAATTTGTACGTGGCGCTGCCAGTTAGTCAGGGCGAAAGTATTTGCGTTTAGGTCAGCAAGATAAATGCGACCTCCTGCAGCTTCAAGCTGACCTTTTGCGTTCAGCTTGTCGGCAAGAGATATGGGGTCAGGAGAAATTCCGTCGCGCACCATTTCGAAAATAGAATCGAAAATTATACGGTGCGAAGCTCGGAAAAAGTTTTCTGATTTAAGCGAGATGGCTATTTCGTCAGCTACATTTCCATTTAATATACATGCTGCTAAAACAGCCTGTTCTGCTTCTATATCGTTGGGTAGCTGTGCATGTTTTCCAGACGACTCCAATAAGGGAATCGTCTGGAAATTGTCAGTGTTCTTAGATGTGGGCACCTATTCTGCCGTTTCTTCGACTGGTGCTTCCTCGGTTGCGGTAGCTTCAGCGGTTTTGGCTTCTTCTGTAGGTGCTTCGACAGCTGCGTCTGTTTCGGCAGCAGCATCGCTAGCTGTAGGCTCAGGCTCGGTGTCAACTTCGGTGTCGGCAGCCACGCTTACATTCACGGTAGCCTTGATGGTGCGGTAAACATTCACCGACACAGGGAAAACACCGGTAGTTTTGATAGGCTTACCCAGTTCGATGCGACGACGATCTACCTCAATGCCCAAAGATTCTTTAATAGCATCGGCAATCATAGGAGCTGTTACAGAACCAAACAGCTGCCCTTCGTCGCCAACCTGAACTTTAACTTTAACGGTGGCACCGTCTAGTTTCTTTACCAGCGCCTCAGCGTCAGCTACGCGAACTTCTTCGCGCTTTTCGATATTCTTGCGACGCTGTTCTAGCTGCTTTAGATTGCCCGGGGTAGCTTTTACGGCGTAACCCTGACGCAGCAGATAGTTGTTCGCGAAACCGCGTGCGACTTCAATAACGTCACCTTCGCCACCACGTCCGCGTACTTCCTTTAGCAATATAACCTGCATGGCGTTCTCCTATCTGTTACGACGGCGATCGCCGCGTCCGCTAATTGCGGGCACCGAATAGGGAACAAGCGCCATAATGCGTGCACGCTTGACGGCTTGCGCCAAGTCGCGCTGATGTTGGTTACATGCACCTGTTACACGGCGAGGTTTTATCTTGCCGCGGTCGGTTGTATATTTGCGCAGCATTTGAGTGTCTTTGTAGTCGACATATTCCACGCCGTCTTTGCAGAATTGGCACTGCTTGCGACGAGGCTGCTTAGCGTAATCGGCCATATTAACCTCTTTATCTTCTTTCTTAGAATGGAATGTCTTCGTCGTAAACTGAAGTGTTTGTATCTACAACAGGCATCGCCGGTGCGCTGTATGCGGAAGCGTTATTGTTGTATCCACCTTGGTTGTCGTTGTTGTTATTACGACTTTGCATAAATTCCAAGTCGTCAACTATAACTTCAATCTTGCTACGCTTTTGACCGTCGCGTTCCCACTGGCTCCAGCGCAGTTTGCCTTCAATGGCAACTTTCGTGCCTTTTGATAGGAATCGGGATACGCTTTGGGCACGCGTGCCAAACATCGTACAGTCGATAAAGTTGGCGTAGTCTTCCCATTCGCCGGTTTGATTATTCTTGCGGCGATCGTTTACGGCTACACCCATCGACATAACGGGCATGCCCGACTGTGTTGTGCGCACTTCTGGGTCGCGTGTAAGGTTTCCGCTTATAACTACACGGTTGATGCTCATTGTCTACCTCTTTCGTTCACGATTCGCTAGTCGCGGTCGGGGCGGTTCACGATTATGTGACGCTCTACCGCATCGTTAATGCGCAGTACGCGATCAAGCTCTGCAATGCTTTGTGGATCGGCGTGAAAATCGACAAGGGTGTAGTCGGCATCGGCTAAACCGTTTACCTCATAGGCAAGTTTGCGCTTGCCCCACTCGTCAACATTGTCGACAGTGCCCTTTCCTTCAGTGACAGCAGTCTCGATACGCTTCATAACACCCGCACGAGATTCGTCATCGATAGTAGGAGCGACAAAAAACAGCAGTTCATAAGCCTTCATCAGCTCACCTCCTCTGGTCTAAACGGCCCTGTATAGGTGTATATTTCTTCACAGGGCAGGACAACTTGTCTATTGTAGCAGAAGACCTAACTGTGTATTATGTTTTTTCTTCTCGTCAAATTTCTTCACTTTCTATCCAAATCGGCAGAGTTGCAAGCTGGGATAAGAGCGACCCAGCTTGCGTGTCTGTGCTGCTAGGCTCGATCTCGGTCGGTTCTTATGATTATAGTCTTCTAGTGAATGGCACCGATTTCGAGCCGTGTTTTCACTATAGATAGCAAATCTTACGCCGGCGTATCAGAAATGCGATATCTGTTAACACGCCAGTTCTATCGCTTTTGTATCTTTTGCAAACTCAATATCGTTACGAATTCGCTTATTTGCGACATTTTTATTGTTCAAACCTTGCAAGTTTCTAGCAAAAACCTTGCATAAATCTACTGCGGGTTTTGGCATATAGGCAGAAAAGTGTGTCTGTTTTAGTCGATTACATATGGATAGGGCGTGCTGTTGTGGAACTCTGACCAAACCAGACCGTGTGTTGCCTTCGTCACTTTTTCTAACTTTTTTGAACTAGTATGCGGATAAGTTGAATCGTAATCTAGCGTCAAGGTGTTGAGAGTTTACCCAAAAGCCATCCGACAAACACTTTAAGCCATCTTGCGGTGGTGTACGCTAGAGCCTCCGCATAAGCTACATCTCCACCTCTGCTTTCCTGCTTTTGTAAATCCTTTTTTCTTCATCTTGCCGCCGCAGATTGCACATTTTCTAGTAAACACCGCTCACACCTGTTCATAACTGACTTTTTCTTGGAAAAAGCTCGCCTGAGCAGGCATGTCAAGTGAGAATTAGGCGCACTTTTTGCCTATATGCCCGGTTTTTGCTGCAACTGCCGACATAGCAGAATATAAAAAATTATGTGTACCACAAATAGTACATATGCAAAAAATATAAGAGGTAAATTTTATTAAGGATTGTCGTGCTGTATATGGATTGGAGTTTTGTGGCTATTTGTATAGAAAAAAAGAACCCCGCAGGGTTCTTTTTTGAGTCATATTTTGCCGCCTACGCGGTGTCTTCATTAGAAGACATTTAAGACTAAGTCTTTATTTTGACTCGCAAGTGACAATCTGACTGGTAATCAGATTGGCTAAACTATAGCACAGGATAGTAGGGAGGAAACTATGAATTTAAGAAATGTTGGAGAATACAACATTGGGCTAGATATCGGTACAGCTTCGGTAGGCTGGGCTGCTGTGGATCACAAAGGCGATCTATGCTATTTCAACGGTAAGCCTACATGGGGGAGTCGCATTTTTCTGCAAGCAGATAAAGCTTCAAGTGCGCGTGTTCATAGAGGTCAACGCCGCCGATATGATAGACGTAGATGGAGGCTTAATCTTCTTCAGGAAATTTTTGAAGAAGAAATAAACCAAGTTGATCCTGAATTTTTTTATAGGCTTAAACAATCCCGACTACTTAAAGAAGACAGGGATGCGGCTCATTCGGATTACATATGGCTGTTATTTAATGATAAGGATTTCACAGAAAAAGATTATTACGATAAGTTTCCCACCATCTATCATCTTCGTAAATGGCTTATGGAAACCAATGAAAAGGCAGATATTCGTCTTATATATCTTGCGTTTCATAATATTGTGAAACATAGGGGGAATTTCTTACAGCAGGATAATCCGACCTTAACATCCAAGAATGCAGATGTGGATAATTCGGTAAAGCAGCTTTGTGTGGCTGTGCAAAATTGGTGCGAGTTAAATAATATCGATTGTTTTGCAGAAGAAAATATCGACAAGATTATTGACGTATTAAAACGAACGAATGCGCATAAATCGGAATTGAAGGAAGCTATTTGGTCGCTGTTCAATATTCAGCCAAATGAAATATTTAGCAAAAAGCAATCCAGCGATATGTCAAAGGCTATTGCGGGCGCAATAGTTGGTGCTAGTGCAGAAATGGCACATATCTTTTTTATTGCCGGAGAAAAACCAGCAGATGTTAAAACTAAAATTTATCTATCTAGCGATGAAGATATAGAGGCTTTTGAAAATATTTGCCCAGACGATGGAATTGATCTATTCAAAGCAATGCAGGGTGTTTATTCGTCGTTTGTGCTGCAAGAAATATTAAGTCTTAGACGAGGAAAGTCTATATCTGTAAATAAAGTAGCAGAGTATGAGATATATGGTGAAAATCTAAAAACATTAAAATCTCTTGCTCGGGAATATATATCTAAAAAAGAATACAGTAGATTTTTCAGAGGTCCCCTCTACCCGAAGCTTTATCCGGGAGAAAAAGCGAAATATGACATTAGCGAAGCAAGTGGTTATACGAAATACAATGCTGTTCATGGGAGAAGCTCTTACGACGATTTCCGCAAAGAAGTTGAAAATCTTTTTGCAGATACGCCGGCGATAGATGATATTCGCTACATAGAGATGATGGATGCTTTTAAAGAGGAACGGTTCCTTCGTCGCTTAAAAACGAGTGATAACGGTGCAATTCCATTTCAGCTTCATCTTGAAGAAATGGATGAAATTATTGAAATCCAGAAGAAGTTCTATCCATTTTTGGAATCAAAGAAAAGGGAGCTAGATTCTCTCGTAACTTTTCGCATTCCTTATTATGTTGGTCCACTAACGCAGAAAAATGCCAGAAGGGTTAACGATAAAGAAGATGGTAATTTGCGCTTTGCTTGGTCGGAGCGGCTTCGTGGTAAAGAAAACGAGAAGATATATCCTTGGAACTGGGAGCAAGTTATAGACAAAAATGCCAGTGCTGAGAAATTTATAACGCGCATGACTGGTACATGCACTTATTTACAAGGGGAACCTGTGCTTCCGAAGTGTTCCTTGTTGTACGAAGAATTCTGTGTGTTGAATGAATTGAATGGTGCTCACTATTCTGAGGATGGCGATAAGGAATACCGGTTTGATTATCGTGATCGTACAGATATGGTCGATGAGTTATTTAAGAACGGCAGCGCTACTTATAAAAAGATAGCGGACTGGATGAATAAGAGATCCGGACATATGAATGTCCATGTAAGTGGAGCTCAGGGCGAAAGAGGATTTGAATCAAGATTATCGTCATATATTTTCTTCAAAAAAGATATTTTTAAGGTTGATGAAATTCCGCAGTCTGACTACCCGATGATAGAAGAAATTATTCTCTGGAATACAATTTTTGAGGATAGGGATATTCTTCGCCAAAAGTTGTACGAGAAATATGGCGACCGATTGAACGATGAACAGATAAAAAAGATATGTCAAAAACGATTTACTGGATGGGGTAAGCTTTCTCGGAAGTTTTTAACTGAGATTAAGGCTCAAACCGATAACGGTCCGTATTCCATTATGGATGTTCTTCGCGAGGGAGATCCTAATAACGGGCATGGTGGCAAAGCTATGGTCCTTATGGAGGCACTTCGCGACGATAAACTTCAGTTTCAAAAATTGGTTGATGTAGAAAATGAAAAGAAATTTGGAGATATTGCAACTCTTGCGTTAGAAGAGTTGCCCGGGTCGCCTGCGTTAAGACGTGGTATTAATCAAGCGTTGGGCATTATACGAGAGATCGTGAAAATAGCGGGACACGCGCCTGCGAACATTTTTGTTGAGGTAACACGGTCGGATGATGAGCGTAAAGGACAGCGTACAAAGCGTAGATACGACGATTTGAAAGAGCATATAAAAGCATTTAAGAAGCAGAACCCCGAGTTTGTAAAAGACGCTTTAGAGAAAGAACTTGCCACTAAGGGACATGCTGACCTTAATGAGAAGTTGACGCTCTATTTTATGCAGGGTGGGAAGTCTTTATATTCGGGTAAGCCACTTGATATAAATAGACTTTCGGAGTACGAAGTGGATCATATTCTGCCGCAGTCTTACATCAAAGATGATAGTTTTGAAAACAAGGCTCTTGTTTTCAAAGAAGAGAATCAACGGAAGTCTGACCAGATGTTGCTTCCTGCAGATATGCGCAGGGAAATGAAGCCATATTGGGATGCGCTTTATGGGGCGAATTTGATTGGCGAAAAGAAATATAAGAATCTTCTGCGTGCGGAAATTCACGAAAAACAGCTTAAAGGATTTATTAACAGACAGATTGTTGAAACTAGTCAAATCGTAAAAATAGTACAGATGATGCTTGAAGGAATGCTGCCCGAAACAGATGTTTTGTCTGTGAAGGCAGGTTTGTCTCATGAGCTGCGAGAGCGAAACGGTTTTGTAAAGTGTCGCGAGATTAACGATTTTCACCATGCGCACGACGCATTGCTTACATGTCAGATAGGACGTTTTATCAAACTACGCTATCCAGATATGTATGAACATCCATTGAAGTATCAGCACGTTATTCGCAAGTTTGTTAAGAATGAAAGCGAAAGAGTAAAGAGGGGGCATGCTCCGTTTAATTCTTCGTTCCTCATATCTAGTTTTATGAAATCTGGCTTCGACAAAGATACGGGTGAGATTTTAGATAAAGGCGATACTTGGAATGCCGATGCGGAGCTTGATCGTATTCGTAAATATTTGAACTATAAGCAATGCTATGTTACTCGGATGCCAGAAGAGACTAGCGGAGCGTTTTGGGATGAGACGATTTATTCGCCGCATGACTCGAAAAAAGCTAATCAATTAAAGTTGCCACTAAAGAAGGGATTAGATCCTAAGAAATATGGCAGCTACTCTCGTGAACAATTTGCATATTTCTTCATTTATGAAGCAGTCAAAAAAGATAAGTCTGTTTTAGAGTTGGCTTCTGTGCCGGTCAGCGTTGCTGCATCTCTTAAATCTGACGAATCAGCTTTGGAAGAATATGCAAGGGCAATTTGTGAAGAGAGTGGAACTGAGTTTTCTAGGATTATTCGATCGAAAGTGTTGAAGTATCAACTTATGGATGTTGATGGGTCTAGACTTTATGTTACAGGTAAGAAAGAAGTGCGCAATGCTGTTGCAGTTGCTTTTAGTTTAGAAGAAGTAGCTATTGCGAAGCGTATAGTAGATGAACGCGAGGGAAAGATAGTTGAGTCAGTTACTGATGAAGAAGTTTGGCAACTGTTCAACAGAGTTAAAAATTCCTTAATGAAATATTCACCGAGGCTTTCAGATGCTGTGAAAATTAGCAAATGGGATGAAGAGTTTTCGAAAGCTAACCTTGACGACAAGAAACAGGTTGTAATGAACCTTGCGGCGATTGCGGCTGGCAAAGTTAATATGATTGACCTAAGTGTTGTTGGTGGGGGCAAGTGCGTAGGATGTATGAGGCTTGCTTATTCCAAAGTTTTTAGCCAATCCGAAGTCTATCTAGTCGACCAATCTATTACAGGTATGTTTGAAAGGCGGACTCGCATTGGCTTTTAGAACAGTATTTATAGAAAGCCCGTGTAGGATTTCGTATAAAAGCGGATATATGGTTGTTAGAAAAGAGGACGACACCGCCAAAGTTCATCTTTCTGAGATATCTACTGTGGTGCTTCATACAATGCAGGTGTTTATAAGCGCGTATCTTATGGCAGAGTTATCGAAGAATAAGATATCTCTTGTTGTAAGTGATAATGCGCATAATCCAGTTGGACAGTATCTCCCACTGTATGGAGCACACAACACAAGTAAGCGTATTGTTGAGCAGATGGCATGGGGTGAACCCATCAAAAAGCGTGTTTGGCAACATATTGTGAAGGATAAAATTAAAGAGCAGTGGCGTTTTTTACACGAGCGAGACTATGAAATAGAAGCAGTGCAGCTTTCGAAAGCGATGCAAGAGGTGCGGTCTGGTGATACCACTAACAGGGAAGCCCATGCTGCTCGAATATACTTTTCGGCATTGTTTGGGTCTGGTTTTACCCGTGAACAAGATATAGCCATTAATGCCGCGTTGAATTACGGGTATGCCATATTGTTGTCTATGGTAAATCGCGAGATTGTGTCGCGTGGTTTGCTGACGCAAGTTGGAATATGTCACCGTAATGAATACAACCAATTTAATCTTGCGTGCGATTTTATGGAGCCATTTCGTATTGCTGTAGATAGGCTCGTAGTAGATAATCTTGCAGTTGAGTTTGATTGCGATATGCGGCGCTTGCTAGGAGACTTATCCAACACGTATGTTAACTATCGTGACGGTTCTTACAGGCTAGGATCTGTTGTTTCTCAGTACGTTCAGCAGTGTATAAATGCTCTAAATAAGAAGATATCAATTGAAGATATTGAGACAATACGACTTCTGTAACGATATGCAACAATCTAGGATTCGATATATGAGATTACTAGTGTTCTTTGATTTACCGGTAGAAACTGCGGCACAAAGAAAAGAATACCGACTGTTCAGAAAGTATTTGCTAAAAGAAGGTTTTCTGATGCTTCAGGAATCTGTGTACTCGAAGCTGGTCACAAACGATGGAGCAGCAGGTGCATCAATTATGCGGCTTCGGAAACATAGACCGTCGGAGGGGCTTGTGCAGGTCCTTAAAGTAACAGAGAAGCAATTTGAAACCATGGATTACATAACAGGAAGCAGGAAAGCATATGACGAGATAGACACGATGGAGGAGTTTTTAGTTCTATGAGGGTTGTTTTCTCGGGACTAGAGCACACTTTAGATATTGATGCTGAGCATATTAGTGTGTTGCAAATTGAAAATACTACACTGTTTTCCAGAGTGTGTGAATCGTTGCTATCTGGTAAGGGCAGTGAAGCTGTTGAGCCATATAGCGTTTGGGGTGATGATGGGAAACGGGTTAATTGCGCGTCAGCCTTTTTGGCTATTATGGACCCATTTGATCTACCATGGAAAAATAGGCAGCTTGGTGGAAAATTACATGAGCGAATTCGTCTACTAATGATGGAAGATGATGATATTCGTGCTGAATTAAATGAGTTAAGTAGCGAAATTGGCTCGATAGTGTCATCGTTAGGTTTTCAGCTTAGATGCGATTATGGATTTACTTTAGAATGGGATATATGTAGTTATCTCAAGAGTTTTGGTTTTGGAGTGGAAGCGCTTGAAGGAGAATCGCTCTTTGATAATTTAATAAAGTTTTTGGATTTTGTATCTGATATGGGATTAGAAGCCACTCTGCTTTTCGTTAATTTAAAGATTTTTTTGACAGAAAAAGAGTTGTTTCAAGTATTTGATCATGCTATTTTTTTAGGAACAAAGATGCTTCTTATAGAAAAGTACGATAGTTTTAAACTTCATAATTCAGAGAGGAAAATTGTTGTTGAGCAGGGTTTACTTGAATATGAAGTATCTTGCCAGTCAGCTTGTTCGTCTTCTTCGCAAAGAAGAATTTGCTCTAACGGTTTTGGAGCAGTGACAATCTGACTGGTAATCCAACAGTTTTGCTGTCTGGCTCACCAAGTTCTTCGTTTTGGAGCAGTGACAATCTGACTGGTAATCCAACTCTTGAACCTTTGAAAACATGATGCAAATCGTTTTGGAGCAGTGACAATCTGACTGGTAATCCAACGCCAACGAGTTACGCAAGCTACGTCACCCAGTTTTGGAGCAGTGACAATCTGACTGGTAATCCAACAGTGTGCCTGCTTTTAATGCGCTTAGCGGGTTTTGGAGCAGTGACAATCTGACTGGTAATCCAACTTTTAGTTCGCCATTTTCAACAATGCCATAGTTTTGGAGCAGTGACAATCTGACTGGTAATCCAACTCTGGAAAACCTCTCTACTGCCGCACCGACGTTTTGGAGCAGTGACAATCTGACTGGTAATCCAACCTGTTACCGAAGTAGGTAACGGCGGCAACGGTTTTGGAGCAGTGACAATCTGACTGGTAATCCAACTTATTTCAAAGCAGTTGGCACCACACGGGGTTTTGGAGCAGTGACAATCTGACTGGTAATCCAACTGTGTACAACTCTTTTTCTGCTTCCTTTAGTTTTGGAGCAGTGACAATCTGACTGGTAAACCAACCTTAGGAAAAGCCGCTGAACTTCGCTACTGTTTTGGAGCAGTGACAATCTGACTGGTAATCCAACCCCAATTTGATGGCATGTGCTGGTATCTGGTTTTGGAGCAGTGACAATCTGACTGGTAATCCAACCTTAGGTAAAGCCGCTGAACTTCGCTACTGTTTTGGAGCAGTGACAATCTGACTGGTAATCCAACCAATGCTATATGCAATCTCGGTTTTAACACAGTTTTGGAGCAGTGACAATCTGACTGGTAATCCAACCGCTAGAGACAGGCTATTCCGAAGGGCAAATGTTTTGGAGCAGTGACAATCTGACTGGTAATCCAACAATTAATGGTACCTTAACGCAGTCTACAATGTTTTGGAGCAGTGACAATCTGACTGGTAATCCAACACAGTATAAGCCAAGCGGCCTACTACGCTGGTTTTGGAGCAGTGACAATCTGACTGGTAATCCAACTGCAAAATCACGTCTGACATATCCGTATCACGTTTTGGAGCAGTGACAATCTGACTGGTAATCCAACGGCGGCAGCTACGGAATGTATCATATAGAGGTTTTGGAGCAGTGACAATCTGACTGGTAATCCAACTTTGAAAAAGTTTACGAAAAGTGCAATGCAGTTTTGGAGCAGTGACAATCTGACTGGTAATCCAACGAACCTAAAGAGGGCAAGCGCCACAAGGTCGTTTTGGAGCAGTGACAATCTGACTGGTAATCCAACCAACACACGGGACTTTCAGATGCGATGATTGTTTTGGAGCAGTGACAATCTGACTGGTAATCCAACCGTAGAGGGCACTCACGTCGCTTAGAAGGCGTTTTGGAGCAGTGACAATCTGACTGGTAATCCAACTCTCAAAAAGCAGTTCTTTGCGTGCTTCATGTTTTGGAGCAGTGACAATCTGACTGGTAATCCAACTTCAAAGCGAGTGAAGGCAACATATACCGGTTTTGGAGCAGTGACAATCTGACTGGTAATCCAACGACGCTTACAGTATGCCCGCCGTCTGGCTTGTTTTGGAGCAGTGACAATCTGACTGGTAATCCAACTCTCGGCAAAGCTCAAAATCGCGTGGCGGCGTTTTGGAGCAGTGACAATCTGACTGGTAATCCAACGGCATATCGGTACTCGTGCGCGCCCTCCCTGTTTTGGAGCAGTGACAATCTGACTGGTAATCCAACTTACTCGTCTTCCGATATTTCCGAAACCTCGTTTTGGAGCAGTGGCAATCTGACTAGTAATTCAGCTCTTTAGCACATGGCTGGTCTGTCTCTAATACTTTAAACAAAGAAAGCTCATATGCAATGGACGGAGTAAGAATATCAAGGCAAGCATCAAAGCATTTCAATGATGCCTTCAAACGTCAGATTGTAGAGCTTCATATGACAGGCAAATCTGTGATCGACATATGTAGAGAATACAACCTTAAAGATTCCCCGGTTCACGGTTGGATAAAAAGATATAAGGATGATGGAAGAACCTGTCACAAAGTGCTTGACACCCGGGCGTATAATCGCTCTATGTCAAAACGAACGGGAAAGATAATCATCCAAGCAGGAGCAAACCCTTGGCCTCATGAACTCAAGTCGGCTGAGGCCTTATCTGCTGCTGGCTACGCTGTTGAGTTCATCAAGAAAAGTGAGATAGATTACGAACACACTGCGGATATGTTTCTCAACGGAGTGCTATGAGAGATGAAAGCACCGACGGCCTCGAAGCTGAAATCAATCGAGCGAAATCTTCGTCGAGGTCTTGACCAATCGTCGAACATAGTTTTCGACTCTCACCGAATGAAAGGTCTGCCAGACACAGCTATCGAACGCGAAGTCAGAGCATGTTCCGACGGTCGCATAAAAGGTCTTGCACATCTTATCTACATCAACCGTAAGGGTGTTGTCGTTGACATGAAATAGCGTTTACAGCTATTATTCTTGATACAAAAGCTCTTGCACGGTGAGCCATCACCTACCGCGAGGGCTTTCGTATTTTATCTGCCACCCAGCGGACGCGCATTTGCTATAAGCTACGGCGCTTGAGCCTAGCGAGTCGTCCGCCTACCCATGCCACGCGGCTTGCTTGCGCAGAGCCGCTTCGCGTCACTCTAGGTCGCTCCAAGCCCGCTTCGCGTCTTTCGCGGGGCTATACCAAACACCAGATCAAGCCACTCGTATAATTGATTCCATTAACCACGCTAAAGAATTCGGAAGTGCCTTGCTTGCAAAACGCGTTTTCGTAGTCATATTTTGGATAGCTGTAGTGGCAATTCCAGTTATAAGCACGCTTGTTGCCATCTCTCAGTTTCCTCCCGGCATTGATATTCCAATGCATTGGAACGCTCATGGTCAAGTAGACAGATCTGGCTCACCTTGGGAAATGTTTCCTATCTCGTTCATCATGTCCGCTTGCAATATCCTGCTGGCTCTCAGCTATGCATTCAGCGATAAGCTTTACGATCTCGGCCTTGTGCACGGAATCAGCCGGAAAGCGACACGACCAATCCTTTGCGGAACGGCGGTATTCCTGCTTTTAGTGTGGCTTGGGATTCTGGTTTTCTGGATGCAGCAGATCAGTCAAACGACGTTAATGTAATCAAAACCAAGCGCGGGATAGCGCCTTAATACCGGGTTCAATATCTTCTTCGGGAATGGCGGAGAACCCTATAAGTATGCAACTGCGCATTGTTGAATGATCGAGCATGCAATACTTTTGCGTGTTATACACCCTTACATTCTCTTTCATTGCCAACTCTATCAGCTCTTCCGGCGTTCTGCCGTCCAGTACATCTATAAGCACGTGAAGTCCGGTGCCGTTCTCGCGCACCGCAATTCGCTGCCCCATACAGCGCCAAAGCGAATCAAGCAGCGTTTCGTATTTTCTCTTGTTTAGCGATTGTATGCGGCGAAGGTGCCTATCCCACTGCCCACTATGCATGAATCGCGCGAGAGTTTCCTGCATAAGCCACGGAACAGCAGAATAAGAGTTTCCGAATTCATCTTCCCATTTCTTTAACAACTCTAACGGCAGTACCAGATAATTCATGCGAAGTGTTGGTGAAAGCGTCTTTGAAAACGTACCCATATAAATAACGCGCCCTTGATGGTCTAGCGATGCAAACGGCGGAGCTGGTCTTTCGCGATATCGAAATTCACGACAGTAATCGTCCTCTAGGATATATGCATCATTTTCTAGCGCCCATTGCACCATCTTATTGCGCACATCAAGGGGCATGGCTTGACATGTAGGAAACTGACTAGAGGGAGTAACGTAAGCAAGTTTTGCACCACTTTGCATAACATCTGAAAGAAATGTTGTCGTGCCATTATCAACGCGGCATGGTTTCACTTCAAATCCGCTACGTTGAAAAGCCTTGCGCGTTCCGTCGTATCCGGGGTCTTCCATCAGCACCGTGTCGTGTTTGCGATCGAAAAGCGCCATCAGGTTCTGCACGCTGGGCTGAGTGCCGCCCTGTATTATCACTTGTTCGGGTATGCAATGGATATCGCGCGACGAATTAAGCCGAAACGCAATCTCGCGCCGCAAAGTTATTTCACCTAGTGGGTCTGTGTATTCATTTATTATTTGCTTTTCTATACTCATTAGCACATCATCTGTGAAGCTGCGCCAAGCTGAAGTGGGAAACGTGCCCTTTTGCAAATTGCCGTATGTAAAATCGTAAGCGTAGCATTTCTTTTCGGGGGTTTGATTGTCAGATGTATCCGATTTCGGAGTAGCGTGCAGTATAGAGGCATCTTGAACAATGTAACCTGAACCGCGCCGGCTGATAGCATATCCTTCTTGAACCAGCATGCGATAAGCGCTTTCAACCGTATTGCGCGAACAATCTATTTGTGTAGCCAGTCCGCGAATCGAGGGTAACTTTTGCCCGGCGGAGATTGCATTATTTTCGATTACCGTGCGAAAATGGTCGAAAATTTGCATGTATAAAGGGGCTGTCGAATTTTCATCAAACTGCATCTAGTACCCTTTCGAGTTATCGGGAAGCGCTAGTTGAGCAATAGTAGCGCTGGTTGAGCGCCCGCAGTAAAACTGTCATGGAAGACGGTCAATTGTCCTCCGGAAACTTTAATCGCTCTGTATGAAACTGTCCCCATAACTTACAAGAAAAGCATCCCTTTAGATTATAGCCAGTATTCCCTACCATCATAGTATGAAAATGGTCTAATTATGCGAACACGCATCCACTTGACCATAGCTAATTTAAGGAACGGGTGCAACGTTTGCCCGAGCCTTATTCAAAGGAGAGGAAAAGAGAGGGGAAGTTTTGAAGCTAGGTGGCGTAGCCGCCATATGTGCTGCTGGTATTGTTTCCGTAACGGCTGCTTTTAGTGCCGTGAATGCAGAAGCTAAGGCTTTGCATCCGCCGGGAGCATTGCCTGAAGGCGGGTTTAACTCTCTTTGTATCAAATGCGGAAAGTGTATTGAAGCTTGCCCGTACAAGGCTATTCATGCGGCATCGTTCGAATACGGGTCCAGCGTTGGACAACCTGTCATTAATGCGCGTGAACAAGCGTGCCGTCTTTGCGAAGATTTCCCATGTATAGAGGCGTGTCCAACTGGAGCTCTTTCGCCTGTGGGAGGAAGGCAAGATGTACGCATGGGGCGCGCCGTAATAGACGAGCAGACATGTCTTTCTTTCAAGGGAATGCGCTGTGAGGTCTGCTATCGCGCATGTCCGCTAATCGATGTGGCAATTAGCATCGACTATGGTGCGCGCGAAGGCGATGACATACATGCGCTGTTCCGACCAGTCATTCAAGATGCTTGTGTTGGATGTGGGCTATGTGTTGAGCGGTGTGTTGTTAGTGACCCTGCGCCGGCAATAACAATAGATCCGAATTAGCCGACTAGTCTGCAAAGCAGGTAAGGGTCGGCAGGGCAAAGAGCGAAGGGCAAGTGGTACTGAAAGGCGCAAATAGCATTATAAGAGGAACCATAAGCACTACCAATGAGGGAGAGCAAGAGGGAAGGCGATCAAGGGGGCAATAATGGAGATCTCACGCAGGGCATTCGTTAAAACGACAGCGGTTGCGCTAGCGAGTGCAGCGGCTGCGGGAACCATGTCGGCACTAGTGGGCTGTTCGGCACCGTCTGGAAGTGGAACAGGTCAAACGACAGTGGCTGGCGCTACGCGTACCGTGGGCGTTTGCCGTTTCTGCGGCTGCGGTTGCGGCGTAATTGTAGAGTCAAAGGACGGAAAGATCGTTGCTGTTACAGGCGATCCCGACAATCAATCGAATAGGGGACTGAATTGCGTTAAAGGCTATTATCTAGCCAGCGTTTTATACGGCGAAGATCGTTTGACCGAGCCGCTAATTCGCGATGACAAGAGCACCAAGGGCACCGATGGGGGTCTTCGCAAGGCTACTTGGGATGAAGCTCTCGAACTGGTTTCCAGCAAACTAAAAGAGACATGGAAAAAAGATAAGAGCCGCCTTGCGTTCTGGGGAAGTGGACAGCAGCCCATTGTTGAGGGTTACTGTACTGCGAAATTCTGGAAGGCAGGTCTGCTTTCCAACAACATTGATCCTAACGCTCGTCTTTGTATGGCTAGTGCCGTTGTTGGCTTTATGAATATTTTCCAAACTGACGAGCCTGCTGGTTCTTATACCGACATTGACGAGACTGATACCTTTGTTACATGGGGCGCAAATATGGCAGAGGCGCACCCCATGTTATATTCACGCTTAACTGCACGAAAGATTAACGGAACCGGCGTTAAGCACTACGATCTAACTACGCTGAAGACGCGCACTTCTGCTAGTGCCGATAAGGTGCTTATGTTCAAGCCGGGTTCCGATTTGGCAATTGCTAATGCCATTGCCAACTATCTTGTGCAAAACAATCTATACGATCAGGCTTTTGTAACCGATCATTTACAGTTCAAGCAGGGTACCGAAAATATCGGAAACGCTTTTGAAGATGGCTACGATGCAAGCGATGTTGGTAAGTCGGTAGATGCTGTTCAAAGCATTAGCTTCGAAGAGTACGCTGCACGCCTTGCGCCTTACACGTTGGAATATGCCGAGCAAATTTCGGGTGTACCAGCTGCTGATATCAAAGAATTGGCAGAGGTATTTGCAGACAAGAGTCGCAAGGTGCTCTCGCTGTGGACTATGGGCGTGAATCAGCACAACCGCGGTACATGGATGAATCATTGTATCTACAACATTCACTTACTGACCGGGCGCTATGCGAAACCCGGTGACGGTGCATTTTCACTGACCGGTCAACCTACCGCTTGTGGTACAGCGCGTGAAGTTGGCACGTTTAGCCACCGCCTTCCAGCCGACCTGCTGGTAGCGCAAGAGCCGCATCGTCGCTACACAGAGGCTATCTGGAATCTTCCCGAGGGATATTTGGATGCCATCCAGAAGCCCGGCATGCATACCGTGAAAATCTTCCGCGAAATGTCGAAGGGCAACATTGACTTTTTATGGACAGCGCACAACAACTGGGCTGTTTCCATGCCAAACTTAACGCGCTTCCTTGGCAGGGGCGACAAAAAGGGCATCAACGATACTTTCATTGTGGTAAGTGAGGTTTATCCGACGCTTTCAACGCAGTATGCCGACGTTGTACTTCCGGCTGCCATGTGGGTCGAGCGCGAAGGGCAGTTCGGAAATGCAGAGCGTCGTACAGCGGTGTTTGAGAAGGCGGTCGATCCGCCGGGCAATGCCAAGTGGGATCTCTGGATGCTTATGGAAATTGCTGCGCGTACACTTGATGGCGAAAAAATTGGCAGCAAGGGCGCTTTTGAGGCGCTGTTCGGTGATTGGTACGATACCGAGACGCACGATTTCAAGGGTGACCAGCGCGAAGTGTCTCGTAACATTTGGGAGGAATATCGCACATTCTCAAATCCCGATCTAAACGAAAAAGCTGCGCTTATCAATAAGGAAGCCAAGCTGAAAATGGAGAACAAGCAGCTTGCGCCCTATGATGCCTACATCGACGACCATGGCTTAACGTGGCCCGTTCGTGAAGTGGACGGCAAGTGGCTTGCCACAAAGTGGCGTTTCTGCGACGGCAAGCAGGAGGACGGCTTCGATGAAATAGGCATCCAACAGTATGGCAAGCAAGACTTAGCGGGCGGTGTCAGCTTCTACAAGAGTGGAAACGCTCGCCCGTCTGTAGTGTTCCGTCCCTACGAGCCGCCGGCTGAAATGCCTAGCGCTGAATACCCGTTTGTCTTCTGCACCGGTCGCTTGCTTGAGCATTGGCATACGGGCTCAATGTCGCGCCGCATAGCCGAACTTGATCGTGCACTTCCCGAAGCGTTGCTCGACATGAATCCTGAGGATTGCGCCGAGCTGGGCTTAAAGGATGGCGACATGGTTCGTTTAAGTTCGCGCTATGGCGAGTGCGAGATAAAGGTATCGACGGCAGGGCGTACAAGTCCGCCACACGGTCTTGTGTTCGCGCCGTTCTTTGCAGAAGAAGCTCTTATCAATTTGGTGGTGCAGGATGTTTACTGCCCGCTTTCAAAAGAGCCAGATTATAAGAAGACATGCGTTGCTATCGAGAAGCTGTAGAGCCGATAAGCCGATAAGGGGTAAGGGAAATGAAGAAGAAAACTATTATCGCGGCGCTTCTGGCAGCAGTTATGTCGGTAAGTGTCGTAGCGGGATGCTCTAGTGGCACACAAAGCGCTGCTAGCGTGTTAGATGGTCAACCAGCACCTATGCCTGCGAACCATAACGGGCGCTACACAGATCTTGGACCTGATGGCTGCTATGGCTGTCATGGCGCAAACGAGAAAGCGAATCCGCAGCTTGTTGGCGCTGTCATAGTTCCTGAAGACCACTATTCTCGGGGAATGTACGCAACTATGAAAATTGATGCCGGCTACAACCAATGCATCACATGTCACCCGCAAGGCTAGCAGTTTTAGCGACCAAGATACAACGATATGTGAAATGAGGGGCTGACATGGTGATCTCATCGCTTGTGATTGAGACTGAACCTAAGAAGACGCGTAGTGTGGAACATGCACTTTCTGCCATGAATGGCGTGGAGGTGCATGAAACACAAGGCGAAAAGCTGATAGTTACGATCGAGGCTGACAGTTCTAACGCATCGCATGAAATCGCAAGTTCATTCATTGGGGTTGATGGTGTAACTGGCATCAGCTTGGTGTACTTGAATTGCGAAGACGAAGCATTGGGTGCGCAGGAAAGCGTCTAGTGCGCGAAGGAGTAGGCTAAGAGTGGCAGAGCAAGAACAATCAAAGGTCGGCAAAAAGGCGAAAGCTAAGTGGACTATCGCACGTAGATGCGTGCAAGTTGCTATGCTTGTCGTATTTTGTCTACCGTTACTCATAGCTGGGTGGAGCCTTTTTGGTGGTTCCATAGGTGAAGATGTTGCGGTTTCAACCCCTGCTCAAGGCATCTTTTTTGGAAGTCTTGCCGCATCGGAGATTGCTGGCATATCTATACTTGACCCATTTGCTACCTTGCAAGCAGCATTGGCTGCAAAAACGTTTTCATTGGGCATGCTGTTAGGCATTCTGCCTGTGCTAATCGTTTATGGCGTAGTGCGTGGTCGCGCATTTTGTGGCTGGGTGTGTCCTGTAAATCTTCTTTGCGAAGGCGTTGACTGGCTTCGCAACAAACTTGGTATCAGCGTTTCTGAGCACGTAATTCCGCGGCAAGCGAAGATATATGTTGCTTTGGGCATTTTGGTACTTTCTGCCATATTTGCATTCCCTGTGTTTGAGGCGTTTTCGCCCATTGCGGCAATCAACAGAGGGCTTCTATTTGGCTCACTTGCCGGAAGCTTTACGCTGATAGCCATCGTTATAGCTGAACTTTTCTGGGCTAAGCGTGTGTGGTGTCGTGCTATATGCCCTGTTGGAGGTCTTTATCAAGTTATCGGTAAAGTGGGGCTTGTAAACGTGCGTATCGATCATGAGAAGTGCATCGATTGCGACGTTTGCAAGAAGGCATGCCTCGCCGATCCCGTAATACTTAATCCGGCACTTGAAGGTGTAGATGTTATCGTGCGCGCGGGCGACTGTATGGCATGCGGTGCATGCGTGGATGCATGCCCTACAGGGGCGCTGCGTATGGGTGTTGGGCGTGCGCGTAAACCGCAAAGCAATCAGAAGGCTAAGTCTGAAGGCAAGGCTTCTGATCTTGCGAACAAAGAGGTTATTGTCGAGACGATCGACGCTGCTTCCGTAGGGTGATGTTCTGCGTAGCAGCGTCGGTATGTCTTGATGACAATAGCAAGGAAGGGCTGCGGTTTTCCGCAGTCAGAAAAAGTGGATGAAAGGAGAGGAGGAAGCATGAGAAAGAGGAAGAAGGCAGGTTTGGCGATTGCATCTATTAGTGCGATCGCATTGGTGGTCGGACTTGCGGCATGTGCGCCGCAGGCTAACACGACTGGCTCCTTCGAATCCGAGAACATGCCAGCCGAAGATCAATTCGGTGTCGTTGAAGCGGCGGAATGGGCAGGGCTCTACCCCGATCAATACGACACGTACATGAAGAATCTCGAGAATTCGCCGCAGTCTGGGAAGCATAACTACCTAGAGCTGTATCCGGCGCTCAATACCATGTACAAAGGCTACGCATTTGCGCTCGGCTACGATGAGGCATCGTCGCATCTCTACACGTTAGAGAGCGTCAAGAACACGCCGCGTACCGTCAAAAAAGAGCAGCTTGCGAACTGCATTACGTGTAAGACACCGCAGTTCACAGCTCTTGTGAATGCTGATGGCGACGAGGTTTATAAGCAGAAGTTCAACGATTTGATTGGCGATTTTACCGAGCCGGTTAGTTGCTACAATTGTCACACAAACGATCCGAAGTCGCTCAGTCTGCCAAATAAGTACTGGACTAACAGTATTGGTAAAGACATCGACAGGATTCAGATGAGCGCGCAGGTTTGCGGTCAGTGCCACAACGAGTACTACTTCAATCCCGAGACGAAGGCAACGACAAACCCATACAGTGGGCTTGCGGGCATGACTCCCGACGCTATTCTGAAGTACTACGACGACATGGGCTTTACGGATTGGACACATCCCGAGACAGAAGCCAAGATGATCAAGGTGCAGCACCCCGAGTTCGAGACGAACTATGGTGGAAAAATGTCACCGATGGCAAAGCAGGGTTATGCGTGTGCCGATTGCCATATGGGCACATCGGTAGACGACACGGGGGCTACGTTCACGAACCACAATTGGACGAATCCTACCCAGAACCCCGAGCTAATAGAGTCCAACTGCTCGACATGCCATGATGACATTACTGCTAAGGTTAGTGCCATTCAAGCGCAGGAAGAAGAGCGCGTGACGGCAATCAGCGAGAAGATTGCGAAATACGTTGGCGAGCTGGCGGCAAAGAAGGGTTCGCTTGACGCTGCCACCCTTGAGCGTGCACAGTACATTCAACGTGCGGCACAGTTCTACTGGGATTTTGTGATGGTTGAAAACAGCGAAGGCGCACATAACTCCGAGCTAACATGGAGCACACTTGACAAGTCCGAGGCGCTCGTAGATGAGGGCCTCGCGCTCCTTGCGTAAGCGAAGCCGAAACGGACATCGATTACAGAAAGGAGGTAGCACATGAGCGAGGATAACAAGAAGGTGAACGAAGGCGTAAATGAGACATCGGAAGAGGCTGTGGCTAACACCGTTGTTGTAAATGAAGGTGCAGATGCTTCACCAGAGAACAAGACTGAAGCTGCTCCTGCAGCACCGAATTCTAAGGCTGCAAAGCGTCGCAAGCGCGGTATCACGATAGGTGTTATCTGTGCGATAGTTATAGTTGCTGGTGCAGGCTTTTGGGTGTGGCACGAGCAACCTAGCTTCTGCAATGCTATATGTCACTCGCCGATGGACCCGGCGCTTGAAACCTACGAGGGCAAAAGTGGCGAATCTGGCGTTGACAAATGGGGCAACTCAGTTGAAGACATGGGCACCCTTATGGTAGTTCAACATAAGGAAAGTGCTGACATGGTGTGCCTTGATTGCCATGTACCTACCATCGATCAGCAGATGGGTGAGGTGGTGCATTGGGTTGGTGGCACATACGACTACCCGCTTAACGAGTGCTCTTTGACCGACCTTAACGCATACAGGAAACTGCCGAACGCGGATGAGTTCTGTCTGAACGAAGGCTGCCACAACATGACGCGTGACGATTTAGCGCGCGCCACGGGCGGTCAGAAGTATAATCCGCATGTTACTATCGCGGATCACAGACAGCTTGAGTGCAGCGATTGTCACAAGGCTCATCGTCAGTCGGTAATGGCTTGCACGCGTTGTCACGACGAGGCGAAAGTTCCAGAAGGCTGGCTGTCGGCGGAGCAGTCCGCAGAGATTACCAGCGCGAACTTCAACTCTTAGTACGGAAGCTATTTTTAGCTTATTTGAAAAGGCGGCATCATTTTAGATGTCGCCTTTTTAGTGGTTTGTCGGGCTTGGCGAAATTGTCATGCAAATTTCGATACAACTGTCGCTTTCCAATAGTCTTCGGGCTGGGTTAGTCTATCATGAAGGAAAAACATCCTTTCACGGGCATTTTTATGCAAGATTTGTATCGAATGAAGCCAATTCATCTATTTGAAAGTGGGCGTGATTCTGATTAACGCGAAGATGAAAAAACGTCTGATTGCTGTATCTGGCGTAGTTGTGATAGCCATTGTGTTGGCATTGGCATTTGTGGGTTCTGGTACTGCTGCGAAGACTATGTCAGTAGCCGAAGCTGCAGAGAATCCGCAGGCTGGTCAAAAGGTTCAAGTTTCGGGCAATGTTGTACCGAACTCTTACGACACTTCGAAAAACGTTCTAACATTCAAGATATACGATCCAAATGGTTCGCCCGAACAGCAGTTATCCGTGCGTTATGAAGGTGCGGCTGCATCTACGTTCGGAAACGACGTGACTGCCATATGCACGGGGCGCATCGGCGATGACGGAACCCTGATGTGTACCGAGCTTGTGACGAAATGCCCATCCAAGTATGAAAATGCCGACAGTGCACTTACGGTAGAGCGCCTTTTAGAATACGGCAATGAGGTTACTGGTAAAGTTGTTAAGGTTGCTGGAGAAATTGAGCCAGATACGATGAAGGCTGCGGGGCAATCAGAACGTTTCTACATTAAAGGCAACGGAGAATCTCGCATTGCTGTGGTATTTGATGGACCGCTGTCTGATGAAATTGTCAGCGGTGCACGTGTCGTTCTAACAGGATCGGTTGACGAGTCTGGTAAATTCCAAGCGACTGATGTCGCATTAGAAGGTTAGGCGCTTTTATGTCTATAGTCGGTCTGCTCGGTATACTTGTAGCTTTCGCTGCTTGCGTGGTTTCCTTGCTGTGCTTGGGAATAGCGCATGTTCAACATTTACGCATAGACAAGGCATCAGCTGGTTCGGCTGAAGCTGCGCGTGCGCGTTCCGTATCCGACACGCTGGCATTTGGAGGTCGCTTGGCAGCTATAGTGGCTGCTTGCGCACTCACTTTGTGCTGCGCCGTGCTTGTATGGTGCTTTTTCTCAGGCGATGTAACGCTTGATTACGTTGTTCGCAATCGTTCTGACGCTACGGGTGAGTTGGCTTGGCTTTTCAAGCTGGCTGGTCTTTGGGCTGGTCGTGCAGGTAGTTTGCTATTTTGGGCATGGCTTATCTCGGTGTTTGGTGTCATATTAGTGTTTGCTACTCGCAAAAATATCCGTCCTCTCGACAACGGAGCGCTGGCTATTGCGCAGCTAGTGCTTGTGGCATTTGTAGGAGTGCTGCTGTTCTCGCCCGATAACATGCCGTTTGCTCTTCTCGACCCAGCATACTTCGACGAAAATGGTCAGCTTAAAGCTCAGGCATCTGTATTAGGTATGAATACGCTGCTTGAACATTGGGCTATGGCTATTCATCCGCCTACGCTATTTATCGGATATGCTGGTCTGACCATTCCATTTGCATACGCCATTTCTGCGCTTATAGTAAACGACGATTCCGATGCGTGGGTTTGCGCCTCTACGCCTTATCTCATGTTTTCGTGGCTACTGCTAGGAGCCGGAATAGGGCTTGGTGCGGTGTGGGCTTATGTTGTGCTCGGCTGGGGCGGCTATTGGGGCTGGGACCCGGTTGAGAACGCCAGTCTTCTGCCTTGGCTTGTCGGTGTGGCTTTAATCCATTCATTTACGGTTTATCGCCAGCGCGGTGCATTCAAGCGCTGGTCGGTCATGTGCGCTTGTATCACTTTTTCGTTTGTGGTGCTGGGAACGTTTATAACAAGAAGTGGCATTGTGCAATCAGTGCATGCTTTCGAAGGCGATTCTGTATCGCTTGTGCTGTTTGCGGTGCTTATCGTGGCATCATTGGCTGCAGGTGCAGTTGGGCTTATTGTGCGGCACAAGAGTTTCGGTGTTTCGACAACTAATAAGTCTGACACTCTTAAAGCTGCCTCTGTCTCTGCTCCGATTAAAGAAGCGAAGGAAGATGATATAGAGTCGCTAGTCTCTCGCGATGCGGCATATTACGTAAACAATCTCGTTATGGTGGCATTCGCCGTTCTACTAGCCTACATGACTGTTTCATCTGCCCTGCCATCATTTTTGCCATTTGGAGGTCAATCTTTATCGGCAGGAACATACAACGCTATTGCGCGTCCGCTTGGAGTACTCTACTGCGCGCTAATTGCTGTATGTCCTCTGCTCGGATGGAGGCGCACGCAAGGCAAGGCATTCTTTAAGAATGCGCTTATTCCGGGTGTATGTGCGTTGGTTGTGTTCGCAGTTCTTATGGCATACTTCTGCACCTATTTACTTCCAAGCTACGAGGCTATATTGGCTGGTGGAGGAAGTGCTGCGGAAGGACTGCTTGAGCAAGGAGCACCCGCATACTATAACGCTATAGCGGTAGTGGGGCTCTTAGTAGCCAGTTTGCTGTTCTTCAATTCGGTATTTATGCTTGTAAAAGCGCTTCGCAAAGGTAGCGCGCTGCGCCCTAGGCTTTCGCGCATTGGCGGAGCAATTGCGCATGCAGCTATGGGTATTATTCTTGTCGGACTTATAGGCTCGTCCATGTACGTGACTGAGACTAATCAATATCTTCAGTACGATGCCGATACCAAATCCGCCGAAACGCTTAAAATACAGGATTTTGAACTTGTCTACACTGGTGAAGATGTTTTCGAATCTGACAATGGCGACGATGTTGACTATGTGGTACATTTTGATGTCTATAGAGGCGGACAATACGTTGGAAGTGTGTCACCTGCTGTGCAAATGGTGAAGTCAACGCAGCAACAGAAACTTGAGGCTAGTGTTATAGGCTTTCCTCTGGAAGACCTATTCGTGGTCTATCGCGGCATGAGCGCCGATGGCGAGTATGCGATGGATGTGCGAGTAAATCCGTTAATCAGCTTCGTGTGGGTTGGTTTTGGTCTTCTTATGTTGGGAAGTTTGCTGGCTCTTTTTGCTAGGCGCACACGTCGGGCAGAAGTGGATACAGCGCATGCCTGATGCTATCCGGGTAGAGGGCGTTTGTAAGACCTTCGGAACACGAAAGGCTGTCGATGATATCAGCTTCGTGCTTCCCGAAGGTGCATTTCTTACTATTTTTGGACCAAACGGTGCGGGCAAAACCACTTTGCTATCTATGCTTTCCACTCTTTCGCGACCAAGTAAGGGCACAATTTATATATGCGGAATTGATGCGAAGGAGGAATCCGAATCCGTTCGCGCCTCTATTGGTGTGGTTTCGCATAGCTCTATGCTCTATCCCGATCTTACGGCAGAGGAAAACCTTGTGCTGTATGGTCGTCTTTATGGTGTGCCCGATGTGAAAAATCGCGCGGTCAACTTATTAGATGCGGTTGGGCTCAAACATAGAAGGCTAGATCAGGTGCGCACGTTTTCGCGCGGAATGATTCAGCGTGTATCTATTGCCCGCGCGTTAATGAACGACCCTAGGGTTGTGTTGTTTGACGAGCCTTATTCTGGGCTAGACCCGCACGCTACTCAGGTGTTTGACAACTTGATATCAGATGTTCGCAAAGACCGCACGTTTGTCATGGTTAGCCACGACCTAAAGAAGGGAATGCAGCTTGCCGATCATGTGCTCTTGATGGCGCGCGGGCGTGCAGTATGTTTTGGTCGTAAAGATAAGTTAGAGCCAGATGAACTTAACCATCTGTATGAGCAGACGATCGGGGGCGGTGTTGCATGAGCCGCACGACCGATACACCATTGAAGGTTGAACGTAAGCATCCGTCTTCTTTTTCGCAGTACAAGGTGCTGCTTACTAAGGATTTGCTTCGCGAGGTTCGCACGAAAGAAATGCTTGTGTCGATGGGTGTCTATGCTCTGCTCGTAATTGTTGTATTTGGCGTGGCACTCGGATTCGCTGCCCCGGGAACCGATT
The DNA here is from genome assembly GCF_011039075.1 of Adlercreutzia sp. ZJ304. GTDB lineage: Bacteria > Actinomycetota > Coriobacteriia > Coriobacteriales > Eggerthellaceae > Adlercreutzia_A. The sequence continues at coordinate 31,809 of NZ_JAAKEG010000003.1, forward strand.
TTCTGGAAGTCTCAGGCGGTCTTTTATGGGTAATGGTAGTGTTCACTTCGCTGCTTGGTTTGAATCGTTCGTTTTCGGTCGAGAAAGAGTGTGGGTGTTTAGAAGGTCTGCTGCTTGCGCCGATGGATCGAGGTGTAATCTTTCTAGCAAAGGCTACTTCTAACCTAATCTTTTTGCTTATTGTTGAAGTTATTGCGGTGCCGCTTTTCTGGCTATTCTTCTCATCTGTTGCCTTGCCAGCAGAAACCGCGCCGCTAATCGCGCTTCCGCTGCTTGTGGGTTCGGTAGGTATTGCAGGCGTAGGAACGCTTTTGTCAACCATTACTACTAATGTCAAAGGCAAAGATGTAATGCTGGCGCTATTGTTTATCCCCGTCGTATTTCCGCTGCTGTATGCTTGTGTGGCTGCTACTGTAGCAGTTCTTGTCGGGGGCGATGTTATGGCTGAATCGTTTGCCACACCGCTTGCGCTGGCAGCATTATACGATGTGGTAATGATACTTATAAGTTGGTTCCTTTACGATTTCGTCGTGTCATAATCGGGCTGTTGTTGCTCGGGAGGGGTGGACTATGGCAGATTCGAAAAAGCGGACAGCGCACAAACTGCCTGAAGCTGGGCAGTGGCCAGATGTGCTTTCACCATGGGTGATTGTGGCTGGCATTATATTAACTACACTCGGGTTTCTTATGGCATTTTTTGTGGTGCCGCCCGTCAGTGGAGCCACAGTGAACGGAGCTGAACTTGTTGGTGACACGGTAGTTTCTAACAAGTTGCTCATGTCGCAGAAGATTTTCTATTTCCATATGCCGGTGGCTATAACGTCGTTTGCGGCACTTGCATTTGCAGCTTATTACTGCGTAAGGTTCCTTATTACACGCGAACTCCGATTCGACACTTGTGCGCGCATTGCGATGGAAGTGGCGCTGCTATTCACTGTAATGACTATGATTACAGGCGAGATGTGGACGCGTTTCGAATGGGGAGTATGGTGGACATGGGATCCGCGCCTTACCACTTATCTTATCTTGATGTTAATTGTGATTGCCTACATCGTGCTTCGAAATATGGTCGATGATCCTATTAGGCGTGCCGCTTTCGCATCGGTTGTGGGTGTGATTGCATTTATAGACGTGCCAATTTGCTTTATGGTTACTCGTCTTATTCCGTCGTCGGTGCATCCGGTGGTCACGCGCGCAGGTGGTATGACACCCGAGATGGGGCTTTGTATAGCACTTGTTGGAGTTGGCATGATGTGTGTGGCATTCGCTTTGTACAGGGCGCGCTTTCGGCAGGTAAGATTCGCGGAACGAGTGGATGCGCTGAAGGAAAGACTTGATGATTAGCTTGTATAAGTGGCAGCCTTTTGCTGAGAAAGGGAATACAAAATGAACCCCGTTTTGGAAGAAATATATAGCACGATAATTCCGTCCGCACCGTATCTGATTGCAGCTTATGCGCTGCTATGGGTTGCGCTGCTTGTCTACATTCTGATAATTGTGCGCGGTCAGAAGCGCGCCGAGAAACAGCTCGAACTCATCGAAGAAGATGTTAAGGGTCGGACGCTTTGAAATACTTTGTTTGTGTCGGATGTTAGGATTCGCCCTCTGATATGGGTTTTGTTGTTAAAATTCGTACAGCAATAACAGTGTTTAGCAACAAAAGAACGGAGCGATTATGAAGCAATTTATAGCAGAGGATTCATTCTGGGAACTTTTCCCCGATGCTCAAATTGGTATAGTCGTTGCGCATGGAATGAAGGCAGATAATAAGCTAACGGAAGATAAGAAAAAGGAATTGAGTAAGCTTCTTGCAGAGGCGAATCATAAAGCTGATCAGCATTTAGAATCCAATACGATCTCGCAGAATAAGGTGGTATCTGTTTGGCGAGATGCTTTTCAGAAGTTCAAAACCAAGAAAGGCGCTAGATGCTCAATTGAGAATCTTCTCAAGCGAGTATTAAAAGGCAATCCTGTTCAAAGTATCAACCCTGTTGTTGATGTATACAACACCGTATCTTTAACTTACGCCCTGCCAGTAGGCGGTGAAGATATCGATTCAATTGAGGGAAACCTCCGGTTGCGCATAACTGAAGGAGGCGATGCCTTCAAGCCTTTAGGGGAAGATGAAGATGCTCCAACTTTGGAAGGCGAGCTTTGCTATATGGACGATGCTGGCGCGGTTTGCCGTTGTTGGAACTGGCGGGATGGAGTACGCACCGCACTTTCCGATGATTCCCAAAAAGCATTTCTAATCATAGAATCGGTAGATCCTTCTCGTGCAGCCGATCTTAGTGCCGCATTAGAACAGCTTGCAGATATGGTGAAAGAGTATTTAGATGCTGATATTTTCGCGAAAGAAATTATTACATCTAAGAACAGGAGCATGATAATAGACGATATGTCATCCTGATGCGTCATACATGCTGATATGCTGGGCAGATGAAAAAGGTTATAAGAAATATACTTATATCTGTGCTAGTAATTTGCGTTGTAGTTTTTGCTATCTTTTTTGGAATAAGTCAATACGTGGTGAATTCTACTCGCGACAATGTGCACACCATTGCTCAGATAGAAGAATCGGGAGAACATGTAGACGCCATTTTGGTGTTAGGTGCTAGCGTATATGTTGATGGCACTCCGTCTGATATTCTCGCAGATCGTCTAGAAGTGGCATGCGATCTTTATTTTGCTGATGTTGCTCCTGCAATAATCGTATCGGGAGACAACACAGATTCCCACTATAACGAATCGGATGCCATGAAAGATTACTGCGTGGAATTAGGAGTGCCTGCTGGCAACATTTATGTGGATCATGCGGGTTATGACACGTATGCCTCTGTCTGGCGCGCTAAGTATGTTTATGGGGCACAAAGCGTGGTTATAGTTACGCAGGCATATCATCTTTACAGAGCGCTTTCTATAGCTGAGGGGCTTGATATGCGGGCACTGGGAGTTGCGGCAGATAAGGGAGAATACAACAATCAAACAATGTATAGCATGCGCGAAAACGTGGCGCGTGTAAAAGATTTTTTCCAAACGCTTTTTCATGTTGAACCGGCGGATGTAGTTCAGCCTATAAAGCGCTAATGCGGCAATTTCGGCAATTTCGCCGTTTGGACGTTTGAACATTTGCAATAGCGAAATTTTTGCTGTTTGGTGCCCGTTTTTCGCTCAAAAGTATAAACTCAAACAACTAAGTACGTCGAAAGGAATGTAATGTATAAAGTACATTGTCTGAATAATATTTCAGCAAAAGGGTTAGATCTTCTAACCGACGAATACGAGCTTGTGGACGATCCGACACAGGCTGATGTTTTCCTAGTGCGTTCTGCAAATATGCACGAAATGGATATTCCGGCTAATTTGAAGGCTGTGGCGCGCGCGGGTGCTGGTGTTAACAACATTCCGCTGGAAGCGCTGGCTGAAGCTGGTATCCCGGTATTCAATACCCCCGGTGCAAACGCCAATGCCGTAAAAGAGCTGGTGCTGGCAGGTATGCTTCTAGCAAGCCGTGACATTGTGGGTGGCATTGAGTGGGTGCGCGAAAATGCCGACGATCCAAATGTGGGCAAGGCAGCAGAAAAGGCTAAGAAGGCATTTGCAGGTGGCGAAATAAGCGGTAAAACGCTAGGTGTTATCGGTCTTGGCGCTATAGGAAAGCTGGTTGTTCCGGCTGCTCAAGCGCTAGGCATGAAAGTTGTTGGTTATGATCCGTTCATGGACGCACAAAAAGCAGCTGCAATTTCAGCTGATATGCGCTTCACTGCCGATTTGGACGATTTGCTGGGTGCATCTGACTTCATAACTATTCATGTACCTGCTACTGATAGCACTCGCGGTATGATAGATGCGCATGCCATAAATCAGATGAAAGACGGTGCTGTATTCCTGAATTTCTCGCGCGATGTGTTGGTTGATGATGCTGCTATGACGGAAGCTTTGCAGTCTGGCAAGATTCGTCACTACGTTACCGATTTCGCAAATCCGGCTGTGGTAAAAATGGAGAACGCTATTGTATTGCCGCATTTGGGTGCATCTACCGAGGAAGCAGAAGATAATTGTGCAATTATGGCAGTGCAAGAAATTATGGAATACCTATCAACTGGCAAGAAAACGCACTGTGTAAATATAAAGTAGAGCTAACAGAGCAGCTTTAGATATGCAAAGGTGTGCAGGCTGGTATGCAGGGTATGCGAACCGGTGTGCACACCTTTAATTTTGCGCTAGATTAGAATCCGTGATACAAGACTTCTTCTTCAAGATACGCAGCGTCTGCATCCATTTTTGATTCAGCTGTGCTAGAAGCTGCGTGCGGACGCGGCCTATCTTCCACCATAGTTAATAATTCTTGCTGTGTATGTATATTTAGCTTCTTATATATATGATTGATGTGCGTTTTTGCGGTGCTTTTTGATACGCACAACTTTTCCTCAATAAAGACTGCTTTATGCCCCTTTGCCAGCAAGAACAGCACTTCCGTTTCGCGACGGCTTAGTAAATACTGGTCGGCAATTTGCGTGCATCGTTTGTAGAAACTGCCTTTTTGACGCTGAGGCTTCTTAGATGCAGCAGCTGTTTCATTAGATGAATTCAATGATTCGGATGAATCCAGATTATCTGTAGAACCTGTCGTTGCCAATTTAGTCTCGGAATCTTCCATGTCAAAATCGTCTGGATGATTTGGGTTGGCAGCATCGGCCTGCTCGTCGGTGGTGGCAGTTCCGTGCGCTGCGGCGCTATCTAGTACCATCTGGTTCAGCTTTGTGGCATCTTCCACAAAGTCTGTGTTTAGCATACGTAAAACATTGCGTTTGCGTGGCATAAATGCACCGGCAATCATCAGACAAATAATGGATGCCATAGCTAGCCCTGTCCATCGCAAGTTGGTCCATTCGTCGTATACCCCGATGCGCATCGTAATTAACGATCCAGCAACTACACCTGCTATAAGAAGACCGCAGCCTATGCCAAACACGAAAATTGGCGACAGTCTAAATTCTTGCGCCATATCTGAAAACAACACCCAAAGCAGCGTAAGAAAAACACTAAACCCTAGCGCTAGTAGAAAAATGGCGCTCAATTGATAAGCGCTGTTAAACAGTGTAACTCCTAGCATTCCTATGCCCACAATAGGAAGCATAAAACGAAATAGGGTGTCCCAGTGTGCTTCATTTTTCAGAAGTCCTACTGCGGTGATAAAAAGAATAGCGCACAAGGCACATGCGGCTCCCACCAATAGATTGCCAGCCATATCCGGTGTGCAGAATGCGCTGTGTATGCATATGCTGCCAATAACCCATAGAGAAATGCCGAATATAAACATAGGAACGCCCAATTGCAGCAAAAATTTAAGTCGGCTTACGCGCAGCGCGTGGAATATAGGCATTTCACGCCGTCTGTAATAGGGAATTGGTGTCAAATGCCACAGCACAATTGCGGTTATTAACACAAGTGCTATTTCAATTGAAATGGAAATTACGGCGGGTATCCAGTTAACAAGTGCAATTGAAATTACAAGACCTATTACCATGCCGAAAGCCGAATTCAAGGTAATGGTCGTAAATTCATATCTTGCGAATGCAGTACACCACAAGCAAGTTAATACACCCGACCCTATGCCGGCTAGTAGGCTTCCTAGGCAGGCGATAGTTATGCTGGCGTTTGCTGTGTCTAACATACCGCATAATGCCAACATTGCCGTACCGACAATGCATAGTATTCCCGACAATATAAGCACATTGCGACCAACGTAAAATCTTAGGAAATATTGATTAGTTAACCCCATCCATAGTAGGCAAATTGCAAGTGCACATATATATGCAAGGTGGATGGTTATGGTTACATCGTTGGAAACAGAAGCTAAAAATGCGTTGTCGCGCATTAATAGCATGGGCATACCAAACGGTGCCGAAAAAACCCATGCAATGAAAGCAGCAAGCCCTACTCCTAGCGCTGAAAGATCACCAGAAGTTTCAGCGCTGTTAGAATTACGACCGAAACTTAAAGTTATATGTGGCAAGTTGAAAACCCCAATTCAACCTGAAGCATTAGTACCCAATAAAAGCATCTGAACAGGCATTATATAGTTGAACATCATAAAAATCAACCTGTCGGGTTGATGCTAAATTTTCGAAAAACAAATCAGAGGTACGACGTAAAAATCCATTCGTATATTAAGTTGATAGCAGCCGTTAACACGGTGTCTTATTTACGGCTTCAAGCGAATGCTTTTTAGCTAGGGATAAAAAGCATTAGTGTCTCAAGACATAGACCACTGTTAAGAGGCAGGCTTGTAGTTTTGGTTCCATTAAGTAATGGAGACGTGAGAAAGAAGGAAAGAATGGCATACGGTAAAGAATGGCGTGTCGAGCGTTCTGACGGCACCGTCGCTACCCGCTCCAACACTTGGTCGCCCCCGGGATCTCACCCGGTAGGGTATGGCGTTAAGGTTATTACCAAGGATGGCGAGCTTATCCGCATCGAGGGTGACGACGACAACCCAATTACTACGGGTCGTGTGAACGCTATGAATTTGGCGCTGCGCGAGTACACCTATGCGCCTTCACGCATCATTCACCCGATGAAGCGTGCTATTGAGGATCGCGGCAAGGATAAGTGGGAGCAGACCACTTGGGACGAAGCTATCGACACCATCTGCGAGAAGGTTCGTTACTTCCAGAACACCTATGGTCCCGAGTCCATCGTTTGCTTTGGCGGCACCGGTCGTGAAGCTTGCATCTTCTACTATGCTCTAACGTTCTCGGTTCTGCAGTCACCTAACTGCTGCTACACGCAGTCTGGTTGGTCTTGCTATGGTCCGCGTTGCTCTATCTCTGACTATGTGCTTGGCGCTGGCTATCCTGAGCTTGACTATGCTGGTCATCTGCCCGGCAGCTATCATGACCCGGCTTACACTCTGTCTAAGTGGGTTGTGGTTTGGGGTAAAGAGCCTCTGCCTTCCAACGGTGACGGCTTCTTTGGTCACTGCCTAGTTGACATGATGAAGCTTGGCACTCATATCATTTCTGTTGACCCGCGTATCACTTGGGTTGGCGCACATGATGGCAACATCAACCTGCAGGTTCGTCCTCAGACCGACACCGCTCTGGCTCTGGGCATCATGAACCTCATGTTCGAGAACGACGAGTACGACAAAGAATTCGCTGAGAAGTGGATTTATGGTCTTGATGAGGTCAAGGCTCGTGCAGCTGAGTACCCGGTTGACAAGGTTGCTGCTATTACTACTGTTCCTGCTGAGGACATCAAGCGTGCTGCTCACATCATCGGCACCGAGCGTCCTATCGGTTGGGCATGGGGTCTAGCATTCGACCAGAACAAGAACGGCGTACAGCTGTCTCAGGCATTCATCGTTCTGGCTGCTCTGGCTGGCTCTATCGACCGTCCTGGTGGTCTAACTCTTGGTCCTCCGTCTGCTCTGCTTGGCAAGTGGCGTATGAACCAGCGTGGCGCTATGAGCGACGAAGTTTGGGAGAAGCGTATCGGCGCTGCTGCATGGCCCGGACTGTCCACTGGTATGGCTACAACTCAGCCTGACGAAACTCTGAACACCATGGAATCTGACGAGCCCTATGCTCTGAAGATGGGTTGGTTCAACAGCTCCAACTTCCTAACCCCAACCTGCTCCGCTCAGCCGAAGCGTTGGCACAAGGCTCTGCAGAAGCTAGAGTTTGTTGTTATCCAAGATCTAACCATGACCCCGACAGCTATGGCTGTTGGCGACTACTTCCTGCCGATGGCTACATGGGCAGAGCACACCGGTATCGTGCTTACCCACTATGGCCGCAACACCGTGTTCATGGGCCCCATGAACAAGGCTCTGCAGGTTGGCGAGTGCGTATCTGACGTTCAGATCTGCTTGCTGTTCGGTCAGCGTTTGAACCCCGAGTGGTATCCGTGGTACAAGCCGGCTGACGAGCATCATGTTGATTGGGATCTGCTCGAGCAGGCTACCCAAGACTTCTACAGCGATCAGCTGAAGGAACTTGGCTACGACTGGAATAGCTTCCAAGAGCTCGGCATTTATCAGCCTGGTGCACATGGCTTCGAGTATGAGAAGTATGAGAAGGGTCTGCTCCGCTTCGACGGCGAGCCCGGCTTTAACACCATTACTGGCCAAATCGAAGCTTACTCGATTCTTTATGAATCATGGGGCGAGGATCCGCTACCTTACTACGAGGAGCCCAACTACAGCCCCTACAGCGACCTGCGTACCGACGAAGAGAAGAAGCAATATCCGCTTATCACCACGTCTGGTTCTCGTCGCTACAGCTCGTTCCACTCAGAGCATCGTCATGTTCCGTCTCTACGTCAGATCGATCCGTGGCCGTGGGTACAGATCAATCCTGAGACTGCTAAGGAATATGACATCACTGAGGGCGACTGGGTTGAGGTCTACAACATGTTTGGTGAGGCTCGCTTCAAGGCAGAAATCACTCCAGTTATGAAGCCGGGCATTCTGAACTGCGCTCATGGTTGGTGGTTCCCTGAGCAGGACGGCGAAGAGCCCAACCTGTTCGGTGTTTGGAAGTCCAACTTCAACAGCCTTGTTCCTCACATGAATATCGGCAAGCTCGGCTTCGGCGCACCGTACAAGGGTGTTATGTGCAACGCTCGCCGTGTTCGCAGCCTCGACCAAGACTAACTCGAAAGGAAGTGAATTAAATGGCACAGAAATACGCTTTGCTAGTTGATTACACGTACTTCTCTGGCAATCATGCAGCCGAGATCGCTTGCAAAGAAGAGCTAGGCCTTCCTCTCGAGCAGTGGGGTATCAAAGAGGTTCAGGTCGGTCCTTTCAAGAAGGGTGAAGGGAACGACGGTGACGCTTGGGAATGGTTCTACATCCCTTGCCCAACCTCTATCTTCTCCGAGCACTGGGGAACTGACGGCGACAAAGCTGGTCAGCGTCCGTTAGCTGTTCAAGTTGAAGAGTCTGCCTCTATGTACTATGGTACGCTCGAGGAAATGCAGGCCAAGATGGCGGAATTCGACCGCCCGATGGTTCTGTTCCAGCTCTAAAGTTCTTTAGGCATTGTTTGGCACCTTCGGTTAGATTTTGAAATATAATTCGTAATCGAAGGTGCCGCATTGAGGACCGTAGGAGGTCAAGATGACCAAAGAAGAGTTTTTGGCGATGCCCGCAAATGAAGCCGCTGATAAGCTGAACGAGCTTATCGCTGGTGGCAAGTCTAAGGACGAGGCTCTGGCTGAATGTGGGGTTGCTGCTCCTGACCTGATGAAGGCTCAGATTTTTTGGGTAAAGGATAAGTATATTGCTCGCGCTTGGGGTGGCTACACTTCAACCAAGCGTACCGGCAACGAAGCTAATGACACTGGCATCGGTGTTGGCGATAGCGATCCTTCCAAGGGCTACGTTGGCGTGTAAGCGTTTTATTTAGCTCATTACTTTAGGGGTTCGTCTTTTGGCGAACCCCTTTTTTATAGACATTTAAGAATAGATAGTGAAATGCGTGGTAAATAGCTTTCTAGCTGGTATAATTTCAATAAAACGTGCACCGATACGGAGGTTTGTTTATGGCAACCGAGGAAGAAATTTTAGCCGAGATAGAAGAACTAGGTCGTCTAACTGAAGAGCAAGAAGACATCTTGTATAACATATCTTTGAAACAGGATGAACTTGGTCGCGAGTCTACAAATATACTGTTGGAAAAAGTGGTCGATAGCCCTGTTTATCAACCGATGATAGATCGTGAATATCTGACATACGATGTATTCAATCATGGCAGCAAACATGAAATAGCATGTCTTTATGTAACGCTTAAAGGTATTCGCTATTGCATCTTGCATGCCGATGAATTATCGCGGCGGCGCAAACTGAATCCTGCTGGTGCTCCTTGGGATAGCACTCCTGTTGCGTAACTAGTTTGTGGGGGCGCACGACGGACGCGCTGCTTGGAAACATAACCAAACCCGACAGAAGGCAAGAAATGGGTGTTAGCCTAGGTGTCGATCTTAGCGACCTAGATGTTTGCTTTGGTGGTTTTTCGCCTACTTTAATGGGTGATGAAATACAGGCTCTAGCTAAAGCTGAAGAATCGGAAGAACGTCTTCGTAAGCGCAGGGCTGTGTTGGAACGTGCGGCTGCTGTAGAGGCTGCACGTGCGTCTGAAATGTGGGAACATACCGATTCTCAGGGAAATGTCTGGAATTACGTTGTTTTAGACGGCACAGAAGTGCGGCTTGAACGCTGCATAAAGTTAGCAAACGCTAATCTGAAAGTGCCTGCGATCGTTGAAGAAAAACCTGTTGCGGCACTTGCAGATGACGTGTGCGCTAATCTTGCCAACTTGCATTCTGTGGAGCTGCCAGATTCTATAGTGTCTATTGGGTATTGCGCATTCAGAAATTGTGCCGAATTGCGTTGTGCAGTTCTGCCAACTGATGTAACTGAATACGACTCTGGATGGTTTAGAAACTGTCAGCGACTGGAAGACTTAACGCTGCCGGGTCGATTAGATCGCCTAAACCCCAATGTTTTCGATAACGCAAATATAAAACGTTTGCACATAGGTGTTGGTACTAGGGAAATATATCCCGGAACTTTCGGTAAAGGAAATTTATCTGAAATAGATATTGACACGCAAAATCCTTATTTAGAAACCGACGGCATAGCTATATATACGAAGAACAGGCTTGGACTTGTGGCGGTTGCGTTAAAAGTGCAAAGCTATGAAGTAGACGCAAATTGTGTGGCTATTGGGCGCAAAGCCATGAATGGAATGAGCGAACTGCGAAGTGTGCACTTGCCAGAAGGCATAAGCGCCATAGGTGAACATGCTTTTGCGCATACGCAGTTGCGTAAATTTGTGGCACCTAATGCGCTTCGCGAAATATTAGAGCGTGCTTTTTTCGATTGTCCGGAATTGTACGAAGTTCGATTAAACGATGGTTTACAGCATATAGGGAAACATGCTTTTACAAGAACTGCAATTCGCGAATTGCAACTTCCTGCGTCTATCGATCATATTGGGCATCCCATTACGGATGGGACGCATATAATCTATGCGGGCGAGCATGCCTCGTTTGGCATTAAAGTCGGCGCGAAGTTAAAAATAGATAAGCAAGGGGCACTCCTTCGCGAGTGCGCTGATGGAATGCATTTAGAATGGCTGATAGACCCCGATGCGCATTATCTGAAAGTTCCAGAGGGCGTTGTTTGTATAGATGAACGGGCGCTTTTGAATCATAAATGTATTGAAGAGGTGGAACTGGCATCATCTGTGCGCGAAATAGGAAGCGCTGCGTTTAAGGGTTGCGCCAACTTGCAACGCGTGGTGCTGCACGAAGGTTTGCAGCGCATAGGCAGCGATGCTTTTTTGGATACAGCAATAGAGTCTCTTTACATTCCTGAGACGCTGGAAAGTATAGGCACAATGGCGCTTGTAACGCAGGGTGCACATAGCGGCAGAGCGGCAACAAGTTTGCGAAAAGTTAGTGTTAGCGCTAAGAACCCGCATTTCCGCATAGAAAGCGGAATGCTTTTGACGGCATTAGGCGACGGAAAATGGCAAGTTGTGCACTATATGGACGAACAGCCTAATGTTGCCATTCCGCATTGCGTTGTAGAAATTGCTCCATATGCGTTTAGTGGGGCAAGCAATTTGTGCGAATTGCGCATGGATAGCAGCCTAGTAGATATCGGCATACGTGCTTTTGCTGTCAATTGTTTGGTTCGCTTACTTTATATAGACATGGCAGAAGCGTTAGAAGGGCACAGTTCATTCGAAATACGTTTCCCAGATACAGACCGCGGTCAACACCAGCAATTTGTAGCTTTTACGTCTGTTGGCGGCTTTAGCATACCAACTTTGCTGGAGCACTACGATAATGCAATTGCGAATACCAGCAATTTTGACGCAGTACAAAGCGGTGATGGACTTAATCTTTATGAACAAGCCACGCGAATTTTAGAGCGCTTGCGCGACCCGGTGTTTTTAACGGATGTAAACAGGCAAATGCTAGAGCGCATTTTGCGGCAGCATCTTTTCGATATTTGCATTGCAGTTGCCAAGCATGATGACAGAGCGGCGATAGACGCACTAGTGGATTTAGGGTATCTGAATGCCAGCAATATAAGCGCGGCAATAGATAAAGTTGGTGCTGTGCAAGATGCCGCTATGACCGGATATATGCTAGAAGTACGGCGTTGCCGCTTTGGGCGCGCCGAGCTAGATTTCGACTTGTAGAAATGTGGGGCGCTATGATAGATGCTGTTGACGAAAAGTTACGCCGCCGCGCAGAAGAAGACCGGCTAGCTGCAGACATATTGGAGGAATGTCGCGTTCAGCTGATGCTAAAGTTCCGCTTTCTAGATTTGGCGCTTTGGCGAATGTCGCTTCAGCCGGTGCGGGCTGGCGGTGCGTATCCGCTGGCTACGAACGGGCACATAGTGGCGCTTGAGGCTTTGCGTGTTATAGCCAGATTCAATCAGTCGTTCAATGAAGTTGTGCGCGACTACTTGCATATGGTTCTACACTGCATATTTAGGCATCCGTACAACGCCGATCATAAAGACCGCGAGGCGTGGAATTTAACTTGCGACATTATTGTTGAAAGTGTGGCTATGGATATGTGCGCTGGTCGCTTTTCCAGCGAAGACGATACGGCGCGCAAAGAGGCGCTAAGCAAGATTAGGCTAATGGCGGGCGACATGCTGCCGGGAAAAGTATATTCGCTTGTTCATAATATGGTGCAAACTCCTGCGGGGCAGCAGTATCGCGGGCTTGGGCGTAGCACCCTAAATGAATGGCATGCGCTGTTTGAGCGCGACGAACATGCTGCTTGGCCCGCTATGGGCGATACGGACAATAAATCCGTTGAGAATGTTCCGGAAAAATATTCAGAGGATGAAAGCAGTAATAATGAACAAGCTGCATCTTCTGTTGAAGAATTGCTAAATGCCGAGCAGCTTCCTGAAAGCATGCGCGAGCAGATGCAAGATCTAGAAAGTCGCGGGGAAGACGAGGGAAGCGAAGGTGGCGGCGAAGACGACTCTGCTGAAACCGAATTGGCTGCAGAGCAGATGCCTTATTCGCACGAAGATCAAGGCGCAGATCCTATGGGCAATTTCCAAGATAATGAAGAGCGAGAAGATGACGCAAAGGAATGGGAAGAAATAAGCAAGCAAATAGCGATGAATTTGGACACTTTTAGCAAGGAGTGGGGCGAAGAGACAAATAGCTTCATGCAAAATTTATCGCTTGTTAACCGCAAACAGTACGACTACTCCGAATTTTTGCGGCAATTTATGGTGCAAAACGAAGAAATACTAGTAAACCCCGATGAGTTTGACTATGTCTATTACACCTACGGGATAGATTTGTATGGAAATATGCCGCTAATTGAGCCGCTGGAATATAAGGAAACCGACCGTATTCGCGATTTTGTTATAGCGATAGACACGTCGGAGTCGGTTAAGGGCGATTTGGTGCGTCGTTTTGTGCAACATACTTTCGACATTCTGAAAAGTTCGCAAGACTATGCGACCGATGTAAACATACATGTAATACAAAGCGATTCTCGCTTGCAGGAGGATATGGTTATACGCGATATGCGCGATGTTGATGCGCTGATGGAGCGCTTTAAGGTGCGTGGTTTTGGTGGAACCGATTTTCGCCCTGTGTTTGACTATGTGCAGGGCATGCGCGACTCCGGCAAGCTTACCGATATGCGCGGATTGATATATTTTACAGATGGGCTGGGCACATTCCCGGATGCTCCGCCCGATTTTGATGCAGCGTTTGTTTTTGTGGAAGATGAGGCGCGCGAAATTCCTGCCGTGCCGCCTTGGGCAATTAAGCTAGTTGTAAAGGAAGAGACGTTATGATGAACATCACTCAGGCGAAGCAGCAAATTAAAGATACGGTAGAGGCGTATTTGCAGCGCGATGAAGCTGGCGTTTTCGCCATAGCGCCTGTACATCAGCGTCCTGTGTTTTTGCTGGGTGCGCCGGGAATTGGCAAAACTGCCATTATGGAGCAAGTGGCGCGCGAACTGGGAATTGGTTTGGTGTCTTACTCTATGACGCACCACACGCGCCAAAGTGCTCTAGGTTTGCCGCGCATTGAGCGCCGCAGCTTTGAGGGCTTAGATTTTGAAGCATCGGAATATACGATGAGCGAAATAGTGGCTGCAATATACGACTATATGGAGCGTACTGGGCTTAGAAGCGGCATTCTGTTTTTGGATGAAATTAACTGCGTTTCCGAAACGCTGTATCCGTCTATGCTGCAATTCTTGCAATTCAAAACGTTTGGCAAGCATAAGGTGCCGGCGGGTTGGGTTGTTGTGTGCGCGGGCAATCCGCCGGAATACAACCGTAGTGTGCACGAATTTGACATAGTAACGCTTGACCGTCTTCGCGAAATAGATGTGCAACCCGACTATAGTGCGTGGCGCGAATATGCTGTGGGACGGGGTCTGCATCCGGCTGTTACCACTTTTTTGGAAGCGAAGAAAGATTGCTTCTATAAGGTTGAGAGCAAGCCAGGCGGTGGTAAGTCGTTTGTGACGGCGCGTGGTTGGGAAGATTTAGCTGACCTTATTGCGCTGTACGAGCGCATGGAAAAGCCCGTCGATCGCGATTTGTTCGAGCAGTTCTTGCGCGATGATGAGGTATGCGATCAATTCAGTGTGTACTATGCGCTGTTCCAAAAGTATCGCAGCGATTATCAGGTAGATTCCATTTTGGCAGGCGAAGCTAGCGATACTATTCGCGCACGGGCGCGTGACGCTGCATTTGACGAGCGAGTAGCGCTTTTAGGTCTGCTGTTTGATGCGCTTGGCGACAGTTGTGCTGACACGTTGCAGCTGGAAGATGTTTGCATGCGTTTGCGAGATGTTCTGCGTGAAGCTAAGCCGGAACTGTTAGATGGGGCTTCCGCTGATGAGGCGCTTGGTGGGCGAATTGCGCATATTGAATCTGACCTTGCCCGTCGAGAAGATGCTGGTACGGTATCGATTTCTGAAATAAAACGCGAGCGATTGGTTATAGGAATACTGAAGGCGTTTTTGGCTGAGTGCGTATTGCAGCAGACTCCAAGTGGTCAAGCAGCTTTTCGCACTATAGAGGCTGCATACAAAGCAGAAGTAGCGAAAGTTCAGCCGGCGATAAATGAGGCTAGCGCCAAGATGGATCGCGCTTTTGAATTTGTTGATGGCACAATGGGCAATCGCGAAATGCTGGTGTTTTTGGCAGAACTGACTACGCGGCGTGCTACTACTCAATTTGTATCGCACTACGGAAACGATATGTATTACAAGTTCAACGAAAATTTGCAGGTTGATGCTTCGCGTGCAGGGCTATATGACAGAGTGGAAAAATTAAACAATCTGGATGAGGGCGATGCTGAGGCTGCCAAGCCTGCTGCAGCCACCGGACCTGCTGAAGTTGCCAAGCCTGTTGCAGCCGCCGGGGCTACCGAAGTTGCCAAGCCTGTTGTAGCCACCGGGGCTGCCACACAAGCAGTTTCCGCTTCTGTATCTAAATCTTCCACAGACACGGCTGCGCTGGCGGAGCACTACGCCAACAAAGAATTCGAATATGGCTTTGCGTCGGTATGTAAAATGCTGCTTCCCGCAAGCGAATTGAAAGGCAAGCGCGTGTTAGATGTAGGCAGTAGGCGCGGGCGCGGGGTGTACAAGCTAAGCAGCATGGTCGGCAACGAAGGTCATGCGATTGGCATAGATTGGAGTCCGTCTTATGTGCAGGAATCTATTGATGGCATGAGCCGCGCTTGGCACGATAGCGGGCTTAAGGGCAACAATATGGAATTTCACGTGGCTTACCCGGAGGATTTAATTTCTGCGGGAATTGGCACGTCTACGATAGATGCCGTGTACATAAATAATGTTGTAACTCTGTTGTACGATCAGCAGCAGGCATTGCGTGAATTTGGGCGCGTGTTGAAGCCGGGCGGGCTGTTAATACTGGAAACGGTGTTTGCCGACCGCAGCCGCAATGAAGCTGTCGTGGAAGCCGCGCGTGAAATTGGCAACAGCATTCAGGCTGCACACACTGAAGCTGAAAACTTGGCATGGTTAGAAGCTGCTGGTTTTGACACGCCAAGTATTGAAGATGAATACGAGGTAGCTGCCAATTTAGGATACAAAGCAGGTGAAACTGTAGATACCGTTTTAGATGATGAAGACGTGCACTATAAAGCGGTAAGTTTATACGTGCGTAAAAAATAGACAGCAAAGATGACAGGGCGGGGAGGCAGCACTTAGCTTGAAAAGCGATTAAACATGTGTAATCCAAAAAATCAATTGCATAACGCCCGATTACGTACTTATGGAAGGTTTTCCCACAAAAATGGTCAAAACTTCCAGCTTTTCACAGTCAGAAAGGGCAAATAGCTCTCATTGGTGCGTCGCCAAATGCTGTTTGCCCAGTGTCCTCCACAATTCAGTTAAGCAATTCGGTCTTTCGACTGTGGAAAGTCGAACTTTTTGACCATTTTTGTCAATTTATTTTCCTCGCACGATTTAGGGGATGACATTAACTCCGCTGTCATCTCCCCTAAACAAGCTAGACGATTGAGATTCGCGTATATATGATGCAATGTAGCGATTTTTTGAGAAAAGAGGTGCCTGATGGGTTCGTATGAGAAAGAACAAGAGCTAATAGCTGAGGGTAAAGCGCAGCGTGGACAGACGGCGCTGGACTATTTTGCCGAATTGGATGCAGCGTTGCCCGAGGAAGCCTCGCGCCTGTCGCATCGCCCAGATTACAGCAAGACGCTGTTTGCGCCCGAAAATGACGACGTGTATCGCGAATTTTGCGCTTACGTCGATTTGCCCGAGCCGCGCTTTTTCGACGCAATAGAAAACCCTATGCAAGTAGATGGGCACACAGCGGCTGAAATCTATTTCGCTATGAAAAGCAGCAATGATCGCATAATACAAATAGATGGCGCTGCCGTTTATAACATGATGATTAACTTGCGCAATAAACCCGAAATATATAACAAGGTGCTTAAATTTCGCCCAACGTGCTATCAGGCAGGTTGTGGTGCAAAAGATGCAGCATTTGATGCCGGTTATTACGATTAACTTTAACTATGCAGCAGTCTTGTAATGCCTAATGATGGTATGTGTGAGATACTATCTTGAGCAGAAATTTTCAAGTTAGGAGCTGTTTTGCAGGTTAAGGATATTGCTCGAGAAGATGATGGCACCCAGCAAGAAGCGGTGCTTACTATAGTCGCGTCTGCTGATGAAGTGAAGGCGGCAACTGATGAATTCTTCAAACAGATAAGCCAGCGCGAAATACCGGGCTTTCGGAAAGGTAAAGCTCCTCGTGCGGTGCTGGAGCAGCAGGTAGGCGGGCACGCGAATGCTATGGGCGGCGTGGCTGAGGTTCTTATTAACGAGAATGCGTTTGCCGCAATTGATGGCACGGGTGTCATATTTTTGGATGAGCCTTCGTTTAATGTTGATGAAGTACCCGAAGAAGGTGCGACTTTTACGTTCACCGTTTCGGGACCAGTTGCACCAGTAATGCAACTTACAAGCTATGATCCGGTTGCTATAGAAATGCCTTCCGAAGAAGTTACGGAAGACGATGTAGAGCAGCAAATAAAACAGATACAAGACCACTATCATACATTCCAAGATATAGAAGATGCTGATCATACTGCTGAAATGGGCGACTATGTGCGAGCAGTTATGACTATATCGAAGAACGCTGATGGCAGATTGGTGTCGGGTATACGCAATACCAAGCGCATGATTGGCTTGGGCGAGGGCACTATGCCGAAATCCTTTGACGAAAGACTGATCGGTGCGAAAGCTGGCGACGATTTAGAGTTCGATTTTGAGGCGAAGAATGCGGACGGCACATCCGACTATGGCGATGGCGACCTTCATGCAGAAGTGCATATAGAGGGCTTTCGCAAGATGGTTCTTCCCGAATTGGATGATGCGTTTGCGGCAAAGTTGGGTTGCGCCGACATGGAAGACCTGCGTAAGCAAATGCGCACAAATATAGGCATGCAGAAGGCACAAGAGCTTCCCAAACTAAAGGTTGACCGCGCTATTGATGCAGCCACACAGCGCTTAGATGGCGAGGTGCCTGATTATTTTGTAGATTTCGTTCGTCAGGATGTCGGGCATGAATTCATGCAGAATTTGAAAGAGCAAGGGGTAGATCTGCAGCAGTGGATGCTGCAGAATTCTGTAGATGGCGACGCTATGAAAGAAGATATTGCACGCGAAGCCGAGCGCAGAGCTGCTATAGACTGCACGCTAGAGGCTATATTTGCGCACAATAACTGGGAAATAACCGATGCCGATATAGATGAATTATTCGAAGGCGAGAAGGATGCACAGGCTACGCGCAAATCTTGGGAGGATGCGAATCGCACAGCTGATTTGTACAAGATGGCACGCAGATCTAAGGCGGCTCAATGGCTTGCCGATACAGCAGAGGTAACAGTTGTTGAATAGCCCTAGCGGATATTTGCTAAGCGATCATACAAAGGAGAAATGAACATGCAGATAGGGTCTACAGTAACACTTATTTATACAGGCAAAACTGACGAAGGCGAAGTGTTTGGTTACGCCGATGCTGAAAATCCGATGAAATTCCAAACCGGAATGGATATGGTTATAGATGGCTTTGAGCGCGAAATTCTAGCTATGGAAGGCATTGCTGGCGAAAAAAAGACTTTCACAGTTGACCAATATGATGCCTATGGTGAATATTTAGACAATTTTGTACAACAGGTTCCGCTAGAGCAAGTGCCTAGGGGCAATGTGAAAGTTGGTCAGCGCATATGGATGTCTTCCAGCGATGATGGTGTACCTATGCCCGTTACGGTGCAAGCTGTAGAGAACGGCGTGGTAACGTTTGATATGAATCATCCGCTTGCGGGGAAAGATTTAACTTTCGAAATTGAGATTATCGAAATAGAGGATGCGCCGGAAAACTTTGTAAGCGCCAAGGAAAAAGCTGAACATATGAAACAGCAAAGCAAACTGCTAGGCGGCGATCAAGGCAACGACTTTAGATAAAGATAAAAAGAAGGGACTTCTGTTACAGTCCCTTTGGAAGAGCTGGCTATTTTGAGGCGGCTGAGCGTTCTTCTCTATTCCCAATTTTTACTATTTTTTGAGATTTTGGGAATAGAGATTCGGATTCTCGCATGAATTCCTATTTCGAGAAACGAAAGTAATTCAAAACATGAAATAGCGCCTGCGTCGATCTACTTCTTCTGAGAAATGAAGAAGCCCTTTATCACGAGAAGGGCGAAGCAGACAATTCCTGCATACGGTTGCCTAGAGGCAATGAATGCCACAACACTTACGATTGAGAGAGCCATGCCCGCAGCAAGCAGGTGTCTGCTCCATGTTGGCTTGCCTAAGTTGGTTGCGAGCAGCTCGAACGCACCTTCCAGAACCGTGGCACAGACAAGCGCCACGAACACGGCTTTAAGCCAAAAACTGACACCTGTAAGGTCAAGCAATGCCACCGCAGCGGTAGAATCCGCGCCGTTGCCGAAGATGGGTATGAATAAAAGTACAACAAGGAGCACATCGAGCGCACCGCAAATGAGGGAACGATACCTGCTGGCAAATTCCTTCTTCTCTTCTTCTGCTGCCACGATGATATCGTTTGGACATATGAGCTCGTCTATCGACACGCAGAAGAATCGGGAAAGTTCCTTGAGCGAATCGATGCTAGGGTAGCCTCTGCCGGATTCCCATTTCGATACCGCCGTTCTGGAAACGTAAAGGGCGCAGGCGAGTTCCTCCTGCGTGAGCGATTTGCTCTTCCTTAGCTCTTGCAGTTTCTCGCTGAACTCCATCTTTATACCTCCGTATCCGGCTTGACCTTTCTGCGATCTGCGAATGCAACAGCCGACAGGTACATCATGAACAACCCGATTGCCAGCAGAATAGCCCCAACGATATCCGTTGCCCAATGAACGCCTGCGACCAGCCGCCCGAGTACCATGAGAACCGAAAATGTAGCTGTAAATACCGTTGTGGCACCCCTAAGAACCGAGCTTTTCGCCCTACGGTCAACTTGGTACTTCAGCGTCGGCATGACGCTTAGGACCAAAAGCGTTGTAGAAGAAGGATACGATGCCTCCATCATTGAGTCTATGGGTATGGGACGATAATTAATGGGAATTATCTCGAAGACCACATATCCAAAGATGACGAGGATGTAATAGACGCCCAGCAAAAGAAGATCTGCATCTACTTGAAACAGACTCTTGCGCCTGATCAGCTGCACGGCACCCAGCGCACCGAAGCACAAACAGACTGCGATTGGCACGATGCCAAGCCAATCCGTAATCAGATAAACAAACATATGCACACCCGTCAGTTCATGAAACCACGTATTGAACGTTGCGAAGCCGATGTTTGTCCCGTTCTGACCAATAGGCTGCACGTCTACACATTGGATCAGCGCGGTCCATAGCGCGAAGGCAACCAGCAGCGCCAGCCCTGCAAGCAATTCTCTTCTTCCTTGTGTTTTATTTGACATGCGTGTCACTTCCTTTTGTCAGATTTTGATATGGGACCGAAGGTAGTAGGCATTGGTGGGACCGAAAAGAGCCGCAATGTCACATTGTCGACACGTTCTGTGTCGTGCGCTGGGACCGGGCAGCTGGCACCGTAGTGGCAGCGGGCAGCTGTGCGGGCAACGGAGAATCATATGGTAGTTGGGCTTTGTTGTATCTATGTCATCTCGACATGACATCTAAGATGCTGATATTCCATCTTAGAATGGTAGCAGTCGCGAGAATACGGGAATAAACTTTCCTTGAAGGTATGAAAGATATGATTGGTCAGAACATTCTCTCGCTTGAGGCATTGCGCTTCAACGTGTCGAGGATGCCGTTGCGCAGTTTGAAAGGTTTGGGTGTGCGGTTAGCGAAAGGGTTCCGACCGATCCTGAGTGAGAGGATCTTGACTGTGGGATGTTGCAGCGTTTGTGGAACTGAGCTGGAGAAAGGGTACCTTTTCAGCACGAAGGATGGCGCTTTCAGCTTTGCCGACGAGGTGCCGGGCGCGTTGAATAACGCGCGGAATGCCCCGGGATTCACGGAAGTGACCAGCCTCAAGGTTGGTGGGCGCACCTCTGTACCCGCAGAGATATGTCGGAAATGCGGAACGCTTCTGATCAGGTGTTAGAAGGGATGCGTCAATTCGACACGCTGCTCAGCGCCGAAAGCAGGACCTTGTACATACCCTTGCTTGGCAAGGCGAGCACCAGCAAGCAGGGAATCATTCTTGACGATAAGAAGGCTGAGGAAATCTGTGATTTGTTCGACCTTTCCCTCCCCGCAAGTTCGAGGTCAAAGTGGCTTTCCTACTATATGGCTATGAGGGCGAAGGTGTTCGACGACTGGGTAAGCGATCAGCTTCGTCGTTTTCCAGAGGCTCTTGTGGTGCAGATTGGGTGCGGATTGGACAGCCGATGTCTTCGGGTTGCCGAGCAACGCAGAAAGTGGATTGACTGCGATTTGGCTGGCGTCATACAGGAGCGGAGGCGGTTCTATGACGAGTCCGACACCTACTCGCTTCGGGTGCTCGACGCGACAGAGCCCGATGATTTACTCGGGCTTCCGGTTTCCGATTGCGCGATAGTCGCGCTGGAGGGCCTCAGCATGTATCTCAATCAGAACGAATTGACCATGCTTCTTTCCATTATGCGGGAGAAGTACCCATCGATTCGAGTGCTGATGGATATATACACCAAGTTCGGGGCTCGAGCGTCTCGCATCAAGAATCCGGTGAAAGATGTTGGCGTAGATCGTGTCTACGGTGTGGATGATATCGATGTGCTTGTAAAGAAGACAGGATACGGAGAACTTAAAGAGGTCAGCATGACGCCTGCGAAATTAGTTAATGAGCTGAAGACGCCGGACAGGCAGATGTTTGCTGTGCTCTTCTCAGGGAAATTCGCCAGAAGCGCCTATCGCCTCTACGAATTCGGGTCATAATTGGTTTTTTGCTAAGAGCGATAGAGCGTGCGAACCGCCAAGCTTCGCATGCATCCACTTCACGTCATCCTGCATCCCTTTGAGCATTAACCCTAGGGATAGACCCCCGGGTTTTGTCTTCAGGATTGATAATAAAGCTATTGCGTGATACAAATTCAGGCATATAGACAAAAAAGTGTGTAAGGCTCAGTCCATCGCAAAGGGGTAATGAGTGCTGTTGTGGAACTCTGACCAAACCAGACCGTGTGTTGCCTTCGTCACTTTTCCTTAAAAAACTTTCTGCAAGCTTGTAATTGGGCGTTATGCAATTAATTCTTTGGGCTGTAAGTGCTTAATCGTCCTTCAAGCTAGGCTCAATCTTTTGCAGTTACTTTAGGAAGAATTGCAGTTAGGTTGCAGTTAAGTCTAGAAGTGACTAATTTGCAGCAAATGGCTATTCGGGCGATAACAATGGCGCAAACCGAGTGGTACGTGCGTTGCAATCGTTAGCCCAAACAGGCGATCTTAATGCACCTGTGTTGACGCTTTTGCTTGGTGTGGCGTTTGCAGGCATAGGCGCTGCAGTATTGTATGCATCGAAGCGCCGCCGCGAAAATGATATGTGATAGCAAAAAAGAAAGCCCCGCGGGGCTTTCTTTTTATATATGAATGCGTCTATAGCGTTACGAATGCCTCGGGGAATTGCTTGTTAGCGTCTAACACATCGGCGCTGGTGTCTCCATAGCGCAGCCACTCAGGGTCGGTTTCCTTGCGCTTAATCATGGCGTTTTCCATAATTTCTTTTAGCGCCTTTGTCTTTAACGCATACGCTTCCATTTGCTCTAAGCGCCCATCTAGCTCTATCTGGCGGCGCTTTTCAGCTTTCTCTTCAATGCTATTACCGGGAATAATGGCATAAAAGTCTTCCGCTTCTAGCGTAAGACCAGCATGCGTGGCATATGCCTCTAGCGCAGAATCTTCTTTCAAGCTTTCAATTGTGCGCTCGCGCACATCGACATAAACCTGCTCCACCGATATGCCGCGCTGATTTGCAAATTGCTCTACCGTCATACCTTGGCGCGTTACCATATCTTCTAGGCGATAATTCGCAGCATATATAGACTCTTCCAGAATTTCTGGAGGAATTTCTTCTACAAGACGTGTGGCAAGTTCGCGGCAGATTGCATCTTGGTCTGCCAATTCCTGAACCTCGCGGTTGTCTTTGTACATGTTGTAACGGATGAAGATTAGTAGCTCTTCAACGGTTTTGAAATCGTCAGTGTGCTCTGCTACCCATTTATCGGTTAACTTAGCAGTTTGCCCCTCTTTCGCCACGTTTAATTGCAGCCAACGCAGAGCTGTTTGCTTTACTACATCTTCAGGAATACGCACTTCTTCACATACTGCGTAAACCGGCTCGTATGACGTAAGCGTAAAGCGCGGAGTTGCCATTTTATCGCCCCCAAAATATCGCGAATAACTAAGCAGCTATTGTACAATAGCTGCGACATACCAACGACGGAGAAATGCCTGTTACGTCGTTTCTTCGAGCAATGTTAGGAGGCGCTTTGACCTCGGAAGTTACTACTCAGCTGGTGCAGCGCAGACAATGGATTCGAGATCAGCTGGATAAATGTGTGGCTTTTTGGTTAGAACACGGTATTGATAGCGAAAATGGCGGTGTGTACACCTGTTTAGATCGCAAAGGCGAAATTTATTCCACCGATAAAAGTGTATGGATGCAGGGGCGTTGTGCTTGGACGTTTTCGTATCTATGTCATGTGTATGGCAGCAAACCTGAATGGTTGCACGCGGCGAAAAGCTGTTTAGATTTTCTTGAGGACTACTGCATTAACCGAGATGCGGGTGGCAGGTTGTATTTCACTGTTACTGCCGAAGGGAAGCCGCTTCGTCAGCGTCGCTATAACTTCTCGGAAGGTTTTTATTGCATTGGTAATGCCGAATACTATGGCGTTACTGGCGAAGTAGAGCATCTTCAGCGGGCACGGCGTGCATACAAGCTAATTTACGATTTGAATAACGGTTTAATTGCCGATCCAACAGGTATGGGTCCGAAAACTATTGCCGAAACCCGCGCGGGGCGCTCTCTTGGCGATTCGATGATATTCCTGAACATAATAGGCATAATGCGCCGCGTAGACCCTGCGAATACTGCCGAATACGACCGTCATGCGCGCGAATGCACCGAGCGTATTGTGAAAGAACACTACAGACCAGAACTTGGGTGTACGCTTGAAAGTGTGAACCTAGATGGACAGCCCGAACTGTGGTACACAGCGGGGCGCGTTGTAAATCCCGGGCACGATATAGAGTGCAGTTGGTTTATGATGGATGAGGCGAATTATCGTGGTGATAAGCAGCTGCACAAAACGGCAGAAGATATTTTCCGTTTGGCGATAGAAGCCGGCTGGGATAAGGAATTTGGCGGACTTCTCTACTTTATCGACGCGAAAGGTTTGCCGCCCGAGGCATATGAACACGATATGAAGCTTTGGTGGCCGCATAACGAGATTATGATAGCTTCTTCCAAGGCTTATCGCGATACGGGCGATGAATACTATCTGAACTGGTTGTTCCGCACGCTAGACTATTGCAAAGAGTATTTTGCCGATGACGAATATGGCGAATGGTACGGATATTTACGTCGCGATGGGCAACCGACTATGCCTCCTACGAAAGGGTCTACATTCAAAGGACCGTTTCATGTTCCACGTGCGCTATGTATGACCGAGCAGATCTTAACCGAGATAATAGGAGACTAGAATGAATTACTTGGGAATAGATTACGAGATTAAAAATGTTCCAGTGCTCGACAAAGATTTCATTCCGTTTGGCGTTTGGATGCGCGAATACTTGAAAGGTGCCAAGCATCCAATTGCCATAGCGGTAGAGCGCGAAGATGGACTTATTTCGGTGCGTGAGAGTTTTATTCGCGGACAGGAATTTGCCGAGGCAAATTTGCGCTATGTTGAGCGCCTTATAAAGTTTGAACTGTGGAGCATAGGTGGCTTCAAGGTGTATGTATGCGGATGCGACGACATTGCGCAGCAGCTTGCCGAAATGTATTCGCCTGACGGTGAGCGTAAGTTTGATTACGGCTTTGTGGGTGATGTGTACGAAAAACCGCTGCAGGTTGTGGCGGTGTCGAAGGAAGATTTCCCTGCGGCTAATGAATCGGCCAAGCAGATAGGCGGACATATGGATGGGTGCCGCATTGGGTTTGATGCGGGCGGCTCCGATCGCAAAGTGTCGGCTGTGGTAGATGGCGAGGCTATCTATTCTGAGGAAGTTGTATGGTTTCCAAAGGTAACGGAAGACCCTGAGTATCACTTTAACGAAATAGTTACCGCCTTCAAGACGGCAGCTTCTAAAATGCCGCGCGTAGATGCGATAGGCGTGTCTTCTGCTGGTACTTTTGTGGGGAACAGCCCTATGGTGGCATCATTGTTTATTAAGGTGCCGCGCGATCGTCGCGAAGAGGTAAAAAGCATTTACGACCGTGCCGGTGCGGAAATAGGCAACGTGCCCTTAGTGGTGGCAAACGATGGCGACGTTACAGCGCTTGCTGGTTTTATGAGTGCTGGTCAAGGCTCAATTTTGGGCATTGCTATGGGTACGTCTGAAGCAGTTGGATATGTTAACGCTGAAGGCAATGTGTTAGGGTGGATAAACGAGCTAGCTTTTGCGCCTGTGGATTTGTCGCCTAAAGCCATGCAGGACGAATGGTCTACCGACTTTGGTGTGGGTTGCAAATATTTCAGCCAAGATGCAGTTATTAAGTTGGCACCGGCTGCGAATATAGTGCTTGATCCGGAACTGTCACCTGCTGAGAAGCTAAAAGTGGTTCAGGCGCTAGCGAACGAAGGAAATCAGGATGCTCTTGATATCTATCGTTCAATTGGTTGCTATTTGGCTCATACGCTGGTGCTGTACAGTCAATTCTACGAGATAAAAACTTTGCTGGTGTTGGGTCGTGTGGCTTCAGGCGATGGCGGCGATTTGCTAATAAGCGAATGTAATCGCATTTTGGCTGAGGAATATCCCGAACTTGATGCCCAGATAACTGTAACGCTTCCAGACGAAAAGATGCGTCGTGTGGGTCAATCGGTAGCGGCTGCTAGTTTGCCCGAGCTGTAAGTTAGCAAAGTTCGGCGTTACTGCTTGGCGCTGCCTGTTTGGTAGTTGGCTTTTGCTGTTCTATATATTGCCGCTACCATTCGCCATCTTCTAGGCGAACGCGGTCGGGCACTTCCAGAATAGCCAGTATGATTCCTGCGCCACCGCATACTATGGCAGCTATTAAATTGAACATCATTAATGGCGCATTCGAAAGAAAAACATTTGCTATGCTGCCGCCTATAATCAGGGCGGCAGCTGCGCATGCGCCCAGTATGTCGAACAATTTTGTGCCCCGGCGACATAGAAGCGAGAAAGCGCCTGCTGCGGCAATCCAGCTAACCGCTACAAGCCATGTTGCGGGGTTTGATACGGTTAACAGCAATGTTTGCGTTATGGTGTTTCCGGCAATGTCGGCGTTTGCTGCTGTCAGTACGCTTGTCATTACATCCCACATTCCAAGGTCGCCCGTTCCAAGGGCTGCAAATGCTATAGCACTAACTACTGCAAATCCTGCTGCTGCCAGTGCTTCCCGAACGTCTAACATAACGGCTGCCATAATAGGCGATATGGCAGCAAAGCCTACCGCGCCAAACAGTGGCTGCAGCATTGTGGCAAGACACATTTCATCGCTGCTTCTTCCGAACAGCCACCACCAAGCGCCGGTAACTACAAGCATGATAAATCC
The DNA here is from genome assembly GCF_011039075.1 of Adlercreutzia sp. ZJ304. Taxonomy (GTDB): domain Bacteria; phylum Actinomycetota; class Coriobacteriia; order Coriobacteriales; family Eggerthellaceae; genus Adlercreutzia_A. Next base: position 58,614 of record NZ_JAAKEG010000003.1, read on the forward strand.
TAGTGCCCATGCGTGATTAAAAAGTAGCATTATGCTAAACGCAGCATAAGCGACGGGCATACCAAAGCGCGGTTTCCACGCGCATAATCCTGTTAGTACAACAAGAATTGCCCAGAAGGCTGGGGCGATGCTGCTTAGAAGCCCAAGCGAATCCGATATGCTAAAACGGCAATTTAGAAGCGAAACCACGCCCATCATAGCGCCTGCTAGCCCTGCGAAAGCATGCATTAGAATAGAAGATCCGCGCTTTCCTAGTTTATCTATCAGGGGTACGCCGTCGCCAAAAGCCTCGCGCTCGCTATCTGCGGCTTCTTCTGCCTCGTTTTCGCCTTCTATCACTTTAGCCAGCTGTTTTTTGCCCGCTTTAGCATCTCCGAGAAGCGCAGACATGCCACTTGCGAACTGTTTTACCGTGTCGAAACGCCCTTCTGGTTCTGGGTCTAGCGCTTGGAAGATCATATCGTCCACCGCCTCATCTATGTCAGCCCAACACTGTGATGGCAATACAAGCTCGGCGTTTTCTATTGCGGCTTCGGCTTCGCGTAGTGTTTTGGCGCGGAAGGGGTTTTGACCCGAAAGCATTTCGTAGGTAAGGCTGGCAAGTGCCCATTCGTCGGTGCGAACATCCAGCGCGCGGCGGCGCATTTGTTCTAGTGGCATATAGCCTATTGTGCCGCCACCAGTAGTGCCGTGCCCTCCTGAATCCATTAGGGCAGACAGACCGAAATCGGCTACTTTAATGGCACCTTTTTTGCTGATTATTACATTTTCAGGTTTTATATCTAAATGTAGCAGTTTCGCGCTATGTGCTACTTCCAATGCGTGGGATACCGCTTCGAATACGGCTGCAATTATATCTAGCGTTATATCGTTTTGCAGGTCGTTCATTATGTGGGCAAGCGTTTTGCCTTCTACGTATTCCATAATTACATAGACGAAATCGCCGTCAACCACGCAGTCGTACACGGTGACAATATTGGGGTCGTTCAGGTGTGCGGCAGAGCGCGCTTCGGTAAGACCCGGTATGTTGTCGTAGAAAGCAGGGTCTAGGCTGTTAGCCTCGGGCGCGGCGGCATTGTGTTCGTTGCGAAAGTTTGCGCCGCCTGTTGTTCGCCGTTTTCCGCGCTTGTTTTGCGTGCCGATAACTGGCAATACGGGCGATTCCGTGCCATCCACAATATTAATTACCGGTAGGTTTTTATCAGATTGACGCGGTTCTACAGGAATCAAATCGTCCAAGTCTATCTTCACGCCGTTGCCATCTACCGCATCTATTTGCGCGTTGCCTGCGCCGTTTATTACACCGGGAAGCTGCTCGGCTAGTGCGGCTACATCATTGTCAGCTGCATTTCCTATTGGCGAAAAGATAGCGCGCTTTGTTTCTGTTCTTGCCGCACGTGTGGCGCTTGGCGTGCGTGCGCGTTTCGCTTTGCGCTTGTCGCGCTTGTCTAAGAAAGATGGGTCTTCGGGAAGATCGGCGCTGCTTGTTACCTGCAAATCGTCTGGAAGTATGGCACCCGGGCGTACTTTCATGCTAGCTTGAGCGCGTGCACGTTCCAAATCGTCTGCTGATATTTCAATTTTCTTGATAGCTACATCGCGTTTTAACAGAGTGTCGTATGCGTGAAAAACCGTAGCGTAACCACCACGACCTGCGCGTTCAATTACTCGATACCTATCTAAGATGACTTGCTGGTTTAGCATTCAATCCTGCCGCTGTAGTGTGTTTTACCTGTATTTAGTGGCTGTTTCAAAGTATATGCTACCATAGCCGCCGCTCTATGGAAAAGTACAGCAGCCGCATAGGAATCAAGGAATGGCGGCGCGTTGCGATATACTAGGTCGGTTAACTATTTTAAGGAGTTTAGCATGCTGGATGTGAAGTTTGTTCGCGATAACTTAGATGCCGTATGTACTGCGATGAAAAACCGCAATACGTCTTTTGATGCAGATTTGTTTAGTGCGCTAGATTCCAAGCGTCGAGAAGCAATTGCCAAAGAGGAATCGTTGCAGGCTGAACGCAATGCCATATCAAAGCAAATCGGCGGCATGATGAAGGAAGGGCGCACTGACGAAGCTGAGCAGGCGAAAGAGCGCGTGCGCGTTATAAATGAAGAACTTGACCGGGCGGCTGAAGTTCGCGAGCAAATAGATGCCGATTTGCGTAACTTGCTGCTAGCTACTCCTAATATGCCCGATACCACAACACCTATCGGTGCAGATGAAAACGATAATCCGGAGGTGCGTCGTTGGGGCACGCCTCGCAACTTCGATTTCGACTATAAGCCGCACTGGGATTTGGGAAGCGATTTGAACATAATCGATTTCGAGCGCGGCGTGAAACTTGCGGAAAGCCGCTTTTATGTATTGGGTGGTGCAGGCGCTAGGCTTGAGCGCGCATTGATTAGCTTCATGCTTGATCAGCATACAAGCCGCGGATATAAAGAATGGTGGGTGCCGGCGCTGGCAAACAAAGATACGCTTACAGGCACCGCGCAGCTTCCGAAGTTTGAAGAGGATTTGTATAAGACAACTGAGGGGCTATATCTAATTCCCACAGCTGAAGTGCAGCTGACAAATTTGCATGCTGGGGAAATCTTAGATGCTAAGCAGTTACCGCTGCGCTACTGCGCATTCACGCCATGCTTCCGCGAAGAAGCGGGCAGCGCGGGGCGTGATACGCGCGGCATAATACGTGTTCACCAGTTCAGCAAAGTGGAAATGGTGAAGTATGCTACTCCTGAACAAGGGTGGGACGAACTTGAAAGCATGGTAGCCGATGCCGAGAATATTCTTCAGACGCTAGAGTTGCCGTATCGTGTTATAACGCTGTGCACAGGCGATATAGGATTCTCAGCCGCAAAAACTTACGATGTTGAAGTATGGATGCCAAGTTACAACGGCTACAAAGAGATCTCTAGCTGCTCTTGTTGTACCGATTTCCAGGCGCGTCGCGCGAATATCCGCTATCGCGATCCGGAGAATTTCAAGGGAACACGTCTTGCATATACACTAAACGGCAGCGGTCTTGCTGTGGGTAGGTGCATGGCGGCAATTATAGAAAATTATCAAAACGCCGACGGTACAATAACTGTACCAAAAGCGTTGGTGCCCTACATGGGCGGCTTAGAGGTTATAAAGTCTGAATAGAAATGCTAGCCTCCACGCGAACAAACGCGGAGCAACCCAAAGATGCCGTCGATCAAACTTCGGTTATGGTGGCGTTGGAAGAAGATGCGGGCGACATAGGTGATTTGCCGCCCGATGTTGGCGCCGATGAAGAGCAGTCGGAAGATTCTCAGGGTTCTTTGCCGCTAAATCCTGAGAAGCGCAAAGAACACATAGACCGCATAAATCAGATAGAGCGCAGCCGCAAAAAGCGCCATCGCAAAAAAATAATACGCCGCATCATGTGGGTCATAGTGTTTGCGCTAATAGCTGCTTTGGTGGCATCTGTGGCTCTGTTTAGCGTTTTTCGATGGTACACATTTGATGATGTTGCTGATATGGTGGGCACATGGCAGCTTGAAGGCAGCGGAATGCAGGTGGAAATTAGCGACACAACAATACGCTTGAATGAAGATGTGGCGTATAAGTATTCAATTAATCCTACAGACAAAACGATATCTTTCAAGTTTGGCAATATGGCAGGACAGGGGCGATATCGTTTTTCGCTAGACCGCCAACAGCTTTCTATAACCGATGGCGAATTCGATTTTTGGAGCACGCTTTTCGAGGACATTCCATGGACGGTAGCTGCGTTGTTTAGCGAATGGTTTGGAATGGGACAACTTACGCCCGGTATTGGCGATGGTGTTACAGCCCTTACGAAGCCGCTGGATGTGCCGGCGAATGATTCTGCAGCGAATGACACCGGTGCGTTAGATCCTACATTAGACGGTCAAAATTCGGGACAAGAAAATGGTGCCTCAGATGCGACGAATGCTAGCGATGCGGATGGGGCAGGTGATTCGTCAGATGCCGATAGAGCGGCTAATCCCGATGAAAAAGGCGACGGATCGCATTCTGAATCTTCCGATGATTCGGCTAGTTCCAATGTGCGCGATGTTGACGCATTAGATGTTCCCTCCGATGTGAGCGCATAGGCGCACAATGTTAGGCTGCTAGCGGTGGAAGATTTTGTCAACATTGAATCTGTGGTAGTTGGTGAAGGTCGGTTATCTTTAGAAGTTGTGCTGGCACCGGGCATTCCTCATACTACTGATGCGCGCATGGCGAAGATGGCATGTTGCCGCTGTTCGGCGCTGCCGATTCACACATGCATAAACAAAGCGGGTCCAACATTTGGTAGCGTTATTGACCGCACGTCGCTTCCACATTTGTTGGAGCATTTAATCATAGATGCGCAAGTGCACAATTCTCGCACTAAGCCTTCACAAAGATTTGTGGGAACTACAAATTGGGTTGATGAGGGGGCGGGGCGCGCTCATATTGAAGTAAACTTCTATGATGACCTAATAGCATTGCGTGCTGTGAAGGATGCGGTCGCGGTTTTGAACGATATACTTTCTGAATACGGAACAATAAGAGGCGGTAGACAATGACTGCGCATTTGGAATTTGACAGATCAGACGACAAGGTTGCTAATCGCATACATAAGATGCGCTCGTCTCCGGTGCGCGACTTGTTTAGTGCCGCTACGCGCGACGACGTTATTTCGCTTTCGGGTGGCATGCCCGATGTGCGCTTGTTGCCGGTTGAAGAAGTTGACCGCGCCATTGAAGCGGCAATGCACAGCCCAAAAGACCGCGCAGAGGCGCTGCAGTATGGCTCGACCGAGGGGCGCCCCGGCATGCGCAGCGTGGTATGCGACTTAGTTCGCGATGTAGGCATACGCTGTAAACCCGAGAATGTGCTGCTAACTTCTGGTGCGCAAGAAGCGCTAGATTTAATAGGTAAAACATTTATTGATGCAGGCGACATAATTATTACGGAAGGACCTACATATTTAACTGCTTTGCAGGCATTTTCAGCATACGAGCCTGAAGTTCACTTTGTGGAGTGCGACGAAGGTGGCATGCGTATGGATTTGCTGGAAGCCGAACTTGAGCGCATAGGACACAATAACCCTAGGCTGAAATTTGCGTATGTAATTCCCAATTTCCAGAACCCTAGTGGCGTTACTATGACACCCGAGCGCCGTCGGCGTTTGGTTGAACTTTCGCACGAATACAACTTCATAATTGTGGAAGATGATCCATACGGGCGCATTCGTTTTGAAGGCGGTCATCAAATTCCATGCAAAGCTTTAGATGATGAAGTTGTGTATCTGGGCACCATTTCAAAGATATTTGCACCCGGATTGCGCGTGGGCTGGGTAGTTGCACCGCGGCATGTGTTGTCAAAGCTGTCGTTGGTAAAGCAGGGGACCGACTTGTGCGGTAGTTCAATTGACCAGTCAATTGTGCAGCATTATTTCACCGACACACCATGGCAGCGCGTGCTGCAGAAGTTTATTAGCGTGTATACCGAGCGCCGCGATGCTATGCTGGCGGCGCTGGAAGAATATTTTCCGCCCGAAGCTACTTGGACGCATCCGGAGGGCGGTCTGTTTATTTGGGTAACGCTGCCAGAATACGTAGATACGGGTAGCATGCTTGCCGAGGCGCTGGACGCAGGCGTTACATATGTGCCGGGCGATTCGTTCTATCCGAAGGCTAGCGGCGGCAAGAATTGCATGCGTATTAATTTTAGTTACGAAAGTCCGGAGAATTTGACTGAGGCTATTCGTCGCTTGGCAGAGGTTATAGAACGCAGGCTAGAGTTATACCGCGTGTTTATAGATGCCGGCGCTATAGATCCTAGTCGCGCGCCCATCAATGTTCATATGCGTTAACAATAGCAATCAAGTTAACTGTTATTGCTTTGCTTTTGGCTAATACTTAATAGTTCGCTATTAATTTACGAAAAAGGTGCACGCGCAATTTGCCGAGTGATATTTGAGCTAGAATGAAGAAAGAAACACCGATAAACTCGATTTGAGAAAAGGGTGCTGGTATGGGTTTGAAGGTTGCGGTTCTGATGGGCGGAAGCTCTTTCGAGCGGAAATTTTCGCTGGAAAGTGGCAAGCGCGTGTGTGATGCGCTTGAAGAAGCGGGTCATAAGGTTATTCCGCTAGATACGGTTCCCGATTTAGTTCCCACGCTTCGCAGCGAAAAACCCGATGTTGTGTATAACGCGCTTCACGGCAAGCACGGCGAAGATGGCACAGTACAAAGCTTGTTGGAATTTTTGGGTATTCCGTTTGTGGGTTCGCCTGCAAGTGTTTGTCATCGCGCCTACAATAAAGATGCGCTTCATTCCAGCGTGCAAAAATATCGCGACATAACAGGGGATACAGGTGTGGCAAGCTGGCCTCAGGGTATCTTTGTGGCGCGCGATGCTTTTAAGGATATGGGTGCGGCTACAGCGCTAGATTTGGTACCAGAGCGTGTTGCCGGTGGTTTTCCTGTGGTGGTGAAGCCGGCTCATGGTGGAAGTGCACTTGGCGTGCATAAAGTGCACGATCAAGAGCATTTAGGCGAAGCTGTTTTGGATGCGCTTTCCTACGATGATGCGGTCAATATTGAGCAATGGGTCGATGGCGTAGAGGTGTCGGTATCTATTTTGGGAAGCGGCTGGGATGCTCACGCTTTGCCGCCTGTGGAAATAGTGGCTCATGGTGAATTTTACGATGCCGAAGCGCGCCTGAACGATGAATTGGTCGATTTCCACTGTCCGGTGCGGCTGGAATCGCTTTCGCCTGATATTGAACAGGCGCAGGCTATCCGTGCCGAAATTGAACGTGCGGCACTTGAGGTATATCGCGCTTACAGTGTGCGCGATTTAGGGCGTATCGACCTTATTTGGGATGGTGCGCAAGCGAAATGCTTTGAAGTGGATGTGTCGCCCGGCATGACTTCTCATTCGCTGTTCCCAACATCTTGCGAAGCGGCAGGTTTGTCGCTTACAGCTGTTATGGATGAATTGGTGAATGTGGCTGTAAGTAGAGCTCCTCTTTTCTAACTGGAACTTTACGAATAAGTTTCCAACAGATGTTTTAGGTACATTGAGGCGTTTTGATAGGGTTCTAGTACGTATAATGCGGGCACGGTTCGAAAATGCTAGGAGGCAGCAATGAACAAGTTTATGTATTTCATAGTTGGTGGAGCTATCGGTGCTGTTGGCGCGCTACTATTTGCGCCGCGTACTGGCGAAGAAACGCGCAATATGGTAGCCGATTATGCTGGTAGTGTTGCAAATGACGCTCAGGCTCTCGGAGCTAAAGCAGCTGAAAGTATTCAAAGTGGCGTACAGCAGGTAACTGAAAAGGGTCAAGAAGCATTCGATAATGTACAGAATGCTGCTGGCAATGCTGCAAATGCTGCGGTTGATAAAAATGATGAACTTCGCGCCAAGATTGAGGCAGCACGCGATCGTATTGCTGCTCAGGTAAAACAGAATGCACAGGAAAGCGCTGCTGCTGTTGAAGGTGAAGCTCCCAAAATTGCCGACAAAGCTAAGCAGGCTGTAGACAATGCTAAGGCTGCTGCCGCTGGTGCTTTAGGTAATGCGGCTGATGCTGTAAAAGGCGCTGTGGACAAAGTTAGTGCTACAGCTCAAGATGGCGCTAAAAAAGTTGATGAGAAAATTGAAGAAGCCGAAGAGAAATCTAAGAAATAGCCTAGTCTTATGAACAAACAGCTTGAAAGCGGCTTGCAAAGCGTTAGTGCGCTTACAGGTAAGCATGTATGGATGGGTCGTCTGAAACAGGGCGACTCAGATGCCATAAAGAAGGTGGGCAGAGTACGCGCGTGCGTATTCCATCCAAAACAGAAGCGCTGCGTTGGGTTGCTCGTGAAGCGTCCCGATGTGGCGCTTATGTTTCATAGAGCTGATATGTTTGTGGCGTACAACGGTTTCGATGTGGTCGATGGAAACATAGTAGTACGCGAGGGGTCGCAGAATATCGACAAAGGTGCATGTAAAAGGCTAGGTGTGAACCTAGACGATTGTGTGCTGTGGCTTGGTCTTGCGGTCATGTGCGAGGACGGCACAGATTTTGGCATAGTAGGCGATGTGCTGTTTCACCCGGAAACCGGCGCTATAGAAACGCTGGTGGTTAGCAAGGGCGCAACGGCTAATACATTGCTAGGTCAACGAAACATACCCGCAAGCGCTATTCGTGGTTTTAAGCGCGGTATGGGTACTCAGCTATACGTCTCAGATGACGATGATTCTTCGGCGCTTGGGTGCATTTTGGTAGACGATTCCGTGAAAGAAATTGATGTCAGCGGTGGCGTTGCGGAGAAAGCCGGAGCAGCAACTGCTGTAGCTGCCGACAAGGCACAGCGCGTAGTGAAAAAAGTTAAGCCAAAGGCACAAGAGGCAATTGACAAGGCAAAGCCTACCGTACAAAAGGCATCAAAAGCTGCCGGTGCTGCGGTCGATAAGGGTGCATATGTTACAGGCAGGCAGTTTGGTCGTGCCACTGGCATGTTTGGTGCCTTCAAAGACGAATTCGACAAGGCACTACATTCCGACGAATAGTACAATGTTGGCGTAGGAAATCACCTAAAGAGGAGGCATAATGCCTAAGATTACTGCTGCTGACGTTCGCGTCCCTATGGATGTTCCCGCGGAATCGCGCGATGTGTACATCTCGAACTTCCTAAAGGCTACCCGCAATACCGGACGACTAATGTTGTTTGCGTGCGACCAAAAGGTCGAACACATGAACAAAGATTTTTATGGTGAAGGTATTGATGAAGCCGATGCCAAGCCTGAGCATCTATTCCAAATAGGGAATGAAGGTGTTATAGGTATTTTGGCAGGTCAGCGCGGTCTTGTTGCGCAATATGCGGCTGATTATCCAGATATCAATTATCTAATAAAGATGAACAGCAAGACTAATTTGGTTAGCACCAAGCAGGAAGATCCCTATTCACCACAACTGACCGATTTAGAAGCAGTACTTCAGATGCGCGAAAACGGCGTAAACATTGTTGGCTTGGGATACACAATTTATTTGGGTAGCGAATACGAGGCAACTATGATGGCAGAGGCTGGGCAACTTATTGCTCAGGCGCACGAGCAAGGGCTTCTTGTAGTGCTTTGGATTTATCCGCGCGGCAAAGCAGTAACTGCTGAAAAAGATCCAGATCTTATTGCTGGTGCCGCTGGTGTGGCGCTATGCTTAGGTGCCGATTTTGTAAAGGTGAACCCGCCAAAGCCAGAAGACGGACGCACTCCGGCACAGGCTTTACATGTTGCCAGCATGGCAGCTGGGCGCACCGGCTTGGTTTGCGCAGGCGGCTCTACTGTAGATGCAGAAACATTCCTAACACAGCTGCATGACCAGATTCATGTAGGTGGCGCATGTGGTAACGCAACAGGGCGCAACATTCACCAGCGCAGTTTAGATGAGGCTACTCGCTTAACCAAGGCTATCAGCGCAATTACGCTGGCTGATTACAGTGTTGAAGATGCTCTGGAAGTTTTCGAAGGCAAAAAGCAATTCAGCTATAGCGATATTTAAGCTAAATAGCGCTAAATCATACAAGAATCAGAAGGGGTTACGTTCAGAAGCTACGCAGCTTTCACGTCGCCCCTTCTGGTTCTTTTTTTTTGACGCAATATGTATGCCCGACGTATGAAATCGGAAGGACTATGTTCAGAAGCTTTCGCAGTTTTCATTTCGCTTCTCCGCATCGCCAGAATCTGCGTGAGAACTGTGTCTTTTCGATTAGAGTATTTACTCATTATTTACAAAATTTTCGGCAAACCACTTTTCCCCATTGCATAGAAATTCGCTAATCAGACGTATGTTTTCGGTGCGATCCTTCATGCGCTCAAAATGATTTATAAGGTCTTATTAGTGATTTGGCTACTGGTTATACATCAGAAGACTTCACTAAAGCAAAATTGCAAGTTCTTGTTCACTCGTCGATTCTTTGGATGCGGATTGCGCAGAAGATAGGTTGCTTTCATCGTTAATACTTATATCCGTGTATGGCAATAATTTATAGTACAACGCATACAATATGCTAGGTCTGTATAATATAGATATGAGATACATAACAGACATACATGCATTAAATCTGCCTTGTTCTCTTGGAACTACTGGAGATTGGCATCGCTTTGGTATTCAATGGAAAGAACCCCGTATGCTTGCTACAGAAGATCTGCCTTGGGGTACATGGGGCATCGAGTGCGACAGCGATGCCAAAATACCTGAACACGAAAACGAAAGATTCAGTGTTGCCAATCATGTGCGCGCTATAGCAGACATGATTGCGCTTGGAAGATTTTCTGTGGCGCAAGGTTCAAGCGAAGATTATCTGGATGGACACGATTACGACGAAGAAATAGTAACCCATATAGCTATGCTGAAAGATACAGACAACTGGGATGATATTTCTCGATTCATGGAACAAGAATACGGCGAAACTTGGACGCGGGCAAAAAGCGTATAGCTATTCAGGAACACATCAGTATGCAACATGAATCTGAATGCTGATTGAATTCTTAATCTGAACACCCGTCCAGATTAAGAATATGCATGTCTATATTGCGACTGCAATCAGCCCGAAAATCACGCCTATCTAAACAACCTCGATATCGAAAAGTGGCATGGCGGTTTTGTGCATAGGTATTTACAGCATAGAAACATCATTCACCTGATGCGCGGTCAGGTGAATGATGTTGGCGATCATGCATTCTTTAATCGATGCGCTGAAAACGCTGCAGAGCCTTTAGAAGTGGCATTCCAAGCACGTATATAACCAGCGCTTCTCCTATACCGGTGGCTATAAGACCGAATAAATACATTGGTAAATATGCGCCGTCTAAAGCAATATTAGTAAATGGTATGGTGTAAAAACCTAATCCCTGCAAAAGCAACGGCAAATACGCAGGCACTATAAGCGCGTTAGCAAGCACAAAGCACCCTATTGCCAAAGCCGGACGCTGACGTAATTTCCAACACAATATAGAGCCAATAAGCGTAGCAGTACTACCAAAGACAACATCCAATAAACCCAACGCACCGGTTCCACTTACCACCATATTCACCAAATTGGCTATTACGCATCCTACTGTAAGCCCGGGAATAGCGGCTGGGGTTAGCACCGCAACCACACAAACAGCCTCAGAAATACGAAATTGCACCGGACCCCAAGCTAGCCCCTGTAACAGCAATATGCAGATTAAAGTTGCAGCAGCATAAAGCGCTGCAATCATGCCGGCTTGCGCAATATAGCGCGACCTAGGCATATTTGCGATCTTGGTTTTGGACATAGTTACAGAATCGTTCATGATAACTTCCTTTCCACGCGGCAAAGCCGGGGCTATGGGCAACTAATAAAATCGTGCAAGCAGGGCCCATCGGTGCAAGCACGTTTGGCATTATAAAATAAAAAGACCTTAGGAATGAACTGAATCCCTGACTGTTGTCCAAGGCAGCAAGAATATCGGTGCAGTACCTGTAAATCAGATCAGCACCTCCTGCAAGCTCCACCTTAATCTATTGTCCATAGTCGCCTACAATTAACTGCAAAAGTAGGCGATTATATATTTAGGACGACTCATGCTGCTCACGTACAAAGAAGCGAATGCCCAAAGCGGCGGTCAATATGGCTTAAGGCAAGCTGTTAAGTCAGGAGAGATTAGACACCTCGCAAGGAATCTCTATGCGACTGAGGCATCTGACAGCATCTTGGGCTCTCTTGCCAAGCTCTATCCTAATGCAATCGTGACGGGTCCTACGGCGCTGTACCTCCATGATCTTATAGATCTTCCACCTGAACGCATCGACGTGGTCACGAAGCGCGGCGGCACCGAGATCACAAATCCGGCGATCCGGCAAAGCTACATTCCCCAAGAATGGCTGCAGGTGGGGGCTACTACCATTACCTATGATGGGGTTGAGGTGAATGTGTTCGATCTTGAAAGAACGCTCCTTGAACTCATGAGGTCGCGCAATAAACTACCCTACGAGATCTATAGAGAAGCGGTTAACTCGTATCGCAAACTTATAAATCGGTTAGATGTCTACAAACTGGAAGAATATGCTGACCTCATTCCGCGAGGGCAATCATATTTCAACCGGGTGTTAGAAGAGGTGTTTTAATGAATCTGAGCGAGATAAGGCGCAAATACGAGAGTGCTGGTTATAGCGAATTCAACTCATCCGCATACTAGTTCAAAAAAGTTAGAAAAATGGTCAAAACTTCCGGCTTTCCATGGTCATAGCGCCACATGGCTAACTTGAATTATGGAGAACACTGGGCAAACAGGGTTCTTCAATTCTATTTTGATTCGTAATTGGCGTAATTTGGCATTATAGACTGTGGAAAGTCGGAAGTTTTGACCATTTTTCGCCTAAAAAGTGACGAAGGTAACACATGGTCTGGTTTGGTCAGAGTTCCACAACAGCGCGCCCTATCCATATGCAATCGACTAAAACAGGCACACTTTTCTGCCTATATCCCCCAAGATGTCATTCTAGATAGGATATCAAGATCTCCGATAAGCAGAAGAGTTACGATAAAGGGCGGCGTTCTCATATGTGCTATCTCTGGCAATCAGAGACGTGCAACGCAGGATATCGATCTCGATTTCATACGTCAGGCATACATATTGCGCCAAAAGAATCAGAAGGGGCGGAGTGAAAGCTGCGCAGCTTCTGAACGTAACCCCTTCTGATTCTTGTATATCTCATTAGCTCGAACGAACTATATTAATAGCTTCCTGCACTTCTGGTGCTATATCTTTGTCATCGACGGAAACGGATTTGCCGGCAGCTATGGCTTCTGCCTCTTGTGCGGCAATTTCGGCTTCAAATTCCCTGTCTGATGCCGACAGGCGCGAAGGCGGATCAATTGGGAATTCTTCAGCAGGAGTAATTAGGCTTACTAGTGGCACAACTATAAGAGACAGTATCATGCACAGTGCGCCGCAATTGATAGGGCTGGCAATAAGGGGTGTACCCGCAAATCCCATTATCATGTTCACGGCTGTAAGACCTACGCCAATAATAAACGAGCACCATACTGCTGCCTTTGAAACCTTCTTCTTGTATAGTCCCCACAAAAATGGTCCCAAGAAGGCGCCAGCCAGCGCGCCCCATGAATATCCCATCAGCTGAGCAATAAATACAATAGAGGAATGGTATTGCAAAAGCGCAATGCCCGCAGACACAGCAATAAATACAACCAGCAATGCGCGCATGCTAATCAGCTGCTTTTTTTCGTTCATATCTTTTACGAAGTTGTCTTTTATAAGGTCGATTGTAAGTGTGGATGACGAAGTTAATACAAGCGAACTAAGGGTAGACATACTAGCGGAAAGCACAAGCACAATAACCAAGCCAATAAGGATATCGGGCAGCGTGGACAACATAGTGGGAATAACCGAGTCATAAATTGGCGTTCCATTGGCTGCGTATTCAATTTGGTTTTCATATAAGCGCCCAAAGCCGCCTAGGAAGTAGCTTCCTCCTGCTACGACAAAAGCAAATAGCGTAGAAATAATAGCACCTTGTTTTACCGCTGGACCGCTTTTAATAGCATAGAATTTTTGCACCATTTGCGGCAAACCCCATGTGCCAAGCGATGTAAGAATAACCACACCTAGCAGGTTAAACAAATCGGGACCGAAGAAACTAACGAATGGTCCTTGCATGGCGCTGCCATCTGCGGGTATTTGCGAAAGTTGCGTAATGGCTTCGCTGAATCCGCCGTTGCTCATTATGACTGCCACTATAACTGCTGTTATGCCAATTAACATAACGATGCCCTGTATGAAGTCGTTCATAACCGTTGCCATATAGCCGCCAATAACAACGTAGATGCACGTAATTACCGCCATTCCTATAACGCACACATCGTAGGGCAGCGCAAATGCCATACCGAATAAGCGCGAAAGCCCATTGTAGACGCTAGCAGTATATGGAATTAAGAAGACGAATATGATAGCCGCTGCAGCAATTCGTAATGCTTTGGAATTGTAGCGCTTTCCAAAAAATTCCGGCATAGTTTGCGCGCCAAGGCGATGCGTTATTTCGCGCGTGCGTGGACCTAATACCCACCACGCCAAAAGGCTGCCAAGTATTGCATTGCCAATGCCAGCCCATGTGGCTGCTATACCGTATTTGAATCCGAATTGTCCAGCGTAGCCCACGAAAACTACTGCGCTGAAATAACTGGTGCCGTAAGCGAATGCACTCATCCATGGACCCACTTTGCGCCCGCCAAGCACGAAGCCATCAACCGTTTTTGTGGTTCTATTGCAGTAGATTCCTACTCCTACGGCAATAGCCACAAACACGAGCACCAATAATATCTTAGCGACCATTTAATTCTCCTTGATTTTGAAACTTTGAAATGAACAGTGTAAGAATGAAGGCGCACGCGGCTTTTGCATGTATCCGAGCATAAAAAATGGCCCGGGGCGAAAACCCGCGTGCCATCAATATCGGTAAACCAAATGAGGAGGAGTGCTAACACAGCATTCAGCCATGTGTTCACTCATAACAGCACAAGCTGTTTCGCAGATACATTTTTGGGCAAAATGCTGCGTCATAATAGCGCAGTTGCCCGCAAACATAAATTCTGTATTTCCTGCATTAATATTCATGGGCGATACTTTAGCACAATAAAGTGATTGTGGCACTAATTTTTTTAACAGGTGGAATATCTAAGTGTTGCCTGCTTTTTGTCGTGTAAACGCAAATTGGTCTTTATAATGACTGGCAATGGATAAGTTGGGGGTATCTATGAGCGAAAGACCGTCGGCGCACACAGGGCGCAGCCAAGCTAGGCGCAGTCAGCCGTCGCGCAATCATGCCGCATATCGACAAGCTACGCACCAAGCTACGCACCAAGCTACGCACCAAGCTGTGCGCAGCCATGCAGCATATAGCCAACCTGCACGCAAGTCGCGAAAAACTCCTGTATTGGCAATTATTATTGTGTTGGCAATAGTTATAGCAATTGTTGCACTAGGCATATTTGCCCTGAAAAGCTGCACTAATTCGCCCGCGGATGATGCAGCTAGTACGCTTCCTATAACACAAAAAGACACTGTAATATCGGAAGAGGTTATGGCTGAAGATGTTGTAATGACACTAGGTGGTAGTCGCAATACTTATGTGCTTAAAGGCGAAGAATACTTAGAGGCGGGCTGCCATGCGGTAGACCCAGATGCACAAAATTCGCCAGACATAACATCTACCGTTCAAATATCTGGCAATGTAGATACATCGGTGCCGGGCACTTATACCGTAACTTACACCGCTAAAACTGAAAATGGGCAAGTGGCTGTGGCTGAGCGCACCGTACATGTGGTGGAATCTTTTGAAAGTGGCAATGCCGCTAGCATTCCGGTATTCATGTATCACTATCTCTACGATCCGGCAGCGCCGCCCGACGACATGAATAACAACCTTCTTTCCATAACCGATCTTGAGGCGCATCTGCAGTATCTTACGGAAAACAATTACTACTATCCCTCTTATCAGGAGATACGCGCCTTTGCCGAAGGAAACCACACGCTTCCCGCCAATAGCGCCACGTTAACTTTTGACGATGGCGAATGGAATGTGTACACGCTAGGTGGAGAGCTGTTCCGTAAATACGAAGTGCCGGCGACCATGTTCCTTATTTGCAAAGACGAGAACATTCCTGAACGCATTGTAAGTCAGGCTAACCCTTATATTTCGTTCCAGTCGCATACATATGGCATGCATACAGGAGGGTCAGGCATAGGTCGCGGCGGTTTAATCCACGCATCGTCGCAGCAAGAGATATATGACGACATAGTAAAAGCGCAAGAGATACTGGGCACGACAGAGGCTGTGGCATATCCGTTTGGCGACAATAATGAAACAGCTTGGGCTGCGCTAGAGCAAGCCAACGTGCAATGCGCATTCACTATAGAAAATCGCCGCATAAAACCGGGAGACAACCCTATGGCGCTACCGCGTGTCCGTATTAGTAACGGCTACGGCAAAAACACTTTTTCAGCGCTTGCCGCAGCCGATCCTGTTGGTTAATAGCGGCTGTCGAAAATACGCTTGGTTTTCTTCTCGCTTCGGGGAAGTTCGCCTAGCGGAACGCCTTTAGCTTCGGGTGCGCATCCAATTTTCGCTTTGAAAATGGCAGCAAGCTGTTCTTCGGCTGCTGTGCGCGCGTCGCCTTCCAGTGGTGTTTCGAACAGCACGGTAAGTACGTCGCGCCCACTGATGTTTTCAATCATTACTTGATATTCGCTAGATGTACCGTCGGTTATGGCAATTACTTCCTCAACTTGTGCAGGGAAGATATTGCAGCCCTTCACTTTGAACATATCGTCGGTGCGACCGGTTAGTATATCTATGCGTGGATGCTTTTCGCCACACGAACATTTGCAATCGCCGGGCAAGATGCGTGTAAGGTCGTGTGTGCGATAACGAATTAGCGGAGCGCCCTGTTTGCGAAGCGTGGTTATAACAAGTTCACCTTCTTCGCCGTCAGGCAACACTTTGCCCGTAACGGGGTCAACAACTTCTATGTAACAATAATCCTCAAATATGTGCATTCCGCAATGTTCGTCGCACGAAATGCCAATACCCGGTCCGTATATCTCAGTCAAACCATAAATGTCGTAGATTTCTATACCCAATTCATTTTGAATGCGCTTGCGCATTTTTTCGCCCCAGCGTTCGCTGCCTATTACGCCTTTGCGCAGAGAAAGTCGGTCGCGGATGCCACGCTTTTGTATTTCTTCAGCCAAAAGAAGTGCATACGACGACGTAGCGCATAGCACGCTAGATTGCAGATCTTCCATCATGCGAAGCTGCTTTTCAGTGTTGCCCGGTCCCATAGGAATAGCCATAGCGCCTAAGCGTTCGCAGCCTGCTTGAAAGCCTATGCCTGCTGTCCACAGACCGTAACCCGGTGTAATTTGCACGCGATCGAGCGGGGTGACACCAGCTATTTCAAAGCAGCGGGCAAACTGAATAGCCCAGTCGGTTACATCTTGGCGTGTGTAGGGGATTATTACCGGTGTACCCGTGGTTCCAGAAGACGAATGGATGCGCACAATTTCTTCGTCGGGCACCGCTTGTAGCCCTAGCGGATACGCTGCGCGCAAGTCGTCTTTTTCTGAAAACGGTAACTGTTCAAAGTCTGCCTGAGAGACTACATCTTCTACATCTATTCCATCGAATTTTTTGGCATAGAAAGCCGAGCGATCTTTTATCGTTTTCAGCTGTTCGCGTATTAATTCGAGTTGCTCAGGCTTCATTTGCATAATAATCTATCCCCTCTGCTACTTTATTTATGGCATCTATATTCATTTGCGCGAATTGCGGCTTTACGCACGCAAGTACTGCGCCTTTTAAGTCGTCTAGTGAAATTGGCATGCAGTATTTTGCTACAGCAGCTCCAAGAAGAATGGAGTTTAACACTTTTCGATTATCTCCTAAGGCGCTGGTTACAGCCATATCGTCTACAACTACAAGTCGATGATGCTGGCTTGCGCGCCGCTGCCCTTCGCGAGTTGCAGTAACTGAATTAGCTATACGGTTAGCTACATCGTTGTAAAACGTAAGCTTTATGTTTTCAATTATGTCTTGTGAACGGTATGGCTTCGATGTAAGAGCCGCAGCCACAGGCTCTACTGTAGTGGTTGCAGTTACCACCGTGCCGCCCGGCGCTAAATAGCCTAAACAGCGTGCAGCTTCGCCGGGTTCGAAGGCTACGATAAGGTTTGCTGTACCGTGTGTGACTAAAGGTGCGTGTACGCTTTCGCCCAAATTCCCCATACGTACATGTGAAACTACGCTGCCGCCGCGCTGCGCCATGCCTATTGTTTCGGCGGTACGAACTTGCCAGCCTTTTGCGGCAGCCGCCATAGCTAACACCTTCGCAGCAAGCACGGTACCTTGACCGCCAACTCCGGTCAGAAGTATATTAACCACGCCCATCCTCGCTTTCGTTTGCGTTATCTGTGTCGGTGTCTGCCGGATCGTTGCCCTCTATTTTGATGGTCAATGTGCCGCCGAAAACCCGTGAAGCATTTATTTGAAGCGTATCGCTATTCTTTGCGCGGCTATTCGAATGAGACACTCTTCTCGGTCTTGCTTTAGGTCTTTTCACACGACTTGATATTGCAGCATGTTTTGGAGCGTTTTCCTCTTCTGTAAGCTCTTGATGCTCTTCGAGTTTAGGCTGCTCTGCCTGTTCCGGTTCTGTTTCGTTTGCAGCTGGCGTATCTTCCGATGCGGCTTCTGTGTCATTTGCTGCATCTTCTAAGTGGTCATCTTTGCTTTCGGTTTCGTTTGTTTCCGGTTCATTTTCTGCGGGCAGGTTATCTGCGTCGGCATCTTCATTAGTTTCATTAGTAATACTGCTAGCGTCTTCGCTAATGTTGGCTTGTGCGGCTGCAGAGCTTTCTGCGTAAGCAGCATTTGTCTCTGCGCTTTGCGTTTCTTGCGCCTTTAAGGTTGCGGTCACATTTATTTCAGAAGGTTTTGACTTAG
This sequence comes from Adlercreutzia sp. ZJ304, assembly GCF_011039075.1. Taxonomy (GTDB): domain Bacteria; phylum Actinomycetota; class Coriobacteriia; order Coriobacteriales; family Eggerthellaceae; genus Adlercreutzia_A. Next base: position 77,137 of record NZ_JAAKEG010000003.1, read on the forward strand.
ACGCCTCTAGCGTTACGGCACCTGTGTCGCGCGCGGCATAATCTAATATAGATGGTATTTTTATGGCACCGAACGGGCACACTTGCAGGCAAAGTCCGCATCCGTTGCATAAGCTGGTGTCTATAACTGCCTGACCTCGCATTCCGCTTTTGCGCCCGCGCGCGTCGGCGGAGAAAGCTATAGCAGGGCAACCGATGTCGGTTATGCAGCGTTTGCAACCGGTGCATTGCTCTGTGTCAACTTCAGCCGGAATGCCGAACGGTCTTAGCCATACGCAGGGGCTTTGGAAAATAATAGCTGAAGGTCCTTCATGCTTTAAGGCAAGCATAGATATTTCTTCTGCCTGCACCCTGTTCAAAGGATCGGCGCGAAGTATTACCTGAACACCTAATGCTTCTAGTACTGCTTCAATGCTAATGGGTTTGTTGTGTTCTCCCATAAGCGTGGTGCCAGTGCCGGGGTGTGGTTGTGACCCCGTCATAGCGGTAGTGGAATTATCAAGTATGACGAATGTTACATCGTGGTTGTTGTATACGGCATTTGCAATGCCTGTCATGGCGCTGGCGAAAAATGTAGAATCGCCCACAAAAGCTACCTGCTTTTTATTAGGCTCGGCAATGTGGAAGCCCTGCGCCATGGTTATACCTGCGCCCATGCAAAGACATGTATCAACGGCGTTAAGCGGCAGAGCGTTTCCAAGTGTGTAGCAGCCTATATCGCCGCACAGCATAGCATTTTCACGCTTCACCCCAATTTTATCCAGTGCGCCTTTTATAGCGTAGAAGCTGCCACGATGTGGACAACCTGCGCATAAGACCGGGGGTCTGGGTGGAAGCTCGTATGAGTAATGCAGCAATGCCTTTTTGCCTATTACATCTTCCATAAGCCGAAGAATAGAAAGTCTGTTTCCGTCGCGATCAACTGCTTCGCCCGGTTTGCGCCGTTGCTGCGATGTTTGAGTTTGCACGACTTGAGTAACAGCGCTGGCACTTTCTGCTTTCAAAGCAGATGCAGGCGCTTTGTAACGAGCGGCATGCGTTTGTTTGCGCCGCGCAGCCAACTGAGCCCGCTTTTGAGACATGCTTTCAGGAGCAGCGGAGTTTTGGCTGGCGCTATAGTCGGCAGCAACGCCTATCAAGCCAATTTGAGGCTCTTCTGCCGGCTTATTGTCATTAACATGGTTTGGTAGTCTGTGCGCAGCACGCTTATCTTTGCCATTGTGTTTTTTGTCGCCACTGTCCGAATTAGAGGCTGTTGATACGACGATTATTTCTTGCTTTGGCGCTTTCGTGTACATGTCAAAGAAGTGCGAAATTGCTACCACTGCGCTCTCGGTAGAATTTTCCCCGCGATCAGGTGCTTCACCAGTAAGCTTGCCGTGCACATGCGCAGAAAGGAAGTTGTTAGACGCAGTTACCATAAGTCCTTCTTCAAGCACCGAGTCTAGCTCTTCAAGAACTAATATGTGCGACAAGCCATCCATAAAGCGTCGCAAAGGACGTTTTGCCAGCGGATAAGGAATGCCCATCTGCATAAACCTGTACGGTGGCAGCGCAACGCCTGCGCGCTCGGCGCAGCGCTCTATCATTTCTAGAGCTTCAAGTGCGTATTGCGTGGAAACACCGCCGGTGAAAATGCCCAAATAAGGCTCTTCAGCTGGCTTGCCTTCTTCTGCAGTAGCCTTGCTAAACATGGGCAGGAACTGCGAAAAATGTGCATCTAGCGCGAATATGCGCGTCATATCGTTTAGTCGGTCAATTATTTCACCGTGAGCTTGATAAGACCTTTTTGGGAATATGACCCAATGATCGGGATTATGTTTGAAGCCGCCTGCGGGAAGAGGTCTGGCTTGTGTGGTGTCTTCTACATCGAAGAAAGTTGAAGCGTGGTTAACGCGCGTTGTAGGACGCACTATAACGGGCGTGCCGTATTCTTCAGACAGCTCGAATGCCGCCTTCATCATGGCAAAGCCCTGTTCGGGAGTGGCAGGGTCGAATACAGGCACTTTCGCAAATTCGGCAAAACGGCGCGTATCTTGTTCGGTTTGAGAAGATATAGGACCGGGATCGTCTGCAACAAACAGCACTAAACCGCCGCGCACCCCCACGTAGTTAAGTGACATTAGCGCATCGCTGGCTACGTTTAATCCAACTTGTTTACAGGTGAAAAGCGCTCGTGCGCCCGACATAGATGCCGCTGCGCAAATTTCTAGTGCTGCCTTTTCGTTAGTTGACCACTCTACGTGTACGCCCAGCGCTTTGCCCGCTGCGCGTAAACGTGCCACGGTTTCTACTAACTCTGACGAAGGTGTGCCCGGATAACCTGCTACAACATTAACGCCAGCTTCCAGTGCAGCATGAGCGAAGGCTTCATTGCCCATTAGGAGTTTCTTGGTCATTTTAGCGTTCCGTCTGCTTCGGTGTGACAAACGAATTTCTCAGCGCTAATATGGTCCATCTGCATTCCTATTCTGCCATTTCGCGCTTGAATGCGACTATTTTCTCGCGCATCTGTGCATCGTTTTCGCCAGTTCCGGCACCCATAATTTGTGTGGCTAGTATGGCTGCATTCTTTGCGCCGTTTATGGCAACGCATGCCACGGGTACGCCGCTTGGCATTTGGACCATAGAAAGCAGCGAATCTAGCCCGCCTAAGTCGCTAGTTTTCATAGGTACCGCTATAACTGGCAGCGGTGTGAATGCAGCTACTACGCCGCCAAGGTGCGCTGCTTTTCCGGCGGCAGCTATTATAACGCGCATACCGCGAGAAGTTGCGGTTTCTGCCCATTCGTGCACCACATTGGGTTTGCGATGTGCGCTGGCTATTTTTACTTCATAGGGAATGCCAAAATCGTCCAACTGCTGCATGCATGGTTGCATAGCTTCCATGTCGGACTGCGATCCCATTATTATGCCTACTAACGGTGTGTCGGTGTTCAATTTGCCCCCTCAAACACAATTAAATGTATTGTAATGCGCCATAGGCTTAAAGTCAGTCTCAACCTCGTTAAAGTTGGCTATTTCTGGCTGTGTGTCAATGCAAATGGCGGCAAAAGCGCAAACTAGTAGTGGTGCCATGTCAAAAATGGGTACGCAATAGCGCGCATCGTATACGGGAGATATTACGCAAAATGCTAACAGAATAAGTGTGGGCACCAGCAAAATGCCGCAGCGTAAGCGCCGTCGCACTAATACAAAAATTAAGCCGGCGGGCAGCCAGAATACATATGTAACTATTAGCAAAGGTAAATTAATACCGGGAGTTTCGGCTATGGCGGTATAGGCATCGTCCATGCCGTGGCGCAACCAATCTAGTTCATCTGGATTCCATAGCATATAGCGGTCATTGTCGCCCATGTGCGTATCCACTGTCACCATGCGTATGTTGGCGAAAGCGGTGGGTGCCACGTAGTAGCCTGCCAGCGATGCGAATGCCGCTAAATAAGATTCAGGGTGGCGTATCCCCATGGATATATAGGCTTTCATATAATCAAGTAACTGCTCTGGGGTGGCATCTATGTTATAGCGGTATTTCACAGAATCGGCGAAGTCGAATTGGTATTCGTCGGCTAATTTATCGTAGTCCAGAACGTTTTGTATGGCGCGTTTTTCCGTTGCCGATATCTCATCGCCATGATCGACCAAATAGCGTGCGGTTTGCTGAAAAAGAGGTCCTAGAATTTCTTGTTTACCACCCGGACTAATATTGGTAAGCGGAAATATTAGCAGCGGAAGCAGTAGCGCCATTATTGCCACGCACGAGCCAGCCTGTATAAGACATGCGCGCACCGCGCCGCTTTCTGCGAGATGCGGACGCTTGCCGCGCCGTAGGACTATGGCGGCTATAAGCGCTGTGGGTACCACCATGAAAATGCCCATTTTTCGCGTAAGACACAACAGTAAACCCAGTTCACAAAAAAGCACTATAGCGAAAGCGCCGCGCAAACTTGCGCCGCGTGTGCGTACAGCTTCGAAGAGCATTATGAAGTAGGGGATGCATAATGCTCCGAACAGGCTATCTTTTACCATACACATCGCCCATGTGCTTATAAAAGGCATTATGCAGAAGAATAGGTATGCGCAAAAACATAGTACTAGTGGGCAATGGCGCTGGCGCATGTAAGCTATGGCGCACGTGAACGCTATGATATGCGCTACGCCTTGAATGCACACGAACGTGAATACGCCTAACATCCAATTGCCGGTTAGCAAATCGGAGGCGTATCCGAAGGCACCATATAGCAGCGTGGTTAGCACTGGATGATGGTCAACCAGCCAAGCATCGGTTATGGTCTGTTCGCGAATTTCTTCCCATGGAATTATCGATATAGGATGATTTTCTGGGTATATCTGATATATCTGGTAGTAGGTATCCCAGTATGTACCGCCCGGGTAATTCGCTATTAACCACGGTAGCCAAAACAGCGCCATTATGGCTGCAAATATAGCAATGCTTTTCAATTGCCAATGCGGTGTTAAGCGTGCTAGTAGCGGTTTGCGCTCGTTTGGTAAGCGGTCATCTTCGCGGGCACGTGTAAGGCATACCCAAAAAAACAAAACATCCATTAGGAAGAACACAATGGCTGCCACAATTGTGAATATTACAATTAAAAGTATTGTTTGTACCGTATCGAAAATAGCCCAGCCGCTGCCTGCTACATAAGACACTCCAATTACACCGCATGTAGACACAACAATAGACAATGCCAGCAATACTAGCCAATCGCGCAGGTGCATTTCGTCTAATGCGTCAAGAATCAAAGGAACCTACTTAGTAACTATATAACAAGGTGAACTGCGTCGCTGTGCATTATCTCGCAGCGACGCAGTTCACCTTAACAATAACTGCAAAACTATTCTAGTCTTTTTCGCCCGGTTGACGCACGGTTATCTCTTGTTCCTTTACCGACACACGGCTATGTGGCGGTACGCTAAACGTAACGAAGGTGCTGCCAGCAATAACTGAGCCTTCACCGATAACGGTTTCGCCACCAAGTACGCTAGCGTTTGAATAAATAGTCACATTGTCTTCTATGGTTGGATGGCGTTTTACACCGCTTAGTCGCTGACCGCCGCGTGTACTAAGCGCTCCCAGCGTAACACCTTGATACAGCTTTACATGGTCGCCTATTTCAGTTGTTTCTCCAATTACAACACCTGTGCCGTGATCAATGAAGAAATATTCGCCAATTTTTGCACCCGCTCCAATGTCGATGCCTGTGCCGGAATGAGCCAGCTCAGTCATAATGCGCGGAATAATTGGCACGTCCATTTCGTAGAGAATGTGCGCTAGGCGATACACATAAATGGCGTATAGCCCCGGATAGCTAAAGATTACTTCCTCTTTACTGCCTGCTGCTGGGTCGCCTTCGTATAGCGCTTCCACATCGGTTAGCAAAACTTGCTGCACGCGCGGCAGTTCGTCAAAAAAAGTAGTACAGACTTCAGCAGCGCGGTCTATTATATGACACGGTGCGCATTCGCCGCAATGTCCAATATCTATTGTGTTGCCGCACGAGTCATCGGTATAAGTTAGGGCAATTATTATCTGTTCGCGCAATTTGCGCTCAATTTGTATCAGTATTTCGCCGATGAAATAGGTGGGGCTAGTGTTAGGAGAGAGCATCTCTTCGCCGAAATAGCCGGGGAAAACTACACGTCTTAACCCTTTCAGAATTTCCTTTACGGCAGTTCTGCTGGGGAAACGTAAGCCGGGTTTCGTGAAGAATATCTCGTCTGCCTCGTAGTTTTTTTCGATGGCAGTAACTATTCTGTCTAAATTGTCGCCGAACATGTTTTCCTTTCACCGCCGCTAGAATGCGTGGGTTTTAAGTAAGTTGGCTACATTAATTTTGATGCGCTATGAGTAGTTAAACCAAGGATGCACATAGTAATTCCGCGCATTAGCAAGAGCACGCTTAAGAAGATAGCAAATGTGTCAGGCATAAAGACAAACATAAGTCCGCATAGTAGCGATATTATGCCGTTAACAAGCATGACACCCCAAGTTGAGCCCATCTTGCGCACAGAAATTGCTGTAACAATAGCTATTATGGCGTAAGCGATAACAAACATGCCCACTATAAATGGCAAAACGCCAGCCGTTACTATGGGGTGCAGCAAAAACATCAAACCCAGTATTATGCTGCATATTGCACTTATAATAGCCCAGCCAGACGTAAGACCGGTTTTGCGAAATTGGAAATAGTGAATTATGTCAACGATGCCGCCAACAAGCATTAATGCACCAGCCATTTGGGCTATAACTACCAGCGAAAGCCCGGGCCAGAAAAACATAACCAGCCCTGCAATAAAGAACAGTATGCCGCCGATAACAAGACCCCAATCGCGTTTTGCTTTTGTTCCAGTTTGCTCCGCCATAAGAACCACCTCGTAATCTGTTGTCGTAATTCGCTTTGAAATTACCTATTTACTTATTCGGCAGCCACAAATCCGATGACATTCGCTTTTGCGATCGCAAGCTGAGTAGCTGCAGCTTCAATACCTTTACGCTTAGTTACAAATTCCTGTACGCACAATATAGTCGATCCGGCTACATTGGCAACATAAGAAAAGTCGGCTTGTTTAGTTGTTGGTGCGGCATTCAAAATTACTATATCGTATTCAAGCTGCGCCTGTTCTAGCATTTGTGAAAGTTTGGGGCTATCAAGCAATGCGATTGGGCTTTGTTTGGGGTTTCCGGCGGGTACGTAGCTGAAACCTTGCGTAATTCGCACGGCATCACTTAGCTGAATTTCGCCGGTAAGTACATCGGATAGACCGTTGCCATCGCTTACAAGGTTTTCTGCAAGTTGCGACTGTCCGTTCATGTCGGCATCTACAAGTAAGACGCGCTTATCTGCCTGTGTGGCTGCTTCTGCCAATTCTGTACATGTTTGCGCCGAAAGAGCTTCGTTGTCTATAGAAAGCACGCATACGCTTTTGTGTTCGCCGCTTGCAAACCGTACATTGGCAAACAATTGCTGGCGGTCGAGCGCTTTTTCTTGCTGATTTGGTTTTGGAATGCGTCCAAGTAGTTGTGCTTCGTAGTCTTCTTCCATATCGCGTGCGCTATGAATATTGCCGCGCACAAGATCCATGATTACAACTATGCATACTGCGGCAAACAGCCCGGCTAGAAGGGCAATGCCGGCGCTCTTCGTGGTGCTGGGGCTTTCATCTGTAGCGGCGGTGGCGCGTTTTAAGTCCATGCGGACAGTTATGTTTACAACTTCGCCAGATACGTTATAGCGGCTAAACGCCTTTATGAATGTGGTATTTAAAGCCCTGTTGGCTGCTTTTATGCATTGATTAGGATCGTTGCCTTCGGCGGTAATTGTTATAACGCGCGTACTTGTATTGGTGGAGGCTTTGACTTCAACACCATTTTTGGACTGCTGTTCAGCTGCCGCGGTGGCAAAACTGCCTACTCCGGCAGGTTCTGCAGATGCCGTTATAGTAGATGTTGCCGAATATTCGTTCGGCATAAAATACAGAACTGCAACGCACACTATAGCGCAGACAATAGGTAAGCCAATTACTAGCCATACGCTGCGCTTTATAAGTTTCCAAAGATCTAACAGAGTCATTTCTAAGCCCTTTCAACCTCAACAAACACTAAGGTATATATTAAAGCCCGAGCGCGCATAAAGCTGCATCTCGGGCTTATTGCATTACGTGTGAACAAGGGATTAATCCTCGTAATCTAGGTTAATCATTAGTGGTGCTTGTGGCAATGTACCCGTAGCGCTTATTTCGCCTATAACGGAAACATGCGCACCGTTTGTTACTACGAATGTGTTGGCGGTCAATTCAAAATAGCTAGTAACATACGTTTTTCCGTCTAGTATTACGCGAATAGTGTAGTCGGAGCGCAGCAACACGCGATCGTCGCGATATTCGATAACTCCGGGAACTTCTACCAGATCTCCTGTGGAGCATGTAAGTAGCATATCGCCACCGTTTGCGCCTCCGGTGTTCTCGGAAGTGCTTCCGTTGCTTCCGTTGTTGTTTTCGTTAGTGGGTTGATTCTGGTTTGTGTTGGGGTTTCCCCCTTGATTATTAGGTGCTGTGCCTATCCAATTTATGGTGGGAACCCACCCTTTAGTCTCGTCCCAAGCTACACCTACATTAGCATCGGTGCGCATGTGGGTTCCGTCAGCATTAGTCTTGTCTAATGTAAATGTTACGTCTCCACCGGTTGCGCTTAAATTCGAATTTGCAGTAATTGCCGCGCCTTCATACTGAGAGGCAATATTAGCGTCGTAGGCTTTTAGCAATTCCGGTAATGCTGCTTGTAGTGCGGCTACATCGGCAGGACCGGTGGGCTCAACTTTTTCGCCAGAGGACTGCACAGATGGCTTTCCAGCTTCCCACTGGGAAGATGATGCGTTGTAAGTAAACGGCAATTGTAGCGTCTGATCTACGCGAACTGACTCATTTTCGAACACAACTTGAGCGGTAGTAGAGCACGATGTTTTCTGAGCATCTCCTGAGCCGCTGCTCGTAACTTCACCTATTTGAATGTTGGAAATTTGCGGATCGTCTAACCCTTCGGTGTTTATATAGCTATAGTCGGAAAGGGTAGGAACATTTATATCGGCTGATTCATATGCCTTTTCAACAACATCTGCTGAAGGAGCGTTTACGGTTACGCTATGCGGGCGGCTCATAATGTAGCAGAGCGCACAAATTAGCGCTATTGCCGCTAGAGCACATACAATTATGCCTGCAATCAAAAGCCCGTTATGCTTTTTGGGCTGCTTCGGACGCGGACCAGACGGGTTGATTGCCCCAGCTACGGGATGATATTCGGGCATAGGAACCGCAACTGGAAGGTTGGGTTGCTTTGGTGCTGCTTCAGCTGCGGCTGTTGGTTGTGCGGTAGTCGCGGCAACACCGGGTACTGCGACTGCGGGTGTTGGTGCAGGCTTAGCAGACGAGGGTGCTGCGGAAGATGCCGTTTGAGCATTAGGTGTTGTAGCTACAGGCGCTGATGCTGGTGCTGACTGCGCGTGCGGCTGATTTGCGGCTTGCCCATTAGCTGAAGCTGCAACTGGCATACGTACTGGGTTGCCGTTAGTATTTGTTATGGACGACAACGGAACCGATTTTACGTTTGACGAAACTGGTGTAGAAGCCGACGAAGTAATATGCGAATCAGTTTCGCTCATACGGTTTGCTGCCTTCCTATCTGTTAACGCAATGCGAATGTGTAAATAGCACATTACTCATGCTAATTAATTCACTATTGAAGACTATACTATAAATACGCATTAAACGCACGATAAAAGGAGTCGCGAACCGCCGAATGCCAGCCCATAGTAACAAGCAACCGCGCCAACATAAGCAAAATTTTATAGCGAAGCTTGCAAATCAATGGTTCGATCGTGTAGTGGGCGCAATGAAAGGCGATGGGCTTTCAGCTGCTGAAGCGGCGTATGCTCCACACCGCACCACTCGCGATTTTATTTGGAACACAGCTGGTTCGGCTGCATGGGCATTAGTATTTCCGGTAATGACTATGGTGTCTACTCAGGTTGTCGGAGTTGAGCAAGCTGGCATGATTTCGATGGCGTTTATAGTGGCGCTATTGCTTATGTTTATTGGAAATTTTGGTACCCGCGCCTATCAGGTATCCGATCTAAGCGAAGAACACTCTTTTGCCGATTATCAAGTTAGCCGTTGGATAACTTGCATCGCTATGTTGGTTGTTGGTTGGTTGTATTGCAGCATTCGCGGCTACGATTCCGAAATGTTCAATATTTCCATGGGTGTAATTTTATTCAAGTTTGTTGATGCTTTGGCAGACGTTTATGAAGGCAGGCTACAGCAGGTAGACAAACTTTATTTAGGCGGACTTTCTCAAACTATTCGCTCTGTTATAGCTGTACTTGCGTTTTGTATTGTAATGCTAATAACGCATAACTCGGTGGTGTCGTGCTATGCAATGGCTATTGCAGCTGTAGTTACTTTTGTGGTTATAACATGGCCACTAACGCTTATGGAAACGCCAAAGTCTAAAGGTTTTAGCCTACCCAGTTTTATGCAGCTGTTTAAGGCTACGGCACCTCTTTTTGTGGCAATTTTCCTGTTTAACGTTATAGAAAATACCCCGAAATTTGTTATGGAAGGGTCGCTGGCATACGATAACCAGCTGTATTACAACGCGCTATATTTCCCGGCACAGATGATATTGATAGGCGCTCAGCTTGTGTATAAGCCGCTTTTGCTGCGCATGACTGGGGTGTGGCAAGATGCGGCTAAACGTCGAAAATTCGACTTGCTTATAGTGGGGCTAATGGGCGTTATAGTGGGAATAACGGCGGCGGTATGGGCTGTTATGGCATGGGTTGGTCTGCCGGTAATGAGCTTCTTATATGGTGTAGATTTTGAGCCGTATCGCGGATTGCTGTACGTAATGCTTGCGTGCGGCGGCGTTACGGCAGCTATTGATTTTTTGTATCAAGTAATAACTATTATGCGCAGGCAGCGTGATGTAACTACTCTTTATTTGGTAACGTTCGGATTTTCGCTGTTCGTGCCACTTTTGCTGGTTTCGTTTGCGGGTCTAAGCGGCGCAGTTCTTAGCTACCTTATTGTTGAGTCTATTTTGCTGGTGTTGCTTACTTGGGAATACTTCCGCATTCGCCGTGATTTATCGCGGGAAGGGCAAGTGCGTGCTTACTCGTCTGCTGCAGATGCTTCTCGGCATGGTTCGCATGCCGAACATACCGAGCGCACAATGTTTTTGGCGAGAGATGATGCGGATGAGCTCGAGCAGGAAGATGAGCCTACGGAGCTTCAGCCTAAGCGCAGGAAGCGTCCTAGCGAATTGCGTGCAGAACGCGAACATCGCAAAGAGGTACTTGATCGCCGATTGCATCGACACTAATCTGCGTAATGTTTAGCATTCATTTCGAAAGGCGAATTGCATGTCTAATTCTGAGAAAAAAATCAGCACAAGAATTTCCACTTTTCCGTTTTTGCAAAAGGTGAACACGGGGATTGATGCGGGTGCGCCTGCAAGTGTGTCAGCTGATGTGCGCGGCGCGGCGAGCTCTAGCAGTACTGCGCGGAATGTGGTGTTTGCGCTGGCATTTTGCGCTGTGGCTGTAGCGGGGCGTGTGGCTTTTGCAAGCATAGCTAGCGTGCAGCCTGTTACTGCCGTGTGCATAATGGCTGGAATTTTGTTGGGTAGACGCTACGGGTTTGCTGTAGGCGCTATGGCTGCTTTTGCATCTAATATGTTTCTTGGGCAGGGTGCTTGGACTATTTGGCAGATGGCGGCTTGGGGGCTTTCTGGTTGGTTGGCAGGCGTGTTAGGTGCGCGCGGGCTGTTCGGCTGTAAAGACGCGCCTAAAGTTCGTGCTGGCGCTGGAGGTGTTCGCACACTACTTGTATATGCGTATGGGTTTTTTGTATCGCTTTTGTTCGGGTTCATAATGAACACATGGATAGTTGCCATGTTTGGTGGTGCTATGCAATGGCAGGCGGTAGTGGGGGTTTACGCCGCTGGGTTGCCGTTCGACATTGCGCACGCTGTATCTACAGTAGTATTCCTTGTGCCGATGTGCGCAATTTGGCGCTACGTAACGTATCCATTTGAAAATAGTGCAGAAGTGAAATAGTTCACTAATTGTCATTTCACCGAAAATTGGTTATTCTTGGCATGTAGTTTATTAACGATGCTCTATTGTTGTAGAGCTGTTAATTTGAGGAACAGGAGAGCAATATGTGTTTCAGACCAGCAGATGCATCCGCCGGCCCAATGAAGTGCCCCGAATGCGGTAAGCCCATTCAAATGCTTGGTGGCATGAAGATTGAGAAGTGCCCTTTCTGCAAGGCAGACTTCTCTGAATATATTAATGGCACCAAGCCTATGCCCGGCGCACCCGGTGCTCCAGCTGCTCCCGGCGCCCCGGCTGCACCCGGCGCTCCAGCTGCCCCGAAGGCTCCTGGTCAATAAGAGTTAGATCTTATAGGCAAAGAAAAGCCCCGCAATCGGGGCTTTTCTTTTTTGGTGTTGTTATATTGGTTGTGCGTCGCTTGTGCGTTGTAGCGCAATTTGTGTCAGGTAATTGCGCAGCGCAGGCTAAAGCAAACGCTCCAACTCGGCGATAGCGGCACTGAAAGCGCCCTTATCTTCCGGTTTCATCTTTTCAGGTTTCTTCATCAAGTATTTTTGTACGCTAGCTACAGCACTTTTCAGCTGACGTTTTGTATCCTTTTCCATCTGTTTGCCTTCGGCTTTTATACGCTCTTCAGCTTCATTAACTAGTTTCTGCGCCTTTTCGCGCTCTTGGAAAGCGTCGCGCCGCGCTTGGTCTTCGGCAGCGTATTTTTCGGCATCTGCCATTGCGGCTGCTATTTCAGCATCGGTCATGCGCTCGCTATCGGTTATGGTTATTGACTGTTCGTTGCCCGTGCCTAAATCTTTCGCCGTAACGGTAAGTATGCCGTTTGCATCTATGTCGAAACTAACGTTAATTTGAGGCACGCCGGCAGGGGCGCGCTTTATGCCTTTCAGCGTGAATTTACCTATAGATTTATTGTCGGCTGCCATGGGGCGCTCACCCTGCATAATGTTGATTTCCACTTTGGTTTGGAAGGGTGCGGCTGTTGTAAATACTTGCTCGTAGTGAATGGGTAATGTGGTGTTACGCTCTATTACTCGTGTGGCTATGCCGCCTACAGTTTCTATAGCAAAACTCATGGGCACAACATCAAGCAACAGCAATTCTCCACCACGCGGTACCATGGCACCGCCTTTTGCAGCCATCGCGCTTGACAGCGTGTTTGCCTGAATTGCGGCACCTTGCGCTACGCACTCATCTGGATTAATGCTGCTAGCAGGGCGTTTCCCTGTCAATTTCTGCACATGTGTCTGAACTGCCGGTATGCGCGTGCTGCCGCCAACAAGCAGCACCTCGCCTAGTTCACTTGCGGCTATGCCTGCATCGTTTAGTGCTTGCATAACGGGTTCCGTGGTTGCTTCAACCAAGTGGTTGGTTAGCCTGTCAAATTCGGTGCGTGTTATGGTTTGTTCCATATGAAGCGGACCGCTGGCGTTTTGCGCCAAAAACGGCAGGTTAACAGTGGTCGACTCCATGCTGCTAAGTTCGCGCTTGGCTTGTTCGGCGGCTTCAAGTACGCGCTGGTGCGCCATTTGGTCGCGTGTTAGGTCAACGCCGGTCTGGGCGCGGAAGTTGTCTAGCAGATGCTTCGTTAGCACTTCGTCAAAATCGTCGCCACCAAGATGGTTATTGCCCGATGTGGCTAGCACTTCTATAACGCCGTCACCAATTTCTATAACAGACACGTCGAAAGTGCCGCCGCCTAAGTCGTACACCATTACCTTTTGTGCAGTTCCGTGGTCTAATCCATACGCCAGCGCAGCGGCTGTGGGTTCGTTAATTATGCGCAATACGTTAAGCCCAGCTATTGTGCCGGCGTCTTTTGTGGCGTTGCGTTGCATGTCGTTGAAGTAGGCGGGAACAGTTATAACCGCATCAGTTATGCTAGTGGCAAGGTAGTTTTCTGCGTCGGTGCGCAGCTTGCGCAATATCATTGCTGACAATTCTTGCGGCGAGAAATCTTTGCCATCTATGTTTTTGCGCCAATTTGTACCCATGTGGCGCTTTACGCTGCCTATTGTGCGGTCTGGGTTCATGGCTGCTTGGCGCTGTGCAACTGCGCCCACTAGCCGCTCGCCTTCTTTTGTAAAGGCCAGCACCGATGGCGTTGTGCGCCCGCCTTCCGCATTGGTGATAACTTCTGGCGAGTCGCCCTCTACTGCGGCTACGCAGCTATTTGTTGTGCCAAGGTCTATTCCGATAGCTGTCATTTATATGCCTTTCTTTTGGTTTGCCTATAGTCTGACATTACAGGTGGGGTTTGCGTTTGGAAAATACAAGAAAGTCATACGAAGTGAATATGAAACTGTGCGCCAAAACACTTCCGATTCTGAAATGGTAGTGAGAGGGAGAGGCTGCGCGAAATTCGCGGAATGTACATACAGAAACGCCCGACATGGGTTGGAGTGTCGAGCGTATACTGTGCATTTCAGACCTCCGCTACTATAAGACATAGTCAATTAATTGTCAATATCTTCTAATTTGGAATCCGGATAAGCACTGTTTTGAATAAAAATTGTTGCGATTGTGCTATTTTGCCATGCTAGCTCATTCGTATTGCGGGAATAAGTTGGAGTCGTGGATTTAAATAGTCATTCTTTAAAAACATTGTTTTTAGCGGCATATTTAACCTGTATTTTGCTAAGATTCAGCCAACTAGAAACATAATTTACTACGAAGGAAATCGCTTGACGCAGCACGCAGCACATAACGCATCACGACCATCAGCATCAACTAGTCGTACTCCAATTTGGGCAATAGTGTGCATACCTGTTGTCGTTGTTGCGGCGCTTTTATTTGTGGTGCTGTTTCCTTGGCCTTGCACTGCTGCGGTGAATGGCACGGATGTTAAATCTACAGTTCATACCACTGTGCAAGATCTTATAGAAAGCCAAAACCTAAACATAGTTCCCGGCGATTTGGTAGCGGTTGATGGAAGCGTTATTAAGCAAGGCGGCGGTGAGCCTATGCATATAACCGTGAACGGCGAAGACTTGCAAGATACTGGTCGTTTGGTTTGCGAAGGCGACGTTATATTGGTTGAAAACGGAAGCAACACCACCGAGCCATTTGTTGAAGAAGTGCAAGAAATAGCGCCTAGCGTGCGTTTTGAGGGCACCGGCGCTATGCATCGCTATGCCGGTGTGGGCTCACCCGGCGAGCAAGTTATAAGAACAGGCAACATGTCTGGGATTAGAGTTGAGGAAACTACGAAAGAGCCAGTTCAAGAGGTTGTTCGGAATTTCAACATAGATACCGGTGGACAAAAAGTGGTGGCGCTAACGTTCGACGATGGTCCGTGGAATGCGTGGTCTTCCGAAGTGCTAGACATTCTGGCGGCCAATGGTGCGAAAGCCACGTTCTTCACCGTGGGCGATAGAATTGCGTCGCAGGAAGATGTGGTGCGGGCTGCGGCTGCGGCAGGGCATCAGATATGTACGCATTCTTGGGATCATGCTGCCGGAGACGGACACGGAGTTGATCTAGGGCGCATGAAGCCTGAAGATCGAGTTTCCGAAATAACAAAGGGTTTTGACGAAATAGCGCGTGTTACTGGTTCGCAGGCTAGTTCAATTATTCGCGTGCCCGGTGGTAACTTCAACGAAGAAACCGCGTCTGTTTTGCAACCTTACATAACTGCTGAAGTTGGCTGGAATATAGATACGCGCGATTGGCAAAAGCCGGGAGCAGCGTCTATTGCGCAGCGTATTCTTAGTGTGCAGCCCGGTTATATTGTGCTTATGCACGATGGTGGGGGCGACAGAAGTCAGACGGTTGCGGCTTTGCGTGACGCGCTTCCGCAACTGGCAGCGCAGGGGTATCGTTTTGTTACGATAGATGAACTGCTTGCTTGCGCAACTAACGATGTTGTACAAGCAAGTGGAGAAGATACTCAGGTAAATAATGAAGCTAATATTGAAGGTGCCGCGGATGGTTCTGCGTAAAATGCGGCTGCCGATTAGATGCCATCGAAGTGGTTTTAGCGTATGTTCGGGATAGCGGTTGCGCGGCTAGATCAGGTTTCAGATGAAGAGAAAGAGCGCTATCAGGCGTTTTACTGTGGGTTATGCAGAACGCTAAAGCGGCGCTACGGTCAAGTTAGCCGTGCAGCGCTAAGTTACGATCTTGCGTTTTTGGTAATGTTTTTGGATTCACTGACTGAGCCTGCCCAAAACTGTGGAGCGGCGCATTGTATTTCACACCCGAAAAAACGCATGCCGTATTGTGAATCAATTTATAGCGATTACGCTGCCGATCTTAGTGTGGCGCTGGCGTACCATAAATGCTTGGATGATGTGTCTGACGACGGAACTGCGCGGGCGCGCACTATTGAGCATATGATGCGGGGGCACTACGCTAAAGCTGTAAAGCGCATTCCGGAAGAGTGTAGCGCCATAGAGGGCGCTATGCGCAAGATTAACCAGCTAGAAGCTGATGCGGATGCCTCGCCCGATGCTTGTGCGCGCGAGTTCGGTCAGCTTATGGGTCAATTGTTTGCCGCTGGGTGTGTGTGGGGTCGTTCGCTTTCGCCTGATTCTGCTTGGGAAGGCACCATGTGGGCGCGCGCGGCGGGTGAATTTGGCGCGCTTTTGGGGCGATTTATTTATCTGATGGATGCCGCTGTTGATTACGCGGAAGACAAAAAGACAGGCAGCTACAATCCGTTTGTGCGCCTAGACGCTAATCCCGGGCAAATGCGCGAAATATTAACCGTTTTGGCGGGGGATGCGACTAGTGCATTTGAGCGTTTACCGCTTGTGCAAGACGTACACTTAATGCGCAGCGTACTTTATGCTGGAGTTTGGCAAAAATTCAATCATACTTATAAGGAAATGTCTGAAGCGAAAACTATGGAAGGCGTGCCGTCAGAGTAGATGGATAATCCTTACGACATATTGGGTGTATCGCGCGACGCGTCGATGGACGAAGTAAAGAAGGCGTACCGAAAGAAGGCGCGTGAGAATCATCCCGATTTGAACCCCGGGGATGCGCAAGCAGAAGAGCGCATGAATAAGATTAACGAGGCATACGACCGCATAACCAACCCGGAAAAGTATGCTGCAAGCGATGCCCGCAGGCGTGGTTACGCAGGTCCTAGTGGTCCTAGAGGCTATGGTGGTACAACCTATGGACCGGGTGGCGCGGGTGGCGCGGGTGCTGGCAGTGCTGGCGGCGCGGGAGGTTCTAGTGGTTCAGGCGGCGGTTATTACGACCCGTTTGGCTATGGCGGAGAACAAGGCGGTTCGAGCGGTCAAGACCCTTATGGGTGGACCACTATCAATTTTGACGACCTTTTTGGTGGTGCCTACGCTACGCAAAGTGCGCCCATACATCCAGAGGAAGCAGCGGGCGATTCACCCGAAGTAAGACAGGCGATATATGCCATCAATTCGCAAAACTACCGCAACGCTATAAATATATTGCAACAAATTCCGTCTGGCGGGCGTAATGCGAGATGGTATTATTTATTCGCACTTGCGAATAATGGGGCAGGAAACACTGTTGCAGCGCACGACAATATACGTCGTGCTAGGCAGATGGATCCAAACAATAACGACTACGCGCGCGCCGAAAGCCAGTTCACACGCCGCGCCCAAACATACACTCAACAGGGCGAAGGTCGCGGTTTCACTAGTTTTGGAATAGACCCAAATTGGCTTTGCTGTTGCATATGCTTAGGACCTACATGTTGCTCGTACTTCAGCCGCATGTGTGCCTATGGAGGCTTTGGCTTTTTCTAGCATGCCAGTATGCCAGCAAGGCATCCTCCGACTTCCGTTTTGTGGAGGGCTTGTGGTTTGTGGAAACAAATTTCGCGATATGACTTGCCAATTCTTTGCAAAGGGTGATTAAATGCAATCGCCTTTATAGGTGTAGCAACGGAAAGAAAACCGAAGTTCTCGCCACGGGACACACGGTGAAATCGAGCGAAGCACCCGGGATATAAGTGCGACGCTTCCGATGATCAGTGTGGGCGGAACTGAGGAAAAAGGGACGATATCATGAAGAATAGTTCGCGTGTTTTTACACGGAAGTCTATATCGCTATTGAGCGCACTTGCGCTGATTTCAACGTTAACGCCAGCAGCTGCGTTTGCTGTAGCGAGTGACGAATATTCTGCTGCGCAGGATGCCTCTCAGGATACTCAATCTATTTCCACTTCCGAGACGGCACAAGATGGACAAAAAGATACTGCTGACGCAATGCAAAACGCCAAGCAGCCTGAAGTAGCGCTTCCAGAAGAGAAAGCATCTAGCCTGCCGGGTTTGAAGGAAGATGCAATAGTTGATGTGCCAGAAATAGTGTCGGCTAGCGTTAATCTGGATTCGCAGGAATTGCAGCCGGTTATCGTATCAAGCAATGGTCTTACCTTTCAGGTAAATTCTCAAGATGCTACGAAAGCAAGTTGTATCGGTTGGAATGGTAATGCCTTACAAGGAAATCTTGTTATCCCAGAGCAAATTGATGTTGCGGGTACTCAGGTAACTGTTACGAAAATTTGCTTGGGGGGGGGTATTTAAATGCTACTTCTGACAAGGTAGAGTCTCAAAATTCCAAAAATTTTTCGACCGCTAACGCGGCAACTACCAATGAAGATGCGGGTGAAAATGCGCTCGCCGCGAATGCGACTGCAGCAAATGCAACCGCCGCGAATGCGACTGCAGCAAACGCGCCCACCGCAAATGGTGAAAGTTTCGCAGAACTAAATCCTTACACAACCGAATATTTTACCGATGCGGAAAAAGCACCTGAAGTAACCTCAATTACAATTCCGGCTACAGTCGAGGAAATCGACCTAGCTTTCTTCCAATTATTCCCCAACGCTCAGGCAATAACTGTTGCCGAGGGCAATCAAAACTACAAAAGCAATAACGGCATGCTGCTAGACGCAGCGCAAACTTGCCTCCTTCTCGTTCCAGAGGGAATGGAGGGCGCTGCCGTGCTTCCTGAACATACGGCCTCTGTCCCTGCTTGCGTATTTTCCCGATGCACCAAGCTTTCGGCCATAGAAACGGGAAGCGCGGTCCCTGCGCACTTCATCACTCGGAACGGTTTGTTATATATGCAAGACTTAACAACTTTGGTAGCTGCGCCCCCAGCGCTTGGTACCAGTGTGGTAATAGCGCCTGAGTGTATGCAGATTGCATCGGGCGCGTTCTGGGGCAATACAGCTTTGCAAACAATTGTTGCGAACGGAAATGTTGAAAGCATCGCTATGAGGCTAGATAATGCTGAATTGGGCGTAACGGGTGTTGCAGGGCTAAGTGCTACACATGCAAATGCTGTCGAAAGCGAAGCATCTATTCCCTCTTTCAATCCTATAACAACACAGAATGCAAAAGTGGCTACTCCTTATACCGCTGCTTGGAAGGCGGCAGGTTTTACCAATTTCATTGAACCTGCCAAACCCGGCAATACGGTTAGTGAAAATGGTTTCACCTACACCCTGCTAGACGATTTTACGCTTGCGGTTGGTTGGACTGGAGAAGGTAAGCCAGAAGCAGAATTGACAATTCCTGAAATGGGTGCTGTAAACGGAGCTGAATACAGCGTGTCCACCATTACGCCGGAAGGTTTTGCTGGAATTGATTCCATTGTTGTGGCAAACATTCCAGCAAGCGTAATCGAAATAGGTAATTCTGCTTTCGCTAATTGCGTAAATTTAAAAACTGTACACTTGCCAGATACTGTACAAATAATAGGTGCTGGCGCGTTCGAAAACACAGCGCTTACCACTTTTGTTGTGCCTGCGCAGCTGCAAACAATAGGTGAAGCGGCGCTGTCTGGTCTAAATGAAACAACCATAGTAGACCTTCATGGCACAGCAGATATATCTCCAGCCGCGCTTGGTTCTACCACAAAAGCTAGCATATATGTTCCATATAACGAAAGGGGTGTTTACGCTTGGCAGCCCGGATTGCCCACATCGGGTAATGCGATTTTGCCATTCGGCATAAAGCTGGGCACTTCTTATTTTGATATGGAAGTGGGACAAAGTGCAAGCCTGTTCGGTGGTACAGGATATATATACGCGCCCGGTGATGCCTATGCAACTTGTAGGTATCCAGCCAGCGCATTCAGCATAAATGCGGAAGCGGGCACTATAACTGCGCGTCGTGAAGGCAATATGCGCTTCAACATTTGGTTGCAGCTATGTCTGCCAGAAGCGCAAGTTGATGGCAGAGTGCAGGTGCGCCAGATAGATCTTACAACCCCCTAATACGTTTCGGCTAATTCGGCTGAACTTCACACGAATAAGCAGACCTTAGAACAGAGGCTTTGGCAGTTGCATGCCACGATCAGTAAAGGAAAAGGAAATGAGGAAACTAAGCTTGCCAAAAAGGATTACATCCTTAGCATTTGCTGCAGCTTTAGCGTGCACGATGGTTCCCGTCGCTGCGCAAACGGCAGCACCCGAAACGGCGTATGCTGCAGGTGCAGAAGCGAAAGCTGCTGGCGCACAGATTAACGTGTCAACACCGTTTTATGTAGATTTCGGCAGTCAAAGCAACCCTTACGATGTGGCGCAGCCCAATTCTGCCAATAGTCAGGCTGCGTTAACTTCAACAAGTTTTTTCGAAAATCATAGCGAATCGCGTCTTGCGTTGGACCAAGTGGAATGCACAAAGCCAAGTGATTGGACTGGTGTTGATAACAGCTGGATAATCAGCGCGGATGGCAACAATACTATGGATTCCTCTAAGGAATTATTTAGCTTATGGATAAAGAATGAAAACACGATAGACACTAGCACAACGCCAAATTTGAAATTTGGGTACGCTACTCACGATGCTGATAAATTGCAGCGCTATAACGAGACAATAAACGAACGCTTTGAATTCAACAAAAATGAAACTCTATACTGCGCTTTCCGATTGAATCTAGATTCTGCTAGTGCAAAGGTGAACCCTAAGGCCGCTAATGGTGCTGCAGCGCGACAAGGTATAGGCACTGTGAAATTTACGTTTGACACAAATGTGTTTACGGGCGAAAAGGATGCGTTCACTACAAGTGCTACCCTTCTTGAGGACTCACTTGTTATACAAGATAAAAGCAATGGACTTATAAGTTCGGGGCAAATTTATTCTGCAAGCCAAATAAAAGCTCAAGCAAAGGATTTATCACTCCATCAAAAAGAAGATGGAACAAACGATTCGGTTTATTATCCAATGTATAAAAGATTTGTCGAAGACGTTCAGTTGGGTGAAAGTGGTTATCCGATAAATACAGAATATACTGCAAAAGTCCGCTGGATAACGGAAGAATACCCAATAAGAGTGATTGGTGTATGCCAAGACCATCTTAGTTCGCAAAACTATTATGGATCAGCAAGCAATTATGCAGGTCTTAGTTTTTTGATAGCTGGTGATTATAATCACGCATGTTCATTCCGGAACATGAATGGTGAAATAACTTACACGAACACCAAAGGCGAAGTAGTTACGGGCTTTTTTGCTTATGGCGGATGGGAAAAATGCGATTTTAGAAGCGAATACATGATTCCTGAATCGGAAAATTATGCAGCATTTAGGAATTATATAGCTCCAGTTGTAAAAAGAAGTACGACAACTTGGACTTTGTCGGAAAACGATTCAGGACAGATGAATCCGGTGAAGGACGATAATGGGTATTGCGAGACCGAAGATAAGCTATTTCTTCTAAGTGCTTATGAAGTTTTTGGCGAATTGGTTAGTGTTGCTGGGCATAGGCAGGGCAGGGATGGCTTTTTCCAATACCAGTGGTTTAATAGCGCAACTTATGGTAAAGGCAATACGAACTGGGGGACATCAAATATGTTGCTAGTACCATATGAGCCTACGGAAATGGATGAGGCAAACAACACCTATAAGTATGGTTTTAGATTGCGTAGTACCGGAGAATCTGACTCTAAAGTATTCAAAGTCTTAGGATATGACGGAACTTATTCGACGGGTTCAGCTGGATATCAAAGAAATCCGCTTACTGGTTTTTGTGTCTAATCGTTAAGAGTAATTTAGGAATGTTCCACGTGGAACATTCCTAAGCCTATCAGTCTTACTGAGGGTATAGCGGAGCACATTCTGAAACCGATTTACAAAGCGTCTTATAA
This sequence comes from Adlercreutzia sp. ZJ304, assembly GCF_011039075.1. Taxonomy (GTDB): domain Bacteria; phylum Actinomycetota; class Coriobacteriia; order Coriobacteriales; family Eggerthellaceae; genus Adlercreutzia_A. The sequence goes on from NZ_JAAKEG010000003.1 coordinate 98,862, forward strand.
ACAGTAAACACCCAGTTCCGGTGACTTTATGCCGCCGGAACTAGGGGAACCTTGACAATCGAATAGAAGACAAAACACAAACATTTGTTCTTGATTTCATCTCGATTTGATGCTAATATCAACGTATTGAACGGAGCCAATGTACGCGATAGAGGTGGCTAATCCATCCTATTCCGAAGAGGCGAAGCGCTTTCCCTTTTGCCTGATGCAACGCTTACAAGATCCTCCTAAGCAGGAAAGGCATGTGGGTAACATGTGGGCGGAAAGGAATAGTATGGCTGCAACTGGTACTATTAGAATACATATTGCTATATTGGAAGGAGGTGAAACAGGAATGTCACGCACAGAAGAAGAGCGCTACCGCAATATTGTTGAGGCGTGCAGGAAATCTGCCGAACACGATCGCGAGATTGGTTTTACGCGTCTTACTCCACAAGAAAGTGACGCGCTAATAGATATCAGGCTCGAAGCTGCTGCAAAAGAATGGGATCGTGCAGGTGATGCTTTATGCTGCATATAACATTCAGCTCTGATTTTCACGAGTCTAGCTTTGAGATATTAGAAAATATAGCTTTTTGGTACAGGAAAACGTGTCCACCTATTGAAATACGTAAAGGGTTTACCGCAGCAAGAGATAAAGCAGCGCGTTTTGTCCAAGAATATCCTGATTTTGGTCGAGGTGTTCCAGATGGACGAGTTTTCTCTTTTGAATATAAATCTAGAACTTACGTTGTCTTATATAACGTTGAAGACGACGAGATAATTCTGCGAGATATAGCGGATGGCAGAAGTCGTAAGGCTTCAAAGTGGTTAGAGGGTCTTGAAGATCTTTAGTTTTAGCGCGGGTTTATACAAGTAAATATTTGTCTTCTATTCGGCTGTCAAATTTGGCAGCCGTTTTTGTTTGCAAAAGCGGCTGCATGAATTGAAGAAAGCTCCTGTAAGGGACTATGTAACGGATAAAAGGCGGATAGCATGTTAGAAAAAGCGATGCTGCAAAAAACAAAGACTAATTCAGCTTTAAAGACAATGCTCTTTTTGGCAGTCTTGTGCGCATTCGTATTAGCAATAGCCAATACAGGGCGTGCATTCGCTGCCGGCATAGATTATTCCGGCGATATGGGCATGCACATTACTGATTCCACCGAAAATACATTCACTGGAGAAGTAAGCGTAGCAGCATCCGTCGGCATGAATATGTATATTACCGACTCTACTGAAAATACATTCACTGGAAGCGCAAGTGCAAAAACATCTACTAGCATGAATTTGTACGTTGTAGATTCCAGCACAGTCAGTCCAGTAATAAGCAATTATGAAGCCATAGAAACATCTACCAGTATGGGTATGTATGTTACCGACTCTACCAAAGAAGGCGGCATGGCAGATGGCAATACAGGTGGCAAATACAACGAAGCTACGGGCGCATTTGAAAGCAACATGCAATTAGGTCTGTGGGTTACTAATAGTTTACTTAAGGATGACGGAACACCTAACACATCTACTACAGGGGAGTTGAATACAAACTTAGGTATTTGGGTAACGGATGGCACGCAGGTGCAGTCTTCTGATGCGGTTCATGTTAGCTGGGATTTGGGCATTCCGAATGCGCAATGGGTTGATGGTACTAACAATATCAAGGTGCAAAATATAGAACTGGAAAATGGGCAGGGTACGCTTAGTGCTCCACCAATGGATATTAAAAATATATGTGGCTACTACTTGGCAGGTTGGAAAGTTAACGGCAGCAATTATGCGCAAAGTTTAAACAACATCACTCTTCAGCCGTTTGCTGACTATACGCTCGTAGCCGATTGGCAACCCCGTATTTACGAAATAACTATAGATGCGACAGGTAGTAGTGTCGACGATGATGCTTGGACGCAAACAAGCGGCACAAGCACATATACGGCAACTTTCACAGGACCGAATGAAAGCGTTACGCTGCCGCCTGTTGCGCAGCGAACAGGTTATACATTTAATGGTTGGGGAAATGCCCCTGCCAACAATGTAGTGAATGCTGCTGTAGTTGAAACTGATAGCACAGAAGTATCTGCAAATAGATTAAGTGCATCATATTGTGTCAAGTGGGACGCAAACACCTATACAGTAAAGCTATACAACGATGACACATGCGACGAAAGTACGCTGCTAGCTACTAGCGATGCGCTTAGCTATGGCGATGGAGAAGACAGCAAAGTTACGCTGCTTTCAAACGACAACCTTGCCAACGACAAGAAGCCTTACGGATTTGCTTTAGTTGGCTGGCGCACGCTGCCACAAAATAGCAATCTTGTGGCAACCACTTACAACCCGAACGGGGATGCTGCCGATAAGCCTACAGTAAAAGCGCTGGTAGACAACGTAGCTGGTCCGGCTGAATCGGGCGGCGTAGTTACTGGCAACGATGCGTTTGATGAAGATGGAAAGCAACTAAAAACCGCACGATACATAAAGCTATATGCGGTATGGCAGCCCGTGTATAACATTGCTCTTCCGCTAACTAATGGCACAAATAGTCGTGTTGATATGACGCTAGATGTAACACTTCATCAAATTACGGCTACTTCGGCTAATGGGCAAAATAAGAAGCTGGTAGTGGAATCTCGCTCTCCGTTCGATGTGAATGTTCTGGCAAAGTCTATACCCGTGCGCGACAGCAGTAACAAATGCGTTATAGAGCAACTATTGTGGCCCAAGGACGACTCTACAGTTACGGTTGAAGATGCGCTGAAATTCCAGTATGCGGGTTCATATGTGGGAACTACTAACGCATTTAATCAGCAATTCAACTTTGATGGCAGCACCAATACTCAGGTAGGAACCCTGACGGCCGCTTCTCAAAATGGCGAGAAACAAATGAGTGGCGACTTAACACTTGTATTCCCGGCGAATGAATTCAACTACAAGACTGATGCCTTGGTAAGCGACTTACAGGTGGCAGATATTACTTGGACTGTGCAATACGCAGGTACTGGGGCTATTAATCCCGGTAATACCTATGTATATAAATTGCCCGCAAGCGTGGGGTAAATCCGCTTTGTATTTCACAACATAAATCATTGACAGCAATCGATTTGAAAGAGAAAAAATGACGAACTATCAAAACAGCCAACAAGATAAAAACACGCGACCGACTGGCTATAGCATGCGTACAGCGCAAAAGTCAGAGAGCGCTGCTGAAAACGACAAAAACAACAAGCGTTCTAGTGCGGAAAACAAGGCGCGACCGACTGCGCAAGGAGGCGGCAACAAGCGTACCATTTTCATAGTTATAGCCTGCGTAATTATTGCGCTTGTTGTGTGGTTGTGCGTGTGGCTGTTTGCTTGCAACGGGAATAGTCTGTTCGATCCCAACGCACAAACCGGGCAAGCACCCTATAAAAGTGAAGAAGAAATGCAGGCTGAACTTGACCGCGTGGTCGAAGAGGGCATGTTCAATATTTCCATTGCTAGCGTAATTGAATTTGCTGATGGTACTTCATCGGGCACAGCGTACATAGAGAACGTGCCGGGCAATCGTTACAACATGCAGGTAACTATAACCGACGACAACTCTGGGGATGTGTTGTACGAGAGCGGCGTGCTACAGCCCAATCAGTTTATAGAAAGCATTGTTTTGGTAAAAGATTTAGAGGCGGGAACATATCCAGCAACTGCCACATTCACGGCGCTTGACCCCACAACATATGACCAAGTGGGTCAGGCTGCCGCAAAGATAACGCTGAACGTGGCGGGTTAATCAAGAAAGTCAAAGTAGTTAAGGCGGTGGCGGTGTGTTCACAAAGTGAGAACTGTAGAGCGACCGAGCATTTCACCACTGCCTTAACGGATAAGACAAGAGGTATCAAGCGGATAAATAGGGAAATCCGCTCGTACATAAGCAGGACGAAATGGCTGATAACTAAAGGAGGAAAAGCCATGAAAAAGACTAGTAAGTTATTGGGTGCTATAGGGCTTAGCGCTGCGCTTGCTATCGGGACAGCGGTGCCAGCATTTGCTGCTACCACACAATGGACAGATGCCGGCAACAATGATGAAACTAAAGCATTGGGATCACTTGTTGAGGATGGAACTAAAGGGGAAATTGCTGATGGTTCTAACAGTTCTACTAAAGTTCATATCGGCACAAATATTTCGCAACTTAGTGTGCAAGTGCCCATTAAGCTATATTTGGCAACCGAATCGGCTGGCGGTGCTCTTATAGCGCCTTCCGCTGGAACGTATACGATTAAGAACTATACGACGACTGCTAATATTTTCGTAACCAAGGTGCAATGCGACTATAGCACGGGTAATGAAGCTGGTAAAGATTGGCTACTAGTTGAGGATGGCGCTCTTGTAGGTGCTGGTGTTGCAGCTGCAGACGCAACGCATGCGAACCTAAAGGTAGACATGGCTGCGAAACAACCATATAACGCTTCCGGCGATAAGTTGGCATCATCTAGCGCTCTTGGAAATTGGACTCTTTCTGCTGACACTACAGATAACAAGAATGTTAAAGATCTTTCTGCTGGTAATGGATGGGTTATTTACAAAGCCAAGGATGCCAGTACTCCCTGTGATATAGAAATTGACTTTTCAGGTCAAAGTTCAGTCGTGAAGGCTCCTGAGGGCTTCAACAGCACGGCTGGTGCAGATGGTAACAACGCATTCAACCTGACCTATACCATTAGCGCATCTAACGCGTAAGAAAGACAGGCATCCGTATGACGAATCGCGATCAGCATAACCCGATCTTCCGGGACGATACTTATCAGCAACAGGCAAATGCCAATCGCGTTCGTACGTACGGAATGAATGAAAGGGCTGTGCCGCCGAATGCGCCCAACGCGTCAACTGCGCCGTACGCGCCAAATGCGGCGCAAATGCAAACGCAAGCGCAAGCGCAATACGCACAATACGCGGCGGCGCAGCCCGGATATTCAAGCAATGCGTATCGTCCGCCTGTTACAAGTCAGCCGTCGCAAGCGTCCAAGCGCAAACGTGGCGCAGGGTTTTGGGTGGGCATTGTCGTAGCAATTTTGGCGCTAATTGCAGCTGCCATTCTTGCTTACTTCATGCTGTTTGGCGGCGATGGTCGTGGGGCCCGTAGTGGCACTGCTGGTCAACTAGAAGGCAAAACGCCCGAAGAAGTGCAGGCTGAAATAGACCGCGTAGTAGAAGAAGGTATGTTCAATATAAGCATTGCTAGTGTGGTGGAATTTCAAGACGGTACAAGCGAAGGCGAATTCAAAATAGAAAATGTGCCCAACAATCCGTACCTAATGCGGGTAGTAATTACGCGAGAAGATACGGGCGAGCAAGTGTATGAGACGGGCATTATCGAGCAAAACTTTCATATTCAAAGCGATAAGCTGGATGTGGATTTGGCGAAAGGGCAATACCCCTGTGTAGCCACTTTCTATGCACTAGACCCCGAAACTGAGGAAGAAGTAGGGTCGGCTGCTGCTCAGATAACAATAAATGTGCTTGGGTAAAAGTAAGGGAACTGGGAAATAAGGGACTTGCCATGAAATCATTGAAACACAAAATTTTGGCATGCATATTGGCAACAGTTTTAGCATTTGGGATGTGTCCTACTGCGGCATTTGCGGCTAATACAAACGGGCAATCTGAGCGTTCGGGTGCCGTTGAGCCAAATGTGCCTACAGTTGTAGATCCGGATGCACCAAACGTTACTACTGAGGGTGGTACGGGCACAACTGACGTATATATACTTACCGACCAAACGGTTGACCCTAGCACTTTTGCCATAGCGGAGCATACTGCGAATCCCGTACAAAAGTCAGAGGTAAAAAGCGGTGCTGTTAATAGCCTGTGGGTGAATACTCAAAATGGCAAAAGTCCTTACACAGCAAAATGGGAGCGTATATATAGCGCCGACGAAAACTTCAGTATTAACGATTCGTCTTGGCAGGCGGGTACGTCCGGTTATGCGTTGCTTTCGGAAAGTGAAGTGCAGCCGCAAAATGTTCCTGCAGGTCAGCAGGGCGATGCGAAGTTTGGTTGGGCTATCGCTATGGACGATTTTCCCAATGATGGCGTTTACTACTATCGCGTTACTGTAACCGACAGTACTGGCAGCGCCAATGCGCAGTCTTACACGTTCAAGGTGAATTTTGTAGATCAGTATCATGGGGGCACTATCGAAGATGGTGACGAAAACCCTTCTATTTGGCAAGTTAGCGGCTATGAATTCAACGATGCTAGTATGGTTGCACAGCTGCCCAGTGGCAGCATTCACAAAAGGACATGGCTTGAATATGCGCAGCTAACCAATTCTGCTGATTCCGATTTTTCAGCCATTTATTCAGCTGCTGCCGCGCAGGATGAGACAACACTTGGTGTTTGGCAATTGATGATAGATGGTGATGAAAACATCCCAAGCGACGAAGCGCTTTACATAGATGATGTTTTGGTCACTATGCACGTTCCGGAAGAGATGATAAATGACGGCAATTATTCTGTATGGTGGAAATACGGCGACACGTTAACTCAAATAAACAGTGCACCCTTGTCTAATTCCAAACAACCGCAGGTTGGTAGTCTGAAAATTAATCATGGCGAAAATGGCGACACGATAACTTTTCTGATAAGTGGTACTGGCGCCAAGCTTGGCACATTTGGCATTTCGAAAGATGTGCCGCAAGAGGTAAAGCAGTTCACCATAACACCCAAGGTTAGCGATTCTACGGGTGGTCAGGTAATTCCAGCACAGGCGCAAACCTTTACTGAAGGCGACGGCGTGGCACGCACGTTCGTCTTCCAATCGTACGAGGACTGGGAGGTGGATAATGTTGTGCTACAGCGTAAATCTGGCGCACCTATTGTTGTTCCAAAAGCTGGTAGCGATGCTGTTGTGAATCCTGAGGTGGGTGAGTGGAGTGGCAATACTTATACAATTCCCGATTCTTGGACCGACGACGCAACGCTTACAGTAACGTTTGCGCAGACATCAAACGTTAATCCGCCTACAGACGAAGATGGTAACGAAGAAACGCTAAGCGCAGATGTTTCTGCAGGTGCTAATGGCGCTGTGTTCGTGGGTGAGAAAAAGGCTGCCAATAAGGTTAGCGAAAATACTTCAGCGCAGTTTGCTACTTCTTACAGTAATACCAGCGACAAATTTCAGCTGAAAGTAAACGAGGCAATCCAGTTGTTCTTCGAGCCCGCTACAGTAGGAACTGCGTATCGTGCAAAAACCGTAAAGATAAAACCGCATGCCAGTGCCGATTCGGAATACGTTTCCTATGCTGTTAGCGGCGATTCTTTCACTACTCCTAAGCTGCAATCCAGCATAGATATATATGTAGAATTCGAAGAGTACCTTGGTGGCGGCGAAGTTCGACACAATGTTGCAGCGGTGGTTGATGCTGCTAGTCCTGCCAATAGCGGTAGCGTTGTTATTGAGGGCACCACTAGTTCTACGGGTACTGTGTTAGATGCGCAAGGCGTTACATTTGTGGCTACGGCACTTCCCGGTTTTCAGCTTGCTAGTGCTGCTATTGTAGATAATGCGGACAACCAGTTAACGGATATGACTGATGCTGTGCGGTCTGCGCAGACGACGGCAGCAGGAACGCAATATACGCTTCGCGTAGCACCAGTTTTAAGCGATTTGCGTGTTAGCTTTACGTTTGAGCCGGCACCTATTTCGGTATTTTTCGACGTGCCAGATGGGGCGGGTATAGATGTATTGGGGCAGCCTGAATTCGACAAAGACGGAAATCCTGTCGTAAGGCAAGATGGCAGTCCTATCGAATTTGCGGTTACGCCGGATGCAAGCCATGATGTGTTATCTGTTTCTATGGGCGGCAACACGCTTTCTCCTACGAGCATGCAACATAATGACAACGGCATTCCCGTGTATATCTATCGCATTATTTTTGAAGATGCTCAGCGTGGCAATACTGTTAATGTGGTGCTTTCTCAGGTCGTAGTGGAAGACCCTACAAGTCCAGATGTTCCTGTTGGTGAAGACACATCAGATAAAACTATAACTGCCCGTACTGAAGGCGGCGGTAAAGCGTTGCCTGCAAGTGCAACTGTGGAATATAACGGATCGGCTACTATAGATTTCATGCCTGATGAAGGCAATAAACTAGTTGCTATTCGTGTCGTAAAGTACGACAGTCATGGCAACGAAATATCAAATAAACGTTTCGAGTGGCAAACACCCAGTTACACTGTTTCCGAAATAAGGGGCAACATTGATGTGGTTGCTTACTTCGAACCGAAGGATGCGGAAGATGGCTCTTCCGATTGGGCTGACCAGATAGGTAGCTATACGGTTAGCGTGCAGGCAAGCGCTGGTGGTGTGGTGAAGCCCGAAAGCGATGTTGCGGGCACTCATCAAGTTAGAATTAATGAAGGCAGTTGGCGCACGTTTACGTTCACTCCGGATGCCGGCATGGAAGTGGGCGATGTTTTCTTAATAGATTCTTCCGGTAATAGTAAGTTGGTGGCTAGCGGTCAGACTAGCTATCAACTGAAGCCTGCGGGTGATTGCACGCTTCAGGTGAATTTTGTTGCTGCGGCTGCTGGCGAAAGTGGTGCTAGTGGTAATGCGCGCGCTGAGGTAGAGTCGGCTGTTCAGGTGTTTATCCAAACCGACAACACTTTCCTAGAAACAACTTTAGAAAACTGGGAAGACATTTTATCGGTTGACCCTATGTCAAAGTCTGTAAAAATGGGTGACTCTGCTAGCTTTATAGTTAGGATTAATCGCACAAAAGGGTACGTTTTTAAGGGCATAACTGCTGAAAGTGACGGACTTGCTGTAGATGTAAGTTTTCGACCTATCGTCGATGGCGAAGTTTTAGATACCGAGTACGTTTATAGCGCTGCGTCTCAGATGCGGTTGGTAAGAAATATGGCTAGGCAGGCTACAGCGCAGGCAATAGAAGATTACGAGGCGTATCTAGTAACTATTAAAACCGTAAATGCAAAAACTACTATGTCGCTAAAGCTGCAAAGCGAAGAAGATTACACCAATCAAACTGGTGTCTCAGCGGAAACAATCTCTTCGGGATTAACCAATAATATTTATATACAGTCCACAGGAGACGGTATTGTGGGCGTGTTTGATGCTAGTGGTGCACAACTAACAAATATTCCAATGGTGTCAGGCTATGTTGAGCGAATAAGCGTTACTCCTAATCGTGGTGCTTATGTTAAGAAAGCGCTGCTATTTACTGGTAATGGTGTATCCACGGCAACAACTATTGAACAGCTAAGTAGCTTGCCAGATGTAAGCATGGACGATGTTACTAATATGGCGCGTGGTGGTACGGTTAGCATACTTGGCGGCAATCAAGATACGCGGTTGGTTGTGGAATTTGCTCATACCGATGTTGTTGATGGTGTTGCGGTGAATGTACTGAATTCTGCTGCGTCTGATGTATCGGTAGATGGCGCGAAGTATAAAACTTATACGTCCACATTCACGAAAGCTGATGGCTCTGTGCAGAATGTACGTTTCTACATGACACCAAATGCTTCCGAAGGTTTTCCGCGCAATGTTGCGCAAAATTTCACCTTCCGTATTATCGACAAACAAGTGGGCACGTACGCCATAGATACACTAATTTTGAATGGCGAGACTGCTAGCGTTACCCATGGAGCCGATTATGTTCAGCTTCCGATGGACGGCGATAGTAATCTTTTGCTGACTTTCCGTGAACTTGGCGAAGACGAGACACCAATAACTACAGATGTGCGCTACAAAATGAATGTGGAGCAGCCGACGGGTGCAGTTATTGCTCCTAGTACGCATGAGGTAGCGCTGGGTGCGTCGCCGGTGTTTCAGATAACGCCTGTAGATACAGGGAATAACCCCATTCAGAATGTAATCGAAGCAGTGTTGCTGGATGGGCATTATGTTTACCCGCAATACGATTCTTCCTATTTCGATTACGATTCAATTACGGGCGTATATGCGGTAAAAGAAACTGGCGAAAAGTTTATTTACGATGCCGGTGCTAGCAAGTTGTCGCTTCTTGAGGTTAGTGGCTCGCATAGCGTGGCGGCTGAAGTATTTCGCGCTGTTGGTGTGTTGGTGGACTACGAAGCTGAAGCCGAAAACGGTTTGGTAGTGCCAAATGGCGAGGTATGGTGGCCTGTAGACGATGAAGATGTACCACAAAGTTTGCGTTTATATGTAGCTCCAAGAAATGGATACGCGCTGAAATCTTTTACTGTAAACAATATTGAGCGCACTCCATTTGAAGCAGAAGAGGCAAACGATGCTATAGCGAATTGGCAGCCTAAAGAATTACGTCCTATGGCGGCATATGGGGTGGCTAAACAAGTTAGTAATACAGCACATGTAGGTTATGTAGCTTCTGAGAGCGCTTCGCTTATAAATACTGTACGCGAACTGGTATCTGTTGATACGGCATATGCCGATGAGGTGGTTTACGGGGCTGGTCTTGCATATGATTTAACGCGCGACGATTTTCCAACGGAAAAATATGTGAAAGTTGCTGCGAAATTTGAGCTACCTCAGCATCAGAGTACGTTTGACGTCAATGTGGAAGTGGTAGGCGGAGATAGTGGTCACGGTAGCATTCAGTTAAGTTCAAGCAGACTAGTTAGCCAAGCTACTTTTAATGTTAAGGCGGGCGATTCTCAATCTATAAAATTTGCTCCAAATGTAGGTTATATAATTGCCGAGCTTACAGATAATGGAATAGACGTTACTGCCAATGTGCGCGATTTTGTATATACGCTTGCTCATGTTTCTGAGCGGCACGATATTAAGGTTACATTCAAGCGCGTATTAGGACCGGCTATGGGTACAGATCGCGCGGTAAAGCAGCTAGCGTCGCTAGCAAAGACAGGCGACTTAAATGCGCCAGCATTAACGCTTTTGCTAGGTATTGCTTGTGCGGCTGTGGGCGTAGCTATTTTCTCTTCGAGCCGTCGAAAACGTTGCTAGAATATGCCAAAGCATCCTATTCATAGCATGCAATTACATATTAACTTCGTATAGATTTCCGCTTTTTTCGTAGTGTTAGTTTTGTTCGTTTACAATTAGCTGAACTGCGTGAAGATTTATCCGTTTAGGGATGCTAATGGCAAAGAAGAATAAGAAAAAATATGATATTGAGCCTGATTCTCAACAAGTACAGGTTCAACGAGTTACTCAGGCTGCTGAAGATGGTATGGCAGCAAAGGCAACACTAGATGCGGGCGGTAATCCTGCTGTTTCGAATGAGGACTCTGAGCGCGCGCTTAAAGAAGCTGTAGAAGCGGCACGCGAAAGTGCGGCTGTTCTTCGCGAGGCAGCTAATGCGTTGTCGCAGTCGGCGGCGCAATCTGTGGCGGTTTCAAGGTGGGGTCAGTTTCCGGGTCAGAACATGGGTATGCCGAACACTGGCGCAATGCCTATGCTGCCACCGCAGCTTCCACCGCAATATGCTGACAATATGCGTGCGCCTATGATGGATATGTCTGGCAGTTATCCTAGTGGTTACTATAACGATGCTGCTGTAAGGCGCAATTACGATTTACGTGAATCTGTAGGATACAGTCCGAAAGAACCCGGCGTTGCGAAGGTTGTCGATGAAGATCGCGGTGGCAAGCGTTGGAGTTCGCCAATAAAAAGCCTGAAGTCGCGCGTTGCTTCTGTTGCGGGCGGTTCTGCGGTTGCTGCGTCTGGCGTTGGGCAGCAGCCAGTGGTTGATGCATCGGTGTTGTCGGGGCTTCCTAAATTCGGCGAAGCACCCGATCCTCTTCCCACTCCGCAAGAGATACTTGCCAGTTTGCCTTCATTTGAAGCGGTTGACCAATCGGCATCAACGCCAACGTCAGTGTCAGCACCGGCGCCGGCACCAACATCGGCAGTGGCACCTTCTGCTGCTGTGTCGGTAGAGCCTGTTTACCAACAGCCTCAGCAGTCTGTTCAAGTGCCCGTAGCCGATCAATCTGAAGCTATGGCTTCCGCTGCTTATGCCGACTCTACAGCATTCTCAACAGACGTTTCAACTTCTGCAACTCAGGTTATACCTAGCCCTGAGCATGTTATAGAAGTTCCAGCGCAAGAGGTGGTTTACAGCGATATGCAACCAGCCGATCCTTATACTCAAACTTACAACAACGTGCCTGAGTTTGATCCCGCTACTATGTACGATCCAACTCAAGTATTCGAACCAGTGCAGCAGCCCTACGAGCCTATGCAGCCAATGTACGATCAAACACAGCAGCTCTACGACTCTATGCAGCAACCTTACGATCCTACGCAACAGCTTTACGATCCGCTTGCTTACAGCAATGGTGCGGGTGCCTATAATTCCTACCCCGATGCGGTAATGTATACAGAGCCAGTCAAAGGCGGCAAAGCTACCATGTCGCTTATCTTGGGCATTCTGTCAATTTTGCTAGCTTTCATTCCGCCGCTTGGGTTGGTGTTGGCAATAATTGCCGTGCTTCTTGCGAAGTCTTACACTAAGAAAGGCGGTACTGCGCCACGTGCAAGTACCGGTCGTGTATGCGGCATTGTTGGTATTGTGCTAAGCCTGTTGCTTGCTGTGGCTATTGGTGTCTTTGTTGCTTATTTCATAGGTGGCTTGTATGGCGAATCGAATGCCGGCGCAATAATGGGATACCTGCAAACAACACCGTTGGCACAGTTTCTGTAAGGATTGATTGAATTATGGAAAAAGATTCCCATAAAGATAGTTCGTCAAAACAGAAACCTAGCTTTTTCGAGCGTTTTACAAACAAACGTGCCGAAGTGTCAGAAGATGAAATTCTAGAGCTATTAGATGAGGCCCCAGAACTTGCCGACGACGAAAAGCGCATGATTCAAGACATAATCGACTTGGGCGATACCGTTGTGAATGAAATATGCACTCCGCGTGTAGATGTAATGTTGGTCGAAGACAACGAAACTGGTCGGGCAGCACTAGAGCGCATGCGTGGTACTGGTTATTCGCGCCTTCCTGTGTGTCACGATAATATTGATGACATAATAGGAATAGTTCACTACAAAGATTTAATCGGTCCGCTTATGGATGGTTCTATTGACGAGCCAGTTACGCGCTTCATGTATAAGCCTATGTTTGTGCCTGAAACAAAAGATGTTATTCCTTTGTTGGGTGAAATGCAGGCTAAGCATCAGCAGATGGCAATAGTGGTTGACGAGTACGGCGGAACCGAAGGCTTAATAACAATAGAAGATATAGTCGAAGAAATTGTGGGCGAAATAGCCGACGAATCTGACATAGGCGGCGAATTGCTAACTTTTATAGAGCCCGGTGTCTGGCGTGCTGATGGGCGCTTTCCCGTAGAGGACGCGATAGAGCTTGGCTGGCCTGTGCAGATATCTGACGATTACGAAACTATTGCCGGTTGGTTAATGCTAACGCTCGATTCCGTCCCTAAGACTGGCGAAATGGTGGTTGTGGATGGCTACGAATTCAAGATACTCAAAATGCGCCGCAGCCGTATATCGTTAATAAATGTTAAACGCTTAGAGCACGAGGTTCTAAAAAACTAGGCAAGCAGTTATTACTCGCTCCTAATTCGTTGAAGTCGTATATTGCAATGCGCTTTCATCTTTCGACAGTATCGATGAGCTTCTAATAAAAGAAATCCTTTTGTTTCGAGTTGATAAGTAGTGCGTAAATCTGCATTACGATGGGCGTTTGGTCCAAAAAAATTAGAAACTTGGTCAAAACTTCCGGCTTTCCACACTCAAACACACCTAATAGCACCCGCCGAGGCATCACTGAACACTGTTTGCCCAGTGTTCTCCACATTTCAAGCTACCTATTGGGCACTCTGACCGTGGAAAGTCGGAAGTTTTGACCATTTTTTCGTAAAAATTGACCTGATACTCATTTTTTGCTTTGTTTATACAAAACCTATACACCAATGATTCATCAGTGATGACTAGAAAGCACTTTGTTGCGCAGGGCGTATCTAGCCTGTACAAATCCGTCAGATCTAATTCTTAGTCGTTTGCCAAGTCCGTGTGCTATTAATTTGGCTATGCGTTCTGTATCGTCAATAGAATTTAATTCGTCTCTGGTTAGCGTTAATACATTTATATTATGTAGTTCTAGCATGTTCCGTCTGCGAGAATCGCGCGATATATCTTTAGAGTCGCAATGAAAGGCGTCGCTATCATATTCCAGCGCTATGTGTGCCTTTTCCCACAGCATGTCTACTCGAAGAAATTGCTTGCCTAAAGCATGTTGCTGACTTTTAGAAAGCTCAATTTTCTCATTTAGTTTTGGTTTTTCTAACCCATAACCGCCATAACGAGAAGGAAGCGTAAGAAGTAATGCTGCAGCTGTTTCTCTAGGAGATGCCGAACCGTCTATTGCGTTATGCGCGGCTTTACAAAGCGCTTTTATTCCGTAGATGCTTTTTGCATGTTTAGTAAAAGCATGCAGTTTTTTAATGGAAGTAAGTGGAGGGCGTTGGCGAAAACCGCGCGTATCGGAATTGTCTAAAGTATAGTGACCGCATGCTTCAAACATTATTAGTAGTGTGTCAATGAAAGATTCGGCATTTGCTACTTGAGCTAGCGCTAATTCCGGAGACGCAACATAAACTTTGCTGTTTATTTTGAACAGTGAATTTGGCGGCAATTCTTGTGTGATTAAATGGAAGTGAATATTTGGATAATTACGTTTATTTGCGCAAGCAAGGTGTATTGGTCTTGAATCTTGATGAAACGAATTGCAGAATTCTTTTATTTCGTTCGGTGTTTCGCTGCATCGTCCAAGTCGTGTTGCCTTTGTTTTTGCAGACCTGTCTAAACAAGTGCCTGTCAGCATTTGCCAGCGCCAATATTCGAGTGCTGTGTAGCCTGTAATATAAATCGTCATGGTTATTACATTAGCATAAAGAATCCCCAGTTCAAGCCCGTTTTTTCTGTTAGCTTTTTGCAAGGTTTACGATAGATTTTATGTGAATCTATGCAATGTTTTTGTAAGAATTAAGTGCGATTTATGCAAGGTTTTTGCAAGAAACGCAGTCTATAAATAGTTTCGTAGTGTTCTCGAAAATATTAACAGCGCATTTGTTGCTAAATTATTTGATGTGCCTATATCCCTATATGCAGCTTAATCAAAGATATAGCATGAGCTACTTTGAGTCAGAAAACAGGAAAACCAACTTGCAAAACTACAGCAAAGAGGCAACCTTAGCGGTGTTGCGTAAATATTTCGGCTATAACGTTTCGTCCAAAGCAGAGCGAGGTGGTGTTTGCCGTGTTGTCGAGGCAGGATGTGCTTATAGTTATGTTAGCTGGGCAGGTAAATCTATGGGGCTGTAACAGAAGTCTCATCAATAAGAAACCTGCCACAATATGTGGTGGGTTTCTTGCATTTTATTTCAATATATAGCGGTTCAAGATAACCATTCAAGACTTTTGTTACATCCCCATAACGTCAAACGCAAAATTATTAAGAATGAACATTGAAGTACTACCCTAAACAATGAATTGTTTGAGCGGATTTGCGCAGCGCGCAAGCAAACAGGAAATAAGAAAAATACCTTTGTATATAGTTTTTTCGAATGCAGCATTGCGCGATATGTGTGTACGTATACTGCGAACGCTCGAAGATTTTCTAGAAGTAACAGCATAGGAGCTCTAAAGCAAAAATATATGTTGATATCTTTTTAGCTGAAATAGCAAATTATTACTGATTTAGGTATTTATGAGTGTATTTTTGCTTTGGTATAAAAATTTGGAAAAACTGGTCAAAACTTCCAGTTTTCCATGGTAAAAAACGCCAAATTGCCTATGTTGGTGGGTTGGTATTTCATGTTTGCCCAGTGTTCTCCACATTTCAAGCGACCTATTGGGCATTCTGACCGTGGAAAGTCGGAAGTTTTGACCAGTTTTAGAAAATTTTCCTCTTAGCTTAAAGGTTAATGTTGCCAATGACGAATTGTTGATTGCACGTCTTGTTTTATGCTGTAGAATATCCCAAAACATATTTATTCCATTGGCAGCAAATCCACCAACAATCCAGTCAGCTGTCACCGCTTCGGCGGTCGTTTTTGTGTTGGAAGGCAAAACGGAGAAGTTGACAAAGGGTAAACACATAGCAGCCAGCTCGAAAAAGGTTCAGCGCGTGCGCACAAACAAGCACAGCTCTGCTTCTTATGCTGCTTCTGGCGCAAATGCGCATTCTTGCGCTGCTGTACGTCCTAATGTTGCTACTCGCAGATCGGCTGCCATTAAAGTTTCTGTAGCTATATGCGTTGCAATCGTTATAGCTTGGGGAGCAGGTTTAGGACTGGCTTCTGCTGGCGGTTCGGCGCTTATGTCATTTTCTAACGATAATCAGAAATCCGATCAACCCACCACCGAGACTTCAATAGATTTGACGAAGACCGCGGCGTTGGGTGAAGTTTCTCAGCGCGATGTGTCGGCGGGTGTCGCTGAAATTGCAGCCGAGGAGGAGGCTGCACGCATCGCCGCTGAAGAAGCAGCTCGCAGGCACGAAGCGCAATGCATCGAAAAAGCTAAGGCTGCACAGGTTAAGTCGGCTGCAAATGGTGGCATTGGCGTTTATGCGGTCGATTTTTCTATTGGACGCGACGCGTTTATTGCAGAGTGGACTTCTCGTATAAATAAATATCTCGACGGTTCTCCCTTGGCTGGCTATGGTGCTACATTTGCGGAAGCTGCTTGGGAAAACGGTGTTGATCCGCGGTGGTCGCCGGCTATTTCGAATACTGAAAGCACAAAAGGTCGCAACTGTTTTTCGTGGCACAATGCTTGGGGTTGGACTGGTGGTTCGTGGCCAAGCTGGGATTCGGCTATACGCGCGCACGTAAAAGGCTTGGCAGAAGTTTATGGATTCACCATCAGTTTTTCTAATGCGCAGCGCTATTGTCCGCCGAATTATGCGAATTGGTATCGCGATACACTAAACGAGATGGCAAAAATCTAGCCATGAGCAACGTTATCATAGTCGGGTGCGGGCGTGTGGGTTCGCAATTGGCGAATATGTTGTCTGATGCGGGCAATAATGTTTGCTGTATCGATCGGTCGGTTGACGCTTTTGCAAATTTGGGGCGCAACTTTAATGGTTCTACAATTCAGGGAATTGGATTTGATGAAGAGGCGTTGCTGCGGGCTGGCATTGAGGAATGCGATGTTTTAGCGGCAGTTACTCAGCTAGACAATACGAATTTGATGTGTGCCGAAGTGGCAAACAGATTGTTCGATGTTCCGCATGTTATTGCAAGGCTTTATAATCCCGGTCGCGAACGCGCTTATATGCAGCTTGGAATTGATTACGTTTGCGGCACAGCGCTTGTGGCTGAAGAGATGTTTAGCAAGGTTATGAGCGGGCATGGCAGCCATATAGCTACATTTGGCGAATGTGAAGTGCTTGAATTTTCGCTAAAACTTGACAATAGCGACGATGCTTTTGCGGCGAGCAGCGTGCGTGTTGGTGAACTAGAGCGCGACCATAACGTGCGCATAATCGCGTTCGAGCGCAAGGACGGGTCGTCTAGCAGCATTCCTACAACCGATTCAGTGTTGCATAACGGTGATACAGTGTTAGCAGCTGTTCGCCACGACTATATCCAGCAGTTTACAAAGTATATGCAAGGGTAGGCGGCGCGATATGTATATCGTTATAGCCGGTGGCGGCAAAGTGGGCTCTTATCTGGCAAATGTGTTGCTGGAAAGCGGCAATCAGGTTGCCATAATAGAAGAGAACAAACAAGTAGCCGACTTGCTTTCGGTGTCGCTAGAGGGCGAGTGCCTAGTTATAAATGGCGACGGCTGCGATTCGCGATTCCAAGAAGATGCTGGAATGCGCCGTGCTGATATATTTGTTGGCGCAACAGGTCAAGACGACACGAATCTGGTCGCGTGCGAAATAGCCGGGTGCGTTTTTAATGTCAATCGCGTTATTGCGCGCGTGAATAGCCCGAAGAATTTGCGAATTTTTCGCAAAGTGGGAATCGAATGCGTTTCGTCAACCACGCTTATTGCGAATCTTATTGAGGAAGAAGCGCTGCTGGGAAATGTATCGGTGGTGTCTTCGCTGACGCATGGCAATGTTTCGCTTTCTGAATTTACCGTGGGGCACATGCGTCATCACTCCGACGAAGAGGGTGTTGCGCTGGGCGATGTAGAGTTGCCCGAAGGTGCACTTGCGGTGGCTGTGGCATACGAAGATGATGCCGAAGTTGCTAACGATGACATAATATTATTCCCGGGCGATCAGGTTATAGTAGTTGCCGACAGTGATGTATTAGATGAAGTGCGAGCAGTATTTCGTTCCTTATAGTTTTGCTTGGTGGACGGCTGCGTAAGAGGAAAGGGCTTAATATGATTGACCGCTACACACGTCCAGCTATGGGCAAAATATGGGACTTCCAGAATAAATTTGATATTTGGCGCGAAATAGAAGTGTTGGCGTGTGAAGCGCAGGCAGAGCTCGGTCAGTGCGGCATAACGGCAGAGGAAGCGAAGTGGATTCGCAATCATGCAGCAGCCGATGCAGGTCGCATAGCTGAGATCGAGCAGGTTACGAACCATGATGTAATTGCTTTCACAACGAATATGGCTGAAAACATTGATGCCGAAATACCTGAGGGTCAAGAAAAGCCTAGTCGTTGGGTGCATTACGGCATGACTTCTAGCGATTTGGGAGACACCGCCTTAAGCTATCAGATTGTGCAAGCGGCTGACATTATAATTGCGGACGTTTGTCAGCTTGGCGAAACTTGCAAACGCCGCGCGTTGGAAATGCGCGATGTTTTATGCGTAGGACGCACGCATGGTATACACGCCGAACCTATGACTTTCGGAATGAAATTTGGTAGCTGGGCTTGGGCGCTGCATCGGTGCAAAGTTCGCATGCAGCAGGCGCGCGAAGTGTGTGCCGTGGGGGCCATAAGCGGCGCGGTTGGCACGTATTCTAGTATCGATCCGTTTGTAGAGCGCTATGTGTGCGAAAAGCTAGGGCTTACGCCCGACCCGCTTTCCACGCAGGTATTAGCGCGCGACAGGCATGCGCAAATGGCTACAGCGCTGGCAACAACGGCAAGCACGCTTGAGAGCATCGCTATGCAGGTGCGCTTGCTTCAGCAAAGCGATGTTATAGAAGCTGAAGAACCGTTTACGCGCGGGCAAAAAGGCAGTTCAGCTATGCCTCACAAGCGCAATCCTATAACCGCCGAGCGCGTATGTGGTCTTTCGCGTGTGGTGAAAGCCAACGCGCAAGTGGCGCTTGATGATGTGGCGCTGTGGTACGAGCGCGACATAAGCCACTCAAGTGCCGAGCGTGTGGCGCTAGCCGACAGCTTCATAGCGCTAGATTATATGTTTGGAAAAATGCAGTGGATGCTGGATGGTTTGCAAACTTATCCGGCAAAAATGGAGCACAATTTATGGCGTACACGCGGGCTAATATTTAGCAGCAAGGTTTTGCTTGCGCTGGTGAATGCGGGTCTTACGCGCGAGGACGCATATGTAATAGTGCAGCGCAATGCTATGCGCGTTTGGGACGATATTCAAAATGCGGTTGCTGGTCCTAGTTTCCGCGAGAATATAGAGGCCGACCCGGATGCATCTGTTTTGACACCCGAACAACTAGATGCCATTTTTGATCCGAAGGCATTCTTGACGCGAATTGATCCGATTTTTGAACGCTTAGAAACTTTGGAATTCTAAACAGTTTTCCAAACTTTCATACGGCATTCTTTAATGGGGTCGCCATTTATGGGTGTGTAGTCAATATTGGTGTATGTAACCAAATTTTGGCACGTGCCATACGATGCTAAGAATTCGCCATAATCTGGTGCGCCGTTTTCCACATCTAAGGCGAAGTAGCGCTTTGCGCCTAAATCTACGCCCGATACGGCGCGTGTAGATTTAACAACGAACCAATTGTTGTACCAAGCAGGCGGTGTAACCGGTGTGCGCGGAAATCGGAACCATGTCGAGCTGCTGTACAAATCGGTAACTGCTTGGGCAGCTCTGGCGTTGGCTTCTTCTGCGTTGCGCTCTGAAAGTTGTCCGTTTTTGTCGCGTAGCGAATTTTGGGCATCAGCTGTGGCGGTTTTTAAGTCGTATGTGGGTGCGGATGCAGGCGTGTATGTGCCAAGATTCGCTATGCCATCACCGTAGTTGTATATGCCGTCGAAGCTGAATGCAAAACCACTTTCGCCATATGCCACATATATCGGGCGCATCGAGGCGGGCAACGCCAGCGCGTCGGTAACTTCGCCTGTTGCTGCGTCTATATGAGTTAGTTGGTAGCGCGTATCGCTAGTGTCGGCGCGTGGGGCACAGGCAATTCCCGAAGCTGAGGGACTAGGAGAGCAAGCCATGCGCCCATGCGATGTGTACAATGTTCGCGCAGCCTCTGGGCTGCCTCCAAATTCTACGCACATCATAAGGCTGTCTTCTTTAGTGGCATTGCCGTTTAGTTGTGGCAACACTTGCCAGAATGCGTAATTGCCGCTGGCAGCCAATGTTGGCATCTCCCAATTGGTATCGCCTTCGTGCATTAATACTGGCTCTCCTAGCTGGGCGCCGGAAAGTGTTGCCTGATAAACGCGCCAGTTTCCATCTAAAATGTCGGCTTCTGTCCATATTAGCCCGCTAGACGTAGCTCGTGCATCGTATATTTCAAAGCCGTCAGATTGTCCGTGCGCTTTGTCTAATATTGTGCGGCATGTGCCTGCGCTAAGGGAAATAAGACCTACATTTGTTAGCGGTTTGCCCGTTTCGGTAGGCAATAAGCAGGCGGCTACGTTAGGGTCGGATGCCCATACCATAGTTCCATAAGGCAGCGAAACGGATGTAACCACGCGAAGCGCTTGATTGTTTTCAATATATTCGCAGTTATCGGTTGTGAAAACGCTGCTGGTTGGAACGGATAGTGCCGGAGTATCGTGCTTTGGCGAAAAGCCACCCGTAGCTGCGAATGCGGCAGTTCCTACGGCGGCGACAGCGGCTACGCCTGCAACACCGTAAAGAAATCCGCGTCTGGTAAGCAGTATGTTTGCTATGTTGGTGGAGTCATTTTCAACGCCGGTGTTTCGTGTGCTAGCCCGATCGGCTGCGTGTTTGTGTCGTGTTGTACGCGACGAATTAGCCACGCTCGGTCGCACTCGCGTGTTGGCGTGTGCGTATTGTGAGCGCCTTTTGTTCTGCGGGCGTTTTCTGCCGTTTATTTTCATGCCTCTATTGTGTCATTTAGGCAACGCGATTTCATCCCTTAGGTTGCAAAAGGTACAATATTCCCAAGATTATTTTGTGTTGGTATGTGCTGCTGACTTTTCGGAGGCGTTAGTTATGAATAATGATACGCGACGCATTTTGCTTGTTGAGGACGAGAAGAATATTCGTGATGCTGTAACAGCGTATTTAGAGCGCGACAACTACTGGGTAACTGCTGTCGGCGATGGGCAGGATGCGCTAGATGAATTCGCGAAGCACCACTACGACTTAATCATTTTGGATCTTATGCTTCCGCGCGTTTCAGGCGAACGTGTATGCCGCACTGTTCGCGACAGTTCGGATGTTCCCATTATTATGCTTACCGCAAAAGGTGAAGTGGAAGATCGCGTAATAGGTTTAGAGCTTGGTGCGGACGATTATCTGGTAAAGCCCTTCAGCCCGCGTGAATTGGTTGCGCGTGTAAGGTCGCTTCTGCGCCGTGCCCATTCAAACGATGCGCCGCAGCGCGAGGTGCTAGAGTTTGGCGAGTTGATTATAGATATCTCAGGTCATAAGGTTTTGGTCGATGGCAAAGAGATAGACCTAACGGCTAGCGAATTTAAGTTGCTTACTACGCTTTCGCGCTATCCCGGTCGTGTGTATTCGCGTATGGAATTGGTTGAGAAAGTGCTTGGCTACGACTTTGAGGGCTACGAGCGCACGATAGACAGTCATGTGAAGAACCTGCGTGCCAAGATTGGCGATAATCCGAAGAATCCTAAGTGGCTTCATACCGTACACGGTGTGGGTTATCGTTTTGAAGATCCTACCCAGTCTATTTAGTGTGAACTGTAGAGCCCTGTAAATCTAAAGTAATGGATAGCGAAACTACTACGGATCAGAATACGCCCGAAGCTGCGCCTGCGGCAGATGAAAAGCGCCCTAGTAATTCTGAAGAAAATTTTGCTTCAGAAGACGCGGAAGAAACAAAGCGCAAGCGCAGCTTTTTTTCGCGCTTGCGCTGGGCAAATTTAACCTACGTAACACGTATTGCGCTATCGTTTGCAATGATAGCGGCGCTTACAGCCATAATTTCTGTATGCGTAGTTAGCGCTGTTTGGGGTCAATATTTTCAAGCTTATACCGCAGAAAATATAGAGTCGCTAGCCTCGACTGCCGCTACTCGTATAGCTTTGGTTTACGAGAATTCGGGCGAATTGGACTCTGAAGCGGTAGAAACTATTGCTATGGCAGCGGAAGTGTCGCCCGAAGTTAGCATAAAAGTGTTAGATGCTGCGGGCAATACGATTTATGAAACTTCTAATGAAAGCGCCCCTAGGGGGGATGGCACATCATTTGAACCTAGCGATCCTGCGCAAATTGCCGGCGCAAAAATTAAGGTGGGCGACAAAGTTGTAGGTTCGGTTCGCATGTGGGTTTACGGGTCTGACACGCTTATGAACAAGCTGGACAGGCAGTTCAGAGACAATTCATATGCGGCGCTGATTTTTGCGGGTTTGGCTGCTGTGGCGATTGCATCGCTGTTTGGCATGGTGTTTGCGCGGCGTTTGGTGGCACCGATTAATCGTCTTACACGCACGGCTGCTGCGGTAAAGGCTGGCAAATTGAATGCGCGCTCTAATTTAACAGGTGAAGACGAGATAGCGCATTTAGGCGAAACTTTCGATGCCATGATTGCTTCGGTTGAAAACGATCGCAAGTTAGAGCAGCGCTTAACATCCGATGTGGCGCATGAACTTCGAACGCCACTAATGTCTATACAGGCAAACATGGAAGCCATGATAGATGGCGTATACGATACCGACGAAGAGCATCTGGAAAGAGTAAATAGTGAAGTTCAGCGCCTGAGCCGTCTGGTTGATGCATTGCTGAAGTTATCGCGTTTGGAAAATAGAAGCAATCCTATGAAGCAAAACGTGGTAAACCTTGGCGAACTTATTGGCGAAGTTGTGCAAACTCACGAGCAATTTGTAACAGAATCGGGGTTGACGCTTACTTTCTATACCGACGACCGCGTGCTTGTACTTGGCGACTCCGATATGATTCGTCAAGCTGTTGTGAATCTAATTTCGAATGCGGTTCGCTATACGCCCGAAGGTGGACGCATAGATGTAAGTGTACGTCGCAGTACTGCTATGGCTAATATTGCTGTTAGCGACACGGGCATTGGATTGTCTCCCGAAGAAGCCAAAATGGTATTTGGACGCTTCTGGCGTGCCGATGCAGGGCGTGCTAGGGCAAGCGGAGGCTTAGGAATCGGTCTTGCGGTGGTAAAAGAAATTGTAGATCGCCATAAGGGCTGGATAGGCGTAGAGGGCGAAACAGGCAAAGGCGCCACGTTTACAATACATATTCCGCTTTATGAAGATACAATATCGCGTGTTCGTGCACGTAGTAATTTGCAGCGCAACCGCATAAGCGACAGGAGGCAATCGTGAATCCGATAACAATCAAGCCGATATCTCAGGGTAAGGTGCGCGATATATACGATTTGGGCGACAAGTTGATGTTGGTGGCAACCGATCGTATATCGGCATTCGACTATGTCTTGGAAGACGAGATTCCCTATAAGGGCAAAGTTCTAACGCAGATTTCTAAATTCTGGTTTGAATTGCTTGACGATGTGGTGGATAACCATATGATTACCACCGATGTGGCAGATTTGCCGGATGAATTTGCGCCGTGGTCAGAGTGGCTTGACGGGCGCTTTATGATAGTACGCAAAATGGAGATGTTCCCGGTAGAGTGTATAGTGCGCGGATATTTGGCTGGTAGCGGTTTGAAAGAATATAAGCGCGAAGGAACAGTGTGCGGCATTCACTTGCCCGATGGGCTACAAAATTCTTCGAAGCTTCCCGAAGTGCTGTTTACGCCTTCCACGAAAGCTGAAATTGGCGATCATGATGAAAACATCAGCTTCGAGCGATGCGCGCAGATACTAGGCGAAGATGACGCGCAGGAATTAAGGCGGCTGTCTACGCTGGTTTACAATGCGGCTGCTGAATACGCTAGTCAGCGCGGCATAATAATTGCGGATACGAAATTTGAATTTGGGCGCGGTGCAGATGGTTGTATAGCGCTTGGTGATGAAGTGTTAACACCTGATTCGTCGCGTTTTTGGCCGGCTGATGAATATGCGCCCGGAAAAGATCAGCCGTCGTTCGATAAGCAATTTGTGCGCGATTGGCTTACGGCAAATTGGGATAAGCAAGGTACACCTCCGCGTTTGCCTCAGGAAATAATAGAGCGTACATCGCAGAAATACTTACAAGCTTACGAACTTTTGGTTGGTAAGCCGCTGTAACTTTTGCGCGTCGGATATACGTCGGATATATCAGGGCGTAAAGTCGGAAAGGTTACGTTCAGAGGCTACGCAACCTTCACTCCGTTCTTCCGTATTGCCAGAATTTCTTGTCCTTTCCAACTTTACTTATGGTGCAATGTGTCGTTAATAGTGCGCGATAGTGCTTGATAATTTACTATAATTGGTAAGTTATTTAAGAACCCGGACAGGAGTTTTGCATGTCGCAGCGCAATCCTATGAATGAGCGGTATAACAGCGAGAATAAACATGGAGTTACACGTAAAAGCGCGGCTTCGGCTAAGCCGAAATCGAAAGCTGCAGCAACAGTTACGGTAGGGACGGCTAAAAAAACGCCAGCTGAGCGAAAGGCTGCACAAAAGGCGGCACGCAAAAAAGAGCAAGAGCGCCAGCGTGAACTGGACAGAAAATATTACAAGCCAGATACCGCCCGCTATAAGAAATTGCGTATTACATGGATGTTGTCGCTAGGCGGCGCTATTGTGTGCGTTTGCGCGTCGTGGGCATTGCGTGGCGTGCAGCCCGATTGGCTGGCAATTGTGGCATTGTTCTTGGCGTATGCGCTAATAATCTTTGCATTCTATGTAGACTTTTCAAAAATTCGCAAAGAGCGCAAGGCTTATCAGGCGCGCATGGTAGCGCTTGAGGAAGAGGACGCAAGAGCTGCGCGCAAAGCCGGCAATAAAGCTGCCGCTGCAAAGAAAGAGGCTGAGGAAGAAAAAGCGAAGCCCGTGGTGCAGAGCCGACGCGGCTTAGGTGCGCGTCGAAAAAAGGCACAGCAGGCTGAGGCTGCTAAGTTAGCCGAGGAAGCTCGTAAGAAATCGCAAGCGGATGAGGCGAATGCCGAAGCGGATGCGTCAAAACCGGAAGCTACCGGCAAGGCTGGCGAAAAGGCTAAAACTAAGCCTGCGAAGGTGGACGACAATGGTTAACAGAATATACGTAGAAAAGAAGCCGGGGTTTGATCCGCATGTTAGTCGCTTAACAAGCGAATTGCGTGATGTGCTGGGCGTGCAGGGGCTGCATGGTCTGCGTGTGCTGAATCGCTACGATGTGGAAGGTGCTGGTGATGAATTATTTGCCAGCAGCGTTGCAGGAGTATTCAGCGAACCTCAGGTAGATTTCACGTATCGCACTTTAGATGAAGCGAACATTTCTGCGAAAGCGGAAGTATTCGCCGTTGAGTCGCTGCCGGGGCAATTCGACCAGCGTGCCGATAGCGCAGCGGAATGTATGCTTCTAATAGGACAGCAGGTGCGCCCCGATGTGCGCACGGCTACTGTTTATGTTTTGGAAGGCGATCTTTCCGCAGACGATATTGAGGCTGTTAAACATTACGTTATTAATCCGGTTGAGGCACGCGAAGCGCAGCTAGAGCCAGTGAAAACACTAGAGCAAGATTTTCCAGAGCCTGCCGATGTAGAAGTGTTAGATGGTTTTCTTCAGTTAGACGAAGATGGTCTTGCGGGCTTTATTGCCGAGCGTGGGCTTGCTATGGATTTGGCTGATATAACGTTCTTGCAGCAATATTTTCGTGAAGAGGGGCGCTCTCCTACTATTACGGAAGTAAAAATGGTAGACACATATTGGTCTGACCATTGCCGCCATACCACTTTCGGCACGCAGCTAACCGATTTTGAAATTGCCGATGCGAATGTGCAACGCGCGTTTGATAAGTATTTAGAATTGCGCCGCAATCTTGGTCGCGAAGATAAGCCCGTATGCTTGATGGATATGGGCACTATAGGTGCGCGATGGCTAAAGGCGCAGGGTATTATGCGCGGCGTGGATGAGTCTGAAGAAATAAATGCTTGTACTGTGCGCGTGAAAGTAGATGTTGACGGGCAACTGCAGGATTGGTTGTATTTGTTCAAGAATGAGACGCACAATCATCCTACCGAGATTGAGCCTTTTGGTGGTGCGGCTACGTGTGTTGGTGGTGCCATTCGCGATCCGCTTTCAGGGCGCAGCTATGTGTATCAGGCGATGCGCGTAACGGGCGCATCTGATCCTACCGCGCCCATGTCTGACACGTTGCCCGGTAAGTTGCCCCAGCGTAAGTTATGTATAACGGCAGCTGAGGGCTATTCGTCGTATGGCAATCAGATTGGGTTGGCTACCGGGCAGGTAAACGAACTTTACCATCCGGGGTATGCGGCAAAGCGTATGGAAATTGGTGCGGTTGTAGGCGCTACGCCGGCTGATCATGTTCGCAGGGAAACGCCAGCGCCGGGCGATGTTGTGGTTTTGCTGGGCGGTCGTACCGGGCGTGATGGTATAGGTGGTGCCACGGGGTCGTCGAAGGCGCATGGGCTGAACAGCTTGGAAAACTGTGGTGCCGAGGTGCAGAAGGGCAACGCCCCGGTCGAGCGCAAAATACAGCGTTTGTTTAGGCGGGGCGAGGCTTGCCGCATGATAAAACGCTGCAACGATTTTGGTGCGGGCGGCGTTTCTGTAGCAATAGGAGAACTTGCCGATGGCTTACAGATTGACTTAGACGCAGTACCTCTGAAGTATGCCGGATTAGATGGTACCGAAATAGCTATTTCTGAAAGTCAAGAGCGCATGGCGGTCGCATTGGCTTCCGAAGATGTTGAGGCATTCATTGGCTTGGCGCACGAGGAAAATTTGGAAGCTACTCCAGTGGCGCGCGTTACAGCTGAGCCGCGTGTATGTATGACGTGGCGCGGTAAGAATATTGTTGATGTTTCTCGCGAATTTCTTGCCAGCAATGGGGCACCGAAGTTTCAAGCTGTTGAAGTGCGAAAGGCTACAGGCGGCAGCAAGGCGGTTTTGTCGAATGACAAAGGCACTATCAAGCAGCGTTTCTGTGCGCTGTTATCCGATATAAACGTTGCTTCGAATAAGGGTCTAGCGGAACGGTTTGACTCTACAATAGGTGCAGCTACTATTCTTATGCCTTTTGGTGGCGCCACGCAACTTACACCTGCTTTGGCAATGGTGGCGAAGCTGCCAGTTTTAGGTGGTAAGACCACTACAGTTTCTGGGCTTTCGTGGGGCTTTAACCCTTACTTAACCGAAGCTGATCCGTTCGTAGGTAGCTATATTGCAGTATTGGAATCAGTGGCAAAACTTGTGGCTACGGGCTTCAAACGTGCTGATATATATTTAACATTCCAAGAGTATTTTGAAAAATTGCGAGACGAGCCTGCGCGCTGGGGAAAGCCAGTTGCAGCTGTTTTGGGTGCGCTAATGGCGCAGTTAGATTTCCATGTTGGCGCAATTGGTGGTAAAGATTCTATGTCGGGCAGTTTTGAACAGCTTGATGTGCCGCCTACACTGGTATCTTTTGCGACAGCTGTGGGATGTGTGGACAGAATTACATCGCCCGAATTTAAGCGCGCGGGAAGTCGCATAGTGTTAGTGTCTCCCAAATATTCCAGAGACTTTGCAAACTACATTGTGCCTGACGCGGCATCTGCGTGCGCCGTGCTAGATTGGGTGGAAGCCGCTATTGGTCGCGGCGAAGTGCTTGCCGCTAGCATTTCTGGCTACGGTGGCGTGGCGGAAGCGTTGTTTAAGATGTGCGTGGGCAATCGCCTAGGTGTTAGCTTAAATAATTTGCCTCCTATTTTTGGTGCAACTTCAACTGCGGACACGCTGTTTAGTCTTGCATATGGGTCGTTCATCTTAGAGATGGACGAGCGTGCGCAGGTGCCTGCTTCCACAGACGATATAGAAATTAACGTTATAGGTACGGTAACAAAAGCTTACGAATTGGCGTTGCCCGAAGAAACACTTAACTTGGATGAACTTCAAGAGATATGGGAATCTGGTATTGAAAGCGTGTTTCCGTATCGCACTAAGCGTGAAGAAACAGAGGCGGCAGAAGATATTTCTGTAATTAGCTACAGCGCGGGCTCTGCAACAACTTATAGCGGCGCGGCTATTGCTCGACCTCATGTTGTTATTCCGGTGTTTCCCGGAAATAATTGCGAATATGATTCTGCGGCAGCGTTTGAGCGCGCGGGTGCGCGTGCCACTACGTATGTTATTAACAATTTGTCGCCCGATGCAGTACGAGAAAGTACCGCTGAATTAGCGAAACTTATTCGAAGTGCACAAATAGTTATGTTGCCGGGTGGTTTTTCGGGGGGCGATGAGCCCGATGGGTCGGCGAAATTTATAACATCGTTTTTCCGTGCGCCTGCTGTGACCGACGCTGTGCGCGATTTGCTGCAAAATCGCGATGGTTTAATGCTTGGCATATGCAACGGTTTTCAGGCGCTGGTGAAATTGGGGCTTGTGCCTTATGGAGATATTCGCCCTATAGATGCCGATTGCGCGACGTTAACATTCAATCAGATAGGACGTCATCAAAGTCGTTTGGTGCATACGCGGGTGGCTTCTAATTTGTCGCCGTGGCTTGCAGAATGCAAGGTGGGTGACGTGCATACTGTAGCTATAAGTCATGGCGAAGGGCGCTTTGTGGCACCACCTGACCTGTTGGATAAACTGGTTGTGGCGGGGCAGGTAGCTACTCAGTATGTGGATTCTTGCGCTAGGCCTTCGATGGATTTGGCTGTTAACCCGAATGGCAGTATGTTGGCTATAGAGGGAATAACCAGTCCGGATGGACGAGTGCTTGGGAAAATGGGGCATACTGAGCGCGCGGGAACTAATTTGTACAAGAACGTTCCCGGTAATTTGTATCAGCCAATTTTTGAAGCTGGAGTAAAGTATTTCCAATAGGGTGTGTTGATGTGTAAAGCCTGAAAGATTACGTTCAGAAGCTACGCAGCCTTCACTCCGTCTTTCAGGCTTTACTTACGGATTGTAGATTAGATTCTATATTCGATGCGTGAAATCAGGAAGGCTACGTTCGAAAGCTACGCAGCCTTCACTTCGTCTTTCTGATTTCACTGTTGATATTTTCATTGGATGGGGCAGTAGGCTATGAAAAAATCTGAGTTGGATTCTGATGAAAAGAGAAGAGTCGCGGCAAAAGCACACGGCTCTTCTAAGAAATCTGCCAAGTGCGACCTTTATTTACGTGCCGCCAATGAAGATGATGACGGGTACGATCCGTATAGCGACAGACCGTATATCGAGCCTTTTTATGAGCCAGATCCGTGGGATTAGTTAATTCGTAACTAGGCGTATATTTCCTTCTCTACAACTAAGTCGTTTTTGATTTTGCCCACAAGCTTCTGTAGTGCGTCAATGCAGTTCGGGCGTATATCTGCGCCGATTAAAACATACATCAGACTGTCGCCCACACCTAACTTACCTTCATTTAACCATACGCGCACATAATACACACCGGGCCACGTAAGCGCTTCTTCTATAGCTGCGTCTACACCAGCTGCATCGTAGCTGAATTCTACTTGCGCAACATTGCCTAGCCCTTCAACGCCTTCACGCACCTGCGCTTTCGGAGTTATACGCACTACGCCGTTGTGGGTAAGAAACATGCCGCATTGCTCTGCTTCCGGCGATGTTTTCGCTTCTTTTAGCCACTGATCTATAGATGGTTCTTGTTTGGACATGAGATCTCCTAAAGTGTTAACGAATTATGCGCAATCAAAAATAACGCAACATTAATTGGATAGCAACTAGTTAAAAATCTACCAGTTCGGTGCAGTTAACTTTTGCTTCGCGACATATCTGCATTAGCTTTTGATCTAGTGTGAACAAAGTGGCTCCATTGCGCCGCGTCATACACAGATAGAGCATGTCATATACGGGATGTTGAAACTTTACAGCTTGAGAGAAGACCTCCGTCATATAGTCTTCGGTATGTACAAATTTGGTAATAAGGCTTTCTGCGTATGTCATTCGTTCTTGGGCTGTAAGCTCGTCCATCTCGCCATGGACAATATATTTCCAAAATGAATTTCTCAATTCTATACGAAAAAAAGTAGGGGCAATAATTTCTTCATTAGGCTGCAAGAGCATAAGAAGCCCGTTTCCTTTTTCATTGTCTAAAGCAATATTAACCGCGGCACTACAATCCATAACAACCATTATTTACCTGCTAATTCTGGAATTATACGATCCATTCGGGATTCGCGTTCTTGCCTTATCATTTCTGCCGTATCTTGAAAATCCTCAGATAGCTCGATCGGTTCTAATAAACTAATCTTTTCGAATAATTTCCTGCGCTGTTCTGTTCTAATTTTCAATCTAGTTTCTTCATTGATGTGGCACGCAGCTAAATTTGGATTAAATATCACGCTATCGGGATTGGTTGTGCCACGCACCTGATTGTATAAATCTAGATAATTTCTAAGTATGTGCAGAGTTTGCTGGGCAATGCTTCGGTCTTCGTTGTTGGCACATATTCGTAATGTGTCGTATACATCAGGGGGGCAGTCTTTTAATTGTAAGGCTGGCATATTTACTCCTAATTGCATCCAAAATGAATGATAAGTGCATTATAGTGTATTGTGTTTAATAAGGGAAGTAAGAGGCGAAAAATACTCTTTTAGCTGGGAAATCTTCACATAATGTTCGATATTTAGAACACTTGTATTATATCTTGATAAGATAAATGCATATCTGTTGAAATCGTGAAGGGCTCTGCCCATTCTCAAATTTATGCTTGCATTTTGCTTTGTGCGAGGCGTATAAATTGTTCAGCCTTAAAAGGCATCGGGTATAAAAAAAGACGAAGTTCATCAAGGCAGTTATTGCACGGGACGCAATAGATGATGAACATTAAGGGACAGATAGATATGAGTGACACTACTATGCTCAAACGAGCTGCTTCTGTGGTTTTATCCACAACGCTAGCATGCTCTCTTGCGCCGTTTGCAGCTTTTGCAGATGAAAACAATAAAGGCAATGCGGCGGATGCAGCAGATTCTAAAACCAATACAACAAATGTGCAGACACAAGAAGGCGAAAATGCGCTTGTTGCTACTCCTATAGAAGTGCAAGATGTGGTGCGCGCAAGTGTTCCTGTGAACTTAGATGCAGATATTGCCACCATGCTTACCTACAACGATCTAAACTATGTGGCAGATGAGGCAACCGCCACAGCAACACTGGTTGGTTTTAGCACAAGCCCCGAAGGTGCACTAGAAATTCCTGAACAAGTTGTTTCTGGTGAGAAAACCTACACAGTAACGAACATAAGTTCGAATATAGAAATGGGGGGGGGGGTTCTGCGATTCTAGGTTAGACCCTGAAAACCCCGCAGAAACCCAAAAAATTTCAACCGCTGGTGCGGTAACTCAATCAAACACTGCTGAAGGTGCGGCAAGCGCTGCAGATGTGGCAAATTCCACAAGCGCGGCAAACTCCCAAAATTCCCAAAGCGCCACAAATCCCTATACAAGTGAATATTACGCCGAAGCCGAGAAAACACTTGGCGTTACCTCTATAACTATTCCATCTACAGTTAAATCTATCGATGTAGGCTTTTTCCAGTTATTCCCAAACGCCACAGCAATACATGTGGCAGAGGAAAACCCTGTTTACTCAAGTTATAACGGCATTCTTTGCAATGCCGACCTAACAAGCCTCCTCCTCGTCCCGGAGGGTATGGAGGGCATGTCCGTGCTCCCTGACACATTGGTCGCCGTCCCTGCTTGCGTATTTTCCCGTTGCACCAAGCTTCAGACCATTGTATTTCCCAATGGGAGCACGGCTAATTCAAATGCTCTTACCACTCAGGACGGTATCTTATACACAGCTGACAAAACTACTCTTATAGCTGCACCTGCCGGAATTGGCGCTAGCGTTACTGTGGCAGCTGAATGCACGCAAATTGCAGAAGGTGCTTTCTGGGGAAACGAAAGCTTGTCAACCATAGTTTCAGATGGAAAAGTTAAAGCCATTGAAGCTGGAGTTTCCAGCCAGATTGAAGACACCTACGATATATACCCAGCGTTTGCAGGCGCTGTTGTACAGGGTGCTACTGTTGCCCTGCGTGTTTCTGCAGATGAACACGATGCTGCTAAAGCTGCTTGGGAAGCGGTAGGGTTTTGCAACTTTGCTGACCCAGCAATGCCGGGTCAAGTTGAAAGCCCTGAAGAAAACGAAAGCGGCTTTACATTTACCTTGCAAGACGACTACACGCTAGCAGTAGGCTGGGCGGGCGAGGATATTCCGTCGGCTGTTGTAATACCTGACGCTGGTGTTGTAGCGGGCATGGAATACACCGTATCTACCATTGCCGATGGCGCATTTGATGGTCTTGCTAATCTTGAGGCTGTCTATATTCCGGACACAGTGAAAACCATAGGCAAGCGCGCATTTGCGAACACGAATCTTAGTAACTTTGTGGTACCAGCGCAGCTGCAAGCCATAGATGACGAAGCTTTCGCCAACATCGACGGTATAACAATTGTGGACGCGCGGGGTACGGCGGAGGTAGCCGCGAACGCTTTAGATGGCACCACCAACGCTCATGTATACGCACCCTACAACGAAGCAAACGAATACGCTTGGAAGACGGGAGTGCCTGCAACTGGCAATACTTTTCATCCCTTTGGCGTGAAGCTGAGCTCTGACACCTTCGACATTTGCGTTGGGGGCACTGTCTCGCTCTTCAATGGAGAGGGATATATCTATGCAACCGGGGATGTGTATCCCGTAGTAACCTACCCTGCCAAATCGTTCTCTATAGATGTAGACGCAGGAACGATAACTGCGCTTTCTGAAGGCAATATGCGCTTCCATATAAGTCTGGCAATCGACCTCGATCGATTGCAGCCAGATGGTTCCATCAGTTCAGAGACGCTTACGCTTCTCGAACCATAAAACCCCAAAGCCCCAATTCATACAGATATATCACGTATCCAAGGTACCCGATAAACATAGGGACAAGGCACGTGCGTGCCACGAGTAGTAAAGGAAGAAGGAAATGAAGACAACGAGTTTGACCAAACGGATGATATCGGGGGTGACAGTTGCCGCTCTTGCGCTGACGATGTTTCCGCTCATCCCCGGTACGGCTCATGCTGTGGAGGGTGTGGCGAATGGCTCCATTGTTGAACAAAGCGACGAAGGCATAGACCCACTCGCCGTCCAAGCCATTAACGTATCCGTTCCTGTTGTAGTCACCTTCGGTGGCACTGAGGGTTACGATATTGCCAATCCCTCCGATAGCATCACCCAAGGATTTAAGATACAGAACAAGGGTGATACTGCTCTTATGGTGAAGGGCATTGAGATTAACGGTTCCACCGATTCTACGTGGCAAGATATGTTCGAAGCAGTTAGCCCCACTGAAGAGGTTACTAACGACTCACGTTTCTTCGGTGCGAACTACAAGAATTGGTTTTCGCTGTATCCAACCACTCGTCCCGATCAGGCTGTTGATACCGACGCAGACGAGAGTTTGGTTGCGGGTACCTATACTAAGTTTGCCAACGACTTGTTCTTGGTCGGTTCTAATGGCGAGCTTGACTGCACGTGGCGGCTGAACCTGACGAACACCGACGACTCTAACGATTACTACAAGATGCCTACCTATACCGATAACAGCAATGTGGTTACGGCAACCACGGCGGGAAACAAGGACGTACAGTTTAACGCCGCCAATCTTAATTCTATTGCTGATGGCAGCTTCCATAAGTTGGTAGACGTGAAGTATTACATATCCGAATATGTACCAAAAGGTAGTTTGACTGTGCGTAATGGTGACGGTACGATAAACCAAGAAGCTACCAACGCAAAGCTGGAACAGAACTCGGCATTTTATCTGATTGATAAAGGCACGAACGAGTGCTTTAGCCTTACTGACGTGAAGAACCACTCCAACGATATCACCAAAAATGGCGAAAATTCCGTTTACTACGGCATGTATCTAAACTACATCAAGGACGAGAGCGCCTATGAGTGCCGCACCACATGGGGTACATCTTGGAAGGTGCCTAACGAGATAAAAGGCATAGCAGATGAGCCTACAACAGAGGAGCCTACAACAGAGGAGCCGGGCACACCAACAGAGGGTGGTACGGAAGATCCGGATGAAGGTCTGAACGTCAAAGATTCTATTCGCTACGACCTAGACATTGTTGGTCTTTTGCATGATGACAGGGCTGACAATACTGGCAAAGCTGGCTTAACCTTCCAGTTCAGCGGTCTGCTCTATCCTGATGCCGTACTCGATGATGCAAATAATAGAAAACGAGTAGCATTAACTAAGTCAGGAACTGAAGCTGGTTATTGGCCTGTGAATGAGACAAATACTTATCCTGATGGTTCTACTTGGTTTACAGATAGTGCATCGGATGGATGGCAGTTCTGGCCTAAGGTAGTGAATAATCAGGGACAGAATAACCCAACTTGGAAGACTTCGTTAGTAAGAAATGAAATGAATCCCCCGAGTATGCAGTACACATCCGACTATAGCAATATAACAAATAGCCGCATCTGGAATAAGATTCCATCTGCTTTGCAGACCAATATGGTTTCAGTCAACAAAGCAACTGTTGAATGGAATGGTGCAGATTTCGCAATTGATGCCGAGTTGTCAACAGATAAGGTATTTCTTGCATCTGCTCGTGAGCTTTTAGGAGATGCGGGCATCAAGAATACTGGTAATGCTAATTCACTATCTAAAGAAGGTTATCAGTACGAGTATTACAAGGTTCACAATGTTCAGAATAATGTTTCTAGTGCTACGAACGAACCGTTGCAGCGCTATTACTTGAATGAGGACGGTACCGTATATTCCGGTTCCAAGGAATTTGTATGGGAGAACCATCGTTCTGCTGCTAGTGGCGTTCCGGGAAGTAGATTATTGTATAAGAGAGACTACAATGGTTCTGCATCTTCTTTGTCTCGGGTAAATGTATTGGCAGGCTACACCTTATTCTACTTTCCCATTTCCTTCTCCCCGATGTTCTGCCTGTAAATAGGCGCATCTAGCAACTAACACATCGTGTAAGGTCTGCTGGTTAAAACCAGCAGACCTAAGCGAAGCTCTAACTTTTAAACATTTATGTAAGAGGTACGCATATGCAACGCATACAACAGATACAGAGAAAAGGCAGATGCCTCGCCGTGGCGTTTGCGTGCGTGCTCGCTTTCGCACTTGTGAAATCGCTGATGGGCTACACGGAGGCGTTTGCTGAGGAAATGGATGCTACGGCAACCGTTACCTCGGCTATTGGCGTGAAGGTCATAGATACCTCAACCGACGTTCCCGATGGTCCGCGTCCGGGGCAGAACGTCGACCCTGAGAAGGATGACTTGGGCAACCTGACGGGCAACGTGTTCGCCACTTCCACCATGGGAATTCGCGTCATAGATTCCTCGAATGGTATCGACACTCCAGACCCCGGTCAGAACGTTACACCCGAGCAAGACAGTTTCGGCAACCTTACCGGCAACGTGATAGCTACGTCTGCGCTAGGCATCCGCTTCACCAATTCCGAGTTTGTGAAGGACTATACGGTGGAGTGGAAGAACTACGACGGGTCGGTGCTTGCTACCGACACGGTGCCGTGGAATACAGTACCCGCATATACCGGTTCTGAGCCTACAAGACCCGAGGATTACGACTATACCTATGAATTCGCCGGATGGGATAAACCTATTGACCACGTTTTTGAGGACACTGTCTATGAGGCTACCTTTACCGCCGTGCCGCAGCCGAGTTACGAAGTCACCTTCGATCGCAACGATGCGAGTGGGGATACAGTGTATGCCACCGAGACTGCGACGAAGCGAAGCGGCTATAAAGTAGTAGCGCCGTCTCCGTCTCCCGAGCGTGCAGGTTACACGTTCGGCGGTTGGTATCGCGACAGTTACTGCACCCAGCCGTTCTATTTCGATAGCACGATAGTCTCTGCACCTATGACGCTTTACGCCAAGTGGGAGTACGCGGTATACGAGGTATCGTCTACGCTTGGCATCAAGATTATCAATACCGCGCAGGATGTGCCGGATGGGCCGGCTCCCGGCGATAATACCGAAGATGAGCGCGATGACTTGGGTAATCTGACCGGCAATGTTACAGCTACTACGACGCTGGGTATCCGGGTTATTAACACATCCAATGATGTGCCGGATGGACCGGCTCCCGGCGAGAACGTGACCGACGAGACTGACGGTGACGGCAATCTGACAGGCGACATCATCGCCACTTCTGCCCTTGGTATTCGCCTAATTAACAGCGAGAACGCCCTGAGCACTTACACGGTAACGTGGGTTAATGAGGGTGGCGAGGTGCTTGAGGTGGACACCGGTCTGCGTTGGGAGCAGATGCCTTCCTACGATGGACCGATGCCCACTAAAGCGGGCGATGCGCAACACACCTATGTGTTTGCCGGCTGGTCTCCGAAGGTTGACAAAGTGCTGCGAGACACCACCTATACCGCTACCTTTAATGATATGGGTCCGAACGAGTACGCCGTGCATTTCAAGCACAACGATGGTACCGGTGATGTGACCACTGAAGTAGTTGCGGCAGGCAGCCCGGTTGAGGCGGCCGATGCGCCAGCATACGAGGGTTACACCTTCGACGGCTGGTTCGAGGGCACCGAAGCTAACGATGGCACTATCACGTTCGGAGACAAGTTCGACTTCACCACCGAGATAGTTGCTGAGACTACGCTCTATGCGAAATGGACACCCATTACCTACACGATCGACTACTACAAATACTCGGGGGATTTGTCTGCCATGCAGACAGCAGATGTTCAAGCGCAGGCAGAGGCAACGTTGCCTACATCGTCTAATGTGGCAAGTTCGGTTACTGGGCACAAGTTGTCTGCTTGGTATGCATTCACCGAGGTTCCTACCGGCGATGCGATTAAGCTTGCTGAGGGCAATGGTTGTTGGCTGGCAGACCCGACAGAGGGTACGGCTTCACCAACGGCGATTGAGCTTGCAAAGGCTGCGGGTGTGGCTACCACTGGCACTACAGGAGATGCAAGCCTCAACTTCACAGTGAAACTCTACGCTACATGGACCCCGGTCTACTCGGTGACAGTTCCGCTGGATACGATAGCGAATCGCACCTTCACTTTGAAGAACGGTGCCAAACAAGCTTTGGCAACGGATAGCCTCACCTTTACGAGCACGACTCCTCGCGAAGTGGAATTGAGCGCTGCCTCGGTAATCGATTCTGCTAACGCCGAGAACATTAAGACGGCATTGGGTGTTAATTCGATTGGCGACATCGATAGCAGCTATGTATACAAGTTTGCCAGCGATGCCACCGATAACCATGACGGCACTGTGATCATTTCTGGTGGAAGCAGCCCCATTACGATCAACGGCAGTTTAGACAGTACGCAAGACATTGGAAGTACGCCGGCGAAGACGGTAGAGGGTGAGGCCGTTAAAGCAGGCGGCAAGCTTACAGGCAAGCTGGTTCTGCAGCTGGGCAGCAGCGCTAACCCAAGGCAAGAGGGTGCAGATTGGGGCAAGCTTAGCACCATCACTTGGTTTGCCGACATAGACGAATCAGGTGTGGGGCAAGATTCCGGCAACTGGCTTTATGCAAGCGAAGATGCCATTTATGGCGTTGATGTCTCGCAGACACGACAAGTGAAACATCCCGTGCCCCTCTAAGTCTGGGGGCTTGAAATACGACACGCAAACGATGATTTGAAGGATACCGATGACAGACAAAAATTCAAAATACAGGCAGGTAGGCATGAAGATACCAAATGGCACACCGCATAAGCGTCCAGCATCTCAAGCACCAAAATCAGGCACCAAGCGCACTGTACTGATAATTGTTGGCTGCGTGGTGCTTGCTCTTGCCATATGGCTGCTCGTGTGGTTGTTCGCATGCAATGGAAATAGCCTTTTCGACCCCAGCGCTCAAACAGGTCAGGCTCCCTATAAGACCGATGAAGAGATACAAGCTGAACTAGACCGCACGGTCGAGGAAGGCATGTTCAATATTTCCATCGCTTCTGTCATTGAGTTTGAGAACGGTACGTCATCGGGTACTGCCTATATAGAAAATGTACCGGGCAATCGATACAACATGCAAGTGACGATAACCGATGACAGCACAGGAGATGTGCTTTACGAAAGCGGCATTCTGCAGCCCAATCAGTACATAGAAAACATCACTCTAGCACGCGATTTGGACGCTGGGAGCTATCCGGCAACGGCTACCTTTTCGGCTATTGATCCCACTACCTACGAGGAAATAGGACAAGCAGCAGCAAAGGTAACTCTGAACGTTAAGGGCTAGGAGCATCCGCTTAATTATGCAAGGTACCACGCGGCGATGGGAAGCCGCAGTACATACACGAAGTTAGAAATGGCTTATAGACAACAAGGAGGAAAAGCCATGAAGAAGACCACTAAGATTATGAGTACGCTGGCACTGTCTGCCGTACTGGCTATGGGTTGTGCCGTGCCTGCATTCGCAGAAGGTACTGGCGGTACAGATGGTGGCAGCACACCGAACTATGGCTCCAAGGTTGGCGCGGGCAAAACCCAGCTGAATAACACGAGCAAAAATGAAGAGGAAAATGCTGGCACTGTTACTAATGGCGCGGGCGCTGCTGTGACCGACATTAATCTGCGCACCACCACCGACCAGATCAACTGTATGCTGCCGCTTGAGATGACTGTAGCAGCCAAGACTCTTGGCGGTCCTATCATCTGCCCGAGCGCTGGTACTTACGCCATCCAGAATAACGTTGAGACTGGTAGCCTCTACATTATTGGCATGAAGGCCGAGCTACAGGAAGGTTGGACCGCCTCAAATAAGAATGCTCTGCCGGGCGAGAACGAGAGCATATCCGCCACTGAGACCGGTCACGGCGCCGTCTACATGCAGGTGACTGCTAACTCTGATACCAAGGCGCTTACCGAGAACGAGCAATCATTCAAAGAATATACAGATATGGCATGGGCTGTTCCTGCTAAGGGTAGTCTAGCTCTCGATCTAAAAGGTCACGCATCTGCAATCACGGGCATTGCAACCGATGAGGCTGCTGGCGTTCAGTTGATGAAGGTGACTTACACCGTATCGGCTATGCATCCGAACAACGCCACCATACTCGCTAGCGAAGTGACGGCGGAATAGTCTCTTAAATGTCAAGACATTCGCGACAAGACGATACTAGACAACCTGTGGGGGCTGCATATCCTGCAGCCCCTAGCACCGCCGCGCCCAAAAGCTTCGGTATGAGAAACCCCTCTGTGCAGCCCGGTCAGGATGCGGTACATGCACAAGCTCAGACAGCAGCACGGCAGCAAGGGTATGGACAGCCGGGCTACTATGGGCAAAGCTACGCTCAGCAAGGGTATGCCCAAACAGCCTACAACTACGATCCTCGCTATGCTCAGTACGTTCAAGCGAACTACGTGCCGCCTGCCACGAGTGTAGCTGTCGAGAGCAAACGTAATAAGCGGGGAGTGGGCTTCTGGATAGGTATTGCAATAGCCATCTTGGCACTCGTAGCTGCTGTCTTTTTGGCATACATGCTCTTCTTCGCAGAAAAACCGAGCAACCGAGCAGGTAGCTTGGGACAGCTTGAAGGGAAGAGTGAAGCCGAGATACAAGCCGAGCTGGACCGTATTGTAGAGAAAGGCATGTTCAACATCTCTATTGCGAGTGTGGCGCAGTTTGCAAGCGGCACCGCAGAGGGCGACTTACGCATTGAAAACGTGCCGGGAAATCCATATCTGATGCAGGTAACTATTACTCGTGACGACACGGGGGAAGTGATATACGAGAGCGGGATTTTGGAGCAGAACTACCACATACAGAAGGACGCGCTTAGCGTGGCGCTGCCCAAGGGTACCTATCTCTGCACCGCTACTTTCCACGCGCTTGACCCTAACACCGAGGAAGAGGTGGGAGTTGCAGCCGCGCAGATAGTTATAGAGATTCTCTCGTGATGATTCATATCGGGCAGAGAGCAGAATCCGTGACTGGGTTCGCTTTACGCCCGCTATGACAGTGAAGGGTGCGAATGTACCCAAAGGGATGAAGAAACTGGGATAGGGCATTCGAAGGTAAAGGGATGAAGGCCATGAAGACACTCATGAACAAGATGATAGCCTGTATATCGGCAGCAGCGCTTACATTGGGGCTGCTGCCGGCATCGGCAATAGCGCTTACGGAAAGCGACCTTATAGGGGAGAGCGCGACCTACACGGGCACGGGTACTCAAGAGGTATCGACCGACATCAACTTGGTGACATATGGTGGTCTTACTGTTGTCCCTGCAGATGAGCAGTTCCTCGAGGAAGACTATTCGACGGGCGCACCCATAACGGTGTGGGTGTCGGGCGCTTCGAGTGCTGAGCAGGCACCATCCGGCACGTGGAAGTGGGCTCCTGCTGCCTACAAGAACAACGGCAATCCAGATTTTGAGAGTGCCTATGCGAAAGCGACCGT
The DNA here is from genome assembly GCF_011039075.1 of Adlercreutzia sp. ZJ304. GTDB lineage: Bacteria > Actinomycetota > Coriobacteriia > Coriobacteriales > Eggerthellaceae > Adlercreutzia_A. The sequence continues at coordinate 139,662 of NZ_JAAKEG010000003.1, forward strand.
GCTTGCACCAGCATCCACCGATGGTGCCACATACGACACCGAGAGTCGTTGCTGGGCCTTCACGCATATACCGCGCGCAGACGGGCTTGCGCCGGATGCTACTTACTGGTACTGGTTAGATGTAGCGGATGGTTCAGGTCTTACCGCCTCTACTGCCCAGCAGGCGAAGGACGATCCTTACGTGGTCGTGCGCGAGAGCGGGTATAAGCCCGGTCCTTTTTTAGACGGTCCATCCGGTGAGTGGACTTTCGCGCTAGCAGGTGTGGGTGTAGACAAGATAGATGGGCATATCTTAGATACTAACGATGCTGCGGGTTCAATTAAGATAGGCTCGACTATCTACACGTCGCCCCTGTTCGCAACGGATTCCTCTTACAAGGCACTTGTACAAGCTGCAGGTACCACTATGGCAACAGAAGGCGCTTGGAGTGTCTCTGTGCGCGACGTTGTTCCAGAAGAGGCAGATGCTTACATTTCCGCTCCAATTATGGTGGCGATAAATGCAGCTGACATTGAATGGCCTGAAGGCGCAACTGCGCCTATTCCCGGCACTAGTTTTGAAGTGCTACGCATAGACCCTACAACTAGCAAAGTTATAAAGCTTTCAAGCGATGCTGCTTATGGTCTTACTTATCACGAAAGCGGGCTTATCACTTTCTATGTGTCCGATTCCGGCAAAACTGGAGACATTGGCACGTATTCGCTTGCTATTGCCCAAACTAGCCAAGATGCCAACCGTGCGTTCGAAATAGCAACAAGTGCAGGCGAAAATGGCACCATATCTGGTGGCGGAAGCTATGCATACGGTACTGCTCCAACCTTCACATTTGAACCTACCACCCAAGGATATGAAACGGACACGCTTACCCTTTCCATTTATTCGAAAAAAGGCGACTCTGCTCCAAAAAAGACCGTCAACATTAAGAATAAAAATGCCTCCGAGGGCGACAGTTCGTATGGCACATGGGAAGGCAACTCGTACACGCTGCCTGCTACATTTAATGAAAACAAAGACGAACCCTATGCAGTCTTGACAGTTGCGTTCAAATATAAACAAGACACAGACCCTGAAACGCCGGTCAAACTAACGGTGAAAGCTACAGGGCCCGGTAGCGTTTATGTGGGAAGCAATTTGCCCGAGACATGCGTAAGTGAAGCTGAAAAGGTTTTCACCACGGGTCAGACTTATGGCACTTACACTTTAGAGAAAAACAAAGCGGTAGACCTGATATTTGCATCAGATACTAATGCGCGCGTAAAAAGTCTAACTATTGCAGGGCAGAATTTTGAGGGCATAGATGCAAGCTATCAGATATCTAAGCTAACTGAGGATACAGTTGTTGAAGTTGTATTTGAATACGGCACTATTGTGGTGCCAGATCACACTGTAAGTGCAGTTTATGACAAAACTAAGGCGCGCGTGGGTTTCGGGGAAACTTCTACCACGTGGGCGGATTCGACAACTGTTGCCGATAAGGGTTCTGTAACTATGCTTGTGCGACCGCTAAGTGGTTTTGCGGTTGAAAGTGCAAAATTGTTCTACGGCGATGTTGAAGGAGCGGATGTAACAGAGGCTGCCAAAGCTGGTCTGATTCAAATTGACAATGTTGTACGCGATACGCAGGTGCGTTTCACCTTCGCCACTCTTGAAGCCAGTTTTACGCTTTCAACTGTTGTGCCGGGTTCTACTGTGAAAGACGCATCGGGCAAAGTGCTTGCGGCGGGCGCTGCACTAACTGCAAGTGGAGAGGCAGATGCAACACTGACAATTGTGCTTGATGCGGGCAAAACGCTTGATATGAACTCGGTCAAACTGACAGGTAGTGCGGGCGCTGTTAGCCCACAAATTGCAGGACCTTCTACAGTAGGAGGCAAGCAAGAATATAGCGTTACTGTAAGTTATCAAAACGTGGCAGATGCAGGTGCAGGCGCAACTCTTAGCTACGCGCTTAAAGATGGCGGATCTACTGGTTCTGATAATCCGCCGACTCCAGCAGATCCTGAACTGCCCGGCGGTACCACTTTGCCGGGCAACAACGGCGATGGCAAACTTGAGGGTGGCTCGGTTGTTGCAGCCGATACCAATGGCGATGGCAAAGCCGACAGCGTAGCCTATGTACCCGAAGAAGATAATGGTGTAGTTGACACTATCGTAGTTGATGGAGTTACGGTACTAGATGAGTGGGGCGTAGAGCTTAAAGATACAATGGATGGTCCGGATTCATCAGGCATTTTGACTGATCCGGCTACGGGAGTCCGCTTTGACACAACAACCGGTGAATACATTACGCCAGATGGTAATCGCTACACAGTAAATGCGGAAGCCGGGCAAGTAACAATTACGTCATCCGATCGCGACTTAAAGCCCACCGGGTCGTTTGCTACAACACTTAATCTAACTGTAAATGTAGTGCCTAAGGTGGAGGCAAGCGATGGCGGCAGCGTGCTGCCTGCAGGCGTGTTTACATGGAAGCGTAATCTGCCATTGATTATTATATCTGCTCCCGAAAATGGCAAATGGCTGAACACTCTTGAGGTAGATGGCGTTGAATGGGAACATGTTCCAGCAACGCAGAGCCATGTTGATCAGCTTAATAATACGCTTGCAACTATAGATTATCTGAACGGTGCCACGAAAAGTCGCATGCGCAACGTTTCTAGGCAAACAGACCTTATGCCGGCTGTTCAAAATGTAAATAATACAGTTACGCTGCAGCGTACAATAGCGGCGCTTACTGGGGCTGAGGTTGCGCATGCAGCGCCCGACAACATTGTTCTTACCGAGGGTATGCGGGCGGCTGTTGTTCCAGCAGATTATTTCACTGGCAATAATCCCAGCGTTTCTGTTCGTGCCGATTTTGGGGAGCGCGAATACAACATAAGTGCGCGTATTGATGGTGGGCATGGTCGCATTGCGGGCACTTCATCGTCGGATGAAACTTTCACGGTGAAGTATTTGCAAGCTGGAAGTTCGTACACATTAAACTATGAGGCTGACAATGGATATCGTGTAGTGGGTGTTACCGACAATGGCGTGGCAGCTACTGGTTTCACGCAGACGTCATATAAAGTGAACAACATAGCCGACGACCACGAGATTGTAGTAACCATAAAGCCCGTTAGCGCCCTTCCTGCAGGTGCGACAGATCCGGTATCGCGCACAATTAGACGTTTAACCAGCCTTGCTCAGACGGGCGACTTAAATCTGCCCGGTATGGTGGGCTTGCTAGGAATTGCTTGTGCTGCCGTGGGTGTTGTGGTTATTTCTTCTAGCAGGCGCAAAGAAAGTAAAACTGCCATTCATGCCGAAAAATAGGGAAGCAAGAATAAACTGGTAAAAAAGGCGAGACGCGAGACTATCAAGTCTCGCCTTTTTAGTAATGATCTTTGCAAGATAAGATCCATATATTGCTGTCTTGAATTGTGTAGATCAATCTATTTGTAGCATCTATTCTGCGCGACCAGCAGCCGCTAAGTCCGAATTTCAATGGTTCGGGTTTGCCAATTCCAGAAAATGGATCGCGTTCCATATCTTTTATAAGTGTATTTATGCGTTTCAGCGTCTTTTTGTCTTGCGATTCCCAATATAAATAATCGTTCCAAGCGTCATCGGAAAATACTTTATGCATTTAGCAGCTCCTGCTGAATGCCGTTTCCGCTGCGAATTTGCTGCAATCCACGAAGTATTTTATTGTGAAGCTCCGGATTTTCGTATATGCGGATAGTTTCCATTAGTGAATCATAATCGCGAGCATTCATAACCACTACATTTTCGGTTTCATCGCGATTTGTTACAAGCAAGCTTTCTGCGTTATCTCTACAGCGTTGTATTTCCGATTTCAAATCTTTGCGAAAATTGCTATATGTTATCGTCCGCATGTTAGCCTCCGTACTTGTACAATAATTTGTACAAGTATATGACTTTATACCTTGCAAATCAATATAATTGGCGGTATCACAGTGAAGGCTGCGCAGTTTTCGAACCCTACCGTTCCGATTTTATATATTCGTTATATGTCAAGTTACCTTATTGCCAATTTGTAAAATTCCAATGCTGAATCGGCGGGCAAGTTGGGCTTTGTTAAAATGTTGCAAATTAATTATGTATAGGAGAAAAATATGTCTTTACCTGCGTCAGACCTTACGAAACAACCTGATAACCGCACCACTATGCAGCTTGGAAAAGTGTTGCCCCGCACAGCAGAAGTGCGCGACGACCATCTATTTATTGGTGGGGTTGATATGGTGAACCTTGTTGAAGAACAGGGTAGTGCGCTTTATGTTTTTGATGAAGCCGACCTGCGCTGGCGCATGGCAGAATACATACGCGCATTCCGCAGCCGCTATGAAAATTCCGATGTTATATACGCCAGCAAGGCGTTTCTGAATAAAGCAGTTCTGCGAATAGTGGCTGACGAGGGGCTTTGCTTGGATGTGTCGGGCGGCGGCGAATTAGCGTGTGCGCAGTTCGCAAATTTCCCTACTGACCGCATTTTTATGCATGGCAACAACAAAACACCGACCGAGCTGGAAGAAGCTATGCGTGCTGGCGTAGGTCGCATAGTTGTCGATAGCCGTATAGAACTTGCGCGTGTAAGCGAAATAGCTGGTCGTTTAGGCATTGTGCAAGACATATATATGCGCATAACACCGGGCGTAGAAGCCGACACGCATGAATACATTCGCACGGGTTGCGAAGACTCGAAGTTTGGCTTCACTATGCTGGATGATTTTGCATACACATGTGTGGGTACTGCGCTTGAAGCCGCCAATGTGCGCCTTGTGGGGCTGCATTGTCATATTGGGTCGCAAATATTTGCGTTGCATTCGTTCCGTGAAGCTGCCGAGGTTATGGTTGATTTCATGGCGCGCATTCGCGACGGTTACGGGCACACCATAGCCGAACTAGATTTGGGCGGTGGTCTTGGCATTGCCTATACTGCTGACGACAATCCGCCTTCAATAGATGAATTTGCCGAAGTTACCTGCGACGCGGTACGAAAGGCGTGCGAAAAGCGAAATTTGCCGTTGCCGCGCCTTTTGGTAGAGCCCGGGCGCAGCCTTGTAGCCAATGCGGGTGTCACCTTATATACAGTTGGAATTTTGAAGACGCTTCCCGGCATTCGTAAGTATGTGGCTGTGGATGGCGGCATGAGCGACAATATACGCACCGCGCTATATCACGCCAGCTACGAACCTACTATTGCCAATAAGGCCGGTCAGCCGCGAACTGAAATAGTTACGCTTTGTGGCAAGCATTGCGAAAGTGGCGACGCTGTCGTAGTTGACATGCCTCTACAGCAAGCCGAATTGGGCGATGTGGTGTGCGTGTTTGGTACAGGTGCATACTGTGCCACTATGGCAAGCAATTACAACGGGCAACCACGTCCCGCAATTGTGTTTGTGGCTGACGGACAGGCACGGGTTACTACACGCCGCGAAACCTACGAAGACTTGTATTCTCGCGATTTGTAAAAAATTTCAGCTTTAGTGGTCAAAACTTTCGACTTTCCATGGTGAAAGACGCGAAATTCTGCCTACTAGCGCACTGGCATCTCCTGTTTGCCCAGTGTTCTCCACATTTGGGGTAGGATATGTGGCATTGCGACCATGGAAAGTCGGAAGTTTTGACCATTTTCCCCCAAAAAAATTGCCCGCCACCCATAATGAGGTGCATGGCGCAAGAAATAGGGTGCAATAAGTTTGCCTGCGCATAGTTCCGCTATACTGGTATAACGCATTTTAGTAAGCTGCATTGGAGAATTCATGGCTATAAAGATAGGCTTGGTAGGAACCGGAACAGTTGGCGGTGGCTGCATAGATATACTGGCGAAACATCGCACCGATTTTCAGAGACATTTAGGGGTGGATGTAGAACTTTCTCGTGTATGTTCTCTTAATTCCGCCGAAGCAGAAGCTCATGGCGTAGGGCATCTATTTACTGCCGACTTCCACGATATAACCAACGATCCTGATATAGACATTGTCATAGAACTAATAGGCGGCACGACAGTAGCCCGTACAGTTGTGCTAGAGGCTTTATCGGCTGGCAAGAATGTAGTTACCGCGAACAAAGCACTTATGGCTACACATGGCGAAGAAGTTATGGATGCAGCAGAAGCTGCTGGCGTGGAAATTGCATTTGGTGCCAGTGTGGGTGGTGGCATTCCTATAATTGGTCCGCTAAAGCACTCGCTTATTGCGAATCAGATAGAGTCTGTAATGGGCATTGTGAATGGCACTACAAATTACATGCTTACGAAGATGGCAGAAGAGGGCGTAAGCTACGAGCAGGCGCTAGCCGAAGCGCAAGCTGCTGGTTTTGCCGAAGCCGATCCATCGGCTGACGTGGATGGTCTTGATGCCGCAGCTAAGATTGCAATTTTGGCATCTATTGCATTCAATTCGCGTGTAACAATGGAAGATGTGTATGCACGCGGGATAACAACCATTTCCACCACCGACTTAGATGCCGCGCGCGATATGGGTTATGTGGTGAAGCTTTTGGCTATTGCGCATCGAACGCCGCAAGGTATAGATGTGCGTGTACATCCCACTATGCTGTCGGTTGGTCATCAGCTGGCAACAGTAAATGGCGTATTTAACGCTATTTATGTTGTGGGCGATTTTGTGGGCGAAACCATGTTCTTTGGAGAAGGTGCAGGCGCGGGTGCGGCGGCTAGTGCCGTAATGGGGGACGTGCTGGAAGTGGCGCGCCATCTGACGCAGGGCGTTGCGCCTATAGTGGGCTGCACTTGCACCGATAAACTGCCAATTTGCCCTATAACCAGCCTTTCCATGAAATATTACATGCGCTTTACTGCGGCAGATCGTCCGGGCGTGCTTGCCTCTATGTCAAGCGTATTTGCGAAATACGACGTAAGCATACATTCCATGATTCAGCGCGGTGCTGCGCCAGATGGAACGGTGAATCTGGTGTATGTAACGCATGTTGCGCGCGAACAAGACGTGCGAGCCGCCATAGATGAAATATGCGCTTTACCAAATACTGTGTCCGGCGCACCTTCGCTAATTCGTGTAGAGGAATAATGGCAAGATTGCATAGCGCCAAAACGATGGATATAGGAGTTATTTTCGATTGCGATGGCACGCTGCTCGATTCCATGAATATGTGGCATTCGCTAGACGATAAGTTGGCTCAGCGTGCAGGTGTATCTTTCACAAAAGAGGACAAGGATTTTCTTACTTCTGGCACATTGCTTGAATGCGGTAACTACATGCACAACAAATATGGCATAGGCGAAAGCGGAGTAGATGTAGTGCGCATTATTAGCGAGGAAACAGCTAGGTGGTACGAATCCGAAGCTGTAACAAAGCCCGGTGCGCTAGATTTTATATGCGGCTTGCATGCGGCTGGGGTGCCTATGGCTGTGGCGTCTTCTACGCCTACTCGTCTTTTGCATTCCGGGCTTGAAACTACGGGGCTGGCTGGTTTTATGCGTGCTATTGTGTCGGTTGAAGACGTAGGTTCGTCAAAGCGGGAACCGCTAGTTTACGATACCGCGCGCAAGGCGCTTGGCACGTCGCAGAAATATACGTGGGGCTTTGAGGACGCACTTTATGCCGTTGGCACGCTTTCAAAGGCAGGCTATCGCACGGTGGGTGTATACGATAGCGATATAGCGGGCACGCCCGAAGAGTTAAATAAAGCGGCTGATATGTTTATCACTTCGTTTACAGAAATAACAGCAGAGGACTTTCTTGAGTTAACCTTAGCCTATCAATGATCGAACCGGAGGATTAATTTCATGGCGGGCAACGATAATAGCCAAAAAGAAGAACAATCTAGGCGTCATCCGCGTAAAGGCGAAACGCTTTCCTCTAGCGCCGATTTTAGGAAAGAGTTAAGCGAAATCCGCAACGACATACGCGAGGTGTATGACACTAGCTGGTATAAGCGTATGGTAAGCGCTCCGGTGGATAGCGAAAAGCTGCCGCTGGCTATGAAGATATTTGGTGTCCTGTGCATTTTGGGCGCGCTATATGGTTTTGGCAACGTGGTATGGGATTTAGTGGATACGATACATGCATTTCAGTCGGGCAAAATGGCTGCAATGGGCACATCTACCACGGTTGTAACATTTGTTTTTCTAGCTGATCTGATTCTTATTTCGCTTAGTGTTTTGTTATACGGCATTGGCATCCTTCGCAATCAGCGTAGGTTTGCCGCGCTGATTATATACGCGTTGTATGCGCTGCTGGTTTTGGGTGTTGTCTGTTCCATAATGCTAAACGGCGTTAGCGCATACCTGATTCTTTATGGCGTATTATTCGGCATTCTTATTGCTTTTCAGGTTTATCTCGATCCCAGTTTAAGCGACGAGCGAAAATTGCAGCGCATGCTGCGCGAAAATGAGATTCGCCAAGAACAGGAAGAAGGCACGCTAGGGCGCGATGCAAGCGGTAAGGGCTACATTGACCTTAACTTCTTCAATCTGTTTTGGATATTTGTCGTGGTTTGCATTTTGGGCGATGGTATGGAAACGCTGTATCACTATTTTGTGGTTGTTCCGGGCGAATGGCAAGACCGTGCAGGGTTGTTGTTTGGTCCATTCAGTCCAATTTATGGCTGCGGTGCCATACTTATGACACTTTTCCTTAATCGCCTGTATAAGCGCAACGTTATAGTTATTTTCTTGTGTAGTGCTGTTATTGGCGGCGCTTTTGAATATTTTGTAAGCGTTTGGATGCAGTATGCGTTTGGTGCGGTTGCGTGGGATTACACCGGGCAATGGCTAAGCATAGATGGTCGTACTTGCGGTTGGGCTATGTGTGCGTGGGGCTTTTTGGGAGTAGTGTGGATAAAGCTATTGCTGCCGCTGTTGTTGCGTGTGGTGAATTTGATTCCTTGGAACTGGCGCTATGCTGTTACGGTTGTGGCTACAGTACTTATGCTTGCCGATGTGGTTCTTACGCTGGAATCGTTGGACTGCTGGTACGAGCGCTTGGCAGGAGAACCTATTACAACGCCTATTCAGCAATTCTATGCCGATTACTTCGATAACGAATATATGGCAAATCGATTCCAGTCGATGACGATAAACCCAGACAACGCCGTCCGCCAAGGAAGCGTTTAGGCTGTTATCTAAAACGACCTAAAGCGGGAATAGCGCTGTTCGCGTAGTTCTTCGGGTGCCATAGCACAAAGTTCATCGAGGGCTGCGGTTATGTAAACCCATACTGCTGCCGCAGCCTGATCGGGGTTTTCGTGCGCAGCTTGTGCACCTTCGGGAATTACATCTTCAATAACACCCATAGCTAACGCATCGGCGGCGCTCATTTTCATTACTTCGGCAGCTTCTGGGGCGCGACTGCCATCTTTCCATAAAATGCTGGCAAATCCTTCGGGCGAAAGTACCGAATAAACGGCATTTTCTTGCATGGCTACTCGGTTTGCCACAGCAAGAGCCAGCGCACCGCCGCTTCCGCCTTCGCCAAGCACCACTGTAACTACAGGAACAGTAAGCCCCGACATAAGCGCAAGAGATTCCGATATAGAATTGCCAATGCCGTGCTCTTCTGCTTCACGTCCGCAGAATGCCCCTTGCGTATCTACTAGGCAGACAATAGGGCGACCAAATTTTTGTGCTTGTTGCATAAGGCGTTGCGCTTTGCGATAGCCTTCTGGTTGTGGGCAGCCGAAATTGCGCGCTATGCGACTTCTTAAATCTGGTCCTTTTTCTTGGGCTATAACCGTTACTTCGCGCCCATTTATCCTGCCTATCCCGCCAACTATGGCACCATCATCGCCGAATGCACGGTCGCCGTGTAATTCGATGAAGTCTTTTACCATGGACTCTATGTAATACATAGACGTGGGGCGCTTTGCGTTGCGCGCAAGCTGCACGCTTTCCCAAGCTCGATTGCTAGATTCTGCAGGTTTAGCACCGCGCACTGGTAGATTTATATTGCTTGTCGCAGGCTTCATGTTGGGCAGATCGGCTACGCCTTTATTGCGAATGGCCCACCACATGCCAGCTGCCGACGTTTGTTCGCTTAAGACATGTCCGAGCGAACCAGCCAATCCAGACAGGCTGTTTTTTAATGCCGCAAACGATGAAGTGTCTTTAATGTATTCTTCCGAAGTTTTGGTATTAATCTGCTCTGCTGCATTCAAGTCTTCAAAAGACTCTTCAATACCCGTTGTCGTGCTCTCTGTTTCTGAGGTGCTTGCGTATGCGGTGCTTGCGTATCCGTGCAGACTTAATATATTGGCAAGTTTATCGCGCATATCGGTGCGCTCTACTATTGCGTCAATCAAGCCGTGCTCCAGCGCAAATTCGGCGCTTTGGAAATCTTCTGGAAGAGTTTGCTTTATGGTGTCTTGTATAACGCGCCGTCCGGCAAAACCCATTAGTGCCTGAGGCTCGGCAAGTATTATGTCTCCCAGCGTTGCGAAAGATGCTGTAACTCCGCCAGTTGTGGGATCGGTTATTATTGACACAAACAGCAACCCCGCGCGCGAATGCGCTTCAATTGCCGCAGAAACTTTCGCCATTTGCATAAGCGATGCTAAACCTTCTTGCATGCGCGCACCGCCCGAGGCGCAAAATATAACAACAGGTAGCTTCTCTTCTGTGGCACGCTCTATCATGCGCGTTAGCTTTTCGCCGACTACGTGCCCCATGCTGCCCATCATAAAGGTTGTTTCCATTATTCCGACTGCAACAGATATGCCTTTGATGCTTGCTATTCCGCAGCATACGCCCTCGTTTTTGCCGCTGCGTTTGCGGGCGCGCTCTATTATGGCATCAAATTCTGGGAAATCTAGAGGATTAATTTCTGCCAGATCGGCATCTATTTCCTGAAAACTGTCTTTGTCGAAAGTAATTGCTATGCGCTCTGCCGAATCGATGCGATAAAGCTTCTTACACGATGGACATTTCCATTCATTCTGCTGAACACATGCCTTATCGTGCGTAAGTCCACAATGGGCGCATTTGCACCATTGCGCGGGTGGAATTTCCGGGCTTTCGGCGGTTGCGTTAGCCCACATCAGAAGTGCTCGGTCGCCTTCGTGCGGGGTTAGCATAAACAGCCCTCGGCGTTGTATTTCGCTGCACAAAAGGCTACTTGGGCTTTCGCGAAGCGACCATAGAATAGTCTTCGCCCCCATATTTTCAGCTGCTTCAAGTATGGCGAATTCGTTAGTGAATAGGCGCTCGTCGAATTTCGGTCCTAAAGGCACTACTTGCGCTAAGCCACCGAAAGAAAATGCGCGCAGTTTGTCGCCGGTGCCAGTTGTAAATATTGGGCGTACACCGAAATTTGTCGCAGCGCGTACTGCATTTTTTAGCGGCGTGCCAAAACCAACAATAAGTACGGGTCCCGGACGTTTTTCGCTAAGCTGACTTAGCATATAAACCATAGCGGGTTTTGTAGCATCGGCTTCTTCTGGCTGTTCTACAGGAGCCGCGCCTATGTGCTGATCTATTGTGCCAAAATCGCTGTATTTGTAATAACGTTCGGGATCCATATCACACCTTAAGGAAGTATTATTGGGGTGGCATCGGATGCTTTTGCAGCCGATGTGCTGTTCTCGGCATTTTCTATTATGTCTTCTTTTTCGTCAGGCGTAGCAAAGAAGTAACGCTGTACGGCCTCAGCAACAAGCGCATTGCCTTTGCGGGCTTTCACTTGTGCTTTGCAGAATTTGTTGCTGGCTTGCAGTATTCTGGCTTCAAGTTCTATTGTGTCGCCCGGCAATACGGGTTCGCGAAAACGCGCTTTATCGATGCCTGCAAGATAACCCACTTTGACTGTGGCATCTTGATTAGCCATAAGGCAACAGCATGCGGCTTGCGCCAGAGCTTCCATAACTAAAACTCCGGGGAAAATTGGATATCCGGGGAAATGACCTTCAAACAGCGGCAAGTCGGGGCGCACATCAAGTTCTGCCAATATATATTCGCCGGGTTCGCATATATCTATGCGGTCTACCCACACAAAAGGATCGCGGTGCGGAAGCAGCTGCAATACGCCTTCTTTGCTGCACGGGAATTCTACATTTGCCATAATTGCCTCCTTTCGCTTGCGTGGGTCAAGCGAAGTTGAAAATTATTCCTGATACGGAGCCAACGCCAATGTGGTGTTGTGTCCGCCAAATCCAATAGAGTTAGAAAGGGCAATTTTTTGCGGATAGTTGCGTAGTGCCTCGGTAAGCACAGTAACGGGGCATTCTGGGTCGGCTTCGGCAAATCCGGCTGTGGGTGGCACAAGGTTATTTGCCAGCGAAAGCGCACAAACTATGGCTTCAATTGCGCCAGCAGCACCTAACATATGACCAGTTATACCCTTGGTAGACGTAACCGGTATATCAGCTTTGTCTGTGTCTAGCAGTTTGCAGAGCGCGTGTGCTTCGGTGGAATCGTTCAGCCCGGTAGATGTGCCGTGCGCATTTAAGTGACCTATGTCAGAAGGCTCAAATCCCGCTTCATCTAGCGCCATCTGCATTGCGCGAGCAACGCCTTCACCACTAGGTTCTGGTGCTGTTATATGGTACGCATCGCCGGTAGCGCCGAATCCAACTATCTCGGCAATTATATGAGCGTTGCGCTCTAGCGCACTATCTAGGCTTTCAAGCACCAGTGCCCCAGCGCCTTCGCCCGCAACAAAGCCCGATCTGTTTATGTCGAATGGGCGGCTTGCAAGCAGCGGGTCGCTTTCATGAGTAAGAGCGCCTAAGTTTGCAAATCCTGCAATAGATATATCCGATATTGATTCTTCAGCGCCGCCGCAAAGAGCTCTGTCGGCTATGCCAAAGCGAATCAGCCGATACGCATCGCCAATGCATTGTGTGCCGGTTGCGCACGCTACGACACAGTTAGTGCATTCGCCTTTAAGCCCGAAACGGATAGCTAATTCTCCGGCAGCTATGTTGCTAATAATTGTTGGAATAAACAAAGGGCTTACGCGCTTTCCACCTTTTTCATGCAGTTTCACAGATTCGTTTGTGAACGTATCCATGCCTCCGATGCCGCTACCAAATACAACAGCGAAACGGTGTGCGTCTATGCCATCTGACAGTTGCCAAGGCGATTCGTTGTTATCTTCGCTATTTTGTACCAGATTGGCTTGCTTCATGGCTTCATCGGCTGCTACAACAGCGTATTGCACAAATTTTTCCCAGCGCCTAGCCTGCTTTTTTGTAAGCCCAAGTTGAATGGCATCAAAGTCGTGAACTAATCCTGCTACATGTATGTTTACCGCTTCTGCTACTTCATTTTCAAGCGGGCTTATGGCGCATTTGCCATCAACTGCGGCGTTGAATAGTGCATCCACACCTATTCCCGCGGGCGATACTGCCCCCATTCCGGTTATTACTACACGCCTAGGCTCTATAGTATTGTTGCGGTTGTTTTCAATTTTGCTCACAGCGATATCCCTCCGTCTACGCCAAGCACTTGCCCGGTAATATATCCTGCGTCTTCGCTTGCTAGAAACGCTACGGCTGCGGCTACATCGTTAGTTTGCCCAAGCCGCTTTAGCGCTATTCGCTCTGTAAGTGCATTGGCGGCTTTTTCACTAAGTGCCGCTGTCATGCTAGTTTCTATGAAGCCCGGCGCTACGGCGTTGACTGTAACCCCACGTGCACCTATTTCTTTGGCGGTAGCCAGCGTAAGTCCTATAATTCCCGCTTTTGATGCTGCATAGTTTGCCTGACCGGCATTGCCGCGCACGCCTACTACGCTGCTGATGTTAATAATGCGTCCCCAGCGCTGTTTGCACATTACTGGTACTGCGTGTCGCATGCAATTGAAAGCACCGCCAAGATTTGTATCAACCACAGTTTCAAACTGATCTTCGCTCATGCGCATAATTAATCCGTCGGCGGTTATGCCGGCATTATTCACTAATACATGCAGCGCGCCGAAATGTTCGACCACTTTGGCTACCATATCTTTTGCGCTTTCAAAGCCTGACACATCGGCGTGTACGCACATAGCTGACACGCCGCATTCTTCCTCAATTCGGTCACGCAGCTCTTCGGCGCTTGTTTTGCTGCTTTCAGACCGGTAATTTATTGCTACGTTCATGCCTGCCTGCGCTAGTTTTAGCGCAATGGCGGCTCCTATTCCGCGGTTAGCTCCTGTTATTAGCGCTACATGCTGCTCTTTATTGTTCATAAGTCCTTCTGACTGGCGCTTTGCCCCTTTTATTTATAAATAGCATTTTAGGAATTATAACTGTACGCGCAGCAGAAAAGTTGACGAAAACGCCCGGCATAGTAAGTTAGTGTTGCGAAATAGGCTAGAATGAACCGCGGCCGAAAAGAAAGGAATTCAAATGGCAACTATTGATACTATTGCAAAAATTTTGAACGACAATTTGGATATTGAAACCGATAAGGTAACAGCCGATGCTACATTCGATTCTTTAGGCATTGATTCGCTAGATATGGCAGAACTTACTTGCACATTAGAAGAAGAGCTTGATATCGATTTTGGCGAACCCGAAGGCTTGAATACTGTAGGTGATTTGGTCACTTATATAGATTCTTTGTAAACCGATTCAACGGTGTGAAAGGCGGCGCAATTTGAAAACGCGTGTAACCGAACTTCTCGGTATTGAAAAGCCAATAATCCAAGGCGCTATGGCATGGATTGCCGATGCATCGCTTGCTGCTGCGGTCAGCGAGGCTGGTGGTTTGGGAATAATTGCATGTGGTTCAGCGCCGCTTTCTTGGGTAGAAGATCAGGTGCGCAAAGCGCGTGCGAAAACCAATAAACCAATTGGTGCAAATGTGATGCTTATGAACCCTGAAGCGCCTGAACTGGCGAAGCTTTTGGCAGATTTGCGAGTTGAGGTTGTTACCACAGGTGCTGGTTCGCCTGCGCCCTACATAGAGATGTGGAAAGCGGCTGGTATAAAAGTTGTGCCGGTTATAGCATCTACAGCGCATGCGAAAAAAATGGAGCGCGCCGGTGCTGATGCTGTTGTTGCCGAAGGGCAAGAAGCGGGCGGTCATATTGGTGAGCTAACTACTATGGCGCTAACTCCTGCGGTGTGCGATGCCGTAAGCATTCCGGTTATAACTGCAGGCGGCGTGGCTGATGGTCGCGGTATGGCAGCAGCGTTTGCTCTTGGTGCTGAAGGCGTGCAAATTGGCACTAGGTTCTTAACGGCTGAAGAGTGCACTGTGCACGATGCATATAAGCAAAAAGTTATGGATGCAGGCGATGCTGACACCATAGTTACTGGGCGCGATTCTGGGCATCCGGTTCGTCAGCTGAAGAATGCTTTTGCACGTCAGGCTAAGGCTCTGGAAAAGACTGCTGCTGGTAACGAGGCAGATTCTGCTGAATTGGAAGCTTTGCTGGCTGGGTCGCTTCACCGTGCGGTTGAAGGCGATGTTAAGAACGGTTCGGTAATGGCTGGGCAAGTGGCAGCTCTTGTACACGATTGCAAGCCGGCACTTCAAATAATTGACGACCTTATGGCTGAGGCGCAGGCTTGGAGCGCTTTTGATATGCAGAAGATGGCGGATGCAAACGCCGTGCGTGGTTGGAAGCAAGCATGACAGTTTGGCTTTGTTCGGGGCAGGGGGCGCAAAAGCCCGGCATGGGTTCCGACTTGCTAGATTTGCCCTTGGTGTCTGACACTTTCGACCTTATGTCGGATGCGCTTGACATAGATTTAAAGCGCTTATCGCGCGAAGGAACGCAAGAAGAAATAAATGGAGCTGTGGCTGCACAAGCGCTAACTATGGCTGTATCTGTCGGCGTTGGTAGCGTTTTGAAAGATGCCGGTTTTGCGCCGAGCGCCATAGTTGGTTTTTCGCTGGGGCAAATATCTGCACTTGTTTTAGCGGAGGTGCTTTCTCTTTCAGATGCGGCGGCACTTTTGCGGGTGCGCGCGAATGCTATGGCGCGTGCTTGCGAGGAAAATCCGGGTGCCATGCTTGCGCTAATGGGCGCTACTGTTGAAGACGCGCACCAGCTTTGCTGCACTGTGGCAAATGGCGATGTGTTGGTTCCTGCAAATATGAATGCCCCCGGGCAGGTTGTTATTTCGGGCACCTGTGAAGCTATAGAGCGTGCGCAACAGGCTTGGAAAGAGGCTGGGAAAAAGTGCGTGAAGTTGGCAACTGCCGGCGCATTTCATTCCCCCTTAATGTCTAGTGCGGCTTGCGAAGTGAAAAATTTCTGCGATACGCTAAATTTTGCTACTCCAAGGTTTACTCTTTTATGCAATACCGACGCACAACCTTTCGATGCTAAACATGCCGCCGGGCGACTTGGTGCGCAAGTGCAAAGCGGAGTCATGTTTGAGCAGAGTGTGCGTGCCTTGCTTGAACAGGGCGAAACCAACTATGTTGAAGTGGGTTTCGGAGGTGTTCTTGCAAACTTGGTGAAGCGTATTGACCGCGCTACAACACGTACTAACATAGGTACTCGCGAACAACTAGACGCTTACTTGAACGCTTAGGAGCACAATGGCAGTCAAAGAGATAATTAAAGACGAAGATATATTGTCGAAGCCATGCGAAAAATGCACGGATGCTGATGCTGCGCTGGCGCAGGATCTACTTGATACAGTAGCGGCTACCGAAGATATGGCATGTCTTGCGGCTAATCAAATTGGGGAAACGAAAGCTGCTATCTGTTATGTAGACGATAACGACGAGCCACATGTTATGTTCAATCCAGTTATGAAGCGCGCGTTAGCTCCGTTTAAGACTGTCGAAGAATGCTTTTCTGTAGATGAGCCTCATAAAGTTACGCGCTTTCAGCGTATGACTGTAGAATATGACGAGTTAGTAGATGGCAAGTTGGTGCCGCGTAAGCGTGAATTTCGCGATTGGACCGCGCAAGTTATTCAACACGGCATAGACCACACAAAGGGCAAAGTCATATAGTTTTTGGTTATTGGCGGCTTCCTAACAGTCGCCAATTTGTTTTGCAACTCTATTTGTCAATATGTTCTCGGGGGTCGTGAGCCACCATGGATAGCAGGGCGCCTGCAAGTTTAACTACGCCTTGGTAGTATCCATCTGTGCATTCGTCGTAGATACACTGTTCGAGGGCGCCTATCCATGAGAGGGGATGCTCAGACGTAAAGGTAGCGATATCTGTACTGCTTTGTTCGCCGTGGGAAGCGCGTTCGCAGAGCGTGGCAAGGTATAGAAGTTCAATGCCGATGTGATCTGCATATTGGTTATTGTCATTCGAAATTTGCAGACCAGCTTCGCGCAAGAGACGTTGCATTTCGAACGTTGCCTCGCCGAACCCGATAGAGACGCTTTCTCCGCGATAGAACGTCTCCCATGGAGCGGCACTCGGATGTGGCGGACCGACGAACAGGTGCGTATATTCTACTGAAATCTCTCGTACAAGGTCATCCTCGTTCATGATCGCACGCTTGTTTTCGGCGTAGGCAAGGCAGTGTGAGATGGCGGTTGCCACTGCCTTATTCTTGAAGTTTGGGAATTCTCGCCAAAACGAAGGGTCAACACCATGGCGCTCTGTCTGACTCATGGGAGCAAGCAGAGAGTTGCCCAAAAAAGCGAACGTTTGGGAAAGCTCTGTCCATGTTTGAGAGTTGTAGTTCATCGAAGATCCTTTCTAGGGGCATGATGCGGCAGGTTCAGTGTCCAGTAGCACCATGGTTGCCCCTGCGCCTAAAGGGGGCACATTGCAGCGCAGGGGCTCAAGGGGAGAATGCGCAGCTAAGGCATGACCTCAGTGCGTTTTCGGAGAGACTATTCAGAGGTCTTTGTGGTGTGTGTAGACGAGGCACCCTCGCCCGCAATAAGCTTATTCGACAGAATCATGAAGATGAGTACACCCACCGAAACAACGCCGATCACCACGAGAATCTCAACAAAGGTTGGCGCATAGGAACCGAGCAGCATCCACATATCTGCGGGATTCTGCTGCGCATCGAAGGTGCCAGATGCGATGCCGGGACCACCGTATACGTTGGGATGGATGAAGCTAGTAAACAGCAGCCACACGCGCTTGCATGCTACACCAAGTACGACGAGTACACTGGCAAGCACAATTATGCCGCGCTTCTCGCGGTTTTTGGTTATGGCTAGTATCACAAACGGTACTAGCAAACCGCAAATAATCTCGAACCAGAAGAACGGAGCTGTAGCGCCGGTGAGCATTTCAGAGAGAGCAACCGCCTCGCCCGCGCCCGGGTATGCCATCGTGAGCAGTTCGCACGCAACGAAGTACGCATCCACGGCAATGAAAGTTGCCAATAGCTTGCCAAGTGATGCCATGAGGCTGTTATCGAATTTGGCGATGTTTACTTTATCCAGCAGTATTAAACCGAGCAGCAACAACGCGAGGCCAGAGTCGAGTGCGGAAGCCACAAAGATTGGTGCCATAATTGCTGTGTACCATGCACGTGCGATTTGCAAGCCGAAAATCCATGCCGTCACACTGTGTACGAGGATAGCTACCGGCAGTGCCACGTAGGATAGCTTGCGGACCTTGTCCTCGTCGCCTTTTTGCATCCAGACGAGGTCAAGGATGTTGATGACGAGATAGATTGTGATGATACACATATCCCATAGCAAAGGAGACATGAAGTTCGGTCCTGTAAGTATGCGCCATACCTTTGCGATGCCACCGAGATCGACAAGTACCAACATGCCGGCTACGCAGATGCACGCTGTAGAACAGATGACAGCGGGCTTAGCCACGGTCTTGAACTTATCAATGCCGAACACGTGTGCCGAACTAGCCACGATTAGACCGCCGGCTGAAAGACCAACAAACAGCATGAACATACAAATGTATAGACCCCACGAGTTAGCATTTGACATACCGGTTACGGCTAAACCGTTTGCCAGCTGGTAGATCCAGCACGCCACACCGATAACGGCAAGCACGCCGAAC
The DNA here is from genome assembly GCF_011039075.1 of Adlercreutzia sp. ZJ304. Classification (GTDB taxonomy): domain Bacteria; phylum Actinomycetota; class Coriobacteriia; order Coriobacteriales; family Eggerthellaceae; genus Adlercreutzia_A. The sequence continues at coordinate 158,534 of NZ_JAAKEG010000003.1, forward strand.
ACGCCCAAGACAGGCTTTTTGAAAGTATTGGTTTGCATGGTTGACACCCCTAGCTGACGTAGAAGACCTGCGGGCGCGTGCCCTTGTCTTCGAGTAGAATACGGACAGATTTCTCGTGTTTTAGCTTCGAGATTTCGGAATCCGGATCATCGAGGTCGCCGAAGACGCGTGCGCGAACAGGGCAGCATTCAACGCACATCGGCTGCTCGTCGCGATTGGTACGCTCTTTGCACAGCGTGCACTTTTCCATGACGCCGCGCTCTCTTTCTACAACCTCTTTATCTCCGTATTTGAAGTCCGGTTTACGAACGGGCTCAGCCCAGTTGAAAACGCGGGCGTTATAAGGACAGGCGGCCATGCACATGCGGCAGCCGATGCACTTGTCGTAGTCGATTTCTACGCGACCCTTTTCATCCTTGTAGGTGGCTCCGGTTGGGCACACCTTCTCGCAGGCTGGGTTCTCGCAGTGTTGACAAGCAAGCGGCAAATATGTGCGCGTTACATTAGGAAACGTTCCCAAGGAGCCATCTTCATGATCGCATCCTTCGGTTATCACGCGATTCCAAGCCATGCCCTGCGGTACGCTGTTTTGCATTTTGCACGCGAACGCGCAGGTTTGACAGCCTATGCAGCGATCAGTGTTGATTGCGATTGCAAGTTTTGTCATCTTTTTACCTACGCTTTCTTCACGTCGACAAGCACGTCGTTGTAGAGTATCTGGGGACCGAACTTCATCTTGTAGCAACGCTCTACTAGATTCGAATTAGTGACGTTTTGCAGGAAACCCTTCTTGTAATACTTGCTGTACGTCGTCTCGGCCATGAATAGCACGCCGGGTCGAATACCCTCGTCAAGAACGGCTCGGCAGACGAAGTCTCCGCGGTCGTTGAACACCAGCACGTCGTCTCCATTTTTAATTCCGCGTGCTTCGGCATCGGAGGGGTGCATGGTTACGCACGGGCTGTAGTTTTCTTGGAACCACTCAGAAGAGCTGTAAAACGCATGGATGCGATAGCGCGTCTTTCCCTGCATGAATACGAGTGGATATGTCTCCTTGAGCGGGTTGCCGTCATAGGCTTCATCGCATGTCTCATAGGAAGGAAATGCTTGTCCCTCATCGACTAGATCCTCGTAGTAAAGCTCAAGCCGCTTTGTTGGGGTCTTGAAGATTGGCTCGTGATAACCCACCTGATCTTCAACTGGATTGTCGCCGTTCTTTAGCGGCAGCATGCAGTCGTTGGCAATCAGGTTCTCGTAAGTTATTCCCTCCAAGTTACCCTTGAGGTTAGATAGCTGTTTGCGATTAAGTTCGTCATAGTTTTTCGGTAGATACTGATCGTATCCCCACTCTGCGAGAATAAGCCGCTCTATTTCCAGATCGGTCTTGCTTTCGAACAGCGGATCGATACACTTCTGGGCAATGTAGACGTGGTTCTGCGAGACGCGTACATTCTTGTATTCTTCCGTGTTCTCAAATTTGCTGCACGCAGGCAAGACGATATCTGCGTAGTCAACTGCAGATGAGTGGTAAATGTCGATTATAGCGAAGAAATCGAGCGACTTGATCCAGTCGATTGTGGCATTCGCGTTTGCTGCACGCAGGGTGAACGCATCTCCGAATGTAATAGCGGCGTGAATGTCGTTGGGCTTTGATGCAACCTCATACAAACGCATCTTGTTTTCGGACAGCTTTGCCCATTCCGGAAGCGGCCATGCGGTAAGCGTACCCGACAAGCTGCCGCCGCCCGCGCTGTAAAACCCAACACTAGCCCCAAGTTTGCCGTAATTGCCTGTAAGAGAGGCAATGATCGCAATGGCGTGTCCAAGTACATCGGCGTTGGCGTATTTATCAGGACCGCCTTCGGCACAATTAATAGTTGCGGGACCTCGGTTTGCATAGTCATCAGCAATCTGCGCTATCGTTTGCGCATCAATACCTGATCGTTCGGCTGCCCATTCGAGTGTGTATTCTTCCAATTTTTCCTTTAGTAGTGTGAACTCGGTGGCTACGCTGCGACCATCCAGTGTGAATTCGCCTTCGATTGCGGGGACAGCGCCTTCCTGATCGTACGGAACTGCCGTGCCACTTGCTTCATCCCATACCATCGAATGGACGATTGTGGCGTTTTTCTTGCCGATACGGTTTGTGCCGGTCATCTTCTCGCCCACAAGTTCGCCAGTTTCGCGATCAACTAGGAAAGGATACGACGTGTAGTTTTTCATGTAGTCCTCGTCGTACCACTTATTTTCAATGATATGTTGTGCCATTCCCAGTATGACGGCTACGTCCTCGGCGGGTTTGACCGGTACCCATTGATCGGACTTCGCTGCTGTTGGCGATAAGCGCGGATCGAAGGTGATAATCTTTGCGCCTGCTTCACGCGCATCTACCAGCGCTTGCGTCCAAATAATGCCGCTCTCGGCAAGGTTGTCGCCGATATTGATAATTGTTGAAGCGTGCTTCATCTCCCAAATCGAGTTAACCGAATTTCCGTTAACAGTCTGAAGCGCCGGTTCACAGCCGTTGGCGATGCCGCGGTCAAGACCTGTAAGTCCGCCACCCTCGGCATTTAGAAATACGTCTACGAATGAAAATCCTTGACCCAGACTAGCTTCGACCGATTTTTTCACATATAGACTGCCGGCTCCGTATTTTTCCTGCACGGCTTTCACGTTGTCAGCTATCTCTTTGACAGCCTCATCCCAACTAATAACTTCGAATTTGCCCTCGCCTCGTTCGCCGACGCGCCTGAGTGGGGTCTGCAATCTGTCAGCTGCGTAAACATGTTGGACTTCGTTGATTCCGCGTAGGCAAATCTTGCGATAGCGATCATCTTTCATGGGACGCGGTTCTATTTTGGCAAGGCGTCCATCTCGAACTGTTGCTTTCAGCCCGCATCCGCCAAGGCAATGAAAGTTATGACAGAGGTAGCAGGTCTTTTCTTCTGACTGTTCCTCCGCTAGAGCTTGAGTAGGCGCAAGCCATGAGCTTGTGCTGAACATGCTGCCCGATGCGGCACCCACAGCACCTGTGATGGCTGCGGCCTTCACAAAGCCGCGGCGCGACATCGTCGCGTTTGCGAGTGAATTGCGTTTGGTTTCGTTCATAGAATCCCTCCTCTTCTCGTCATTCACCCATCCGGCAGAGTAAACCGATGCTGCGTGTGTTAAAACGGACAGATGCGGAAATATAGCTATGGGCAGATAGGAGTTGAGGTGAGCGCGAAGAGAAAGGCTGAGGTATTTCTGCAGCTTGATGAGGCGGCGAGAGCACCGCTTTACCAGCAGATATACGAACAGATTCGCGACGCTGTCACGTCGGGTAGGCTTGTCCAAGGTGACAGGCTTGTCTCCATTCGTAAACTCTCTTCAGATCTAGGTGTGTCGCACACAACTGTCGAGCAAGCCTATCTTCAGCTTGCTACCGAGGGGCTTGTTGTGAATGTGCCGCGTTCTGGATACATTGTTGAGCACATCGACTCCGACTACTTCAAGTTAGAGCGCGCATCTAGTGAGGATGAGGTGCGTAAGCTAGCCGAATCTCGCGATCGAGAGGCATTCTTCGCGGAGAACCGAAGTGGTGGCGAAGTGCGCTACGACTTCTCGCATGCCAATTTGCAGCCCGACTCCTTTCCCGTGCGCATTTGGCGGCAGCTTCTCAACGAGGTTCTGTATGCCCAAACAGCCCCCGAGCTTGCCCGCTATGCCTACACCGACAAGGTTGGTTCGTTGCAGGTGGAGCTGGCGCGACTGCTTTCCCGGACGCGTGGTGTCGATTGTTCTCCCGAGCAGATTGTTGTGCAGGCGGGGACGGGTGAGGCGCTTACCATGATCATGCAGCTCTTCAACCGGACAACCGACGTTATTGGCATGGAGGATCCCGGCTATGCCACCGTGCACGAGGTGGCGCGTCGCCAAGGCTTTTCTATGGTTTCGCTGCCCACCGACCAAGGTGTTGAAGCTTTTCTTGCAGCTGTAGAGCGGCATCGCCCTACGATTATATTCAGCACTCCTTCACATCAGTTTCCCACAGGGCTGCTTTTGCCGCTTGATGCGCGCACGCGGCTGTTAAAGTGGTCTGAGGAACACGACGCCTACATTATCGAAGACGATAGCTGTAACGAGTTTCGTTACGCCACACGTCCTGTCCCGTCGCTGCAGTCGCTCGATGCTTACGGGAGAGTAATCTACTTATGTAACGTGTCGAAGGCGCTCTCGCCGAGCCTGCGCATAGCTTACGCGGTGCTGCCTCCGCGATTGCTGGAACGCTACTGGGATCTGTTTAACTATGCGCATCCGTCTGTTTCTTGGCTTGAACAGGAGACACTTGCCCGGTTTATCGCCCAAGGGTACTGGGACGCTCATGTGCGCAAGACGGCAAAAGGTAATCGTCGCCGGCATGATGAGCTTCTGCGCTGTCTGCGTTCCGAGATGGGCGACATTCTGAATATTTCGGGTACCGATACAGGCATGCACTTATACGTAACTGTGCGCAACGGCATGAGCGAACAGCAACTTATCGATACGGCGCTTGCGCAAGGCGTGAAAGTGTATGGTACCGCCCGCATGCGTTTTCCTGATACCGCTTCCACGAGCAGCGTGATGATTGGCTTTTCCGCCATCGCATTCGAAGATATTGAGCCGGGCGTAAAAGCCCTGCGTCGCGCTTGGCTTTGAGTTGTTACGTTAAGAAGCGAAGTGGCAACTGAAACTAATATTACTTTTCGCTGTTTTGTTGTCTTGCAACGCTATTTGTCAATATGTTCTCGGGGGTCGTGTAGGGTGTTTGTTGCCAATAGCCGCCAATACAAGTTTTGTGCCAGTTTTCTGTAAGATTTCTGCAAGATTTGTATACATTAAAAGTTGCAATTGAGCAGATTTGCGACGTAATAGCTGTTGCAAACAGTTGATTTCATAGCGATTTTCGGTGTCACTAAATATCGCATTTCTGATACATAGGCATTAGATGTCATATCTAAGATTTTAAGAGAATTGCGTACTCTTAAATTATTAGAAAGGTATAAAAAGATATGGCATCAGAGCAAAGACAGAAGCTAACTATTAAAAACCAATACATGTTCAACAGAGTTATGACAGATGAGGATATATGCATAAAAACGCTAGAGCGTATATTAAACAAAAAGATAGAGTCCCTTGAATACAAAAATGCAGAACAGGCATTTGAACCTCTGGCACACACAAAAGGAGTGCGCCTTGATTTGTTTGCTAAAGGAGAAAATAAGGTATATGACATAGAACTTCAAATTCAACCTAGAAAAGATATTGCAAAAAGATACAGATA
>NZ_JAAKEG010000033.1 GCF_011039075.1 Adlercreutzia sp. ZJ304
TTTCTGCAAGATTTGTATACATTAAAAGTTGCAATTGAGCAGATTTGCGACGTAATAGCTGTTGCAAACAGTTGATTTCATAGCGATTTTCGGTGTCACTAAATATCGCATTTCTGATACATAGGCATTAGATGTCATATCTAGGATTTTAAGAGAATTGCGTACTCTTAAATTATTAGAAAGGTGTAAAAAGATATGGCATCAGAGCAAAGACAGAAGCTAACCATTAAAAACCAATATATGTTCAACAGAGTTATGACAGATGAGGATATATGCATCAAAACGCTAGAGCGTATATTAAACAAAAAGATAGAGTCCCTTGAATACAAAAATGCAGAACAGGCATTTGAACCTCTGGCGCACACAAAAGGGGTGCGCCTTGATTTGTTTGCTAAAGGAGAAAATAAGGTATATGACATAGAACTTCAAATTCAACCTAGAAAAGATATTGCAAAAAGATACAGATATTATCAAGCAGCTATTGACACAGCCTCTCTTGATAAAGGAGACGAATACTTATCTCTTCCGGTTAGCTACATTATCTTTATATGCGATCATGATCCATTCAAACAAGGGCTACCAATATATACGATTAAAAGAAAATGCATTGAAGATGCATCTATCGACATAAAAGATGATTCACATTGGTTAGCTCTAAACTGTAAGGCTTACAACAAAACAAAGGATGCAAAACTTGCCAGTTTTATGGAATACATCTCAAATGGTAAGATTAACCCTAAAGATGACCTCGTATTATCAATGGCAAAAGCGGTAGATAGAGCCAATGAGAAAAGAGAGTGGGTGGATAAAGTGTTTTCTGTAAGCACTATAGAAGAAGATATAAGGCGAGAAGCTAAATGGGCTGCAGAAGATGCTGTCAGAGCAGAAATGCAAGAAGTTCTTGCAGAAGCTGTAAAAGATGCTCGCAAA